>JADKFU010000001.1:0-600000 GCA_016717285.1 Chitinophagaceae bacterium
TACTGCTACGTTATCAAATTGTTGAATTGATATTTCAGTGTAAGGTGCAATAACAATTCAACAATCTAACAATGCAGCAAATAATATTACTACTTCGGTTTAGTAACTGCATATTGCAATGGATGCGAACATCTTCACTTACCACTACCACCGGCCGTAACCACATCCCACATCAATCCGAATTCTTTGCGTTTTACTTTTCCGTTCACTTCAAATCCCACTTTCTTATTTCCCCATGGATCATCAATCATTCCCATGTAGAGCACATCGAAAGAAACCGGTTTGGTAATATCGCGGATCGTAAGATCGCCTTGCAGAATCCAATGGTCATCACCTGCATGCACAGAGATGTGCTTTCAAAAGAGAGCTTGGGGAATTTTTCAGCATTAAAAAAATCATCTGATTTCAGGTGGGTATCGCGCTGTTCGCTGCCGGAAATAACGGAAGCAATATTTGCCGATGCAGTGATTTTTGCGGTAGAAAAATCAATTCCTTCTGTTCCGCGTTCACTTCAAATTCTTTAAACTCACCCGTTACAGTGGTGAGCATCATGTGTCTTACTTTAAACTGCATCTGCGAATGTGCAGTATCCAGCGTCCATTTTACAGTTGACATTTTTAATTTGTTTTTGGTTTAGTGATGAATAAATATCAGGCGTGATTGAATGTGCCGCTGCCATTATGAATCTAAATGTCCATCGGAACTTCAATCAAAAGTATTTTAGAATCGTTGGTAGTTTTAATGATTATTGATTCCACGCCGGTGATGCCGGCACCATCCCTTTCATTCATCTCCTGGCCATTAATTGTTGCGCGGCCTTCAATTATAAAAGCATAGATGCCATTTCCTTTTTGATGAATAGTATATGTGGTTTCAATTTCTTCATTAAAATCTCCCATTGAAAACCACGCATCCTGGTTGATCCACAATGCTGCAGTTTCCTTTTCCGGTGAAACCACTAACTGCCACTTATTTTTCCGGTCTGCTGTTTCAAATGTCTTTTTGTTCATACCACGGTGGAATGTTACGAAGTTTAGGAAACACCCAAATCTGCAAGAAGTTCACGGCATCTGTTTTTGATGCATTAACTTCTGAATGTGAGATGCCTGAGCCGGCACTCATAATTTGTACATCACCTGTTTTAATAATAGCTTTCCTGCCTGTTGTGTCGTTGTGTTCTAAAGCACCTTTCAGCGGAATGGAAACAATCTCCATGTTGTCGTGTGGATGTTTTCCAAAACCCATGCCGCCGGTTACGCTATCATCGTTCAGCACGCGCAAGGCGCCAAAGTGAACTCTTTCCGGATTGTCATAACCCGCAAAACTGAAACTGTGGTGGAATCGAGCCAGCCATGATTAGCGTGACCACGGCTATCGGCTTTGTGAAAAATGGTTACTGACATATTCGATCTTTTTTGCTGCTGGAAAATTCCAACGAGGCAAAGATCAGCCAGTTAATTTTAATGGCCTTGCCTAAAAAACATCGACTTACAGGTACATTTTACGGATTTCATTTCTGAAAGTGGTGTAATCAGTAGCGGTGCAATTCCTGAAAAATTTGCTGAAATGAGAAGGATCATCGAAGCCTAATTGAAAGGACGTTTCCTTCATTGAATAATCTGAATAAGTGGCCAGCCGCTTAGCTTCTAAAATGATGCGGTTTTGAATCAGGTCTTTGATGGACTGACCGGTTTCTTCTTTAATCACTTCATTAAGATAATTGGCGGAAAGGTGCAATGCTTTTGCATAGTCACTTACTTTATGCTGTCGTGCATAGTTTTTTTCCAACAGGTTCTTGAATTCCTTTAACTGTCCTTGACCTTGGATTTTGCAATGGCGAATTCAGATCAGCATTTTTCTTTTAGGCGCTTGCAGGCAATTAAAAATAATTTGAGCCAGGCAGCAATGGATTCCTGTTTCAGGTATTGATCATTTGCAAATTCTTTGAAGATGTGATCTGCGTAGCTTTTCATTTCAGGAATTTGCGAGCTTTTTAAACGGATTGGCTTGATTTCATCGCAGGCAAAAAACAATTCCAGTCCAGATAAAACTGTTGCGGAATACCATTGGCTTCGAGAAAATCATTGGTGAAAAGAAATACCCTTCCTTTTGGTTTCCCCTTCAACAGAAGGTGATGCACTTGTTCGGGCCCGATGAAAAAAATGGTTTGACTGCTTACAGCATACGACTTGAAATCAATCTGATGTACCGGTTGCTTTTTCGATCCAGATGATGGTGTAATACCGATGGCGATGCGGAAATTGAAGCAGATTATTTTCTTCCGCTTCTACCTTCTGCATGGTTTTACATAAAAAATTTACCGGCTTGCCATTATGCAATAAAGCGAGTTGTGGAATTTTTTTCGGGAGAGACTTTCATAATCGTGATAAAGTGCTCATGCTTACGGAATGATAACATTACCGTTTTGGCGAATGATCAGGCGGAGAGAGGGATTCGAACCCTCGTACCGACAAGTCGGTAAACGGTTTTCGAGACAGTCCCATTCAACCACTCTGGCATCTCTCCGGGGGCGAAAGTATCAAATAATTCCTTTAGCTGCCGGGTGGTTGTTAGGATAAAAATTCAAATACAATAAGTTGATGATTTAGCAAATACCTGTTACAATTCATTCAACTTCCCGTCATCCGTCAGTTTAAACAAACCGAATTTGCCATTCATATCATACAATTTCACGCTTCCATCTCCGGGAAATTCAAAGGACTGCACACCGGTGAATGACGTCCAGAGTTTATACAGTGTTTCAAATTCCGGCTTTTTATAAATTTTTATTTCTACTGATTCCGTTGATGTACGCGCACCCACTAAGATTTCTAACTTGCCGTCTTTATCAATATCCGCTTCAGCTACCTGCACCATCAGCGCATTGGGGTAAGGATCGCACACTGGAAAATTCTTTCCGTTCTTGCCCATCATTACTTTTAAGCCATCCGGTTCTTTGTAAGAGAGCACGATGGTTGAACCGTCTTTGTTTTTTATGGAAGGAAGCTTCGCGCTTTTTCTTTACGAGTGAAACGGTATTGGTCGCGCCTTTAATAATATCCTGGGCAAATGAAATCCGGGAAGGCAGCACACAAAATGATAAATGCAAAAGTATTTTTTTCATGAAAAGATTTTCACTGGCGAAAATAAATCCAAGTTGCGGCTTCGGGGAAATTTAGATTTCCACGTTCATTTTGTGAGTTGCATTACTGTCTTTACATTCTTTCAAACTTCGCAGTAAAGTGGCGGAGAAATTTTGGTTCGTAGATAATGCGAAGCCCCTTCGCCCGATTCCTGTTTTTGTAGACTTCATCAAATACTTCGATTACATAATCAATATGACTTTGTGTGTACACCCTTCTTGGAATAGCGAGCCGGACTAATTCCTGTGCTGCCGGAATTAATTTTCCTTTCGCGTTATACTTCCCAAACATTACGCTGCCAATTTCAACGCAACGAATTCCACCGGCGAGGTACAATTCACAAACAAGTGCTTGTCCGGGATATTGCTCAACAGGAATGTGATGATAAAACTCTTTGGCATCAATGTATACAGCATGACCTCCGATTGGATGCATGAGCGGGATTCCCTTTTCGTACAAATGATTTCCGAAATATTTTGTGCTTTCAATCCGATACTTAAGGTAATCAGGTTCAAAAACTTCTTTCAGACCAACTGCTATTGCTTCCATATCGCGGCCGGCAAGTCCGCCATAAGTAGTAAAACCTTCCGTAATGATCAGCAGGTTCGTACAGGCCATAGCTACTGCATCATCTTTTAGCGATAGAAAACCGCCCATGTTTGCAAGCCCGTCTTTCTTCGCGCTCATAACACAGGCATCTGCCAGACGGCACATTTGCTGAGCGATTTCATAGTAGCTCTTGGAAGAAAATCCTTTTTCAAAATGATGAATGAAATAGCTGTTTTCTGCAATACGGCACATGTCGAGTACAAGCATCAACCCATGTTCGTCACAAATCTTTCTCACCTCAATTGCATTGCGCATCGATACGGGTTGCCCACCGCCTGTATTGTTGGTGACGGTGAGAATAATGGCAGCTATATTTTTCTTCCATGCTTTTGATCAGCTTTTTCAGTTCATCGGTATCCATATCACCTTTAAAATGAAATTCGGAATTGAGATCCATAGCTTCGGAGGTGAGACAATCAATAGCTGTTGCTCCGGTAAACTCAATGTTGGCGCGTGTGGTATCAAAGTGGGTATTGGCAATAAAGATTTTTCCTTTGCCGCCAAGCTGACCGTACAAAATCCGTTCTGCCGCCCTTCCCTGATGTGTAGGAAGAATGTGTGGCATGCCTGTCAGTTCGTGGATGTTTTTTCCAGCTTCAGCCAACTGCCTGCACCGGCATAAGATTCATCGCCCAGCATAATTCCCGCCCATTGATGGATGCTCATAGCTGAAGTGCCGCTGTCGGTAAGCAGGTCGATGATTATATCTTTTGAATGCAGCAAAAACGGATTGTAACAGGCACTCTTGAGCAAGCGCTGCCGCTGCGATTTGGTAGTGAGTGAAATGGGTTCGACTGTTTTGATCCTAAAAGGCTCGATAATAGTTTTTGTCATGGTAATTATATTATCAGGAAGAATTGATCATTACGATTCCTTGTGGAAACTTTTGATTAAAAAGTTTCCGCGAAAGTAGTTGCCATAATTGTTGCTGATACTGACCAGAATTATTGATCCACATGATTTTTGTCATGAATACATTAATTTAAATCCGTCCAATTGTCCACAAAAAATGATGTCCAAAACCTATCACTTAAGGCATTATATAATCTTTAATGATAGTTCTTACTTTTGTACTTGTCGGAGTAAGGAAGGTTGGTAGAAGAGTTGTAATACAGGGCTTTTTAACCCAGCCCGTATATAACCATGGAAAAGTTAATCTTTATCCTAAAGAATGGCTTCTGTTACCAGAGATTTATCAGAAAGTCGCGAAAGCACCCAAAGACCGGGGAGAAAATTCTTCCTATCAATGGGAAAGCCCTAGCGATTGATGTTAAAGTTGACAAGTCATTCTGTAATTGTGCGTAAATCCGCACTCTGATGATCACAGGCGCAGGTTTATTCTCTTAACCCTCGCCTGTATTTTTCAAGTTTTCATCTCGGACTTTATTTCAATTTGCCATGAAAAAAGAAGACACAGCTACCACAATTAAACCCCAAAATGGTAAAGAAGAAAGTCCTGTTTGTGGGATTGTAATGCCTATCAGTAGCATTGATGGTTTGCATTCTGATCATTGGGCTGAGATACTTGGAATAATTAAGGATGTATGCAATGACAATGGATTTGAGGGAAAACTAGTTAGTGAAGCCCAGGAAAGTAGCGTTATTCAGGGAAGAATAATTCAAAATTTATATTCAAATGACATGGTCATTTGTGATGTAAGTGCTAAAAACCCTAATGTAATGTTTGAGTTAGGAATGAGACTGGCTTTTAACAAACCTGCAATTATCATGAAAGACAATCTTACAGATTATTCATTTGATACAGGCATAATTGAGCATATTGTATATCCCAGAGATTTGAGGTTCAATGCTATTAATAAATTTAAAACTGCATTGGGAAGTAAATTAAAGAGCACTTATGAGAAATCCAAAGATGCAGATTATGTATCTTTCCTTAAGAACTTTGGTGAGTATAAGGTCCAACATTTAGATCAAAAGAATGTAAGTGTTGATAATTATTTACTTGGCCAAATAGAGGCAATTGCAAAGGATCTTAACATTCTTAAGAATCAAACTAGACACGCAAACGATCAATTCTATATAAATGAAAGCAACA
Source organism: Chitinophagaceae bacterium (assembly GCA_016717285.1). Lineage (NCBI taxonomy): Bacteria > Pseudomonadati > Bacteroidota > Chitinophagia > Chitinophagales > Chitinophagaceae > Chitinophagaceae bacterium. The sequence continues at coordinate 5,809 of JADKFU010000001.1, forward strand.
TTCTTTTTAGGGGCAAAACTACAGGAGAAAAGATGCTAGTCGAGGAAGTTAAAAGTATAATTCAAAATGCTGTTAAAACAAGTTCAAAAATGCCTTCCCAACAAGAAATAGTTAGTGAGATTCTCACTAGCGAGAAACCCATTTCTTTAATGTACGCACCATCAATGTTAAAAAAACTTGTAGCTGAAATATGTGATTCGATTGCTTTTTAGATTTTGACTAGCATCTCACCAAAATCACCCTTTTTGAGTAACCCTTCCGCAATCTTTCTCGCAGCTGGTGGGTAGATCCGGAGAAATACAATTTACTCCTGGATAAATGTCCGCTCAGCCAGCGTCGAAATTTAAGACAAGCAATTGAACGCCGTTCTCTTCATGTAACCATTCAAACCCACTCTCGCAAATCATGGACAGTAAATTAATCACCGAAATCACATTATGGAAGAATAACCAATTTAAGGCAACCATCTGGTACCAGTATATTACATGAGAAAGCACAATGGCCATTTGGCAGGTCTTTATCATGTTTCTTCAGTGCAACCGAAGATGAAGGAGGACTTCAATCCATTTTTAAGCCTGATGAGTTTGAATTATCATTCAAGCTATGATTGAAAAGATGGAATAGTTTCTATTTACTTCCTAATTCTTTTGTAAGCTGAGCCGCTTTCATAAAAATCGGATCTGTTTCGGGGTGATCTGGAATAAAATATCCTCTAGATAGAACTAGTGTTTTACAAGCATAAAAAAGAACTAATCTAATGCCTTCAACGTCGGCGGTACGAATTGAACTATTCCTTTCAGAAAAGAAAGTTTGGGTCGAATGATGAACGTATGCTGAATAGCGACGCCATATATTGTAAGCATAGCAATTTTCTGATCCATGTTGACTGCTAGAAATATCTTTATAAATCGCAGCTGTGGAAATCCCTAATTGAAATTTAATTATGGGAATATCTCCATTCAAATCTACATGGGAAATATATTTCAGATTATCTTGATTTTTCAAAAAATTATAGCTGTAGTCAATAAATATTTCTTCGTTGATAAAGCTCTCGTGTTTACCTTCAAAATACTTAATATTATAATCAAGATTTTCCTTTCCCATTGCGAAGAAATATTTAAGTGGTTCAACATCGAATTTGTCAATTACATCTTCAGCAAAGCCTTTTGAAAAGAGATAGCAGACATGGAGGAAATCATCAAGTATAACTCGAGAAATTACAAAGGCCGATAAGGTTAAACGTTCTGGTTGATGATTCAGAATTGTTGAAATGTCGCTTGTAAATACATACACTCGTTCCAAAACACCTAATAGGTATTTTTCAACATTATGGTTTTTTTCAACTTTTCTGGTACCGAGTTCTGCCAACGCCTCGTTAGTTAAAGCACTTAGTACTTTTGATCTCTCTGCAATTTGAAGCTGATTCATGTTTGAAAATAGCAATAAAATTTAATAGATTAGATCGATGGGAATTTTTTTCGCAAATTTCCAAAGTCATCCAATCCCATGCTCTTCAAATAAATTGCTACCATGTCCAAACTGTAATGTCGCAATTGATCTTTTAACTCCTTTGCATTAATACCATTGTTATGGGGCCATCACTACACCAGTATGCTTCCATGAATATAAATTATATTCGCTCCTGAATCCATGTTCACGCAATACTGTCAGGTTTCGCTTCCCAAAAAAGGAAGTTGATACCTAGTATTCTGATGGAATACCATTACGGATACCTGTGTAAGTGCATACCGGCAATCACCGGCGCAAACGCTGTTGGCATTGAAACAAAATCAGACTTCTTATTCTTGCTGATTGTTGACCTCAGGAGGATTTGGCTATCATCTGCATAACATCACTCACTTTTAAATTTCGCAGCTCGCCAGGCCTTATAAAGCAGTAATAGATGAATTGGCAAGCCAACCATAAGGCGGGTTCTTTTTCTGAAATGATGAGTTTCAATCTACTTACTTGCTCAGGTTGGAAATACAGAGATCCCTTGCGCTCTTCTGGACACCGTTTGATTTTATCAAACAGATTTTCCTTTACAACTCCAGTCTGAAATGATTTTTTTCTGAGAATATATTGTTTCTGGAGGAGCACTTTCTTTACGACTTTGAATAAATCATTGGAAAACTTCTTTCCGTCATAGCCGGTAACGGCATTCTCACCGTTAAAGGCCAATTGAACGATCTCGAGAGCGCGATCCATTCGACGCTCAACTGTAGCGAATTTATTGATGTTATCATAGATCCGGACACGCTGCATTATTCCGGATCCTACGTCACGGTAATAATGGACAAACCATCCTTTTGAAAGATCACCGCCAGCGGAATAGATGCTTACTCTCTCTATACTTTTATTAGAGATCGGCTCAGGCAAAAGTTTTTTTCTGATTCCATTGTCAAATTTTGATTTGACGCCAAAACCAGTCTTCTTAATGATTGTCTCCGGAGACAGAATCCAAAGACCTGAAACCCTTACGTAATAAGCATTTCAGTAAAATGCGGAGAGGGCGGGATTCGAACCCGCGGTACCCTTTAGGAGTACACACACTTTCCAGGCGTGCTCCTTCAACCACTCGGACACCTCTCCTTTTTTTGAGCGGGACGCAAAGGTCATAAAATTTGCTTGCCAATCAAAATCAATACGCAAATACCTGTTTCGCATTGGAAGTGGTAATTGAAGCGACCTCTTCAGTGGAAAGGTTTTTAATAATGCCGATTTTCTCAGCAATCAACGGAAGATAACTGCTTTCATTTCGCTTTCCACGGTGTGGAACGGGTGCGAGGTAAGGCGCATCAGTTTCCAGTACAAGGTGACTCAGATCCAATTGCTCCAGCACTTTGTCAAGGCCGCCGTTTTTGAAAGTTACCACCCCACCAATGCCTAAATAAAAACCCAATTCAATTATTTGTTGTGCCTGGTTTAGATCACCGGAAAAACAATGGAAGATGCCACTGAGTTTTTCTGATTTGTTTTCCCGGATCATTTCAATGCAAGCATCAGTTGCGTCGCGGCTGTGAATGATAATCGGTAGCTCCAATTCCTTAGCCCAATCAATATGCAATTGAAAGTTTTCTTTCTGTTGGGGCATAAAAGTTTTATCCCAATAGAAATCCAGTCCTGTTTCACCAATGCCCCGGAATTGTAGCTCAGGTTTTCTGAATAAATAGTCTTCAATAATTTTAAGCTCCTCCTTCCAGTCTTCTTTCACCGAACAGGGATGCAAACCCATCATTGGAAAGCATTTTTCCCGGTAGGTTGCTCTTAAATCCAGCATCCTTTCAATAGTTCCTGATTCAACGTTTGGCAGGAAAAAGCCATCAACTCCGGTATGCATCGCCCTTTGCATCATGGCATCACGATCCGCATCAAATTCCGGCAGGTAAAGATGGCAATGGGTATCAATCAGCTTCACGGCAGACTTATTATTGTGCAAAGGTATTCATGTACGGTGGATTTGTTGAGATTGTGTTAGCTGCAAAAAGCAACGGCCATACATTATTTATTATCTTTAATGTTCAATTGAAAACTATGAAAACGATAAATCTCTTATTTTTCTTTGCCCTGTTGTGCAGCACTCAAATGGCACTTTCACAAAATGAAATGGCTCCCGCGCCTATGATGAAAAACAGGATTATTAAAATGGATTTCTTCTCTCCGCTCACCGGAAATCTTACGTTTGGATATGAGCAGGTTCTTACCAACAATATTACATTGGAAGGCAATATTGGCATTATTGGACTGAGCTTTATTGATGACGGCTATAATGGAAAGGGTATCTTTATAAAGGCAGGTCCGAAACTCTATTTTACGCCTGATTATTTACTGGACGGAATGAAAAGGTATAATGATTTTCAGGGAGGATATTTTAAGCCAGAATTTATTTACAGCGGATTCGGATTTGATTATGAATCTTACAATTCCACTAATGGTATTTACACTACTGAAAGAGGAACAAATAATTCTATTGCACTCATGCTGAATTTTGGAAAACAGTGGGTATTGGCAAAGATTATTTCGCTTGATTTGCACGGCGGAATTGGATATGGAACCTCTTTTTTCCACTACAATTCTACAGCACCTGGTTATGGATATCCTGATTCATTTGACGAAAGTTACAAATACAGTCATTTTGAAGTGCCTGAAGTTCCTTTGACTTTTTCTGCAGGTTTTGATATTGGAATACTGCTTAAGTAATTAGTTTACGGTTAGCGGTGCAAAAGAGAAATTCCTTTCTGAATAATATTCCAGAACACGTGGCAATGCATATTGCATGCGGTCGGCAGCTTTCACACTATCGTGAAAAACAATGATGGAGCCGGGTTGTGTATTTTCCAAAACGTTTTTAAGGCAGCGTTCTTTAGTGATGGTACGGTCGAAGTCACCGCTCAGCACATCCCACATTACCACTTTATAGCGGTTGAGCATGATGCTGGTTTGCGATTTCGTAATACGTCCATATGGTGGACGGAAAAGTTTGCTCGATACAATCTCATCGCATTTTAATATGTCTTTAATATAAGCATTTGTACTGGTAGACCAGCCATTTAAATGTTTGTAGGTATGGTTGCCTATAGAATGACCCTCTTTCTTAATCGTAGAAATAATTTCCGGGTATCGCTCCGCATTTTGTCCTACCAGGAAAAAGGTGGCCTTGGCACTAAATTTTTTCAATTCCTTTAATGTCCATTCTGTAATAGAAGGAGTAGGTCCGTCATCGAAGGTGAGATAAAGCTTTTTTTGTACTTCAGGAAAACTCCATACCTGACGCGGATAAAGGCGTTTTAAAATTTCAGGGGTTTTTATAAAATACATTCCCAATTTGGATTCGGTTGTTTAATATGCGTTCTGACGAACGGTGAAGCATCTTATTTTATTTCAGAAAAACTTAATTCAAGATGGTTTGTGGATTGTATTGGTTGCAGACGGACTAGAATTAATATTGACACGGCAAGCCATCTGCAATCTTTGGTCGGGTACTGGAGAAACTTCTGATCTGAGTTGGAGCATAAGAATGAACTGATGAATGTTCGGCAGAACTGAAGATTAGTCCTTCGAAGAGCCATTTTATACAGGCTAATTTTATCATAATTCAACTATTTTTGTCCGAATCAACTTCATGAAATGTCCGTCAGAGTAAGGTTTGCTCCAAGTCCAACAGGCCCCCTGCATATTGGTGGCGTTCGCACTGCTTTGTACAATTACCTCTTCGCGAAGCAACACAACGGCACATTTATCATAAGAGTGGAAGATACCGATCAGAACCGGTTAGTGAATGGAGCCGAAGAATACATGTTGCAAGGGTTGGAATGGTGTGGCATTGTTGCCGACGAAGGTCCTGGATCAGGCGGACCATATGGACCTTACAAACAATCGGAACGTAAGCAATTGTATTATCCCTTCGCATTACAACTGGTAACTGCCGGTAATGCGTATTATGCTTTTGATACTGCAGAAGAACTGAATACTATGCGCGAGCGACTGAAGTCATCAGGCAGCTCATCATTACAATATGATTCTCTTACACGGGATGCCATGAGCAACTCATTAACGTTGCCTGCGGATGAAGTTAAGCTGCGAATTGACCGGGGAGATCACTATGTGATCCGGGCAAAGATACCGGCAGATGAAGAAATAAAATTTACTGATTTGATTCGGGGTGAAGTGTTGGTGAATTCGAGTCAACTGGACGACAAGGTGCTTTTTAAAAGCGATGGAATGCCCACCTATCACCTTGCAAATGTCGTGGATGACCATCTGATGAAGATTACGCATGTAATTCGTGGAGAAGAATGGCTGCCATCTGCACCGCTTCATTATTTGCTGTACCGGTTTTTCGGATGGGAAGAAGAACGCCCGAAGTTTGCTCACTTACCGCTGATCCTTCGTCCCGATGGAAATGGAAAGCTCAGCAAGCGGGATGGCGACAGATTGGGATTTCCGGTATTTCCACTTAACTGGAAAGATCCGGCAACCGGCGAACAATCGTTGGGATTTCGCGAACGTGGATTTTTTCCGGAAGCATTTGCAAACATGCTGGCACTCATTGGATGGGCGCCGTCAGAAAGTAAGGAGGTGCTTCCAATGTCGGCATTGATAAAGGATTTCAATATCGAACGTATTCACAAGGCAGGCGCAAAGTTTGATTTTGAAAAGGCGAAATGGTTCAATCATGAATACATGAAGCAGAAATCAGGGAATGAACTATCTGCTTTTATCAAGTTGGAATTAATGGAAATCGGGAGGGAAGCATCGCAGGATTATATCGAACGCGTTTGCGAAGTAATCAAATTGCGGTGCACGTTTATCAATGAGCTCTGGCAGAACGCTGCTGTTTTTTTTATTGCACCTGTTGAATTTGACACGACTGTTGTAAAAAGTAAATGGAACAATCAGGCAGGAAAAAATTTTGAAATGTTAGCCAGTGAATTGCAGGCGCATGATGATTTTTCAATGCATTCGGCAGATACTTTTTTGCACGACTTTTTGAACCAGCATAATTTTAAAGCAGGAGATATTTTACCAGTGCTGAGAGTGATGTTGATTGGAACAAAGAACGGCCCCGCAGTTTTTGAAATCGTTTCATTGCTTGGCAAAGAAGAAACCCTTAACAGGATGAAAGTGGCTGCTGTAAAGTTTGATGGAATGACAGCCACTTAATTGTTAATTTTATTGATAGGCTTTCCCAAAAGCAGAAATTGAAAAAATGAAAAAGAAGAAAGATAAAATTGATGAAGCGCAGGTGGATCCTGAACTTAAGGGATTGGATATAAGGGTGAATGAATTCGGCGAAATCATTTCCAATATTTCACCAGATAAGCTGAATGATTTTCTCGACCGTAAAGTAGTTGACAAAAAGCTGGTTGAGAAAAAAGAAAAAGAGCAGAAAAAACCCGGTCAACTGAAGAAATAAATGCAAACCATTGAAATTTAACACCTCATGTCTTCCAATCAAACGAATCGTCCGGTACGTGTGCTGGTTGCCAAAGTAGGTCTTGATGGCCATGACCGTGGCGCGAAAGTGATTGCTTCTTCCTTGCGTGATGCAGGTATGGAAGTAATTTACACAGGACTTCGTCAAACGCCTGAAATGGTGGTGAATGCCGCTTTGCAGGAAGATGTGGATGTGATAGGTATTTCGATTTTATCAGGCGCGCACATGACGGTGTTTCCAAAAATAATCAACCTGATGAAAGAAAAGGAACTCGGAGATGTGCTGTTAACCGGCGGCGGCATTATTCCTGAAGAAGACATGTCTGCGCTTCATGAAATGGGAGTAGGTAAATTGTTCGCGCCGGGTACTTCCACGCATGAAATCTCCGGCTATATACAAGAATGGGTGAAGTTGCACCGTAATTTTTGATTTTTATAATCTGCACGTATTTGTAAATCGCTCACAAAATAAGGACTCAAATCTTGCCGGGAAATCACGGCTCAATTCTTAAAAAAAATCAACAATGGAATTCAAACATTTATTAGTTGACTTGAATGAAGGAGTGTTAACCCTCACAATCAACCGCCCTGAAAAATTAAATGCGCTCAATCGTGAAGTGATTGAAGAATTGGATATTGCCTTTAATGATGTTTATGAGAATGATGAGATTCGTGGAGTAATAATCACAGGTTCAGGGGCAAAAGCATTTGTAGCCGGAGCTGACATAACAGAATTCACGTCCTTCACAACAGAACAGGCAAAAGAAATGTCGGCGAATGGTCACAGGGTTTTTAATAAGATTGAAGCAGCGCCTAAACCGGTAATAGCTGCCATAAATGGGTTTGCTTTGGGAGGTGGTTGTGAACTGGCAATGTCCTGTCATATCCGTATGGCAAGTGATAATGCAAAATTTGGTCAGCCGGAAATAAACCTGGGATTGATTCCCGGATACGGAGGCACACAAAGATTACTGCGTTATGTTGGAAAAGCTAAAGGCATAGAGTTACTGCTGACTGCTGATATGATCACAGCAGCAGATGCGCTGCAATTTGGATTGGTAAACTATGTGGTTGCGCCTGAAGAACTATTACCAAAGTGCAATACGATACTGAATAAAATAAAATCCAAATCTCCATTGGTGGTGGCCCGGTTGATTGCTTGTGCAAATTCTTATTTCGATAAGCAGGAAGACGGGTTCGAACTTGAAATAGACGAATTTTCAAAGTGTATCAATACGGAAGATTTCAAAGAAGGTACGGCTGCATTTTTGGAAAAGCGGCCTGCAGTATTTAAAGGAAAATAGTTGAAACTTAAAGTTCCATTTCAGAGGCATAAATAAAAAGGCGCACATATATTCTGAAAGCTGCAAAACATTTTGCCGGCAATTCTATTGAATTCCAGTGAACCGGAAGATCAATTTACGAGGTGTTTTTTCAGGAAGTGACCCGTCCATGATTCCTTTATTTCAACAAGACCTTCAGGCGTTCCCTGGTAGATTAAATGACCGCCTTCATTACCACCTTCAGGTCCAAGGTCAATTACATGATCAGCGCATTTTATCACTTCTACATTGTGTTCAATAATAATAACAGAGTGATTGTTTTCTATCAGCATTTCAAAGGAACGCAGCAATTTACCGATGTCGTGAAAGTGCAATCCTGTTGTTGGTTCATCGAAAATAAAAAGCACAGGTTTGCCGGAATTTCCCTTGCCAAGAAAAGACGCGAGCTTAACACGTTGTGCTTCTCCACCACTGAGTGTGCTGGATGATTGTCCGAGTTTTACATAACCTAATCCAACATCAGCCAAAGGTTGTAATCGTGTGGCAATGTCATTTTCTTCCCAGAAAAACTCAACCGCTTCATCTACACTCATTGCAAGCACATCAGCGATATTCTTCTCCTTGTAATTTACCTCCAGCACATCTTCTTTAAATCTTTTTCCACCACAATCTTCGCACAACAAATGAACATCCGCAAGGAATTGCATTTCAACAATAATTTCCCCTTCACCCTTGCATGTTTCACAACGACCGCCTTCCACGTTAAAAGAAAAATGTTTGGGTTTAAACCCCTTGATTTTAGAAGCGCGTTGTTCGGAATATAAATCACGAATGGCATCATACGCTTTGATATAGGTAACAGGATTGGAACGTGAAGATTTTCCTAGTGGATTCTGATCCACCAGTTCAATCTGGGAAATCATTTTATAATCACCTTTCAGTTCTTTGAATAATCCTGCTTTCTCTCCAAATCCTCCAATGAGTTTTTGTAATGCCGGATAAAGAATTTTTTTCACCAGCGTAGTCTTTCCTGATCCGCTTACACCGGTTACAACAGTCACTACATTCAAAGGAAACGTGACATCAATATTTTTAAGATTGTGTTCTGAAGCACCGGAAAGTTGAAGAGAGTTGATCCACTTGCGTCTTTGACGCGGCACAGGAATTTCCAATTCGCCGGACAGGTATTTTCCCGTAAGACTTTCAGTATCATTGATGATATCCTCAAAATTGCCATTGTAGATCACTTCACCACCATGAACGCCGGCAAGCGGACCGATATCTATTATGTGATCGCTATTGCGCATGATTTCTTCTTCGTGTTCTACTACAATCACAGTGTTTCCAAGATCACGTAATTTGTGCAGTACTTTAACTAATTGCGCAGTGTCGCGTGGATGAAGTCCCACACTAGGTTCGTCGAGGATGTATAATGAACTGGTAAGGTTGCTTCCCAATGTTCGGGTAAGATGAATGCGTTGTGTTTCTCCGCCGGATAGTGTGGAAGAAAGGCGGTTCAAAGTAAGATATCCCAAACCTACTTCCATCATCAGCAACAAACGGTTATTGATTTCAAGCAAGATCCTTTTAGAAATCTCAGTATCTTTTGGTGATAACTTCAGTTGACGAAAAAGTTCAAACACCTGGGAGATCGGCATAAGTACGATGTCAATAATAGAAACTCCGCCGACCTTCACATAAGAGGCATCCTTTCTGAGTCGGGTTCCTTTGCAGTCCGGACATGTTGTTTTTCCGCGAAAGCGCGAAAGCATTACCCGATATTGAATCTTATAGGTTTGTGATTCGAGGTATTTAAAAAATTCATGGAGGCCATGAAAATACTGATTGCCTTCCCACAACAATTGATGTTGTTTATCTGTCAGGTCCTTATAAGCACGATGAATTGGAAAATCAGATTTATGTGCATATTTAATCAGCTCTTCATTCCATTCACTCATTTTTTCGCCTTTCCAGCAAGCGATTGCACCTTCAAATACGGAAAGATTTTTATTCGGAATCACAAGGTCCTCATCAATGCCAATCACTGATCCGAAACCTTCGCATGTTTTGCAGGCACCAAATGGATTGTTGAAACTGAAAAATTGTGGTGTGGGTTCTTCAAATAATATCCCATCCAATTCAAAACGATTTGAGAATGGAACAGCTCCTTGTTCCAGGGTGAAGATAATGCAATCACCTTCGCTCTCAAAAAAGGCTGTTTGCACAGAGTCAGCAAGACGTGTCTGGTTGTCCTTATCCTCTTTCTTCCAGGCAATCCGGTCTATAACTACACTTATTTTTTCCGCGACAGTAGCTTCATCTTTTGCTTTTAAGGTGAAAAGAAAATCTTCCACTTTCAGAATCTCTTGGCCAAAACGGATGCGGGTAAAACCTTTTTGAAGCAATACATTTAATTCTTCCTTCACACTCCTGTGATGAATTTTTTTAAATGGAATCATTACATACACAGTGCTACCATTATTCAAAGTGTTTACATAATTCACCACGTCGCTTACATCATGCTTGATAACTTCCTTCCCGGAGACAGGAGAAATGGTTTTTCCTACACGTGCATATAAAATGCGCAGGTATTCAAAAATCTCAGTGAGCGAACCTACAGTAGAACGGGAAGTGCGTGTGCCAACCCGTTGTTCAATAGCAATGGCAGGACAAATGCCTTTGATGTAATCGACATCCGGTTTGTTCATCCGCATCAGAAACTGGCGGGCATATGCCGACAATGATTCAACATAACGGCGTTGACCTTCGGCGTATAAAGTGTCGATGGTGAGTGAAGATTTACCTGATCCGGAAACACCGGTTATCACCACTAATTTGTTCCTGGGAATAGCAACATCAATGTTTTTCAGGTTGTGCGTACGTGCTCCCTTGATAAAAATTAACTTTTCAATTCCCTTAACATTTGGTTTTTCGGAACTTATATTTGATATTTGACTCATCGTTGATTTAAAGCAACCTTTTAATTTAAAACTCCATCTATTATCGCAACACGTTTTACTCCATTAAAACAAGTACTTTTCTTATAAGTTGCAATGCTACGCTAATTCATTCAGTCAATCTTAATTAGTGCAATTATTGAAATGTAATTTCATTTTCAGTAATGTTTTTGTGCAGCGATTTACCTGTTTTTCACATCTTAAGGTAATTGCTGAAATTTAAGAATCCGGATAATTGGAGTCGTTTTTTTAAACTGATCATTAACTATTCTCCCAAATAGAATAGTATTTCTTCACTAAAACATTCTTGCCGCTGGCCTGACATCTACACGTTTTGATTTTTCAAACTGCTTTCATCTGTTTGGAAGCAGTCATTTTTAACCCCTCCGACTTGTCGGGGATCAAACGCCGTAGAAATGGAAACTCAGGTTCTCAATGATGAAGCCCTTGTGCTTCAGTACATGCATGGTAATGAACAAGCCCTTGAAATTTTAATCAGGAGGCACAAAAGTAAAGTATTCACCTCCATTTTCATGTTTGTGCGTGATCAATACCTGGCAGAAGATCTCTTTCAGGACACATTTATTAAAGTAGTGAAAAAACTACGTGCGCAACAGTACCAGGAGGAAGGCAAGTTTTTGCCTTGGGTAATGCGTATTGCACACAACCTTTGTATTGATTTTTACCGGAAAACAAAACGAACTCCACAGATTACCACACCTGAAGGTTTTGACATTTTCAATGTCCTGCAGTTTGCAGATGGTAACCCTGAAAAAATGCTGATTCGTAAGCAATCACATCAAAAAGTAAGAGAAATGGTAGATCATCTGCCTGTGGAGCAGAAAGAAGTTGTAATACTGCGTCATTATGCGGATCTCAGTTTTAAAGAAATCTCAGAAATTACCAATGTCAGCATCAATACAGCGCTGGGGCGCATGAGGTATGCTTTAATCAATCTGAGAAAGATGCAACAGGAGAAGCAAATTGCATTGTAGCCGGGAATCCGGCAGTAATTATTCAGAATTATTAGAATGGTGAAAGGTGGCCGCGTGCCAAAAAATTAGTTTGGCTTATACAATATGTGTTGAGAATGGCGTTGTAAGGGAGTTCTTTTTAAAACAGAACTTAACCTTTCAGATGCCTATGACACACAACTTTACACCGAACGATCTCCTCCGTTTCCTTTACAGGGAAACAAGTCCTGCCGAAGATTCCTCCATTAAAAAGTGGATTACTGAAGATGCCGCAGCGGCCCAGCTGTTTCAGAAACTTGCAGACACCAGCAATGCTCTTGATATGGCAGAAATGGAGCCCAGCGAGTCTTCCATAAATATTATCCTGGATTTCAGCAAGGAAACTGCTCATGAGGAGAGCCATGCATAAAACATGCTGCAGGCTCAGAACTAAATCCACTCCGTAAATTTCACGTTCAAATAGAGATCAATTCATTCCTTTTCATTTTCGATAGGAGTTGGTCTGAGCAGTGTTATCTTTGTTCATGACCCGGAAGGAGCGATATGAAGGCATTCTTGCTTACTTTGAACAGCATCAACCAAATGCAGCGACTGAACTCGACTATGAATCACCTTTTCAATTATTGGTGTCGGTTATCCTTTCTGCTCAGTGCACCGACAAGCGGGTGAATTTAACGACACCTGCTTTATTTGCAAGATTCCCTGATCCCGAAACCCTGTCAAAGGCAACTGCTGAAGAAGTATTTCCGCTGGTGAAAAGTATCAGTTATCCAAACAACAAGGCAAAATTTTTAGTAGCCATGGCAAAGATGCTGATTGAAAAATTCAACGGTGAAGTGCCTTCTGATATAGACCAGTTGCAATTGCTTCCCGGAGTCGGACGGAAAACAGCCAATGTAATCGCCTCTTGCGTTTTTAACCAGCCCAAAATGGCGGTAGATACCCATGTTTTCCGGGTATCGGCAAGGTTGGGATTGACAAAAGGAGCAAAGAATCCGCTTCAGACGGAACTGCAATTAATCAGGCATATTCCCGAAGATAAAATTTATCTCGCTCATCACTGGCTGATTTTACATGGAAGATATGTTTGCCTGGCAAGAAGCCCGAAGTGCAGTGAATGTGCAATCAGGCAGTTTTGTAGTTATTATGAAAAGCTCGAAAAGAAGAATTTTCTGAGGCAAAATAGAACTGTCAAAGCTTCTACTGCACAAAATAGTTCACTACCGGAATAATTGGAATACAAAAAGAAAGGCGCTTCATTTTGAGGCGCCTTTCTTATAGAATGTGGTGAGAGCCAGAGTTGAACTGGCGACACACGGATTTTCAGTCCGTTGCTCTACCAACTGAGCTATCCCACCGAAACCCTTCGAATTAAACAGCTTGTTTGAAACAGCCATTTTCGAAAGGACTGCAAAAGTAATCGTTTTAGTAAAAAAGAAAAATCGTTAAACCGGAATATTCCATGAAATCGAAATAATATGGCTAGATTTCTAAGGGAATCTTTAAAAAAAGAGAGATTTCAGTAGATAAGATTGACAAAGTTTCTTTGTTTTTCGATTCCGCAATTTTCACCAAGATGCCATCATCCTTCAGGAGGTAAAGACTGAAATACTCAGCTTGATGTTTTTTCATTAAGATGCTGTCAATGGAAGTAAGGGGATACGAATAAATCTTTTGCAGATATCCGAGGTGCTTATAAATGCAGTAGCAGTTGGAATCACGCTTATCGAAGACCACCATTCCGTTGGCTGATAAAATCCATACTCCGGCAAATAATATGATGGTTGATAGTGCCAGGGGTATTACAGCAAAAGTGGCATCGAGAAATCCTCTGAAGAGCATGGAGCAAACGAAAGTAATAGTACCTACTATAAAAACCGGGTTCCACACTTTATTGCGAATACTTACCATCATCAGGTGTTGCTCCGCATTTTCTTTGATTATCGGAGCATTTACATAATTCAACCACCGTATTGTTTTTTTCAAACCGTTTGATTTTGAAGGAACAAAAATGAATGTAAAATTTTAATCGACGTATTTTGTCGACGCTTAAATAATACCTTTCCCAATAATGCTTTCCGAACGTCAGTTATTTCTAAGGCATGTTGCCCAAACTTCCGATGCACCTATGATGCTGGAGATTGAACGGGCGGAAGGTATCTATTTATACGATGTAAATGGCAAAGCATACATTGACCTTATCTCCGGTATAAGCGTAAGCAGTATTGGTCACCTGCATCCGGATGTGATTAACGCTATCGGAGCCCAGCTGAAAAAGTATTTACACTTGATGGTATATGGTGAATTTGTGCAATCGCCGCAAGTTAAGTATGCTGCATTGCTTACAGCTTTTCTGCCCGAAAAATTAAACACGGTCTATTTTACCAATTCGGGAACAGAAGCTACGGAAGGCGCGATGAAACTTGCAAAACGGCTGACAGGCAGAACTTCCTTTGTTTCGTTTCATAATTCTTATCATGGTCATACGCAGGGTGCTTTAAGCATTATGGGCAATGAATACTGGAAGCAGGCCTTTCGTCCATTATTGCCAGGTAATCAATTGTTGAATTTTAACGATCAATTTGGATTGGAGAAAATCACCACTGAAACGGCAGCGGTTATAATGGAGCCTGTGCAGGCGGAAGCGGGTATCGTTCTTCCTTCACATGATTTTCTTAAGCTGATAAGGTCGCGCTGCACTGAAACAGGAACATTATTGATTCTTGATGAGATTCAAACGGGTATGGGCCGCACAGGCACATTGTTTTGTTTTGAGCAATACGGAATCGTTCCTGATATTCTTTTAACTGCAAAAGCATTTGGAGGTGGAATGCCTTTAGGTGCTTTTATTTCTTCATCAGAAAATATGCAATCATTAACCCATGATCCTGTTCTCGGACACTTAACTACATTTGGCGGTCATCCGGTATCGTGCGCGGCCGGTCATGCTGCACTGGAAGTTTTATTGAAAGAAAATTTGATGTCCGGTGTTGAATACCGTCGCAGTCTATTCCAAAAATATCTTGTACATCCTGCAATCAAATCATTCAGAAGTATTGGATTGCTGATAGCACTTCAATTTGAAGAAGAAGTATTCTGCAAAAAAGTGATTGCGAATTGCATCGCGTCGGGAGTAATTACAGATTGGTTTTTATTTAACGGAAGCTGCCTGCGAATTGCTCCGCCGTTGTTAATAACTGAAATAGAAATAGTATGCGCTTGTGAATTGATCCTTCAGGCAATAGAAAAGACAAGCAATCAATCATGAAAGCATCAGTGGACAACTTTTACTTTCAATTCAGGCTGTGTAGTTGTTTGTCATTAGCTCCTTTTATTTCATTGTGCATCCTCGTTTCTTCCTGTAAGAAGGAAAAGACAACTTTTGTTTTTGCTGAACTTAATTCAGGGATCAGTCATGACCTGAATGATATTTATTTTGTAAATGACTCAACAGGTTATACCTGCGGAGGTGACCGTTACATCGAAGGAAATATTTTAAAAACAACTGACGGAGGCGCAACCTGGATGCCGCAGGGTGAAAACCTTGAAAAGGCGCTGAACCGTATAAATTTTATTAGTTCCGATACCGGATTTATTGTTGGCATTGACGGTAAAATGTACAAAACGCTTGATGGAGGAAATACTTATATTCTGTATCAATCGGGAAGGTATCAACCACTCCATGATGTTTGGATGTTAAATGCGCATAAAGGATTTTGTTGCGGAGGTGATGGTTATAAGACCGGATATATTTACACTACAAATGATGGAGGAGATAGTTGGAGCATTGATACCTTTCCGCAGGAATTCAGAAGTCTTTTTTTTACTGACGAAGAAACCGGTTTTGTGGCAGGATATGGTGCCATCTTCAAAACAATTGATGGCGGTGTAAACTGGCAATTCACAACTGCCAGTGGTGATTTTTTTCAATCTGTTTATTTTACAAATGGGCAGACAGGTTATGTAGTGGGTAGTGAAGGCACAATTTTGAAAACAACCGATGGTGGAACAAATTGGAAACACCTTCGCAACGGAAATAACCTGCTTCAGGAAACATGGCACCTGGAACAAATTGTATTTCGGAATTCTACTGAGGGTTATATCATTGGGGAGAAAGGACTTTTTTTGAAAACAACAAACGCAGGCGAATCGTGGGAAGAGGTAGAAAATGCACCTTTAATTAACCTGCATGGAATCTCTTTGACGGAAGATGGAGGATATTTGTGCGGAGAAGGTGGGAAAATTTACAGATTTCTGGAGTGATGGTTACCAGGGAGACGCGTTAAGGCACGGAGAATGATTTGATGATTATCTTTTATTTTCAACCAAATAATTCTTCACATATCATTGAGAAAAAATGTTGATTTACTTTGGTTTTCATAATTGTATTCTTCACCAAATATTAATACTCACAATTTACATTGCATGTTAACTATCGATCCAAAAGAAATTTCAGTTGCGCACCTTCATGGATACATGTTGTCATCCATCGCACCGCGACCAATTGCATTTGCAAGCACTGTAGATAAAGAAGGCAGACCAAATCTTTCACCATTCAGTTTTTTTAATGCTTTCGGGAGCAATCCTCCCACACTTATTTTTTCCCCGGCAAGACGTGTTCGTGATAACACCACTAAACATACGCTCGATAATATTCTGGAAGTTCCTGAAGTGGTGATCAATACAGTGAATTATAATATGGTGCATCAGACTTCTCTTTCAAGCGTGGAGTTTGCAAAAGACGTGAATGAATTTGAGAAGGCAGGATTCAGTCCGGTTCCATCAGAAAGAATAAAACCATTTCGGGTGAAGGAATCTCCCGTGCAATTTGAATGCAAGGTGATCGAAGTAAAACCAATGGGAGATCAGGGCGGAGCAGCTAACCTGATTATTTGTGAAATAATATTGATGCACATCAGCGAATCGGTACTTAATGATCAGTCGCGCATTGATCAGCATAAAATGGATCTGGTTGCGCGTTTGGGAGGTGATTACTACGTACGTGCTTCCGGTTCTTCATTGTTTGAAGTACATAAACCCAATACCAAACCTGCTATTGGCATTGATCAGCTTCCTGCTCTTATCAGAAACAGCAAGGTACTAACTGGTAATAATCTCGGACAATTAGGAAATGCTGAACATCTTCCATCCAAAGAAGAGTTAGCGACAGTGAATGTATTCGAAGCTATGAATGAATTGATGGAACGATTTAACAATGATGCAGAATCCCTGGAATACCATCGTCATCTGCTCGCGAAAGAATATTTGGATGAAGGAAAGTTACTGGAAGGGTGGAAAGTTTTGCTGGGGTAGCGTTTAGTGGTGGGTTCTGTGGGGGGAGCGTGTTGTATGTTTTAAGTTTTCGCAAAGAAAAAAAAAGAAAAAAAAAAAAAAAAAAAAAAGGGAAAAAAAAAAAGGGGGGAGACGCGGAAAAAAAAAAAAACTCACTTAAACTTGAGCATTAAAGTTATAAAGAGTATCAAATTGCTGTTGATCGGTATTGAAAATATAAACAACCTGATTGGATTGTAATACATAATTATCATTCAGTGAATAGTGAATTAATGGATCATTGTTGGTGTCATTTTTTGGGTCATGAGTAAAGTCCTTATAAAGCATAGGTTAAATGTTATAAGTGTAAAATAGGAAATTATGAAGTAATGAAGGGAACGGAGTTGCGGTTTTTTAGCTTTTTATAAATTTCACTCTTATGCTTTTATTTTGGGTTTTCATTTCTAAAAAATAGATACCTGTAAGCAAAGCTGCAATGTTTATAAAGGGCGGTATTTTATCCACTTTCAATATACTTCTGCCGTATACATCAAAAATTTCAAGCTGTACTGGTTGTTCAGTAAATTGTGTTGCATAGGAAAGTTGCAATTGATTTTGTGCAGGGTTAGGGAAGACTGTAAGCGATGTTTCTGTTGCAGAAATATTTTCAATTCCCACATTGTAATTCACATTCCATCCAATGTCTTTTAAAATCCCCATTACAATGGGTCCGGGATCATGCACTGCATTGGAAGCACCGGCAAAAGGCGTCATCAGTTCATTGATGTTGCCTGCGGGATAAGTGGATTCATTCAGGTGGAGCAAGCTGGAACCCAGTGAAAAAGTAGTTGGTGCATACATTCTTGGCTTCACACCGCCATTCATCAGCAAAGCATTTTCACCATCAAAATAAATTTGATTGCCAGTGAATTGGCTTTTCAATTCAGTAGAAGGATTCGGAAAGGTGATTAGAAAATTACCACTTGCATCTTCAAGCTTAGCATCAAAAATGCCTGGCAATGTGTCGAGATCCGGCCATGGAAATGAAGTAACAATAGGTGCGAAATCGGCAGCCTGTAATAGTCCAAATGAGCCATTGGTGCCCACTACTTTTCCCAATCCAACAAAGCCTAATCCGTGACATATTTCATGAAGCACGATAGATACCAGATCATATTTACCACCGGGACAATTTCCATCAACACCATAATACCAACTGGTCGTACTGTTCAGATAAAGATCAAAATCAAATTCGCCCGGATTCAATTCTATTCCCGCAATTGAATTGGCAAGTGATGTAGCATACCAGGTATTAGGTTGCGGCGCATCTGTAAAATCTTTTCTTCCATTGGGCAACGTAATACCTAACAAGCCAGGCACCAATGGCACGAAGTACGTATTCACTTTAATACTCACGGTTGAATTGAGCAATGATGACCAGATGTCAGCTGCAAACTGAAAGGCTGTTTGTGCTTCAGTTGTATATCCGTTGTAGGTAATTGAAAAAGATGCCGAGCGTATACCTTCACTAAAACTTGCCGGAGGTGGAATGTAAACCGGTTCCTGCGTTTCACCTGCCCTTATATCGTCGGGGTTGAAATGAGTTTGTGCAATGGATATTGTGGAAGCCAGCAATAAGAAAATTAAAAAACAACAGGATGCAGGTAAGTGAAATTTCATTTTTGCCAGGCTTAACTTTTAATGGATGATTGCTGAAGGCTGTTGACTAAAGATATGAATTTGCAACTTACTATGTAGCTTCGGCCCAAATACCTTTCCATGAAAAAAAATTGTTTGCTCCTCCTTGCAATGTTATTGTGTAGTGTATTGCAGGCGCAAAAACCTGATCTGAAAAGCCAGGTGCCTTTAGATTCAAATGTTAGAATGGGCGTGTTAAGTAATGGATTGACATACTATGTGCGCAGGAATGTAAAACCCGAGCATCGGGCAGAATTGCGACTTGTGGTAAATGCAGGATCTATTTTGGAATCTGATCAGCAACAGGGACTGGCGCATTTTTGTGAACACATGGCCTTTAATGGAACTGCCAATTTTCAAAAGAGCGAATTGGTTGATTTTCTTGAACGGACAGGAATGCGGTTTGGTGCCGACTTAAATGCATACACCAGTTTTGATGAAACAGTGTATATGTTGCAAATTCCGACAGATACAGAAAAAATATTTTTGAAAGGTATGCAGGTCTTGCAGGATTGGGCGCAGGCAGTTTCCTTTGATGAAGAGGAAATTGACAAAGAACGTGGTGTTGTAGTAGAAGAGTGGAGACTTGGACAAGGCGCCAATGAGCGAATGAACCGGAAATATTATCCCATACTATTCCATGATTCCAGATATGCAGAGCGGCTTCCTATCGGGAAAAAGGAAGTCATAGAAAATGCTCCGTATGATACGCTGCGGAATTTTTATAAAACATGGTACCGCCCTGATCTGATGGCTGTGGTTGCTGTAGGTGATTTTGATCCTGCCAAAGTGGAAGCTGTGATCAAAGAAAAATTTTCATCACTCCGGAATCCGAAACCGGAAAAATCTCGAATACTGTATCCTGTTCCCGATCATCAAAACCTGTTGGTGAGTATAGCGACAGATAAAGAAGCCACTTACACTTCTGTTTCGGTTGAGTATAAACTTCCGCGCGAAGAGTTAAAAACGATTAAAGACTATCGTGCCAGCCTTTTGTCAGAATTGTACGGCATCATGAGTGACCACCGTTACAGTGAACTTGTGCAACAAGCGGATCCGCCATTTACTTACGGCTCTTCCGGATACGGTTCGCTCGCGCGCACGAAAGCTGACTTCAGCAATTTTGCAATCGTGAAGGATGGCGGCGTGGAGCGCGGGTTGCAGGCGCTGCTCGAAGAGAATGAACGCATCCTTCGCTACGGATTTACTGAAACAGAATTGCAACGTGCAAAAAATGAAATGCTTCGAAATACAGAACGTGCATTTAATGAAAGAAATAAAACGGAATCGCGCAATTTCGCTTCTGAATATATCCGGTTATATCTTTATCAAATTCCCTCACCTGGTATTGAATGGGAATATAAAAATCAACAACAGTTGCTTGCTGATGTAAAGTTGAATGAAGTGAATGTGCTCGCAGCAAAATGGATCAGCAATGGCGATAATTGTGTGATTGGTATTTCCGCTCCTGAAAAAGAAGGTGTTATTATTCCTACAGAAAATCGTATCCGCGAAATTTTCGATGCAAGTCATTCACGGCAGGTAACCGCATATGTAGATAAAACAATTGATCAGCCATTGATTGAAGTGCAGCCTGTATCTTCCATCGTAATTAAAGAAAGTAAAATACCGCTATATAACATCACTGAATGGATGCTCGGAAATGGTGTTAAGGTAATTTTGAAACCAACGGATTTTAAGAATGATGAGGTTTCCATGAATGGATACAGTTGGGGAGGCACCTCTTTGTATGATGACAAGGATTATCTGTCTGCTGTTTACGCGCCGGGAATCATCAGCAGTTCCGGCATCGGAAATTATGATGCGATAATGTTGGAGAAATTCCTGAGCGATAAAGTAGTTTCTGTTTCACCATCTATCAGCGAATTGCAGCAAGCTATTGGCGGAAGTGCCTCGGTTGCTGATCTTGAAACGATGTTGCAACTCGTTTATCTTTATTTCACTTCGCCCCGAAAGGATAGTGTTGCATTTCAGTCCACCATTGCGCAGGACCTTGCATTCCTGCAAAATCAACATGCAAGTCCGGAAGCTACCTTCAGAGATACCATTCAGTTGGTGATGAATCAACACAACTTTCGTTTTCAACCTATGGATGCATCAAAATTGCAACAGGTGAATCTTAACCGTGCTTTTGAAATTTATAAAGAACGGTTTGCAAATGCCACCGGCTGGACTTTCGTATTCGTTGGAAATTTTGAATTGGAAAAAATCCGTCCACTTATAGAAAAGTATTTGGGTGGAATTGCGAAAACTGAAAAAATACAAACCTATCGTGATCTTCACATCAGACCGCCAGCAGGCAAACTGGAAAAGAAAGTGATGATAGGCAGTGAGCCTAAAAGCGCGGTGCGGATTATTTTTGGTGGTAAGTTCGATTACACACGTGAACATCGGAATGAAGTGACCGCTTTACTGCGTCTTGTGAATATGAAACTTCGAGAAATGATGCGTGAAGATATGAGCGGAGTATATGGCGTAAGCATTTCGCCTTCCTTAAAACATTATCCGGAGAGCAGGTATCAGTTTTCGCTTTCATTCGGCTGTGCGCCAGAACATGTTGACGAATTAGTAAAAGCTGCAATGGCCGTAATAGATTCAGTAAAGAAAAATGGCTGCAATGATGTAGATCTGTTGAAGGTGAAAGAGCAACTGATTAAAGAAAGAGAACTGAATCTGAAACAGAATAATTTTTGGCTGAGTGCATTGGTTCAAGGCGATATGAATGGAGAAAGTATCCTTGAATTGAAAAACTTTCAAACTCAGGTGGAAAGTTTTACCTCAGGTGAATTTAAGCGATTGGCCAACACTTATTTTGAAGGTGCTGATATTGCGAAGTTCGTCTTATATCCGGCGAAATAAGAACGGGTAAAAAGAGCAACAGCATTCTTTCAATACTAAAAAAAGATTCGTCAATCAGAATTTAAAACTCTGCAAAAAGGAAGTATTGAAATTTCCATCACGGAAATTCTTATCCTTCATCAATGCAAGATGAAATGGAATGGTTGTTTTAACACCTTCAATTACATATTCACTCAGTGCGCGTTCCATAGTAGCAATGGCTTCAATACGTGTTTGAGCCACCGTAATAATCTTCGCAATCAGTGAATCGTAGTAAGGTGTGATGGTATAGCCGTCATAAATGTGGGAATCAATTCGAACTCCATGACCGCCCGGAGTGTGCAGCGTAGTGATTTTTCCAGGGCTCGGACGAAAATCGTTGTGCGGATCTTCGGCATTGATGCGGCACTCGATAGCATGCATCGTTGGAAAATAATTTTTCCCGGAAATAGGTTCTCCGGCAGCAATTTTTATTTGTTCTTTAATCAGATCATAATTGATCACTTCTTCCGTAACCGGATGTTCCACCTGAATACGTGTATTCATTTCCATAAAGTAGAAGTTGCGGTGTTTATCTACCAGAAATTCTACAGTACCAACGCCTTCATAACGGATAGCTTTGCAGGCCTTAATAGCAGCAGCGCCCATTTTTTCACGCAGTTGCTGAGTTACAAAGGGTGAAGGACTTTCCTCCAATAATTTTTGATGACGGCGCTGAATGGAGCAATCACGTTCAGATAAATGACAGGCCTTTCCATACTGATCACCTGCTACCTGTATTTCTATGTGACGCGGTTCTTCCACATATTTTTCAAGGTAAACACCATCGTTGCCAAACGAAGCACCTGCTTCGGTCCGCGCCATGTTGAATGCATTCTCATATTCTTCTTCGTTCCACACAATGCGCATTCCTTTTCCACCACCACCTGCAGTAGCTTTAAGAATGACAGGGTAACCAATTTTTTTTGCGGTCTTCTTTCCTTCTTTAACATCTGCAATGAGTCCTTCGGAGCCCGGAATTACAGGAACACCGGCTTTCTTCATCGTATCCTTGGCCGTAATCTTATCACCCATCATCGCAATCTGATGTGGTGTAGGGCCAATAAATTTAATTCCGTAATGACCGCAGATCTCTGCAAATTTTTCATTTTCTGATAAAAATCCGTAGCCGGGATGAATGGCATCGGCGCCGGTGATTTCCGCGGCGGCCATGATCTTGGCCATGCTCAGGTACGATTCTTTTCCCGGAGGCGGGCCGATGCAAACGGCTTCATCTGCAAATTTTACGTGCAATGATTCACGATCCGCAGTAGAATAGACGCTGACTGTTTTTATTCCCATTTCGCGGCAAGTGCGAATAATACGCAAAGCAATTTCGCCGCGGTTTGCTATCAGTACTTTATTTAATGGTCTGTTTTTGGCCACAAACTATTTTTTTGAGAGGTTGATGAAATGAAAATCCGGTTTAAAAATGATTCCGCGGTTTTCAGATCAGAGTGGTTCAATCAGGAATAAAGGTTGATCATATTCCACCGGTTTTGCATTTTCCATCAAAACCTTCACGATACGACCTGAATATTCCGATTCAATTTCATTGAACAGTTTCATCGCTTCCACAATGCAGAGCACCATTCCGGGTTTTATTTCGTCGCCAACATTTACGAAGGCAGGTTTATCCGGCGTAGAAGAACGGTAAAACGTACCAATCATCGGCGATTTGATGGTGACAAGGTTTGAAGTATCTGCTGCTGTTTCAGTTTTTGAAATAGCCGGTGTTTCCTGTGCATTGGAAGTAGCAGGCGGAGCAGTAACTGTTGTGGCAGGAGGAAGGTTAACCGTTTCCTGTCTTACATACTGCACAGGTCCGTTTTGATCCTGTGTGCGAAGCATGATTTTGAAGTTATCGCGCTCGATCCGGATTTCCGAGATGTTTGACTTGTTGAGGAGCTTAATGAGTTCCTGTATTTCTTTTAGATCCATTTTGAAATGGGTTGTTTTTTTTATGAAATGCATTATTGCAAAATGAAGCGCAATAATTCAATTGGTCAAGGTGCGAAAGATAGCCATTTATCGCAAAATGGGTAGGAAAAGTCTAATGGGATGAAGGCATTGTGAAGCTGGATTCTTCTCCCGACTCGCGGGATCAGAATGGCAGCGTCGCTGGGAAGCTGCTTTTTCTGCCAAGAATGAAAAAGGAATATGATGGGATATATTCTTCGCTGTGCTAAGAATGGCAAAGAACGTTCCCCGTCTTATTTTTTATTGCGAATTACTTTATCCAGGATATCGAGCGCTTCTTCCATTTCATCAAAAGTGAGGGATGCAAAACCCATTCGCGTCGCGTTCAGATTTTTATGCTCCGGATTAAAAAGCCGGCCTGAAGAAAGGAACAATTCTTTCTCGCGCACCTTTTTGGAAATTTCCTGTAAGTTATATTCAGGATTAAAACGGGCCCAGATAGCCATGCCTCCAGACGGCATGTGAAAGTTGATGACGTCGGCAAAACGGTCTTTCAGCAGTGCTGCAAAGTAGTCACGACGTGCATGATAAATTTTTGTTGCTTTTTTCTGGTGGCGTTGAATTTCACCTTCCGCAAATAATTCTGCAATCGCCTTTTCCAACACGGTATCTCCCTGCAAATCAATCACCCGCCGGAGACGTGCCATTTCTTCTATCAGGTTTTCAGGCGCCACTACAAAGCCAACACGAAATGCGGGTGCAAGACTTTTACTCAATGATCCTATATACACCACCATACCATGTGTATCCGCGCTGGCGAGCGGTAACACGGGTCCGCTGTCGTAGTGATAATCGAAATCGTAATCATCTTCCAGCACTGCAAATTTGTGTTCTTCAGCAAGGCAAAGTAATTGCATGCGCCGTTCTGCCTTTAATGAAACCGTAGTTGGATTGTGATGGTGGGGTGTAATAAAGACTGCTCTGATTTTTGTTTTATTACATACTTTCTCAAGCGCATCCACCACCATTCCATTTTCATCAACGGGCACTCTAATTAACTTCGCACCGATATTTTGGAACATCGCGGTAGCTGAATAATAACTTGTTTCTCCCACTACCACCACATCACCTTGTTTAAGTATTGATTGACTGGCGAGATACAACGCCATCATGCTGCCACGCGTAAGCAGTATATTCTCTTCTGCTGCCTGAATGCCTCTTGTTTCACGGAGGTGTTCTGACAATGCCTTTCGCAAATCACTATTGCCATGGGTGCCTGCATAGCTCAGGTATTTCTTGTAATGTTCTTTTTGCAATAAGTTACGATACGTTCTGGATAATGCTTCTACAGGAGCAATACGCACATCCGGATACCCCTCATTGATTTCGAGGTAATAAGGTTTTACAAAATGCGGTGCCGGAAGAAATTTATTTTTCCCTACCGGAAATCCGGTGTGCTTCGGAAAACCAATCGGCAGACCATCACGGCTTACCAGTTTTTTTCCACGTACTTCAGGCATGGATTCCTTAACATAGGTGCCGCTGTAGGGAATAATTTCAATCCAGCCCTGCGCATCCAGTTCATCCAGTGCCGCGACGATGGTTTGCCTATGAACCTCCAACGTTTTTGCGAGCTCCCGTGTGCCCGGTAATTTAGAACCCGGCTTAAGAATACCTTTCTTAATCTGCACAATCATCTTATTGGCGATTTGCAGGTAAACAGGTGTGCTGCACTCTTTATCCAGGTCGATCACTGCTTTTAATGAAAACATAACTGGACCATTTGGTTTATGAAAACTGGTATACTCAGGTAGTCCAACAAAGATATAGCTTTGCATCGTAATTTAAATCATTAGTTATGAAAACCCTGAAATCAATTCTGTTCTTAGTGATCCTGTTAACCACACAATTAACTTACGGCGCAGGAAATGAAGGCTGCCATCCTGACACAACAAGTGTTCAGTTATCGGTATTGAATTCACAACAACAATTGGACTACTTGCAATGTCAATCTTTGTTGGTGGGCGTAAATATTCCTTCTCTGGGAACCAATGTTACTTTGAAACTCGGAAAGGAAAAGCACATGCTTGACCTGATGCAGTTGGAAACTGAAATGCTGAATGCTTCGTTGCTTACCACCAACGTAAAACAACTGCAAAGCACTTTGAACAATCGTTTACCGGTTCAATAGTAAACAGACGGGTAAGCAACCGGTTACCTTTGCATTGCAGTTTTAACCTTCTTAAATCCACTAATCTTAACTACATGCATTCAGCTACATTAGTAAAAGCATACGCAGCCCTTGCCTCTGTTTGCTTTTTTTGGGGAACTACTTACCTGGCCATCCGGATAGGTGTGGACAGCATGCCGCCATTCCTGTTTGCCGGTGTGCGGTTTCTGATAGCAGGAGGATTGGTGAGCTTATATTTTATGCTGAAAAAAACACCATTGCCTTCTCTGCAGGAATGGAAGAATATCTTACTCATCAGTCTCTTGTTTTTTGTGATAGGAAACAGCAGTGTGGTGCATGCTGAGCAACATATCTCCAGCGGACTGGCAGCATTGATTTGTTCAGCCATACCAATTTGGGTGGTGCTGATTAACCTGCTGTTGAGTAAATCTGAAAAAGTGAATTCTTTGATTGTAACCGGTTTGGTGATTGGCTTTGGCGGATTAGTGATGATCTTCTACGACAACCTGGGAGATCTTTCAAATCCTGCTTTGTTATTTAGTCTTGCTTATTTATTGTTTGGAAATATTGCATGGTCTTACGGAACGGTATATTCTAAAAAGATAAAATGGAATACGCCATTTATGTTTGCTGCAGGTCTGCAGATGTTGATTGCAGGCATCTTGCTTTCTATAGCCGGATTATTTTCCGGTGAAGCCGCATCATTCCATCCAACAGTAAATGGTTGGATGGCATTGCTCTATCTTGCCTTGATTGGATCAATCGTGAGTTATGGTGCATATCTCTATGCATTAACCCATCTTCCATCCACTATTGTTTCATTGTATGCTTATGTAAATCCTGTGGTGGCAGTGCTGCTTGGTTTTTTATTGTTGCATGAAAAATTCGGAATCCTGACTCTGCTGGCGATGGTGATTACCATTGCAGGAGTTTACCTGGTAAATGCAGGATTTAAACAGAAGAAAGATCAACCATCACTGTTAAGAAAACTAAGTATGGTTCCGGCGTTACTGAAGCTATGGTGATGCAAAAGGGTCAGAAAAAGTAATACAAACGCTCACGAGTTTCTTTCTTTTCGCGAGTAAGTCGTTCCAATTAAAGCGTCCTTGCCATAAGGATTCTTCGAACTATCAGGCCTTTGCAATTATTTCTATTAAAATAATAATTACTAACCGTTGGAGATTGCTTCTCCCGCCATCAACATTGCAACAAATCATAGTGTGTGCATGTCGGGATCGCTCGAAGAGTCCTTTGGGCAATGACGTTATTGATTTACGGAATCAGCCTGCGCTCCGGCATTGCCGAAACCATTTAGCCATTCAACCATTTAACCATCAACTCACCTTGCTTTCAATTTCCAACACTACTTCGTTTTATCCTTCGCCGCAGGCACAGCAGGGATTGTTTTCTCCTCTGTCTTCAACAATTCCATGATCACTTCCAAACCTTTATTCAGTTGTTGATCAATGCCAACATAAGCCAATGCAGGATCCTGATCAACAATAATATCCGGATCAACACCATGACCTTCAATCAGCCAACCTGATGAATCATAAGGTGCAAATTCAGGACGGTCGAGAAATCCTCCATCCATGATGGGTAATGTTCCGCGGATACCAACCACACCGCCCCAGGTTCTCTTTCCAATCACAGGACCGATCTTCAATTTTTTGAATCGGTAAGAAATAATATCTCCGTCAGATGCTGAATACTCATCTGTCAGCAACACCTTGGGACCATAAAGCATTGTAGGATCCGGATTACCGATTTGATTTCTTGACATATTGTAATAAACCAGGTCGAGCGACAAACGTTGCGCAACCAAAGAAGATACAAAGCCTCCACCGTTTCCACGATCATCGACAATCAATGCCTTCTTATTCAATTGCGGATAATAATGTTTGATGAATTCATTCAATCCATCAGCGCCCATATTTGGAATGTGGAGATACCCGACTTTTCCTTTAGAAACAGAATCAACATACCGGATATTTTTTTCCACCCAGTTATAATAATAGAGCTGACTCTCATCGCCAATCGGAACCACAATTACTTTTCTGCTGCCATCCATTGACGCTTTACTATTTATGGTAAGTTCCACTTGCTTGTCTGCCGCATCAATGAGCGATGCATAAATATCATTCATTGCATTGGTAGGAGCGCCATTTACAGCAACGATAAAATCTCCGGCTTTTACATTCACGCCCACTTCGGTAAGTGGTGAACGCAGGCCATCACTCCAGTTTGCACCTTGCAGGATTTTTAAAATCTTATAGTATCCGGATGCATCTCTTACCAGCGTTGCTCCAAGCAATCCGGTTCTGATGCGTTCAGGTTCCGGTTTATCACCACCACCCACGTAGGAGTGACCGATGCTAAGTTCGCCTACCATTTCACCAAGAAGATACGTGAGATCAGCGCGATGATTTACATAAGGAACCAGCGATCCGTATTTTGTTTTAATCGCGTTCCAGTCGAGGCCGTGCATGTTGGAAACGTAAAAGAAGTCACGCATCTGCCGCCAGGTTTCGTTAAAAATTTCCTGGTATTCTTCCCGGTGATTTACCATGACTTTCATGCCAGACAAATTCACATTTTTATCCGGTTGTATTTTTCCCATAGGCAAATCGATGATGGAGTAAGTATGTCCTTTAACAACTACCATTTTCTTTTTATCTGCTGAAATCTGGTACATATCATAAGAGCCTAATGCGTCTTCTTTCTTATCCTTGAACTTAAAGATGGAAAGTGTAGATCCCTCTTCTCCTGATTTTGAATGCAGGTAATAGATATTTCCTTCCGCCGACTGAATATTAAAATACTGTGCAGGTTCAACAGGAAATGCAATCAACCGGTTACTGATGCCATCAAGATCAATCTTAACATCAGTTGAAGTGCTTGCTTCGGGTTCTTTTTTAGATTTATCTGATTTAGATTTTGAAGTTGCGGTATTTTCATCTTTTGGTTTTTCTGCCGCTATTACCTCGTTGTTTTCAGGAGCAAAGGGAGAAGGAGTTTCTTTTGAAAGTGTAACGAGGTACAGTTTGCTCATGTTCTGGTAAGAAATCTGAAATTCAATATTGCTGAATGTGGGATTGAAATCACGATCTGAAATCAGCACCAGATATTTTCCGTCTTTGGTGAAAGTAGGTTCGTATGAGTTATACCAGTTGTCAGTAACGGGTGTAGCAATTTTCGTAGAAAGATTATATAGAAAAACCCTGTTGTTGGTTTGCCATTCCGGTCGAACGAAACAAATCCATTTGCTATCAGGTGACCAGTCGTAGAAGTTGTATTCGCCTGTATTGGACGATTCCAGTTGCGTAATAATTTTGGAATCAATATCTACGTATTGCAACTGTTGCTTTCTATCGCTCCACAATATTTTCTTGCTGTCAGGGCTCCACATAAGATGATACTTGTAAACGTCGCCAGTTGTGGTGACAAGAACCGGATCTCCTGTTCCATTTTGTGAACGGATATAAATCTCATCTTCACCACTTGCATCACTTATATAGGCAATCCATTTTGCATCCGGACTCCATACTGCATCACGATCGTGTGCAGTTGATGATTGTGTGAGGTTACGTGTGATGCCTGATTCAGCCGGAACGGTAAATACATCGCCACGTGCAATAAAGAGCATCCTGTTTCCATCAGGCGCAAGGTCCCAGCCTTCAATAAATTTTGATGCATCTACCAATTCATTGCGACTCCAGTTCTGATCGTTATCAATTTCGATATTCACAGGTGTCACTTGTTCATTCTGAAGATTCAGCAAATACAACAATCCGCCTTTTTCAAAAACGATGTCTCTATCGCCCAGTGACGGAAACTTAATGTCGTAGTCCGTGTAGTTTGTGACTTTGCGTGTTTGTTTAGTAGTTACATCATACGTAAAGAGATTCATCGTGCGATCGCGGTCGCTGAGAAAATAGATTTTATCACCGGCCCACATTGGTTGCATGTCCTGTGCAACATTGTTGGTAATGTTTTCCCATGCTTTGTTTTCCAAATTATAGATCCAGACATCGTCTGCCATGCCGCCCTGGTAATATTTCCAGGTTCTGAACTCACGGAATACGCGATTCATTGCCATCTTTTTTCCATCAGGTGAATAGGAACAGAAACCGGCTACGGAAAAAGGAAGCTCTTCAGAAAGGCCACCCTTCATATTTGCCATGAAGAGTTGCCCTTTAAATGCATTGAACGATTGCTTGCGGGAACGATAGACAATGTGCTCATTGTCTTTCCAGGTCATCACAATGTTATTCGGACCCATTCGGTCTGAAAGATCATCACGACCAAGTGTGGCGGTGTATGTCAGGCGCTGCGGAACACCTCCATTCGAGGGAATTACATAGACTTCAGTATTGCCATCAAATTGACCTGTGAAAGCGATGTGTGTTCCATCCGGTGAATAACGGGCAAACATTTCATAACCGATGTCACTGGTAATTTTTCTTGCTACACCTCCGGATTTTAAAACAGTGTAAAGATCTCCGGCGTAGGAAAAGGTAATCCTGTTATCATGAACCGTTGGAAAACGAAAGATTTTTTCCGCAGCAGCATCCTGGGCGACTGTTAATCTTAAATTAGCGGTGACAACAATTAAAAAAAGCAAACAACATTTATACATGGGGATTTGGTTTTGGAATCGGAAATGTACGAAACAAGCAAGATGAAAACGATGGTTTTTTCGACTTATAGCTAAATTTCAACGACAATCATGTTTGATGTGTTATACCACTATTCATTTTCCTGGCAACCACCACCATACAATTTCAGTAATTGATTACGACATTTTTTTGATGGACAATTTTGGATTTAATAAATGGAATAACTTGGACTGTTTTTATGTAACGGTGCTGATGATAATGGTAGCTGACGGTTCAACAGTTGTTAAACAAATTAGTAATGAAGTGGTCTAAACTCTTTCTATTAGCTGTGGTGATGCTTTGTTATCATCTGCTTTTCGCACAGGCAGATCAGCCGGTCTTTTCTCTTTTTTTGATTGGAGATGCAGGTGAACATGCTATTTCAGATACGAGTCATACAAAAACTCTTAGAAAACTTAAATCAGAATTAACAGCCAGTCAGTACCAGGAAAAAAGCGCAGTCATATATCTGGGTGATAACGTTTATCCATGTGGCATGGCGCCGGATAATTTTAAAAATGGTAAAGTAAAATATCAGATCGCACCACAAGTTTGTTGCGGCAGTGTGAATGAGATGACTTCTCTTTCCAACACTGGGAAATTATCGAGTCAATTGGAAGGTCTGGAAGGTTATGATGGAAGCGTATTTATGGTACCCGGCAACCATGATTGGCAAAGAGGTGAGAGAAGAGGGCAGGAATTTGTGATCAATGAGAAAAGAATAGTGGATGAATATTTCAGTGCAGGAAAATTAAAGCACGGTGGATTTTATCCGAAGTCGTCATTCGGACCAAATGATACTTTAATCAAGGCTGAAAAGGGTATCAGTATTCGCCTGATATTTATCGATTCCCAATGGTGGCTTCATGCACACAACCACCATATTAACGGATTGACATCTAAAAATTGGAAAGGGAAGCAGCAAGAGTTAAACGGCTTTCTGAACAAGCTTGATTCGATGGTCTTACAAGCAAAGCACGACCATGAATTTGTAGTGATTGCCGAGCATCATCCAATCTATACTTTTGGAAAGCACAGTACGAAGCTGATAATACCTATTGCCAGATGGAAATTCCAAAATATTGACAGTAAGCCTTATCATTATCTTAGAATCAGGTTAGATTCCATTTGCAATAAATATGCTATTGACAAATTAATATTTGCTGCCGGCCACGATCACAATCTTCAGTATTTCAGATTGCCCAACTATGTTGAAATTGTTAGTGGTGCCGGTTGTAAATGCACAAACGAAAAAGATTGTTCGGAATTTAAAAATATCAAGGTGGAGAAAAATGCGCCGATCAATGAAATGCACGGCGAATTCAATGCGACCGGTTTTTTCAGAGTTGATTATTTCAGTGATAACAGTACAAAGATTTTTATTTGGGAAGATGATCTGGATAAAGAGATTTCACCTTCAGAGCTTAAGGATTTCAGTTATCATAAATAATCCTTTTCGCACTTAATATCCTGATGCTCATCCATCTTAATTATCCACCACGCTTCACACGGTTTACTTCCTCATCAATGGCATTTTGTCTTTGCCGTTGCGATGCCTGCGAATTACCAAAACGATAGGAGAAGTTGATACCGAATCGCTGACGGTCGTTGTTTTGAGTAAATGAAGAATTGATGTTGGCGTAGATTATAGTTCCGGAATTATAATTTGTGTTGAAGATATCACGGGCATTGATTTTCACACTTGCTTTTCCATCCCAGAAAGATTTTTTAAGTCCCATGGAAACATCCCCATTGGCTTCGATGGATGCAATGCTGAAGATGACCGGCGACTGATATTGAAGCGATAATTCAAGTGAAAAACCTTTCGGTAAAGAGAAGCTGTTTTGAATATTCACCTGGTAACCGAATTGAGTATTGTGAAAATCAGTTTCAAGATATTTTGTTTCAAGATCCTGGTAGAATAATGTAATTACAGGTGTGAGGCTCCACCATTTTACCGGTTGTAACTGGGCATAGGTAGTGGCAGCATAGGTAGTGTTCGATCCGAAATTTTCAGAAAACAGCACAATGGTTTTTGTAGAATCTATCTGATAAAACTGCTCCTGAATCTCATCAGTTGTACGACTATAGCTTAAAGTCAGGTTGTAGTTTTCTTTAAAAAGGTACTGAAGTTCCAGCGAATTCGTCAATTGGGGTTTAAGCTTTGGATTTCCCTGTTCGTATAAGTAAGGATCAAGAAAGAACAGGAAAGGGTTGAGCTGATCATAGTTCGGACGGTCAATTCTCCGGCTATAAGAAACAGAAACAGTATGATTTTCATTTATCTTATCGCTTATATTCAACGATGGGAATAGCTGAAAGTAATTTCGTTTAAAGCTTTCATTCAACGTTTCTGAATGTCCATTTGATGCTGTCAGCTCACTTCTTAATCCGGCCTGCACGCTGATATTTTTGAATTCTTTGGCTAACTGCACATACCCGGCATAAATATTTTCCTCATAAATAAAATGGTTTGTTTTGGTGCTGTCAATCACCCATTCACTGTTTTGCTCCACTGAAAATATTTCTTCATTATCATTCTTCACCGCGCTTACTTTCGCGCCGGCTTCAAAATTCCAACCATGACTGAACGGGTGCGAAAAATCAATTTTTGCTGAACGAATGTCGATGATGCCGGGACTTTGTGTATAGTACAAAAGCGGACTGTCTGTTTCTGAACCATCCTGATTAAAGTATATGGTTTCGTAATGATCGTCACCTTTGCTGTTGAAGTGGGAGTAATCGGCATCTGCGGAAAGGGTAGTTCCGCTAGTATCCAGTTTTCCGTCGTAATTCAGATTGAAGGAAAAATTATCTGATGAATTGTAAATATCACCATGCGTGTTGGAAGACGGTTCATAAACACCGTTGCTATTATAAATGGTCGCAGCAGTATTGTTGTCGCTTGAATAGGAATCAAAATAACCGCTGGCCACAAATCCAATGGTATTACGATCGTTGATGAAATAATCCATACCTCCTTTATAGCTGTTATCAAGGTATGAATTGTGCATAGCTATTTGTTCAGAAACAGACGAACTGGTGCTGTCTGTTTCAAAGTTTCGCAGCACGTCAAGCGTCCGGTACTGCCGGTAATCAGAATAGTTGTAACTGCCAAAAAGATTTACTTTTTTCAGCCTGTAGTTAAGGTTGATACCGGCTTCAGGACTCCACTCATGCGATCTTTCAATACCAGCAGTTACTGAACCATTGAAGCCAAGATTTTTATTTTTCCTGGTAATGATATTGATGATACCTGCATTGCCTTCCGCATCGTAACGCGCAGATGGATTGGTGATCACTTCAATTTTAGAAACACTTTCCGCAGGCATTGCTTTCAGTTGATTGGCCAATTGTTCTTCCGACAGGTAAGTAGGTTTGTCGTCAATCATTACCAGCACACCTTGTTTACCACGAAGACTGATCTTTCCGTCCTGGTTAACTATTACGCCCGG
This sequence comes from Chitinophagaceae bacterium, assembly GCA_016717285.1. Classification (NCBI taxonomy): domain Bacteria; kingdom Pseudomonadati; phylum Bacteroidota; class Chitinophagia; order Chitinophagales; family Chitinophagaceae; species Chitinophagaceae bacterium. Next base: position 40,050 of record JADKFU010000001.1, read on the forward strand.
TGCTTTTTCCAATGCATCCATTACACTTCCTCCGGACGCGATTGGACTGCCTTCCACATTAAGAATCATCTTGTCATGTTCATGCTGAATCATTGGTTTTTGCGCGGTCACTGTAATGCCACTGAGTTCTTTTGATGCGGGAAGCAATGAAATATTCCCAAGGTCAACGGAAGCATTTGCATCGCTGATAGTTATTTTTTCGAGCGAAATTTTTTCATATCCTAAATTGGAAATCGCCACTGTGTAACTTCCCTGGCTGATCTGGTCAAAGAAGAATGTGCCGGTGCCATCAGAGAATTCTCCTTTTACCAGCGAGCTGTCAGCGGCTTTTAATAAGGTAATGGTGGCAAATTCGACAGGTTGTCTTTCCTGATCGATCACTTTGCCCGTAATGGTTCCGGCTTGTATAAGCTGTAGTCCGGCAAAGCACAGGCTTCCAAAGAGTAAGAAGAGTTTTTTCATGGTTTGAATTTATTTGGCGGGAAGCGGAAAGTGGAAGATGGCTGACCTTTCCCGTTTGAACAATGCTGATAGGTCGTTCAATAAGAATAAAAAGTTACAGCGAATGGTAATTTTATTTTATGCCGTTTCGAAACCTGTCCGGAATTTCTTAAAAGGATCGTCTTCTAACTACCATTGAAATAATTACCTTTCCAACTTATTCAATTAAAAAAACAATGTTTACAACCCTCATCATAAAAACAGAGGCCTGGCTTTTATCATTACTATTGTTTGTTGTGATGTTATTCCTGGCATGGTTGGGAAACCGGCTGGGCAACTTTTGGCGAAAAAGGAAGTCAAAGGATACCGCAAAAGAAACGGAAACCAAAGGAGGATTCGGCAGTCTTGAAGCAGGATTGTTTGGATTGTTCGGGTTTATACTTGCTATTACTTTTGGTATGTCGGGTAATAAGTATGATTCACACCGCAATATTCTGGTAGAAGAAGCAAATGACATTGGTACAGCGATTTTGCGGTCAGACTTGTATCCGGATTCTATCCGCACTGAATTCAGAAAAGATTTCAAGCAGTATGTGGAAGCTCGTATCTCTGTTTTTGAAGTAGGAACAGACACTGCCAGATATTTTGACGCAAAGGACACCTCAGCTTATTATTCCTCGAAGATCTGGAAACGTGCAACTGATATGTCAGTGAAACCGGGAATGCTGATACCATCGAACCAAATGATTCCCGCTTTGAATGCCATGATTGATATCACCACAACGCGTGAAGCAAACCTTCGGGCAAGAATTCCGGATATCATTATTGCGTTGCTCTTTGTTCTTGCAATCACCTGTACTTTTGTTGCCGGATTCGGCAGTGAAATTATCAGGAGAAAAGATTGGATTATTATTATCGGATTTGCATTGCTTACAGCTTCTGTTATTTATGTGACGCTTGATATCGGGAGACCAATGCGGGGACTGATCACTTCAGACATCGGGCAAAATGCCATCGTGGAATTACGTGAAATGTTTGAGCAATAATCCCTGGCAAATGATGCAGTGTAATTATAATTTACTTTAAATAATTCTTTCTGTTAGCTTGATGTCATGCTCCATGCTTTCCATTTTATGTGATTGCAGACAGCAGTAAATTTATTTTCTGGCGGATTCATTTAGTATCATAAGCAGGATCGCGGATAATTTATAAAACTGACAAACGGGCTATTATATAGCCGAACCATTGCTTACATTTATCCAAATTACTGCTCGTATGCGACGTTACTTTCACTTTAAATATTGTCTGGTATTTCTGTTTTTCTTCAGTTTTACATCCATGGCTCAATTGGCTGATTCCACTGCGAAACTGGACAATATAACAACGCAAACTGCATCATCTGATTCAACAAAGAAAAAATTGCCGTTACCAAACAATATCAAGCTGAATATAAGTGCTAACATCCTCTATTCACCCGCATTTATTTTTACTTATGAAAGAACTGTAAAACCCCATCAGACTTTTTCCGTGCAGGCTGGTTACATTACTTCTCCTAAACTTTTCAGTGGCTTGGGTGACAGCCTTGCAATTTTTGATAGTCTTAGTTTGATTAATTCTAAAAGTCAATTCGGATTTAAGTTAGGCGCTGACTATCGTTTCTATTTTAAAAAGGAAAACAAGTATGAAGCACCTCGCGGATTATATTGGGGACCTTTCTCGGACTTCTATAATTTTGACAAGAAAGGAGCCATCTCCATTAATGATACCAGTATTGGCAATGGTACAGTTAATTTTGAAACCAGATTTCGAATAGTCCAGGTTGGAATTAACCTGGGTTATCAGTTTGTAGTTAAAAAGCGATTGAGCATTGACCTGGTTTTGTTTGGACCTGCATTGTCGTTATATAGCTTTGGAGCAAAGATTGACGGTGATTTTGATCTGAACGAAGAAAACAAATATGTGCAGGCACTTTATGATAAATTAATCAGTGGTTTTCCTGTCCTGGCTGAATTGGCTGATGAGCAACAGGTGAACACCAATGGAAGGATCGATTTGTTTTCGGCCGGGTTCAGATATTCAGTGAATGTAGGATTCCGGTTTTGAAGAAACAGAAAGGTGGATAAATCTGTTTTAGAAATGAAACAATCACAGATTTAATTGTTAATGTGTATTCAAGAAAAAATAATTATAACCAAACCAATTTTGCATTTTTATAATGATTGGATTTTATTTCCTCTATCATCTTGCGGCTTTGATAAACCGGATCACATGCTCATTTATCATTAATGTTTAGGAAGATATTGAACAAAGACTTAATTTTGCACCTACTAAATCCATAATTTTGTATGTTAAATAGATTTAATTTTCCAAAAAAGCTGTCCAAATCCATGAGAGTCCGGTTTTCCCACAAGATTTTTAAGTTTAAGGAAATGGCATTGTTAGTTGCATCTATGGCATTGCTGGCTGGTTGCTATCCGAATGATCCAACCAACGTAGAGCAATATGACCTGGTTTTAACAAACTATGATTCAAGCTTCAACTTTACAAACAGCAAAACATTTTCACTACCTGACCAGGTAGTGGTAATAACGGGTGATAAACCCGACAGTACGAAACCTTTGACCTATGTATCTGAACCTTATAACACTCAGATTCTGAATAGCATTTCCCAAAACCTTAGTGCTAAGGGATGGACAGAGGTTGGCGCCAATGATGATCCGGACATGATGCTCCTGCCTTCAGCATTCCAAAACACAACAATCTCTTATTATTACGACTATTACTATTATTGGGGAGGTTATTATGGTGGCTACTACGGCTGGTATTATCCGGGATATTATCCTGTCTATTACACAAGCTATACTACAGGTACCCTGTTTGTAACGATGGTTGATCCGAATGCCGTAACCCCGGCGAATGAGTTGCCTGTCAGGTGGATGTTTTTAGTAAATGGTCTTCTTACCGGAGACTATTCTGCTACTACCATACGTATTGGTAATACGATCGACCAGGCATTCGAACAGTCTCCATATTTGGCTAAATAATTCACTCACCTATTTACTAATAGTTAGAAAAAATGACGAACTCAAATAATAATATAAGCACTCACGTGAAATCACCTTTCACCGGTGTCAAAAATTTCCTGATTGCCCTGCTGATTGTCAGCAGTGTGTTTATGAATAACAAAGCTTCCGCACAACAACAAAACATTACGATGGTCAATTATTCCATGAGTTTAGGGATGGGTAATACCGGAGATTTTATTTCCCAGTATAGCTTCCGCGGGTTTGATGTTCAATACCGTCACATGCAAACGTTGAATATAGGAGTTGGATTTAATACAGGCTGGAATGTTTTTTATCAGCATTTGCCTGATGCGAGTTTTACTTATGAAACAGCAACCTTAACCGGTGATCAGTGGCGCTATTTTAACAGTATACCAATACTGGTAATGGCGGATTATTTTTTTAAACCGGGTGTAAACGAAAAAATTAACCCTTACATAGGCGGTGGATTAGGTGTGGAATATGCTTCTGCCACTGTCAATTTTGGAGTTTTCAGTGCGCAGAAAGATTCCTGGCCTTTTGTGCTCAGTCCTGAAATTGGAGTACTGATACACCCTTCTATCACGGGTCCCGCAATAAATCTTGGCATCAGGTACATGTACGGATTTAAAACCGATGATCTGCCTTCAGACAGCCATATTCTTTTCAATGTAGGCTTTGCTTTTAGTAATTAATTTCTTTATCATAAATAATTTAAAACAATAAAAAACAAACAAAATCAACATGAAAAAATCACTTTTAGTACTTACCCTACTTATTTCTTTTGTCACCATCAGCATGGCGCAACAAAATGAATTTGAGTATATTAAATCGCAGTATAAGAATGACCGCAAAACCCTGTTGATGAATTATCTGAAACTCAGCGAAGCTGACGCAGCTAAATTCTGGCCCATCTACCGTGAGTACGAATCAGAAAGAGCACAATTGGCGGACAGACGTTTCAACAACATTAAAAGCTATGCCGAGCAGTATGCCACCATCACCAATGAACAGGCTGAAACATTCATTTCCAACTTCTTTGAAGCTGGTGCAAAGGAGTCGGCTATCGAGAAGAAATATGCCGGACAATTTAAAAAGGCAGTAGGTGCAAAAACAACTTTGCAATGGCTGCAATTTGAAGCATATCTTGATGCTGCTCTTCAGTATGAGTTGTTGCACAATATTCCATTTGTTTCAGGCAAATGATCACCATGCTGCAAAGAATAAATGCGGTGTCGCAACGAATCATGATCGTTAATTCATGTTTCGGTTACAATAGATAGAAGGTAAAAAAACCGCCCGGAAAAGGGCGGTTTTTTTTGTCATAAGATTTCCTGATTATGGAAAGGATTGTAAAAACCTGTCCCATCATCGTAAATTCTCGTTCAGAAAAAATTAAAAGTGAAGGCGGCATGAAGACGACAGAACATTGCTGTATAAAATTTCTCTTTGATGAATAACTAAATAACTTATTAATGACCACCACAATTCAGGAAACAATTTCAACCTGGCATCTATAGGTTATCAGTTTATATTTTTTTAGCCCGGAGCTCTTTCTCATTTGTTCATTCATGAAGTATGTAACGAAAGTCAGAATTTGGATTGAAAAAACTCTTCCATCACAATCGTTAATCGATATTCGATATCTAAAAAATTCTGCAAAATCTGCCAGGAGTCGAAGGATCAGGTGCTAACATTGATCAAAGCGCTTTACTGATTGCCACACTATTTTTTTGGATTTTTCTCTTTGTCCTTCTTTTCATCCTTTTTTACTTCATTTTTTACGTCCTTTTTGTCTTCTTTCTTACCATCCTTTTTACCAAACATTACAGGGGCAATATTTAATTTACCATCCTTTCCATTGGTTGCCCGTAAAACTACTTTTCCTCCTTTGCTGGCGGACGAATCACTTTGTGCCATCCGTTCTTCATCTTCCATCTTTTTTAAATTGCTCATTGGAATGCTTATGAGCAAATTGGTATTGGCATTGTTAAAATCAAAAACACCGTTGATAAAAAGTGTGATGACGGAGGAAAAAATATGCAGGGTATCGATATCGATCATCGTGCCGGTGATGCTGGCGCGGTTATACAGATTGGCAAACTGAATGTTGCTGAAATCGCGATTCTTAAAAACATAATTACTGACCTTCTCCAATCCCTCGATGTTTTTAAGTTCACCATTCTTTACGGTAGTGTTTATTTTTCCCTTCATGGATGAACCGATAATGCCATACTTGTTATTGAGCGCGGCGGACAGACTTGCTGTTGCGCTTACCGTTCCGGAAACATTTTTATTAGTGATGGATTTTTGATTGAAATTATTAAAAGAGTACATCAGGTCGTCAATCCTGACATTCTTTACTGAAATGCTGGTATTTAAGAAATGCTTGGGAGAATTTGTCCCGGTTATATCTGCGTTCAATGTCATGCTGCCGCCGCAGGTGCTCATACCGGCGTTGCCAATTTTAATAAAGTCATCATCGATGACGATATTGCTCTGAATGTTTGTGGCGACAAAATTTCCAGTGATAAGTTTATCTGCCACAAGATTTATATTGAGATCAAACTTCTGAGCCAGCCAGTCCATGGTTGAAGAAAGGGATTTCTTATCCGATTTTTTGGTTGCTGCTTTTTTCTTAGCTGCACTGGCTTCCGGCCGGCTGAATTTATTGAAGTCTACTATGCCGGCTTTTATGTCAAGATTGACTACTGCTTTCATCGTTGGTACGAAAATGAATGAAATAACATTTTGCGCATTACCCGACATCTTTAAATTATTCCCATTCAATGATAATTGAATTGAATCAATTATTACATCCGGCTTCTTGAAAGAGAGATGTCCGGTTACGTTTCTGAATTCATAACCTGTAGAAAGCTGATTGAAAGAAGCATTTTGAATGCTTATTTCACCGCTTCCATCGCCAATCATTTGTTGATGAACGGTATCCACAAAATTCGTCAATGGTCCGTGGAATGATAAATCAATTTTGATAAGCCCGTTCAAAAATTTGAATCGTTCAGTCGTTATCTCTCCCTGTTGCTGCCCGTCATAAGTTATCTGTGCTTTCAGTGCCAGGTCGGGTGTAATAAAATCCGTAAGCACTGCTTTCAGCGTAACAGGAATTCCATAAATGGATCCGCTGAAAACCGGTATCATCACTTTTGTATTGTGGTCATCATTTATTTTTGTGCTGTCGATGTGGTTTGTAAACTGACCGAGTATCCGCAAACTGTCGAAGGAAGCATTATTGTAATTCAGGGTGTTGCCGGTTGTTTTAAAGTATACGTCCACTGCCGGTTTGCTGCCCGGAGCGATGGAACCGTTGATGACCACACTTGCTATTACCGGTTTTTCCAGTTGAATAATATTGATTTTATTCGAAATAGCCGGCGTAAGAATGCTGTATGCCACAGAGGGAATCATGGATTTGGTATCGAACTTCATGCTCATGGTCTTTTCGCTGAAGTTCATTTTAATGGCCAGCATAAGTTTCTGTTTCTGAATGACGAGGTCGCCGTTTGACAACGTCAGTAGCTTGGTATCAGGATCGAAAGTAACAAAGGCATTCAGTTGTACATCCTGATTGGTGAGGTATCCGCCTTTCAGGTAATTAAAGATCAGGCCATCAAAATGAATGGCAGCATCCATGTCATAATTCATTGGTGCATTACCATCTGTGGATTTAAGCTTCACGTCTTTCATCGTCAGTCCAAAAAATTTCATCTTCACAGAATCAATCATTTTGAAAGAGACATTTTTTAAAAAGATCTTATTGAGTTTCGGGAGTGCCCCTGATTTAGCTGGAGCGGAAGTGTTTACCACGCGTGCCTTTGGTGTATTCATCTCGCCATTTTTGTATTTCATTACTAAAATGGAAGCATTGGTGATGGTTACTGTATTCAAATGAATGTTTCCTGTAATCAATTCAATCAGGTGAAGCCGGAACGAAACCTTTTCGGCCCTCAATAGTGTATCACCAAGAACAGCTGAAGAAGAATCGGTGACAGAAATATTTTCAAGCCGTACCGTTAAACTCGGAAATTCGTCGAACACCGTGAAGTCAAGATCACCGATCGTCAAATCGCCATTGAGTTTATCATGATAGGCAGTGGTAATGGTGTTTAAAATTTCCTTCCTGTGCGTAATGGCAAGAATATAGGCAACTATAATAAGTAACACAACTAAGCCTACGATGGCCCCCAAAATTTTGATAATTAGTTTGCGTTTCACGGGTTAATCTCTGATTAATATTTGCTTGAAGATAGCAATTCCGTCTTCAAAAATCAATGATAAACAGGCCTTGATGCGAACTGTTTAACCAGGGTTAAAATTGTTTTTTGTTCCTGATGTGCCAACTGTAGTGCCTCTATTTGCTTCTTTATTTCGAAACTCTTTTATATTGCAGAAAGTAAATCAATCACTTTGTCTAAAGAGAAGAACGACCAACCTCCTTTTTTTAAAAGCTGGAAACAGTTTTACTTTTTCGTGGCCGGATGGCTGGTGTTTCTGATTGTTGCATTTTATTTATTCACCAGCTATTTTTCATGAGCGCTCCCGACTGGATTGTTTTATGCGGAACGTTGTTGCTGATTCTTGCTTATGGTATTTATCGGAGCAGGCGCCATGATGATCTACATGGTTATTTATTAGGAAATAAGTCACTCAAATGGTACCAGGTAGGTTTCTCTATCATGGCTACACAAGCAAGCGCCATCACTTTTTTATCAGCTCCGGGGCAGGCTTACACTGATGGTATGCGCTTCGTGCAGTTTTACTTTGGTTTGCCACTTGCCATGATTTTTTTATGCATCTTCTTCCTGCCCATTTTTCATAAGCTGAAAATATTTACGGCGTATGAATTTCTGGAGCAGCGGTTTGATTTAAAAACGCGCACATTAACCGCGATGCTGTTTCTTACGCAACGCGGACTTGCAGCAGGACTTACCATTTATGCGCCTTCTATCGTGCTCTCCTCCTTGCTGGGCTGGAATATTTACTGGACCAATATTTTTATGGGTGGCCTTGTGATTACTTATACCATGATGGGTGGTACGAGGGCTGTTTCCATTACACAATTACAACAGTTGATGGTGATTTTTGCGGGAATGTTTCTGGCGGCTGTAATGGTGGTGAGACTCATGCCGGAAGGTGTTGGTTTTATAGATGCCTTGCAGGTAGCGGGAAAAATGGGAAAGACCAATGTGATCACTACGAACTTCAGTTGGAATGACCGGTATAATATATGGAGCGGATTAATCGGTGGATTTTTTCTCTCACTTTCTTATTTCGGTACCGATCAATCGCAAGTTGGGCGTTACCTTTCGGGAAAATCAATCGGACAAAGCCGTCTTGGTTTACTGATGAACGGAATTTTAAAAATTCCGATGCAATTCCTGATTTTAATGATTGGAGCATTGGTATTTTCTTTTTACCAGTTTCATCCGGCGCCTGTTTTTTTTAATACCAAGCAATTAGACAAGGTGATGCAATCAGAAAAGTCAGATGCATTCCGCATTGTTGATCAGCACTACCGTGAAATCGGTGAACACAAGCAGCAGCTTGCAACTGAATTGGTGGCGGGAATAAAAAGTAATGATGCATTGAAAATAAAAGCGGCGCAAAGCTCCTTGCAATCATTGGATGCTGAAAGTAAAATGGTGCGTGGTGAGGCCATTGCATTGATTAAAGAAGTGGATCCTGCCGCAGACACCAACGATACCAATTATATCTTTTTAACATTCGTGTTAACCTATTTACCGAAAGGGCTGATCGGATTGCTGATAGCGATGGTGTTTTGTGCATCATGGAATTCAACAGCCGCAGAATTAAATGCATTGGCAACTACCACGGTGATAGATATTTACCGGAGATCCATTAACACTACTGCCACTCAGATGCAGTATGTGTGGGTGTCTAAGTGGGCTACTTTGGGCTGGGGAATTTTCGCTATTTGTGTAGCACAACTTGCCAATAAGCTCGGAAGCCTGATAGAAGCGGTGAATGTATTGGGCTCGTTGTTTTATGGAAACATCCTCGGTATCTTTCTGATCGCATTTTTTCTCAAAAAGGTGGCAGGCACTCCTGTATTCATTGCAGCGCTTATTACCGAGTTGGTGGTTATTATGCTTTATTCGCAAGATGCCGTTGCATTCCTTTGGCTGAATCTGATTGGCTGTATAACGGTCATGCTGCTTGCATGGCTATTGCAAAAATCGAGGTTCTTTAAAGATAAAATTCAGGCGTCCTGAATTATTCTGTTACAGGATTCCATCCATTGAATGCGCAATCATATCTGAATGCTATCTTGCTTAGTGAGTTTGTCCAATCATTGAGTTCCCGGAGTTTCATATTCATTCTTGAGCTGCTGCCGGAGACCACCCACAGTTCCTGATTATTGGCTGAAGGGTGAATTTTATTGAGATGATATTGCATAGAAGCCAGTTCCCCGCTCAGCTCCTTTGCTTTGGATGAATCGTTAGTAATGAAGAAAAAATCAATACTGATACCGCTTCTTTCATCCACACCGAATTGGCTGAGTTGCTGCACTTTACTTTCATTGCTTAAAACCTGTTGTGCAAGTTGGTTTCTTAACTGCTCTTCCGAAATAAATCTTTCTGATGGTTTGTTACATGCAAGATTCAGAAGTTGTGTCATCAAAATAATTTGCAGGAAACGGTTGACTTGAGAGCGCATATAATCTCCTGTTGATTTGCATGGTGATGGTGCCTTACCGGATCACCACTTCCCTGATAAAATCTTTTTCAATGGTTTCATTGATTCGTTCCACCATTTTATCGCGGGAGTACATCATTTCCTGGCGTAATGGAGCCGAACTGACGGTGACATACAATTTTTTATTGTTCACAAACATTTTTTCCGTGTACTTCGAAATGGTTTTACCGAATAATTGCTCCCAATGCTGTACCAAACGCACCTCATTCATTTTTTCCTTTAAATGATAAGAATGAAGAAGCTCCGCAATCACTTCTTTTAAGGGCTGGTCGTTCTGGCGTTTCATAGAGTGAAAATACGTAAAGAATCGGGGTGCTCAATATATTCCCACCGCAAATTCACGATTCAACATCTTAATTCAGTTTTATAATCGCAACTCAATCATTTTGTAGAAAACCGAAAGTTAATTTTTTGTTTCCCTGTTGAGAACCTGGATGGTTTTTCTGTAAAAGGCATTTGCCCGTGAAGGGGAATCACCGATACAAACCACTCCAAGTTTTCCAAACTGAGAAAGCGCACCAATTAAATGAAACATCACACCCTGTTGCGTGGAACCATCATATTGGAGCCGGTTAAAAATCGCGAGGTCTATCAGGTCTGGCGGTGTGAGGACTTTATAATTGTCGTTCTTCACATTATCAGAACTAAAATAATAACGTCGTTGCCCGTTTGCGGTGAGGTATATTCCTTTTTCCACGTCGTATTTGCCAACGGTAAGTCCTTGAAGGAGGAGGTTGGGATGCGTGGTACCACCTTTACGTAAATTAATTTCTACCGCATAGTGTTTCCAAACATTATTCTCTTTCACTGAAATGAAATCAATGCTGAAACGCCCGAGCACGCCATACTTTTTCATTTCTTCGGCAATGCGTTGTCCGTACTTTCCGATATCGCCCGCATAAGCTTCATTGGCCGGGAAATTGGCACCGATAAATATCTGGCCATCGTCTCCGCCAAGCACCTGGTCATGTGTTGATATTACTTCAGCATGGCCCAGGGGATCAATAAGGCATTGTACAGATGGAGAGGTTTTAATTTCTCCCGGAATAAATTCTTCCACAATACCTTGCATTTCCCTGAATTTACTCATGAATATTTCATAGGTAAAAGCGCTTGCAATAATGGTAAGGCGATCCTTTAAATGGTTCAGCACCCAATTTTTGATACCGTCTTTTTCCGGACAACCCGCATAAGAGAAGATGGCATTGCCCTCTCCGGAAAATCCCTCATTCACTTTGACTACAGCTTTTTTAAGAGCAGGATTATTTGCTTTAAGCGTGGTTAAAGCATCCGCAATATCAATTTCATCCTTAAGGTCTTCAAAACCCGGCGCCATGTCAATGCCGCATGCTCTGAAAATTTTACGGCTGCCACTTTTTGATCCGTGAAAAAGAAGATCAGGATCGCATGCAAACAACGGGATATTAAGACGCACTGACAATGTGCGTTCGAGATCGGTAGAGTTATAGACGGTGAAGTGAGCCGTTTCCGGATTTGGAACAGCATCCTTAATACGTTGCATCAATCTGCTTCGCTCCAGAATTTTTTCCGATAATGATCGGGCGGAGGCATCATAGCAACTGAGCAAGGTGAGCCGCTGGCGTGCATGGTCACCCGTGATACCGGGCAAAAGATGAAGGTAATAGTCTATGATCACATGATCGATAGGCATGCTTGTTACATACACCACTTGCGTGCGTGGCATTCGCAACAACATCAGAAGTGAAAGTAATCGTTCTTCATAATGCAGCGCTCCGGTTACGCGGGATTGCAGCTCCTGATCAATGGTGAGGGAAGGAATCACGATCACTGTTTTCTTCGCAGCCATGTCGGGAAACACTCTTTCAAACTGCTGACGCAATTGTAGCTGCAACTCATGAAAGCGTTGCCGTTCCAGTTCAGATCCTGAAGCCGGAAAAACTTCCTTTTCCGGACTCATTTCTTTATTAAAGGCAGGGTAGTTTGCGGAGGAGCCCATCATATTTGTTTAGAAAACAAATTTAACAAAGGAATATCGGATGTGTAATAAATTGCCCGGAATCGAAATATTTTTCTGATTCTTTATTGCTTCAACGATGATGTTTTTATCGGTTGCAATGCATTTAGCTTATCCGAAGTAAGGAAAAGGAAGGGTTATAAAAATTCAACTTTTCAAATACAGTGTTGGCAACGAAATGACCAGAGTTGATCAGGAAACATGAAAAGGAGCGTCCGCCTGATTTCATTTGTCAACTTATTCATTCGTCAGAATCCTCATGCAAGGGACAAATGCATACATGAAGGACTCGCTTTGAAATCACAGGTTTTCTAAACCTTGTTGGCCTTCAGGTTTACTGAAAAATTAAAAGCAGATCAGGTTCGTGATTTATTCGGCCGAACAGGTATGATAGTGGAACAAAAATAATGTCACCGTGAGCGTAGTCGAATCGCGACATTGTTTTTGTTTAAGCATTCCTCAAAAAAATTGTCGTTTTTCGATTCCACAGATGACAATTTTTTTTGATTCTCGCCACAGTAGCCAATTATTCATCTGCATTTATTCAGCAGTTCAAGGTTTCGAAGACTTATGATTCGCAATCCGGATTTACAAAGTAATAACCAAATAAAAAGCCCGGAGAATATTTGAAGTTCTCCGGGCTTGAATTTTAGTCTTAGATGTGATTCAAAATGTAATGGACTTTATTCTTTCATAAACTTACCGGTTGATAAAATCATTCCTTCTGTGCTTGTTACTTTGATGAGGTACATTCCTGGCTGGAGGCCGGCTATGCTTATCCTGTTTGAATGCGCAAAGCCTGCTACTTTTTCACCCATCAGATTATAGATTTCAACTGTTTCAATAGTTGCATCGTCGTGTGAAATAATGAGAAAATCATGAGCAGGATTAGGATAGAATGCAGAGGTCGGTTCTGACGGTGGTAAAAGATCATTTTTCGCTGATGAATTGTTGCAAATTGTTTGCACATCTATCAGTGTCAAAGCTTGATTATAAAATACGAGCTTATCAATTTGACCATTTGTACATTGGTTTTTTGCAAAGCATCCACCGCTGCAATCCTCTTCCTGACCAATGAGCAATGATGTGCAGGGAATAGCTGTTGTATTGACAGTAACACTTCCAACAAGCACTCCATCAACATATAACCTTGCCTGATTGCCCTCGCGGGTAACGATCACGCAATACCAGACATCTGTTACCAATAGATCGGGAAAGCTATACGTTACACCATTCAATGCCAATCTCCAGGTTTGATTGATCCGTTCATAGGAAAATCCAATTCTGTCGAGAGAAGAGGTAGAACCGGTTACAATATGATTGGTGGGAGAGCTGCCTGATTTGTGAAAACCTTTGAACTTGATTTTCATGGAAATGCTGAAATCTGTTTTCCCATTGATGATTGAAGCCGGTAGAAGCAGGTAGTTGGTGTTATTGTTTGCAAGCTTTAGAACGCCATTAGCAGTTGCATTCCCGATTAATTGAGCATTGTTTCCATTCCCACTTTCATCATTAGCATTTCCATTGAAAGTGTAGGAAGCAACAATTCCGGTTATTTGTCCAATGGCTGGCTGAACAAAAGCATTGAAGGTCATCAGCAGAACGGCGGTAAGCATTTTGGTTTTCATTGCAGATAGATTTTAAATGAACTGAGGTTTATTAAAGTATAAAAAATGAATTGAATACAAATGTAACCAGGCGATGGTTATTATGCAATACTCCCGTAATGAGATGTTTAAAGGAGCTAGGTTTTCAAATGAAATCAGCAGGATCTTCAATTATAAATATTTTTTCTTAAGTCCTGATTCAGAAAAAGCCAGGTAGCAAAGTTAGAGTGGATCAAGTGATTGGTTTATCTCAATTTATAGGAACTCTTAACTTAAGCACCGTCCCATTTCCCGGAACAGAGCGAACATCTATTTCGCCATTCAGTTGCCTGATGCGTTTTTGCATATTCATCAATCCATTTCCCCGCTCTAATTTATCATTATCCAAAAATCCTTTTCCATCATCCTGAAGCGTAATTTCGGCTTGCGTGTCTTTAAATTTGAGTTCGAGACTGAATGTTGTAGCACCGGAATGTTTAATGATATTGTTCATGCCCTCTTTAATCACCAAAAAAATATTTCTTCTAAAAGCAGCCGTAATATTTTTATCGGGTACAGGATGTGGGATAGTAATTTTTCCTTTTAAGAATTGGTGATCTAAAAACTGTCCGCAATAATCTTTGATGTAAGCCACCAGGTCTTGCAATGAATCCTGATTTGGATTTAATGCCCAGATAATTTCATCCACTTTGCCGATTACACGTGTTGTGAATTGTTCTATCTCGGAAAGCTGTTTGGTTTTCAAGGGATCTTTTTTATTACTTTCACTACTGATGCGTGTAAGCATGAGAATATTGCTGAGATCAGCTCCAAGATCATCGTGCATATCTGATGAAATCCTGTTCCTTTCTTCAGCTAGCGCTTGCTGTGCTTTTACTTCTCTCAATTTAATGCGATAGTTCCTGCCCGTAATGTACTTAATGAGGTAGTAGGCTGCTGTGGCTAAAATAGAAATGAATATTGCTCTGAACCACCATCGTTGCCAATAGGGTGGTTCTATATTCAGTTGAAAATGTATCGGATTGCTCCAGTCAGAATCATATTTCTTAGCGCGCAGGCTGAAGATGTAATTTCCGGGTGTTAATGAAGAAAGAATAGCGGTCGTGTTTTTAGTCTCTATCCATCCGTTTTCTTTGCCGGTTAAATTATACTGATAAACTATTTTATCAGGTTGATCAAATGTGATAGCTGTAAAATTCACAATTATATCATCATAATACGAAGCTAATACAGATGTATCATTTTGATTATTGCCATTTACATTGATCGACTTAAAATAAGTTTGAGGAGCCTTAATGGTTTTTTGATGAGTGAGAATACGCTTATTCATCACGCATAGTCCAGATGATGTTGCAATATAAATTCTGCCATCACCAGCAGCTATATATCTGACATCATTGCTTGGCATTCCTTCATTAATGGAGAAAGTGTGCACGTCTGAGATAGTGTTGTTGCTATATATGAAGTAAGTAAATCCCTGATTTGTGGCTGCGTATACTGTATCCTGTTCAACAAAAATTTGTCTGCAGAGGTTGCCGGCTAAACCTTGTTTTTGAGAAAATCTGTTGATCACTTTCCCGTTCTTGAAAAATTTTATTCCACTGCCGTAAGTTGCAATAGCTAAAACTGAATCTGAAACACCTTCAATGCTTGTGATTTGACTCAAAAACTCTTTATCGAGCAAAGGATATGAAATCACTTCTTTATTATTATAACAACATAGCTCTTCAAAATTTTCAAACCACATATTGTTTAATGCGTCAAAATAAAGGCTATATATTCGATGCGCTAATAACGAATTGAAGGCAACGTAATTAACATAGTTATAATTGTTTTCTGAATTTAATTGTAATAAACCTGACGAAGAAGTGAAGAATAAGCGACCCTTGCGATCTATTTTAAGATATTTAGCCGCCCGGAAATCATAGGATTTTCCATTGTTTCTGGCAGGAACACTAATAAATTGATATCGGGCTGTAGAATTTTTATTTAATGAAAACAGGCCTTCTGCGGTTATGCAAAAAACATTTCCGTTTATGTCTGTTACAAAATTTCTTATTCCTGGTCCATTACCTTCTGGAGTGATAGTATATTTTTTCAATGAATCCTTATTCAACTGATATAAATTCCCTTTGCTGCTGCTGAACCATACGCGTCCTGTATTATCAAGTTTGACGCATTCTATACTGTTGTCAGTATTATTAAAATTGCCTGGAAATATTTTTAAATAATTGCTGTTGGGTGATAATTTGTAAACTGCATTTGTAGTAGTGCTGAACCATGTATTGTTTTCTGAATCAACAAACACGCCTCCAATATTAGCGTCCAAAAAATAAGAGTGATCAAATACAAAACGACTATCGACATGCTTGAAATGGTAAATCATGTTATCGGAACTTGTTGTCCAGATATCCATGTTGCGGTCGACAAAAAATCTATTATCCTTCTCGTAGTGTGGAATAGATAAACGAGGAATAATAGTCTTGCTTTTGCCGTTCTCAATAATGCAGATTCCTGAACTACCATTAAAAAATGCTGTGTTGAGATTTGTATTTTGCATATAGAATTGGTTGGATAACGGCTCAATTACCGATTGATCAGGATATGCTTCGAAAATGTTGTTTTTGTATTCAAATAATATAGAAGTGTGAAAGCCAATCATGATCCAGACTTTATCTTTGGAAGGCGTATAGGTAAAGACCCAATTATTTAGACTATTTGCAGGATGAAAAAGCAGGGTATCAAGATTGAATAGTTGCGATTTTCCATTGTTACCAAAATATAATAGTTGACTTCTTCTGGAACCTATCCAGATATTGCTGTCAGCATCTTCCATGAATGAAACTGCTTCAAATTTGTTTGCAGAAAGTTCAAGGCGACTATCCTTCTCTGCATTGAAGAAAGTATCATTCAAAAAATAACTTAGTTTTCCATTTAATGTAAAGAACCACAACCGGCCTTTTGAATCTTTATGAATGTTTAGAATCTCATTGTCAGAGAGCCCATCCTGAATATTGAAATTTTCAAAAGTATGGCCATCATATCTGCTGGCACCTGCATCGGTTCCAAACCATAAGTAACCTTTGGAATCCTGAGTTGTACAATAAACAACCTGGCTGGGAAGTCCTTCGCCTGTAGTATAATGCTTAAAAATTGGCTGCTGTGCAATAAGACTTGAGCTGAGATAAAAAATAATCATTAAAGCGATCACGGAAATACGACTGTACTTTGATGAACTGTACATATAACAGTATTAAGTTACACGAAGCTAATAAACTTGAGCTTATGTGGTAAGCTGCTTTTGCCAAAATGAAACCTGTCTATAAAAATATCATTGTTGCGGGTAAAATTGAATGCTTCATTGCCCTGTCACCCTTACGGTTTTTTCTCTCAGAAAGCCATGTATGCAAGGTTATTTAATATAAGAGCCAGGTCCCGCCAGGACATTGTTGTTTAGTTAAGAGTTAAGTCTCGTTCGAGACTTCCTTTTGGTAGCAATTAAAATTGCGGAGTTTTTTTACGTCCAATAAGGACGTTCATTTAAATAAAACCTGCCAATTTTTTATGGTTGATTTGAAAATATGAGTACTACCATAAAATGAACCGCACCGTGAAAATAAAATTCACAGGACTAGTATTCACACATCATCTCTTATGTAACTACGGCAATAAATTTTACATCGCTATAGGATCGATCTCCTCACTTTCCCACCTGCATCTTCACCGTCTTCACCAATCCGTTTTGTGTGAGTTTACAGATGTAGATCCCGTTAGAAAAATCTGCACCCGGAATATCAACGGTATAGAATCCTGCTGCCAGCGATTTATTGGAAACTGTTTTTACAAGCCGGCCATAGAGGTCATAAATTTCCAGTAATGTTTTGCCGGCCTGCGGCACATAAAAATCAATGGTTGTATTTTGACCAAACGGATTCGGTACATTCTGATAAAGTTGCAAGGCATGAAGTTGCGGATCATCAATGCCTACATTTCCCAACTCTGGCGTCGCAAGTTTATGATCCGTGTACAAGCGGTATTCGCCCGTGCTGAGATACATTTGAGCGGAAATGTCGGTTATATTAATGCTGTCGCCGGTAAAGTATTCATACCACCAACCGGTATGTTGAAAATTGGGCGGCTGATTAGCTCCTGTAATATCAAAGTTACCCACTGCGCAAACATTCATGGTTGCACTGTTCAGGCGGATATTTTTTTTCAGGTTGCCTACAGACATTACAAAATCTGAAGTTTGAAAAACAGAGTAATTCAACTTTAAATCAATCATTGCTTTGTAAAAATTATAAACCCACACGCGTGGATTGTAGTTGAGATAATCCCATCGCACTGGTTTTGCATCTACGCGGCAATTGGTGCTGATGGTTCCGTTCTGACAATAATTAATGGAATAATCGTAGCCCAATTCACCGAATTGCCAGATCATCTTTGGTCCGGGAATAGTAAAGAAAAAACAGGCTGCCATCATCATCCTGTTCAGTGCTTCATCTAATGGACGCACATCGTAGTCAGTCGTGTGTGCTCCGTAAGTAATCACTTTGTAAGTGATTCGTTCCTCATCATGACTTTCCATATAACCCACGGCATGAGGCTGTGTGAAGCCATGTGACTTATAAGAAACCCATGAAATATCGGAGCTGCTTGCATAACCCATTGCAGATTGTGCATAGTTATTATTTGAATTCGACCAGAGATAAAATCCATCTGTTGAAAGTACCTGCTCTTCATTCTGATCGGCAAAATGTTCCAGGATCAGTATTACAGAAGGATCCACTGTAATAATCTGGTCGCGCATGCGATTCAGATTATTTATACGTGACTGATCATATTGTCCCCACAAGCCTACATTATCTCCGGAATATTTTTGCGTGAATCCTTTCGACAAGTCAAAACGAAATCCATCCAGCTTGAATTCAGTAACCCAGTATGCCAGCACATCATCAACAAAGCGCTGCGTGTATTCACTCTCATGATTGATATCGAATCCCACGCCGTACGGATGCATTCCCTGGTAACCGGCCACAGAAAGATTCTGATCGGGGTTAAACCACGGATTGTTTGCTGCTGGTCCGTTTGAAGCAGCATCCCAATAAAGTTGCACCATCGGAGATTGTCCGAAAGAATGATTTAATACCATATCCTGCACTACCGCTATACCATTCTCATGACAGGCATCAATAAATTCTTTCAGCATGTTTTTAGTACCGTAATATTTATCGGGCGCGAAATAAAAATCCGGATTGTAACCCCAGCTTTCATTGCCTTCAAATTCACTGAATGGCATCAGCTCAATCACATTTACGCCAAGAGTTTTCAGATAGTGAATGGAATCTTTCAATACCGCAAAATTGCGTGCTGTTATAAAATCGCGCACCAGCAATTCATACACTACCATGTTGTTGGGATCCGGTTTTATGAAATTGGTAACCTGCCAGTTGAATGGAACTTGCCCCGTTTGCAGCACTGAAACAATACCACTTGTTTTCCCGGTAGGATAATCAATCAGCCCGGGGTAGGTAGCATCGCTGATATAAGGATCATTATTCGGATCGAGAATTTTATCGCTGTAAGGATCTGCTATCCGAAGGTTGCCATCCACTAAATATTGATAAGAATATTCCACCTGCGGAGTAAGACCTTCAATCGTAACCCACCAGTATTTTCCATCTGTGGTTTTGTTCATGAAGAAATCAGTTTCCGCTTCCCAGTTACTGAAATCGCCTATCGCATACACGAATTGTTTGTTGGGCGCTGTAAGTACGAGTGTTGCACTTGTATCTGTAAGATAATTGATTCCAATTGCTGCACCTGCCGGAAGATCAGCGATAGTTACAGGAGGATTCACAACGAAATAAAATGAATCTGCTACCTGTGTAATGCCATCATCAGCGATAGCTTTTACCCATGTTTTGCCATTTACAGTGGCAGTTAAAGTGGCAGTGATAGAATCTGTATTGAGAACCTGGTTGATGAGACTTCCATTTTGGTAAAGTGAAATCGTAACGGGCTTGGAAACAACAAAAGTTGTTTGCAGGGTTTCGTTCAGATTCAGGAAGACAGGATTATTCGACGGTTCGAGAAAAGAAGTTTGCAAAGTAACACCGTCCCACACATCATAAAAAATATCACTGCCGTCAGCATTGCGGCCAACGATGCTGCCATCAGCATTGCGGAATACCATGGCCAGTTTCAAAATTGTTTCGCTCACAGGTACATTGTACCACGTGCGGATATTGGTTATGGTAAATGAATATTTATTGTTACCAAGGGGTGTAAGCTTGTGCAGCGGATTGGTGCTTGCCCAGGTAGTTACCACATGTTTCCAGTCGCTGGGGGAAGTGCTGAGATTCGTGATCACTCCGGTATGTATGTAAATATCTCCTGTAAAATCTTTCAGCGCCTGGTTTCCCTGTGCAGCATCATAGGTAAGTATTACGGTAGCATTATCGGCAGGGAAGAGTGGATTAGCGACGATTACCTGCGAGAATGAATTTTCTGTTTCAATGCAAAACAGCGTAAAGAGAAAACCGGCGAAGAAATTTTTCATGAGAAAGATTTTTAAGAAGTGTGTTATTACTGCAAATTATGCATTACAAAATTCATTCTTGCAAAAGCGGTCGTGATAGCAAACATTTTAAAATCAAATGTGAGGGCAAAAAAGCCCACAACAAAGTGGGCTTCTTTTAGGTAACCGGTTAGAATTAATCCAATACCGTAATTTTTTGTGAAGCAATGGAGCTGCCTACTTTAACATTTACAAAGTAGAAACCATTTGAAAGATCAGCAAGATCCATAGTAAGGTTATGAATACCTACATATTGATTACCGTTGAAGAAAGTCTTCACGGTCTGACCAAGTACGTTGGCAAGGTAAACGGTAACATTTTCATTGCTCAAAGTGTAGTACGTAACCACTGAACTGTTATTTGCAGGATTAGGATACACCTGGCGAACTTCAGCCAATTTGGGATTGTGAATACCTGAAGTAATGGTATTTACAGTGTCGTTGAAAAGGGAAATAATGGTAATAGCACCAGTTGCAGGCACAGATGCATGACGGTTACCATCACCTACACCTCTGAGTTCATCATTGTCCCATGAGTGATTGAGGCGGTATTTCCAGGTGATTTTACCGAATGCATCAGGGGTGATGTCTTTTGTGCGGGTGTAGATCCAGGACCCTGCAGCAATTGGAGCAAAGTCAACAGTTGGGTCTGCAGTAAAAGCTAATCCACAGGCAACATTTTCTGCTTCTGTCCAGCTATTGTATTCAGCGCCCATTGCCTGAACCACATCCGTGGTAGGGTCAAAAGGAAGTACGGGGCAGGTGCCGCCGGCAGCACCTAACATTGCACCGGTCATGTCCACCTGGTACGTGATGGTAACTTGCGCATTGACGTTCGAAACAAACGCTACAAAGGCAAAGGCAATCAAAAAAGTGTAAAGATTTTTTTTCATGTCAATTGGGTTTTGTGGTTAAAAAAAGATAATCTCTCAAAAGTAGTTATTTTTTTATTGGGAACCGGCTTTGGTTAAACATATTTTTTCACAACATAAAAGCAAATGTTCTTCTGTGAACTATATACAGGCTGCTGAGAGTTGCTGTTTTTTCAAAGCAGCTTTTCAATTCTTTCATAATGCAATAGCATTAAAAGTAACACAGCGTGTTTTATATGATGGATTTTATCATTTGTTTTTTTTAAATCAGCTCCAAAGAGCATTCAGACAGGTATTCATTTTGAAGTAATATTACACTCCCAAACCATGCGATTATTTTCCACATTTTTTTGTTCGGTTATTTTTGCGTTAACATAGTAATTGCGGCATTTTTTTCATTTATTTTTGAAGCCTTAAGTTTGATAAATCCCTGGGCTTGAAATTACTCCGACTCTCCTTGTTTTTGCTGCTTTGTGCCTTTGCTGAAAAGCTGTTGGCACAGGTGACGGTGTCGGGTGCCAACGCAGGCAGCAATGGGAGCTATACTAATCTTTCAGGAGCAGCCGGTGCCTTCTTTGGAATAAATGGTTTTGCGCAAACAGGTAACAATATCATGATAACGATTACCGGAAATGTGACAGAGCCCAACTCTAGTAATGTTGCCCTGATTGGTGGCGCCTGGACAACTATTTCCATCAAACCTTCGGGTGGATCATGGACTATTACGGGAGCACCTGCAGCGAACGGCATGATTATTTTTAATGGGGCAGATAATGTTACGATTGATGGATCAATTAGCGGAGTTGTTTCGCTTACGATTGCCAATACCAGTTCTTCAGCGTCGGCAATGGCTATTAAACTTTACAATGATGCAACCAACAACGTTATAAAATATTGCAATCTGCAGGGAAGAAATGCTTCAACCCAAACTGCATCCGATGGAGGCATCGTCACGATCGCCGGTACATCCGGCTCTACCGGAAATGATAACAATTATATTCAGAATTGTGATTTCGGCCCTGATGCTGCCACGCTACCGTTTATCCTGATTAAGGGTTATGGTTCTGGAAATGCAAATGACCTTTGCCAGATTACCAATTGTGCGCTCCATGACTGGATTGATTTAACGGCGGGAAATAATACATGCGCTGTATATATTGCTTCAACGTTTGTCTCAACCTGGACGATTTCTGGTAATAAATTTTACCAGAGCAGTACGAGAGATATTGTAGCAGGTGGGGCCAACGATTTTTATGGATTGAGAATAGAAGGTGGTGGTGGGTACACCGTTTCCAATAATGTATTTGGATATAATACTTCGGCGGGCACCGGCTATCTTACATTTACCAATAATATTGCAGGATCGCACACTTCCATTGACTTGTATCCCATATCGCTCAATCTTAATACAACCACCTCTACAATTAGCGGAAATACAATTGCGAATATTGATTTCACTACTGCACGCAGTACAAATACAGGTACCACTTACAGTTTTGTGGGAATTTGGCTAAAGGGAGGCAAAGCAAATATTACCAATAACATTATTGGCTCAACCAGTGGTACAGGTAGTATTTTGTTCAAACAGAATCTGGAGTCAGGAGGCACCAGTCCGTTTCTTCCTGTTGTGGGAATTTTAATAAGCGGTTCGTCGGCCAATACTATTTCAGGTAATACAATTGGCGGTATCTCTATCAGTTATACCGGATCAACCGGAAGCGTAGGGGCCCAAGGCGGAAATCCCTTTGTCGCGATTTACAGCAACAATACTAATTCATCTTTTATCAGCGGCAATACGATTGGAAACAGCACGGCTAATAATATTACGAGCGTGAATACTATTTCAGGAGCTAATATAGTTGGCATAAAACTCACCAGTGCTGCCGGGACCACCAATACCATTTCATCAAATACCATCCAAAATCTAACCTGTAGTGGTGCAAATGCAGGAATAAGCTCCAATGCATCTGTTATTGGAATTCAAAATACCAGTTTCAGCGGACCAAGCGATGCAATAACAGGAAACACGATTAGCAATTTAACCAATACCGCTACATCAGGTTCTCCTGCCACTGATGTAAGAGGCATGTATGTTACAGGTGGGTCGGGTGGCCTTGCAACAGCATTGGTGGTGCAGCAAAACTGGGTTCATTCACTGTCAGTAAGTTCCAGCAGTTCTACGGCGCAGGTAAGTGGGATTACTATTTTTACCGGTGGAAATTCTGCAACATTAGTTAACAACATGATTTCCCTGGGAAGCGGCATCTCCAATGGTAATCTTTTCTATGGAATCAATTATGTATCCAGTACTGTCACCGGTTATTTCAATACTGTAAGAATTCAAGGAATGCCAACGTCAGGCAGCGGTAACTCGCATGCATTTTATTGCGCCACAACTAATGCGCTCGTTTTAAAAAATAATATTTTCATCAACGAGCGTAGCAATTCCGGAACATCAACAGGCACTCATTATGCTATCCGGTTCAACAGTACTCCTTCAACTTATACAGGCACAGCAAACGACTTATTTACTTCCGGCACGGGTGGAGTGTTGGGTTATGTAGGAGCAGCCAATAAAACCTCTCTTGCACTTTGGTCTGCCGCCACCACACCTGTCAATCAGGACAATCCCGCCGGATCTCCGCCGTCGCTCTCTATGAGTTTTACTTTCGTCTCCACTATTGATCTTCATATTGTTGCGAATGCCTGTGATATATCTACATTAAATAATGCAGGAACACCTATTGCCGGTTTTACTACAGACTATGATGCAACATCGAGAAGTGGCACTACACCTGATATTGGTGCCGATGAAGTAAGCAATGCCATTGCCTGGGCAGGAGCTACCAGTACCGATTGGAATGTTTCCACCAACTGGAGTCCGCAGATCGTGCCGACCATTTACTATGATGTTACGATTCCGGTTGTCACTACCAATTATCCGGTTATCAGCAGCACTACTGCAACCTGTCATTCTTTAACCGTGATTGCGTTGGCTTCGCTCACCATGAACAGTGCAAGCAAACTCACGATTGATGCAACCTGTTCCAATGCTACTTTTACCAATGCAGGCACCTTTACGGCGAACTCCAATACGGAAGTCATTTTTACAAAAACACTGAATAGTTATACAGCAACCATTGTTCCTATAGCAGCTACACAATTTGAAAATGTAACATTGAACATTGGCGTTGGAATGGGTGGTTCAGGCACTACCGTGAATGGAATACTACAATTGAAGTCAGGCAGCTATGTCTTCAATAGTTCTGCTCCAACGTACTCCACTAATTCAACACTTCAATATAATACGAACGGCTCTTATACTGCCAATGCAGAATGGTACGATAATACATTCAGTGGTTCAGGTTGGCCGCAGCATGTGGATATTGCAGGCACGGGAACGAAGCTTGTTTTTAATACAGCTTATCCTAGAGAAATGCGTGGCAACCTGACGATTGGAAGCAGTGACACACTCGCACTGTCCTCAACCCTTGGAGGTGATTTATACATCAAGGGCAACTGGACACGCGCTGCAATAGGCGTTTTTATCCCGGTAGGAAGACTGGTAAAATTTAACGGAACAGCAAATCAAACCATCACAGTTACAGGAGGCGGCATAGAAACATTTCATTATGTGGAAGTAAATAAATCAGCAGGTGATTTGTATCTCAGCAATACAGCCGGAAATTTAACAAGTATGAAAATTACCATGTATAACTACAGCGGTTCTGTTTATACTTACCTTACTATGTCAGGCGGAAATATTAACCTGAATGGGCAAACACTTTTTTGGGCGGCACCCACTGCCATGACTTCCGGGCAAACCGCATCTTATTGGAATGCAACAGGTGGAATAAGATCTGTAACAGGAACAGGCACTGTAAGCGTTACGGGAACGCTGTATGCTACCAGCTTTCTGGTAACCTCAACTTCATCAGGAACTTTACTCTTCGATCAAAATGTAACGTTGAAAGATGCAACCGGAGAAATTAATTTCGGTACAGGAAATCTCACAACGATCAAAGGTGTTTTCCAGGTAGATAACGGAGGAGCAGCCGTTGGAAATGCAGCGCATTATGATACGGGTTCCATTTTGAGGTTTACCGGTGGTAATGATTACCAGGTTGGATTGAATGATATTACGTGGGCCAATGGAGTAAGTGGTGACATTGGAATTCCTTATCATCTCGAAATTACAACAGCAGCTTCAAGTACTGATCTGATTATCCAAGCTGCCAACGTAGCTGATCATTTGATCAGAGGAAATCTTACAATCACAGGAAGCACGTTGCAGCTTTCAACAGGTGCAACCGGCGATTTATATATCAACGGCGACTGGACAAGAACGAATGGCAGTTTCTCACCGAATTCCAAAACAGTTATTTTCTCCGGCGCTTCTCTGCAAACTATTTCATTGAATGCCGGCTATGAAACTTATTACGGGCTCAAAATCAACAATGCTTCAGGCATAGCCTTATCAGGAGCTACAAGCAGTGTCAGTGTTTCAAATCTGTTGACATTGACCAATGGTTTAATTACTACCGGCAGCAATGAAGTATCAGTTACAAATGATGCAACAGGTTCTATTTCCTATCCTGCTTCCAATTCCTCCGCAGCTTCTTGGGTGAATGGAAACCTGCGAAGAAAAATCACAACCGGTGTCTATGCTTTCCCGGTAGGAACTTCAACTTTAACCAATGGTGATGGATATGAGCTTGCACTGTTTGATTTCGCTACCAACTCCAATGTCGATAATTTGCTGGGCAGGTTTACCGCTGATGCTACCACTACTGCCGATGAAACTTTTTCATTGACCGTTAACGGAACGGTGATCGTTGATCGATTAAACGCTGGCTATTGGAATTTCAAACCATATGATGCGGCGCTTGCTTTGGTGGCAAGCCCTTCCTGCACTTACAATGTTGCCTTGAATGAACGAGGTCATTCCAACTCTGCAGCTTCACCATTTTATTACGCTGTGATAAAGCGGGTTGATTCTGCAGATCCTACAGGTGCTGTATGGAATCAACAATGCGGCACACACGTGAATGCCACACAGTCGGAATCCGGAGGTACTGCTTATGCGGAACGTTCTGATTATTCCTGCAATTCATTTTCTGATTTCAGTATTGGTGTCGGAACATTTATTCTGCCTGTTGAACTCACTACTTTTACCGTTTCATTAATTGGGGAAAACAGTTTGCTCGAATGGAACACGCAGTCGGAATGGAACAGTAATTATTTCGCGATAGAGAGAAGCCTTGATGGAATTCAATTTGAGGAGATTGGTATTACGAATGCTGCTGGAAGTTCCACTGTGCCGAATAATTATTTTTATACAGATTACGAAGTAACTGAGTTGGGTGTCACCAAAATTTATTACCGGTTGCGCATGGTGAATCTCGATCAGACATTCACCTATTCTCCGGTAAGATGGGTGGAATTGCAGGAACAGGATGTTGCGGCGTCTATTTTTGTATTTCCTAATCCGGCACATGATAATACGTCGATCTCGTTGTATGCCGCTTCAGAACAATCGGCATTGTTGCAGTTAGTTGATGTATCGGGAAAAGTATTCTTTGAAATGACTCCTGATTTAAAGAAGGGAATTAACTTTATTGAAGTTGACCATCTGGATAAAATTTCAGCAGGATTATATTTTATACATGTTATCTGCGGAAGGGATTTTTATAGCACCAAGCTGGTGAAGGAGTGAGGTTTAATTAAATTGTTACATGGTTAAATTGCTAAATGGTTCGGCGAAGCCGGAGAATGGGATGGTTAATTGTTGCATGGTTAAATTATTACATGGTTGTGCTTCTCCCGCCACAAGCCTTTATGCTGGTTGAAGTGTGTGTAAGGGGAATCGCTCGAAAAGCCCTTTGATTAATGACGACCTTGGTTGAACCGGCTTTGCCGCAACCATCCAACCATCCAACCATCCAACCATCCAACCATCCAACCAACCATCCAACCATCCAACCATCCAACCATCCAACCATCCAACCATCCAACCATCCATCCAACTTAGCCCTTCAAAAAAAAATCTCCGCCGGTAACCAGCCGACGGAGCCTTCACATGAATCAATTCCAAAGAATTGATCCTCTCAACCAAATTTTTAAATAGCCAAATTATTTTCTTGGTGCTGCCACAGTATCAGCAACATCTGTCTGTTTTTGAACAACTACGCCGGTAATTTTTAGAATGGTAGATTCATTGCCGGGTGCTGTTGAGACTGTTATCGTCTTATTAAACATTCCGGCGCTGTGTGCATTGTAGGTCGCTTTTACCAACCCCTTTTTTCCTGGCAGGACGGGTTCTTTTGTATAGTCGGAAACTGTGCAACTGCAACCCGGCTGCGCTTTGGTAATGGTTACCGGTTGGGTTCCCGTATTGGTGAATTCAAATGTATAGGAAGCAGGTTGATGCTGCATAATTTTTCCAAAGTCATGGGTAATGCCGTTGCTCCATTCAAGTGCTGTAGTAATATCTTTTGATGATTGGGACATCGCAATGCAGCAAGTACTACAGATAATAAAGAGTGTAAGAATTTTTTTCATGCCAGTCGATGTAATGCTTAATTGATGATAAATGCTTTGATACAAAGCAGGTTTCAAATGTAGCGCCATAAACCATGAGTGCTTGTTATACAGTATTTAAGATTTCTTAAAATTTAGTTAATAAGCTTTGGAAAAGATTTTCTGGTTTTGAAAGCACCCGTTATATTTTCGAATCTTTTCCAAAGCTTTTCCGCTAACTGCATCTTGACTAATTTCGCCTTCCTGAATAACAGATTGAAAATAGAAGCGCATCATTCTCTTACCAATTACTGATAATGAAAAACCGGACGATACAAATCATTACACTGATGGCCATTATTTCGATGGCTGGTATTGTAGTGCTGCAGATCTTCTGGTTTCGGAAAGCTTTTGATGTGCATGAAAAGGAATTTGATCAGAATGTATTTACATCACTTCAACGTGTAGCGGAACAGTTGCTGCAGATGAACAACCAGCAGATTCCAAATGCGCGTTTAGTGGATCAGTTGTCAGGTAATTATTTTGTGGTGAGTGTGAATGGAGAGATTGATACCAAGGTGCTGGAATCATTGCTGAAAGCTGAATTTAAGTCGCGTGGTCTAACAAGCGATTTTGAATACGGCGTTTATGATTGTAACCATCAGAAGCTGGTATACGGTAATTATGTTTCATTTCAGGAAGATGAAACCTACCGGGCACCACGCGAATTGCCGCAATGGAAAAACGACCTGTATTATTTCTCCGTCAACTTTCCTGATAAGTCGAACCACCTGATTGACTCTATGAGTATCTGGCTTTTTTCGTCATTGGTATTGCTGGTGGTGGTTTTGTTTTTTGCTTTTGCATTAATTACTATTTTCCGTCAGAAGCAATTGTCGGAGATTCAGAAAGATTTCGTGAATAACATGACGCATGAATTCAAGACCCCTGTTTCTACCATACTTGTAACCTCCAGATTGCTGAACAAACCTGAGATACAACAGCAACCGGAAATCATCGAACGCTATTCAAACCTGATACAACAGGAAGCATTGCGTTTAAAGAATCAGGTTGAGCGGGTATTGCAGGTGGCAGTCTGGGATCAGAAAAAAATGAAGTACCGGCTGGGAGAAGTGGATATTCATGAATGTCTTGAACAGGCAATTACCAGCGTAGAGCAGATTATCCTGGAGAAAGGCGGCAGACTTGAGAAACATTTTAACGCTGAAAATCCCTTTATACAAGGTGATCGCATGCATATCACGAATACATTTTTTAACCTGTTGGATAATGCGGTAAAATATTGTCTGAAGCCACCTGTCATGGTTATCAGCACAGCAAATGCCGGAAATGAAATCGGGATTTCTGTTGCAGATAACGGTATTGGTATTGACAAAAAAAATATAAGCCGCATCTTCGATCGTTTTTTCCGCGTGTCAACCGGTGATGTGCACGATGTAAAGGGTTTCGGATTGGGTTTGTATTATGTGCGGCATGTTGTACGCGACCATCACGGACACATAAAAGTAAAAAGTGAACCTGACCAGGGAACCACGATAAACATTAATTTTCCTCAAAAAAAATAGGTACACATGCAGGCAGAAAAAGCCAGGGTATTACTGGTAGAAGATGACAAGAGCCTTGCTTCGGTGATCCGGGATTATTTGTCCATCTCCGGATACCAGGTTACACTTTGTGAAGACGGACAATCGGCGTTGAACATATTTAAGAATAATAAATTTGATCTGTGTATTCTCGATGTAATGATGCCAAAAAAAGATGGCTATGCTGTGGCTCAGGAAATCAGGAAAACAGAAGAAGCTATACCAATTTTATTTCTTACGTCGAAATCAGGCAAGGAAGACCGCATCAAGGGATTTAAATCCGGCGGCGATGATTTTATCACCAAACCGTTTAACATCGAAGAACTGGTGTTGCGTATGGAAGTTTTTTTGAAACGAAGCAGAACGAATCATTCCAAGCAAAAAACATTTCAACTCGGCTCCATACTTTTTGATTACACGAATTTTGAATTGAGCGTAAATCAGCCGCAGGGCTTGCAGGATAAACGTAAAGCAGGCGTAACTGAAACAGTGGTCGACAAACGAAAACTTACAGAGAAGGAAGCGGAGATTTTATATGCGCTTTGCAGTAACCTGCACAATGTGGTGAAACGTGATGAACTGCTGATGAAGGTCTGGGGCAGCGATGATTATTTTCTCGGCCGCTCGCTCGATGTTTTTATTTCAAAACTGCGTAAATATTTAACCGTCGATCCACAGGTGGAAATTGAAAACCATCATGGTGTTGGTTTTAAGCTGACGGTGAAAGCTAATTAAGAATTGGGAATTAAGGATGGAATAAGTGCTGCTATTTTTTTTGACTCACATTCCCTACACCTGACACCTTTGACTTCACTGTTGGATCGCCTGAATATTCAATATTTCCGACGCCATTTACAGTTGCTTCCAGATAATTTTTTGCATTCACATACATGTTTCCAGCACCTGATAATGTTGCATATACAGTATCGCATTCACTGTTGGCAAACTTCACATTGCCGGCCCCGTGTACACTCACTTTGATATTTGGCTGATGAAAGGAATTAATAATTAAATCACCAGCGCCTGATATGTTAACCGAATTAATGGACGGACAGGTAATCTGAATAGAAATTTTAGAATGGGCAAGATTGATTTCATCAACTGTCGAAATAGTTAATTTCCGGTCATTCACTTTTGTTCCAACCAATGGAACTATGTTTTCATCACTTTTCACAACTACTTTGTATACATTTCCTTGTATAATTTCCACTTCAGCCGCGCCCAGTAAATCTACTGATTCAAAATTTTCAGGTGTACGTTCGTCAGAGATAATATTACCATTGCCTGTAACGGGATGTTTGCAAGAAATGATGCACCAGCTCAGCAGCATTAAAATAAAAAGGGAATTGCGAATGAACATAGTAGTGGAATTTAAAAGTTAAAACCGAAATGTAATGGATTGCCGCATTGGCAGCAGCGGATTTGGTTTTATTTACATTTTACATCGCAGATCTTTCAATGAATATAGAAAGGCAATCATAACCGACTTTCTATGCTGATTTTTTGATGAAAAAAAATCTGTTTAAAATTTTGAAAGTGGCTTATGGCTATGCGCCGGTATCAGCTTCAGCATCTGCTTCTTCGCTTTTGCCAACCATTTCAGGTGGTCTTCCACGCAGCGCACTCCAGGTTTCATCAATAGCAACCTGTGAAACCGGGCGGAGACCAGCTTTTTCCAATGCAGTCCATACAGAGTCGCGCCGGATATCGGTTTTAATCATGCCACCACCTTTGGGGTAACATGCCCAGAAAATACAATTGTACTTACCAACTTTGGAACATTGCAATACCAGTTTCTCCAACTGAGTTTGTGAAGCGGAAAACAACTGTACAAAGTCATATTTTCCCTCGTCGGATTTTAACGGCTTGGTGCTGTACTTTTTTGCTCCAAGCAGTGTGATGTATTCTTTGGGGGCATTCACAATCAAAACTGCCTGATCTCCTTCAAGGCGAAGTTTCTTTAGTAGCTGCTCTTTGTTCATGTCAGGTACGCGGATTCTGGTTAAAAATGATGCGTTAGAAGTCGCAAAAAGAAAGGCAGAAATACGCCTTTGAATCGACGAAGTTAATTATATAATTGCTGAAAGGGCATTTAATTGTGTAATTGGGTGCAAATAAGAGAGTGATTTGGCTAAAATTGTGGTTGTCACGACTTAAAAGTCGAGGTGCTTTGTTCAGGAAAAAATTCTTTTAATGGTTTTGAAAAGAATTGTCAGATCGTTGCTAAAATTTCTGTGCTGAAGATATTCAAGGTTCATCCGCAGTTTTTCTGGCATTACTTCTTTTATGTATCCTTCCTCCGGGTCAGTATATCTTGCGATGCGTTCATTTTCATTAAAAAATGCCAGTGAAACGGGATCGGTAATGCCCGGCTTTACTTCCAATACCTTAAGTTGTTCTTCGGAATAAAGGTCAACATACTTTTGAACTTCGGGTCGCGGACCTACGAGGCTCATATTTCCAATGAATACATTGATCAGTTGAGGTAACTCATCAAGTTTGTAGCGCCTGAGAAATTTTCCGATTCGAGTAATCCTGTTGTCATCAATACCGACGGTTAGCAACCCTTGCCGGTCGGCGCCGGTATGCATCGTTCTGAATTTGAACATACTGAAGGGACGTTGGTGAAGGCCGACTCTTTTTTGAAGGAAGAAAACCGGAAAGCCCGAATCAAAGAGGATAAAAATGCCAATTACCACGAACAGGGGAGACAGCAATACCAGCGCGATGGCGGCTACAGTTGCGTCAAAAATCCTTTTGGTGAACAGGTACATGGCGGGATTTGAATTAGCAAATTCTTCAAAAAATTTAGTAGGTGTTCAGACGGTTAACCAGGAATGATTTCCTTCACTGCATGTGCAACTGCATTCACCACCATATTCATTTGTTCGTCCGTTAAATCCACATACACCGGAAGAGAAATTTCGCGCGCATAATTGTCGAAAGCCACCGGATAATCTTCCATCCTGTATCCAAGATTTTTATAGTAGGTGAGCAGTGGCAGTGGTTTGAAATGAACGTTGACAGCAACATCCTGATCGAAAATTTTTTGAATGATGGCATTGCGTCCAATTACATCAATGTCTTTGATCCGAAGCATAAACAAGTGATAAGATGATTCTTTGTCTGCTGTATGAACAACGGGTAATTGCGCCCAATCAAATTTGCTGAATGCTTCCAGGTATTTTTGAACAATAAGCTTCCTTCTTGGCAGTTGCACAGCTTCATATTCCCGAAGCGTCGCGAGTCCGATTGCAGCCAGCACATCAGGCATGTTGCATTTCATACCGGCTTCTACAATATCATATTCCCAGTTGCCTTTCTGCATTTTTGCAAGTGCATCTTTATTCTGTCCGTGCAGCGATTTCGTATTCAGTTGCTGATAAATAATTTCATTCTTAAATGGTGAGGGCAGGTTCAGGCAAACGGCACCACCTTCGGCAGTGGTCAGATTTTTAACGGCATGAAATGAAAAAACGGTGGCATCTGCCAATGTGCCGGTCTTCTTTTCCTGGTAAGAAGCGCCGATTGAATGCGCTGCATCAGAAAGGACCAGGATTCTGCCAAGTGTTTGTTGCGCAGGTGTGTTTGAAGAGAAATTCTTTTTCACCGCCTCATCATTTACCAGTTGATTGATCGCTTTATAATCGCAAGGCAAGCCTCCAAGGTCCACCGGCATAATCACTTTTGTCCGTGTGGTGATGGCCGCTCTTATCTTCTGTACTGAAATATTAAAATCATCTGCCTTCACATCAACCAATACCGGTTTGGCACCACAATGAATCACTACATTGGCAGTAGCAGAATACGTATACGCCGGCAATATAACTTCATCTCCTTCCTTAACTCCAAAC
The DNA here is from genome assembly GCA_016717285.1 of Chitinophagaceae bacterium. NCBI lineage: Bacteria > Pseudomonadati > Bacteroidota > Chitinophagia > Chitinophagales > Chitinophagaceae > Chitinophagaceae bacterium. The sequence goes on from JADKFU010000001.1 coordinate 73,301, forward strand.
CAACGAAGCATCAATTCAAGGCCGGCGGTAGCTGAATTCACACACAATACCTGCTCAGCCTTTACATAAGCGGCAAGGTTTTTTTCGAGTTGTTTGGTCTTCGGTCCGGTAGTAATCCAACCCGATTTTAATGCATCAACTACTTCGTTGATGATGGCCTGGTCGATGTGTGGTGGGGAGAAGGGGATCAATTGTTAAATTGTTAAACTGTTAAATTGTCTAATTGCTGTTAGCCTCATTGAGGTGTGAGGTGCATGGAGCTAAACATTTCAAACTCATAAACATTTCAAACACTTCGTTTCGCAAAACTAACATTAACACTTCAACCTTTTTTCTTTCGAAGGATCAGAAAATCCAGGATCCCATTTGCGTAACCGCTGCCATAAGAAAAGTGAAGAATGAAAAACGAAATGAAAATCTGCAGGAGGTCTTTGGGTTGCCTGGAGAATTTTGCGGCAGATCCAAAGCCCAAGGCTAAATAAATGATCAGGATGAGAATGTAAAGACGGCTGAGTGATTGCTGAAAAAGTGAAACGAATATTCCGCTGATCAAAAATGTTACAAAGAACAGTGGAACCAACTGTCTTATAGTGGTAACAGTTTTGTGCTTTTTGTTCACATACACTTTCCAGTAACCATATTGAAAATACTGGCTGAATAATTTTTTCCAGCTCGGCCGCACATAATAATTTGAATACGTTTGATTGGTGAACCAGATGCGGCCACCTGCTTTTTCAACGCGGTAATTATATTCATCATCCTGGTTTCGGAGGAGTGTTTCATCAAAAAGTCCTATGTTTTGAAATACTGAACTCCGGTACATGGGCATACCGACCGTGTCGGTATAACCGCTTTGCTGACCGATGCGAAAGTAAGCGTTTCCCACACCAAATGGAGATGACATTGCATGTGCTATGTTTCTTGAGAGTTCATTCGTGTAACAGCTTTTCCAACTACCACCACTGCACCAAACCTCCGGCTGACGGTCAAGAATGGTTGCATTTTCCAAAATGTAATTCGCAGCCATGTCAGCATGTGCATCAAAAATGAGAATGTAATCTCCGGATGCATTTTGAATACCAAGATTTCGTGCTGCCGGTGTGATTTTTTTCTGGTTGATTACGATGTGCAGGATGGGAATTTTTATTTTTAATTTTTCGAGAATGTCAGTTGTTCCATCATCACTCAATCCATCACAAACAATAATCTCGAGCAATTCTTCAGGATAATCAGCATCAACAATGGATTGAATACAGGCTTCAATAAAATCTTTTTCATTGCGGCAGGGAATGACTACGCTGACCTTTTTCATTTTATTATTTGCAATGATTGCGTGAAGGTTGGGACGGCTGTGGCCATGTGTTCAGCGCCAGGATAAATGATATTGTATGTATTGATGCTGTTAAATTTTGTTGCTGTAAGTTGCTTCACAAGGAGCGTGAAACTATCTGAATGAATGGCGTTTGCTTCAACATTTTCCTCCTTTTCCTTTTCTCCCGTGGTAAGTAACACGCTTCGCTTCGCATTTTCAATTTCGGTAATGTTTTGAAATTGTTGCAGGAGATATTGATGGTAATAGTCCAGTGAAGGACTTGCGGCAACAAAATTTTTGAAATAGTTGGTTTTATCTTTCAATTCTGTCAGCAACATAAACAAAGCAAAATACCCTCCCAAAGAATGTCCCATGATTGTCCGGTTGCTTTTATCTGTTCTGTACGTGGTGTCAATGTAAGGCAATAATTCATTTTCAAAAAAACGGAGGAACTGGTTGGCTCCACCGCTGATCGAAAAGCTGTCAGCAACCAAGGCGACCGGAAAGGTGTAATCACGCTGCCTTAGTGAATCCATTTGCAAAACATCTTTATATCCCACACCTACTAAGATTGCAGCTATAGATTTTTCATTCATTGCATTTGCTACAATATCAAAATAAGCATTTGCATCTAACAGGAAAATGACAGGATAGTTTTGATTTTTCTTTTTTTCGTATTCCGCGGGTGTCTGTATAAAAAGGAAAAAAGAATCTTTTACAAATGCGGAATACAAGCTGGTGGTTGGTACCGTTTCTTTTTCATCATTATCAGTGTTGTAGTATTTCTTATTGTCCGGAACAAGCGCGGTAACGAACATCCGGTAGTGATGAGGTGGAATGCCCCAGGTTCCCTGGCTGCTTGTTCTCACAAAACTTTTTGCTCCGCCACCTAACTTTATTTCATAATAAACCGCAGTTTTATCAGGGTTTGTTGATGGAATAAATTCAATGGAAACGATAAAATTTCCTCGGAGGTAAATGTTCTGATCTGACAGGTCAAATTTTAACCAGCCTGCTTTCATTTCATGCGTTTGCACGATGTTTTTCTCAACTATTTTGTTTCCGGGCATGTTGCCGTCGAATGCATAAAAGTTAATTCTGAAGGTTACCGGTTCATTTCCAGGTTCATCGATAAATAAATTAACAGCAGTGATTTTGGAGAGCGATGTGTCGAACTTCATCAGTTGTGCGATTTCGAAGATATCTTTTTGATTGGTGCTGCCGTCTGTGAAATGAATAAGTGCATTGTTTTTTTCTATGCCGAAGTTTTTTTCCACCAATCTGCTGGCTGAAATCGTGATGTTGCTTAGCGTAATACTCTTGATTGGGAGCGCGAAATATTTTGTGTTGGAGGAAATTATTTCTTTAACCGCAATACGCAGGTCGTCATAACCAACTAAAGAGAAAGTTAAAGTGTCGTCCTGATTTTTTAACGGAATATTGATTGAAAAGAATCCATCCTTCTGAGAAGTAGTTCCTATGTTTTTATGTTCAATGCCAATGTTTACAAAAGGTAAAGGAATTTTGCTGTTTGAATCTACTACTGTTCCTGATAAAAGCGTTTGGCACAATGCTGAAGGATATTGCGATAAAATGAACAGGAGCAGCAAAAGATATTTATGCTTTAGCGAAATATTGATAGCATTGTGTTGATTGATTCGTTGCACTGTTGCTGTTGTGTAATGTAAAATTTCAGGATGGATTCAGGAGTTGCCTGTAGATGGAAATCAGTTTTTTCTCTTCCTGTTCCCAGTTGAAAGTGCTTTCAATAGCTTTGCGTCCGTTTATTCCCATCTGAAGCGCAGCGTCATCGTTAGACAACAAATAGTTTATTGCATCAGCAATGCTCTTTGTGTTTAAAGGATCAACGCAGATACCGCATTGAAAGGTGTCAATAATTTCTTTCCAGAATGTAAAATCGGAAGCAATCACCGGAATACCAGCGGCCATGTATTCAAACATTTTAACAGGATATGCCTCCACATAATTTTCAGTTGGATGAAGCAAAACCAATCCTGCTTTACAAATGCTTAGCACTGACTTCACCTGTTCGCGATTCATGAACCCGTATTCCTGCACTTTTTTCCATCCATTGAAAGACCCGACTTCATCACGAAGGGAACGTGGGGAAAATTCACCTCCCAAATGCAATTTAGTATCGCATTCCTCCATTGATTTTACCATTTCCCGGATTCCCCTGATAGCAGTGATTCCACCGATGTAACAAATTTCATTTTTCCTGTGCTGCCAGTTAATATCATGTTTCAGAAATTCATGCAACGATGGAAAGTTGCAAATCTGTGTGGTGTTGCGATTGATGGATTTAAACCGTTTTTCAAGCAATGGCGTTACCGTAATTACCTGGTCGAATTTTGCGGCAGCATCATTTTCATATTTCTCAAAACGGGATGCGATCAGTTTTCTGGAAAAGGAAGGCAGGTAATGTTTGGCAAGCAATTGCCGGGGCACATCTTCATGAGCATCATAAATAACTTTATGTCCTTGTTGTTTCAATTTTAATCCCACACGAATAAGTTCCGGATCATGGAAGTGATAAAGGTGAGCATCTACAGAAGTTGCTTTTCTATATACTTCATTCACGGTAGTAATCATTCGTGACAAACGGGAATGATTTTTTTTAACGGCTAAAATTTTTACACCGTTTTTTTCTTCATCCCTTTCAGCAGGTGCAATCAGTGTAACATCAAACCCGGCAGCAGCCAGCGATGAACATTCTTTTACAAATATTCGCGTGTCGAAAGTTGGATGAACAGAAGTGAGGTGACAGACTTTCATGAATGGGCGATGGCGCGGTCGTAAAGATCAAGAAATAATTTCCGGCTAAGCGCTTTGGTTGCTTTCTTTTGTATGGTAATAATGTTTGCAACAGCAGTTTGAGGGTTGCAAAGTTGCATCGCGTTTTGAAAATCATTGGCGGAAAGTTGTTCCGTAACAATTCCATTGACATGGTTTGTGATCCATTCCCTGTTTGCCGGCAGATCTGACAACAGCGGAATGCAACCCGCGCTCATCCCTTCCAGCAGGCTTACAGAAGTTGCGTCGCTTTCAGGATAGCTCACAAAAATTTTTGCTTTACGGTACCAGGTTGCATTTTCCTCAGCATTCACCCAACCGGCAAATGCAACCTGCTTTTCAATGCCCAAGGAATGAACAAGTTGCTGAAGATTTTCTGTTTCAACACCTGTTGCGGCAATCACGAGTTTCCACGCTTTGTTATTTTGCTTACTGAAAAGCGCGAATGCCTTAATGATATGATCGATCCTGTATAGTTTTTTATGAAGCCGGTTGGAGTAGATGATATTTTCCTTTTGCGGGAAAAATGTTTCCAACTCTTTCGTGCTCTTGAATATTGGATCAATACCGAAGTTGATTACTTCAACAGCAATATCATTTTTGGAAAGCTGTTTCATTTTTTCTGCAAGGAAACGCGCATCAGCCGTAAAGTAATTTGCGTTTTTCAAAATCTGCTCCACCATTTTACGGTAGAAAAATCCACGTTCAGGGTTTATCAGGATATCACTTCCCCATGCTGTTACAATAGATGTCTGTTGTAATGCACGAATAGCCCTTAGCACAAACCATGCAGCGGTATTTGCCTGGTGGATATGAATGACGGAAGGTTGAAAAGCCAGCACTGTTTTTTTTATTCCGGATACGGTGGAAAGAAAACGCCAGGAATTCGCGACTGAGAAATCAATTGCCCTGGAGTTGCCGGAATATTTTTCGTTGATGGAATCAGTGATGAGCATGACTTCATCAAAATAACCTTCAATCAATTGAATGAAGTTATAGGTATGAACCGAATTCATTCCTATGATTAATAATTTTTTCAAGCAGGAATAATTATTGGCTCCATGAATTGTAAAATGTTTTTATTTCCGGATGTGCATCTAAAAACGGCTGATCCATTTTTCTTGTATCACCCACCACAATGGCAGGATTTCCCGCGAGGATGGAAAAAGGAGGGAAATTTCCCTTCACATAACTGAATGCACTTACGCTGCTTCCCTTTCCAATAGTTGTTCCGGGCATGATTACGGAATGCGGTCCGATGAATGAATATTTTCCGATCACCACTTTACCTTTTATATAACCGATGTGCTCGCTGTGTTTCGCATATTCACTTCCATACAAACGAATGGATTGATGACTTGAGTGGGTGAGAATGCTTACAAAATTTGTAACCTGACAGCCTTCTTCAATGACTAAATCGTTACTCGCATCAATCATGTTGTAATGCCCGATAAAAACATGATTACCAAGCACCAGATTTTCTTTACTGTTTATAAAGGTTGTGTTGCTGATGCGAACTTGTGAAAGGTGGTTTCCCTCAGGAGTTGTATATCCCCAGATCATTTCCGGAATCTGATCGTGGAAGTAATGGCGCCTCATACGGTGCATGAATTTTCGAAACATAGTTATGGAAGGTTTTTCATGTTGATTCAGCATTTTTTATGCTACGCATTGGCAAGTGATAAAACCAGTATAAAGCATACAAAAGTAAACTTCCGCTGCCAGCACTCAGCAGCAGGAAGGCCAGTTGTTCATTTTGTTGAAGTCCGCCTATCGTGATAGCTGCGCATCTCAGCAACGTGTCCGCCACTGCAAACCAGATTGCCCATTGTTGTTTGTTCAACACGATGGTGATGGCGGCAACAGGACTGAAGATGAAATTCAGCAACAACCATGGACTGATAAGCTGAGCAATTTCACCTGCATGTTTCCATTCATCTCCAAAAACCCAGGAAAATAAGGGTGGTGCGAGCACTGCAATGAACGTGAAGATCGGCACGCCTACCAGGCTCATTTGAAGGTAAACACTTTTAGTGAGTGCCTGCAAATTTTTTGCATCCGTTTTCAATGTGCTGGCGCGTTGAAAATAAACCTGGAACATCGCAGCACCAATAAACGCTGCTGGTACTTTTAAGATCCTGAATCCGAATGCGTAAGATCCCAATGCTGTTTTTGAAAAAAAATGATTGATGAGAAAAATCACCAGGATATCCTGGAATACGCCAAGCAATGCATGTGGTGTATTGACAAACAGAAATGTTTTGTAGTGGCGAAAGTTTTCAAGAATATTTTTTCGGGAAACAAAGGATTCAAGAGATATTATTTTTCTGAATGAACCCGCTGCATAAATTAAAAAAGACGTGAACTGACCGGCAACCGCGCCAATGATCAGGCCGGCAGAAGAAAAATTCAGTGAACCGAACACAATGCTTGCAATTCCTGTGATGCCTGTTTGTCCGATCTTGCCTGCAGCCAGTAAATGGAATTTTTTCTGTCGCGATATCCAGTAGTTCAGCGCTTGCGCGCCGCCGGCAAATAAGAGGATGACCGGAAGATAAAATTGAAAGCTGCTGAGCTCCGGTGTAGATAAGAAGTCTGGAAGTTGATGCTGAAAAAGAACGATGATGATCAGCAAAAACAAACTTAAAGTGATGGTGATCAGAAAGGAAAGCCGGAGCAGGTTGATGGCAGTGGTTTCTTTTTCAGGAAGCATGATGGCCAATTCATAGCGGAAGGTGGCCACCACAGCAACGGCTGCAGCGATGGAAGTGAACATCGAGAAGACGCCAAATTCATCCGGTGTATAGATGCGTGAGAGAATTGGTGATAAAAGGATGGGGATGATTTGTGCAATCACCGTTCCGCTCATGAGGGTGAGTACATGGCGATAAAAATCCGATTTGGGTAAAAGGGAGCGGAACATAATTCCGGCCGAAGATAGCGAAGGAATAGTTGTGAGTCGATAAGGTGTCAGCTCATCCCGTTGCGATATTGCATCTTATACATTTCCAGTTGATTACTATTTCAACGCATAAATTCTTTCAATGATCTCCACCACTTTCATTCCTTCCAATGCATTAGTCGTAATAGTTGATTTGCCGAGCAAGGTATCTACTGCATTTTGTATCACAAATTGGTGATTGGCAGCGCTGCCTTTGTAAGCGCCATAATCATTGGGTGGATTGACAGGAGCTAATGGAGGCATTTCATAATTTTTGATATGGCAGTATTCCACATTTTCCATGTACTGACCACCCACTTTTATGCTTCCGTTTTCACCGATGATGGTGATGCTGCTCTCCAGGTTTTTATCCCATACAGAGGTGGAATAATTGAATGAACCCAATCCTCCATTCACAAAATTAAAATGCACGATGCCACTATCGTCGCTGAATTCTGTGGAATGTTGATGATTATTATTTTCGAACCGGGCGTGAATGTTTGTGATATCTCCGAAGAGCCAATACATCATATCTATGAAATGGCTGAATTGTGTAAACAAAGGACCTCCGTCTAAAGTGGTGGTACCTTTCCAGTCAGTGGCATTTCTTATTGCTGATGGATGATAATACCGGTCGTCCCGGTTCCAATAACAGTTAATTTGTACGGAATAAATCTTTCCCAATTTGTTTTTATCCACCATTTGTTTAAGCCATTGCGAAGGTGGACTGTACCTGTTTTGCATCACACAAAAAACCTGCTTTGACATTTTTAAAGAAGTAAAAATCACTTCTTCACACGATGCTTTAGTTAGACCCATCGGTTTTTCCACCAGCACATGACATCCTTTTTCCAATGCAGCAATGGCCATTGGAGCATGCAATCCATTTGGCGTACAGATACAAATAACATCTGGCGCAGGGCTCTCATCTAATAAGTCCTCTATTGAACTGAAAAACGGGAGATTGAATTTATCGGCATTGGTTTTTTGGCGTTCATCAATATCTGCGATGGCCATTAAGTCAGCATGAGGATGGTCAACAATTATTTGAGCATGCCGTTTTCCGATGTGCCCGAATCCAACAATGGCGAAAGTTATTTTTTTCATGAAAAGAGGGAGCCTGCTGTTTGTACCTGGTGATCAAATTTGGCGCAATGAAGAGGACGATAAAATTCTTAATAAGCGTTCTTTTCTCCCTTCACCATATTCCATATAGTTAAAAGGATAATTTTTATGTCGAGCAGAAAACTCCAGTTCTCGATATAAAAAACATCTGCTATAACGCGGCCGTTCATCATTGTTGGATCTGCTGTTTCGCCCCTGAATCCACGAATCTGTGCCAGTCCGGTGAGGCCGGGTTTTGCAAGGTGCCGTGTCATGTATTTTTCTACGATGGAACGGTAAATTTCATTCAGCTTAATAGGATGGGGCCGTGGACCTACTACACTCATATCGCCGAGCCATACATTCAGGAATTGCGGTAGTTCATCAATATTGAGCTTGCGCAAGTATTTTCCAACCTTAGTGATACGGGCATCATTTTTTTGCGCCTGAACGAAATCAGTGTCGCCTTCCGTAACTGTCATGGTGCGAAACTTAAAGATTTTGAAAATCTGATAGTCTTTTCCTGAACGGTTCTGAAAATAAAAAACGGGTCCTTTTGAATCAAGCTTTATCAGCAATGCAACCAGGGGAATCAACCAGCTCAAAATGAAAATAATTACAAAGGATGAAAAAACGATGTCGAAACTTCGCTTGATCATCTGGTTGAAGATATTGGCTAATGGTTCGGGCTGAAGAGAGATGACAGGATAGAAACCATAGAAGTCTACAGTGATATTGCGATTGTGAAATGCGCTGAAATCAGGAACTACTTTAAAGCGGATAAGATGGTCTTCTGCAAACCGGAGTAACTGATTGATCTTTACCGTTTCACGAAGCGGCAGTGCACAGAATATTTCATCTATGTTATTTTCAATGGCAAATTTTTTTGCGTCTTCAATGGTACCATCTAATTGGTGCGCTGAGCCGGCAGGAAGTTTGTCGTCAAAAATACCCAACGGTTTAAAACCATAACCGGTATAATCATTCAGTGTATCAAACATTCTTTGACCCATGCCGTCGCCACCGACTACAATTACACGAAATGAATTTTTGCCTGAAAGCCGTTCATTACGGAGTCTGAACATCAGGCCGATACGCAGCAGTGTGTCAAGGATGATGAAGAAAAAATAACCATATAAGAATAGTATACCGGGCCAGCTATAGCTTGTAAATAACAGGATTACGGTGGATAGCAGCATCGCATGAAATACAATCGCCTGGAAGTGTTTTGAAAATGACTTTTCAAATTGTTCGAAACGTTTTGGAGTATAGAGTTCGAGGAAATAGGAAACCACGAGCCAGCAAACTGTCATAGCCAAAGAAGCCTGTAAGAAGAAATCTCTGAAATTTGCTTTGAAATCGCCCCAGATAATCAGGTATCCCAATAGAAAAGAAAGCAGAAGCAAAAATATATCGCCAAAAAGATTTATGATGGAATACAGTCTGAACTTTTCGCGAAGCATCTCCTGAACGTCTGTTTGTAGCGCGCAAATGTAATTAATTCAAAACATAATAAAGGGTAAACAAAAGTAGGGGCTATATAGCAGATAATGTAATTTATGAGCGCTGGAAAATCACGTTGTATTAAAGATGAATGCGAAAAACGAGCGATAAAATATCATTGAACTTCGTATTTATGGGTACCCTGTAATTTTGGCGGTAGTCGTTGTTTTTTATCGGTAAACCTGCATATTAATATTTCGTAATATTTAAAGAATTTGCTACTGTCTGAAGAATTGAGTTGGCAATTACTATTCTATTTTTTATTTTGCGAACGTCATCCCGGGAAGGACAATGAAAATAAATATTATACAAAGAGGACTGCTTATTTTATTGTCGTTTTTTATTTTATGTTTCACTAACAGATCTGCTGCGCAGACAACTACAGGTTGGAAAGAAATGGTTGCAGGATTATCGCCGGCTGATCATACAGGAATTGATTACCTGGTACCTGTAATCCGGTCAATGCCGGGAATCAGTTATAGCGGTTATTGTGAAAAGCACAGTTGCCTGCTTCTACTTTTTGATCCTGCTATTTATCCGGAAGAGGAAATGCTCATTCATGCCTTTGCAGAACGGAAACTCAGCATTTATCCTAAAGGAAATACCACTTTCAGGATGATTTCTGAAGAATGCTACATTGATGTTTCAAAAACCAATGATCATAAATAAAATGGTATATCGATTCTGTCAAACGCTTTCAAATACTGTTGAATGAGATTTTTTTACCACCTGCTCTTTTTTGTTTTTTTTGAAACCTGCATTTCCTTTTTGTATGGTCAATCCACCACTTTGATCAGTTCGACGGGAAATGGGGGTTTTGAGACAGGAACTACCTTTGCATCAAACGGTTGGACGGAAGTAAATGGAACACCATTAAATAAATGGTATGTAGGTACTCAGCCTACCGGTTATACAGGTTTACGATGCGCTTATATCAGCAAGGCTGTTGGTGGTGCAGGTACGGCGTACAGCCTAAACCAGGTTTCCGTTGTTCATTTTTACAGGGATGTTACTTTTCCTGCCGGACAGGATTTGGCGACCCTAACTTTTAAGTGGAAGTGTAACGGCGAATCTAATCTGGATTATCTGAAAGTATACCTTGTTCCAACCACAACTACGCCTGCGGCGGGTGTTCAATTAATCAGCGGACAGCTTGGAACAACCTATAATTTAAACGCTAGTAGCTGGACTTCCACCACTATTACTGTTTGCGGCGTTGCAGGAACGACGCAAAGGCTTGTGTTTTCGTGGACGAATGATGCTACAAGCGGTGCACAACCCCCTGCAGAAGTAGATGACATTTCATTAGTGAGTAGTGTTGTAGGAGCATCGTGTTCAGCAGTTTTGGGAACCGGTGTTACTGCAGTCAGTTCACTTCCTTACAATTCTGGTTCCGGCACCACGCAATCAGCGGCTAACGACATCACTTCTGCCAATGCAATTACCTGTGGCAGTAGTTTATATTTTGCAGGTGAGGATAGGGTTTGGGAATTTACGCCCACCCAAACAGGGCAGGTTACTATTTCATTAACTTCAACCGGTACCTCAACGGGATTAATGCTCTATGATGGTTGTCCAATTGCTAATGTATGCAGCGGCATAGCCGGAACATGTGTTGCTTATACACAAAGCGCCACGGGAAACAAATCAATGTGTGTATCGGTAACTGCAGGTGATACTTATTACCTGTTGCTTGATTCTTATACATCGCCAACTTATAATGCTTATTCAAATCTTTATATCAGCGCACCGGTTCCAACTGCAAGTTCTAATGATCTACCCTGCAATGCCACATCGCTGACTTTAGGCGTAAATCTGGCCGGAGATAATTCATGTGCAACCGGAACAGGAGAACCCACCATGCCATCCTGCTGGTCAGGATCAACCAACAACACTCTTTGGTATAGCGTAGTTTGTCCTGCATCCGGCAAACTGAGAATCCGTACCATCTCGGGCACCTTAACAGATACTCAGATTGGATTGTATACAGGAACCTGTTCTTCGCTTACTACCGTTGCGTCATGGTGTAACGACAATGCGCCGGCCTGCGGAACTTCAGCTTATTCCAACTCTGAGCTGATAATAAATTCAGGTCTTGTGGCTGGCACAACCTATTACTTAGTGATAGATGGAGCCGGAACGAACACAGGATCATTTGACATACAGGTTACGGATGGATCGCTGCCGGTGGTTCCTGCTGCGGGACAGGAATGTGGTTCAGTTAATCCCGTTTGTAATCAAAGCATTTCTGTTGGCAACCCTGGCTTTGCTGCTTTTGGGAATACCTGCGATTTTCCAGCTACAGCCGGAAACTGCCTTTTGGCAGGTGAACGTGGCTCTGCCTGGTATGAGATTGTGATTAGTGCAGCCGGGAATCTCCAGTTCGATATTGTTCCCAACGACTGGCCAGGTACGGGTACTTCGAGCACTGATTATGATTTCGCAATCTGGAAAACCGCGGGAACAGGAGCTGTAACCTGTGCTGAAATTGCTGCAGGCACTGTAAACCCATTGCGATGTAACTACAGTTTTTTGGGTGTCACGGGATGTAATGCAAACACCGTTAATACTGCACCCGCAGCTTATCCGGGATTTGGAGCTGCTTACGAAAAGAGAATTACTGTAGCCAACGGTGAAAAATATCAATTGGTAGTAAGTAATTATACCAACAGCACTTCCGGATTTACGCTCAATATCGATCCGGCTGCACCGGTAAATTATTCGGCACCTACGCAGGTGATTTGGTCAGGCGGCACCAACAATACCTGGACAACAACAGGAAATTGGGGAGGTTGTGTGTGTCCCACCTGTACAATTGATGCTGTGGTTTCACCTTCCGCAAGTAATCAGCCCATACTTCTTTCCGCGACTACCTATAGCACAAGAGATTTGACCATTAACGCTGGAGCAACACTTACTTTAATGGCAGGCACTACCTTAAATATTTGCGGCAATTTTTACAATTATGGAAGTATTGTTGCCGACCCAACTTCCACTATCGCATTTACCGGAACCGGGACGCAAAATATTTATGGATCTATTGTTGGGCCTGACAAATTTGGAAACCTGCTGATTAATAAAACCTCCGGAAGCGTAATATTGAATGCAGGACTTGAAATAGCAGGTGATTTTACCGTGCAGAACAGTACCAGCGTGTTTAATGTGAATGGTCAGTATATGAAGGTTGCCGGAAACTTTACCAATGCAAGTGGCGCAGTTACTTTTACCGGTGTCACCAATTCTACGCTTGAATTCAATGGCATCGCAGATCAGAATTATACACCAGGTGGTTCGCTTACTTTAAATAAAGTACTGATCAACCAGGGTGTGGCATCTGCAGTAGTGCTGGTCGGGAATCCCATGACTATTTCCGGAACACTTACACTCACGAGCGGACGCATCGAAACACTTTTAAATGAAGTAAATGTTACCAGTAGTGCAACCACTGCAGTAAATTCCGGTAACATAAACAGTTACGTAGATGGGGATTTAAGAAGGGCCACTGCAGCTACAGGCTCCTATGATTTCCCGGTAGGAAATTATTTATCGGGAAAAGGTTACCAGCTCGCCAATATTAATTTCACTTCAGCAAATACTGCCACCAACCTGTTGGCGCATTTTAAAGCTTACAGTGTTGTTCCTCCTGCCTTGGGTGTTTTGGATTGTGGCATCAACTATAACCTGGAGGCACTCGATAATGGTTCATGGACTATTTCTTCAACGCCATCCAATAGTACAGGAACTTACGATGTTACCTTATATAATACAGCAGGATCGTATACCAACAGTGCCGGATCATCGAGCTGGACTGTCATGAAAAAACCTTCTGCCGGATCCTGGTCATTAAACGGAACCTGCAGCACGTCAACTATCAGCCAGGTTACGCGTGTGGGTTTGAGCGGGTTTTCAGATTTCGGGACCACGCAGTCAACAGAATTACTTCCTGTTGAAGTAATTTCATTCACTGCGGTTGCAAGTGACCTGGGAAACCAGGTGGATTGGATCACTGCAACAGAACTTAACAATGATTATTTTTCTTTGGAGAAGTCAGCGGATGGTGAACAGTTTGCAGAGATCAATCGTCAGCCGGGAGCGTCAAACACGTTCCAGGAACATCATTATCATTATACCGACGATGCTCCATTATTGGGCATAAACTATTACCGGTTAAAGCAAGTGAATAAGGACAGCAGCTTCGGCTATTCAAAGGTGTTGGCATTGGAAAATAAATTTCCGACTCCTGAAATGATGCCTGTGCATCCCAATCCAACTACGGGCATATTGAGTTTTGAAGTGAGTACGGCCAATGGTGGACTTACTTCATTCGCCGTGATGGATTTGTTTGGCAAGGAAGTTTATAAAAGCAATCACACGTTAACTACCGGAATTAATTCGGTTGAAATGGACCTCAGCCAACTGCCTAAAGGAGTCTATCTGATTGAGTGTAACCTTTCACAATATGGATTTGTGAAAATGGAAAAAGTAATACTTCAATAACTATCGCAAGATGAAATTGAATGGTAGGAAAATCCTGGATAAAGCAATCAGCTTTTCCTCGACTTCCAGAATATGGAAGCCATCACCACACCAAATCCGATTAATACAAATGTGGTGGACAAAGTAATCCGCGTGAATCCGTAAATTACATTAGGATCCCATTCTGTTGGTAATTGACTGCCCCCTCTCATTAAAAAAAAGCCGAATGCCAATAACAGCAAGCCGGCACCCATCACCAGGAAGTTCTGACGATTAAATACAAAAGGTGCAACAGGGTTGGGAGAGGTAACTTTTTGTGTTGGCTGTTTTTCTGTAACAGCAGCTTTTTGTTTGGCCATGTGTTGAATAATTACTGAATGTTTGTGCGGAAGTAACCGTTTGTAGTGATCTGATTCTTAAGTAACCTCATTATTCAAAATGTTACAACGGACGGCGAAGTTAACAGGAATTTTTTAGACAGGCTTAGTACAACTCATCCAGCTTCATCCGCAGGTATTTGTTAACCGCGAAATGAGTGCTTAGATAGGAAAAAAGCAAACCAATAATCAAGAGTCCGGAAAACACCAGCAAGAGCATGGTTACGTCCTGTAAAGCCAACAACTCCGGCACCTGGCTGATCGCAAAATTGAGAATGGTCAGCAAAGCAATAATGGCAATCAGACTTGATACCAATCCGTTTTGAAGGCTTCTTTTAGTGAATGGCCATATTACAAAATTTCGGGTGGCACCTACAAGCTGCATGCTTCTTATCAGGAAACGGCTTGAATACATGGATAACCGGATGGTACTGTCAATAAGGCCAATGGCAAGCAATACTAAAAGTAGACTGATGATCATAATCACCCAGCTTATTTTGCGCAGGTTATCATTCAGCATTTCCACCAGTTGTCTTTCATAATAGAATTCGCCAACTTCATTGTGAGCCATAATCCGCTGTTCGATGATGTTAATACTGTCTTTGCTCGTATAGCCCGCGTTTAGTTTCAGGTTTATGGAAGCAAACAATGGATTATACTCCAGCAGATCTTTGAAGTCTTCCTGGTTTTCATGGGTGAAAATTTTCGCGGCATCTTCCTTCGAAACATATTTTGAACTTTTTACCCAAGGTTCCAGTCCGAGTTTTTTTTGCAATGCAAGGATTGATTTTTCTGATATGTTGTCTTTTATGATCACTGTAAATTCAATGTTCTCTTTAAACTGATTGGCTAATTTATTACCATGAATAAAAAGAAGTGCCAGTAAACCGATCATAAACAACACCAATGCAGTGCTGATGATGCTGTAGATATAATTGGGTTTGAATCTCCGGGCTGTTTTTTTTCTGCTTTCCGCCATAATCTTTATTTGTTGCGCGAAAGTAAGCAACGGATTTTTTTCGACATCATTACATGGTGGTCCATTATCAACAGGTGAAATAAGAATTAGGAATTAGGAATTAAATTGGAGTTCAAAGATTTAGACTAACGACTCACTACTCATTTCTTCCCCCAAACTCATTAGTTTTGCCCAAAATCAGATTGAGAAAAGATGGAATTTAATTTCAGTGAGATTGAAAAAAGGGCCAAAGAAATCTGGAGCAGTCAGCAGGTATTTCTTACCATAACGGATCTTTCAAAACCGAAATATTATGTGCTGGATATGTTTCCTTATCCGTCGGGTGCCGGATTGCATGTCGGCCATCCGTTGGGTTATATCGGATCTGATATTATCGCCCGCTACAAAAGACTGAAAGGATTTAATGTGCTGCATCCTATGGGTTATGATTCCTTCGGATTGCCTGCAGAACAATATGCCATTCAAACCGGTCAGCATCCTGCCATCACTACCGAACAAAACATCAATACTTTTCGGGAACAGATGGATAAGCTGGGTTTTTCCTTTGACTGGAGCAGGGAAGTGCGAACCAGCGATCCGAAGTTTTACAAGTGGACACAGTGGATATTTATCCAGCTTTTTCATTCGTGGTACAATGTAAAGAGTGATCGTGCTGAATCAATTGAAACATTGATCAGCGAATTTGAAAAACACGGGACGTCTCCATTAATTCTTACCGATTCCCAGGAAGCATTCACTGCTGAGGGCTGGAAAGGTTTTTCAGCGAAACAGCAATCAGCTATTTTACTACAACATCGCCTGGCTTATATCGCCGACTCGTGGGTAAACTGGTGTCCTGCATTAGGAACTGTATTGGCCAATGATGAAGTGAAAGATGGCGTAAGTGAGCGTGGTGGTTATCCGGTAGAAAGAAAGTTGATGAAACAGTGGAGTATGCGGATTACTGTTTATGCAGAACGATTGCGGATTGGATTGGATGAACTTGACTGGAGTGAATCTATAAAAGAAGCGCAGCGTAATTGGATTGGGAAAAGTGAAGGAGCGAGTGTCCGGTTCACAATTGACCATTCACCATTCACCATAGAAGTCTTCACCACCCGTCCCGACACCATTTTTGGAGTCTCGTTTATAACTCTTGCTCCTGAACATGAGTTGGTGAATCAAATAACTACAGATGAATATCGTGAAGCGGTGAATGCATATGTAACGTATGCCACCAATCGAAGCGAACGGGATCGTATGTCGGAGGTGAAAAAAATCACCGGTCAGTTTACAGGTGCTTATGTGTTGCATCCATTCACTGATAAAAAAATTCCTGTCTGGATCGGAGATTATGTGCTTGCGACTTACGGCACCGGCGCAGTAATGGCAGTGCCGGGACACGATACCCGTGATTATGCTTTCGCGAAATTTTTTGAAAAGGAGTTGACAGTACAGTTAGGTCATTTACCAATCGTTGAGGTGATTGCCGGTGGAGATTTGACAAAAGAAGCTTATACAGCGAAGGAAGGCGTTTGTGTGAATTCCGGGTTCCTGGATGGATTGCAGGTAAAAGCCGCTATTAAAAAGGCAATTGAGAAAATTGAAGAAGAACAAATAGGACAGGGGAAAATAAATTTCCGGTTACGTGATGCCATTTTCGGCAGGCAACGGTATTGGGGAGAGCCGATCCCTGTTTATTATGATGAAGAAGGAATTCCGCTTACGATCGCTGAAGAGGATTTGCCATTGGTACTTCCTGTTGTTGACAAATATCTGCCGACAGAAAGCGGGGAGCCACCTTTGGCACGAGCATCGGAGAACTGGAAATACAAAGGAAAATATCAGTACGAACTGACTACCATGCCAGGCTGGGCCGGCAGTTGCTGGTATTACCTTCGCTATGAAGATCCCAACAATGAAAATGCTTTTGCGTCTAAAGAATCCATTGATTACTGGCAGAATATTGATTTTTATTTAGGTGGTGATGAACATGCTACCGGTCACTTGCTTTACTTCCGTTTCTGGACAAAATTTTTATTCGATCGCGGATGGATTCCATTTGAAGAGCCGGCGAAGAAGTTGTTGAATCAGGGGAAGATTCAGGGGGTAAGTCAAATGATGTTTTCTGCCAAGAGCAAAGGCAACATTGCAAAATTTGACACTTTTAATAATCTTAAAATTATTCAAGAAATAGAAATCTCAAACAGGCCTGATTTGAATGTACTCTTGAAGGAAATAAAAATTCCTATAGAAGTTGAGAATACTCAATATGATTGGAATATTTATGTAAGTGCAGATTTGGTGGGTGACATGACTAGTCTGAGTGAGTCTCATATTCCAATTAGTATTGTAAATAATAATGTGCTCGATATTCCTCAATTTTTAGAATCGAATTTTGCTAATAGGAATGCCATTAATATTTTTCTTTGTAAAGATGGTCGTTGGATAAATGAAAAATCTTTTGGGAATTCATCTGAGCTACCAAAATTTTATACAAAATCCGAAGTCGAAAAAATGTCCAAATCCAAATACAACGTCATCAATCCTGACGATGTGGTTGGAGAATACGGAGCAGATGCTTTCAGATTATATGAAATGTTTCTCGGTCCCATCGAACAACACAAACCCTGGGACACCAAAGGCATTGACGGCGTTTATCGCTTCCTGAAAAAAATGTGGAAGTTGTTTTATGATGAGAACGGAAAATGGTTGGTGACGAATGACGCGCCTTCAACAGAAGAATTAAAAGTGTTGCACCGCACGATAAAGAAAGTGGCTGAAGATATTGAGCGGTTGTCGTTCAATACTTCCGTTAGTGCCTTCATGATCTGCGTGAATGAATTGACGCAGCTCAATTGCCACAAGAAAGAGATTCTTGAAGCATTGTTGATTATCCTCAGTCCGTATGCGCCGTTTGTAACGGAATATTTATGGGAACAATCAGGAAACAAAAGCAGCATCGTTCACGCTTCATTTCCTGTTTACGATGAATCACTACTGGTTGAAAATGCTTTTGAATATCCCATCGCAATCAATGGCAAAACGCGTTTGAAGATGAATTTTGCACTTGATCTTCCAATCGATCAGATTGAACAAGCTGTAAAAGAGAATGAAGGATTGCAGAAATACTTTGAAGGAAAATCACCGAAGAAAGTGATCGTGGTGAAGGGAAGGATGATTAATGTGGTTGTGTGAGGTGATGGATGTGGTAGATGTGCCGATGAAATTAATGTGCCGATATGCCAAGGTTAAGCGTTCTAACCTACTGCGCACGAACCAAGACTAATGACTAACGACTCTCTACTTACCACTCACTACTCACTACTAATTACTCACTACTCACTACTTCCTTCCTCATCACCCAATCCGTCTCCACCACATCACCGGTAAGAAACGGATGCGTACCGATCTGTTCGAAACCTAATTTTTTGTAAAATGAAATGGCACGGTGGTTATTTTCCCAAACACCTAAAACTACCGATTGCAATTTTTCCTCCTTTGCAATTTCAATCGCCGCATCCATAAGTCTGGCACCCGCTTTATGATCCTGAAACGCCTGTAAAACATAAATGCGGCAGACTTCAAGACAAGGTTCAGTGATCCACTCTGCGAGTTGCTGGCGCCTGCTGAGTTTAGCAAATCCAATCATTTGATTTTCTGCAGTGGCAATCAGATACGTAACAACTTCCTGCTGCAATTCACGCAGAATGCCGGCCGCATCGTAAGCTTTTGTAAGATAAGTCTGCAATGTTTTCTGATCGTAATTGTCTTTCCACTTTTCAGTAAACGTTACAATGCCGATTTCAGTAAGATCAGCAGCATCCGCAACAGTTCCTTTTCTGATCGAGATATGCATGTTTAATTCAGCCGGTTGGTTTGGAATTATTTTTTGATTTTGTTTGTAAGCAACACCTGTTCAGCGCGCGCATTGGGTCCATAATAATTTTCTTAAATGAAATTAATGAACTTTGTCGCTTTAAAGATGATGACAAAAATAAGCACATAAGCATAACAGAATAATAGCATGTCGGAAAAAGTAAAAATTATCGAATGCCCGCGCGATGCCATGCAAGGGATCAAAGGATTTATTCCCACTGAAAAAAAGGTGGCCTACATCAATACATTACTCGAAGCAGGTTTCGACACCATAGATTTCGGCAGCTTTGTTTCCGCGAAAGCCATTCCACAGCTCGCCGACACAGCATTGGTGTTGTCGCAGTTGAACTGGACACCGGAGAAATCTAACTTACTCGCCATCATTGCCAATACACGAGGCGCCCTGGAAGCTTCCATGTTTGATCAGATTAAATATCTCGGTTTTCCTTTCTCTGTATCTGAAACTTTTCAGCAACGAAATACAAACGCTTCAATGAATGAAGCATTGAAAAGAGTAGATGAAATCCAAAACATCTGCCTGAAACAAAACAAACAACTGGTTTTATATATCTCTATGGGTTTTGGAAATCCGTACGGAGATCCCTGGCATCCGGAGATTGTATTGGAATGGAGTGAGAAGATGATTGCGATGGGAATTAAAATAATTTCGCTGGCTGATACAATTGGTGCAGCAGATCCGGAGGTGATCTCCTTACTATTCAAGCAGCTGATTCCTGCGTTTCCTGCAATTGAGTTCGGTGCGCATTTTCATACCACACCTGATCGCTGGCGCGAAAAAGTGGAAGCAGCATACATGAATGGTTGTCGTCGTTTCGATGGAGCAATTAAGGGTTTCGGTGGTTGTCCCATGGCAAAAGATGAATTGACAGGCAATATGCCTACGGAACAAATGCTTTCATTTTTTGAAGAGATGAAAGTTGAAACCGGCATTGAAATGCATGCTTTTCAGAAAGCGCTGCTTGATTCGAATTCCGTTTTTGAAATGATACACTGATTTAGCGTGCTCCGAAAATAGCACTTCCGATACGCACCATATTACTTCCTTCTTCCACGGCGATTTTATAGTCGCCGCTCATTCCCATGGAAAGTATTTCGGGTTTGAAATTTTCAGAACGGTAAGATTTCATTTCTTCAAAAAAAACTTTTAGAGATCTGAATTCTTTCCTTACTTGAATAGGGTCATCTGTAAATGTTGACATTCCCATCATGCCTTTAATGCTGATATTTTGAAGCGCTGAAACTGATTTGTCAAAAAGGAGATCACGGGCTTCATCGAAACTCAATCCGAATTTTGTTTCTTCCCTGGCGATATAAATCTGTAGCAGCACATCCTGAGTCCTTCCATTTCTTTTTGCCAGTTTATTTACTTCTTCCAATAATTTCAGACTGTCAATGGAATGAATAAGTGAAACAAACGGTGCAACAAATTTTATCTTGTTGGTTTGGAGGTGACCAACGAGATGCCACTGAATATCCTTTGGCAGCGCCTCATATTTATCAGTGAGTTCCTGCACTTTGTTTTCTCCGAAAATCCGCTGCCCTTCTTCATACACGCTGCGTATTTCTTCAGCAGGTTTGGTCTTGCTGATAGCAACGAGTGTTACATGGTGTTGCCGAAGGTAGTCCCTGATAGCCGCAAAGGTTTCATTCATTGTTCATCATTCTGTGCTTAAAAAGAAATACTTTTGCCGCGTAAAAGATAACGATTGAACTTGCTGATTTCAAAGTGGCTCTGGATAGTAACTCTATTCATTGTATTCATTTACTGTGCCTGTGCTTCTGAAATTGAAAAAGCGCCGGACGGAATTTTATCCAAAGATAAAATGATTGCAGTCTTATTGGATGTGCATATTGCAGAATCTTCTGTCAACAGTCGCGGCATGACAAATCAGCAATTGAATCAAAATGTTGCTGCAAAGTATGAGGATGTGATGAAGAAAAACGGGACCACTTTTGACACCTTCAAAAAATCGTTTGATTATTATCTTCATCATCCTGAGCAATATGAAGAGATCTACCTGGAGATCGTGAATAAACTCACAGCATTAGAAGGAAAAGCTAAAGCAAAAGAACTGGTGCTGAAAAAGGAGGGTGTAGATTCTATTCCCGGGCATGCCGGCGTTGTTAATGATACAGTTCTCAGAAAAGAAATGCAATTGGCGAAATAATCATTCAATCTGAAGTTTCAATTTATAGTTAATCAACTGCGAATTCCTATTTTCAACCACTAAAAAAATTTGAAGCGATGATAGACAAAAGAGTTTCCGGAGCAGATGAAGCGATTCGCGATATTCCTGCTGGCGCAACATTAATGCTCGGTGGATTTGGTTTGTGTGGTATTCCTGAAAATTGTGTGGAAGCATTGGTACGCAAAGGAATCAAAGATCTTACCTGCATTTCTAACAATGCAGGAGTTGACCAGTTTGGTTTGGGAATGCTGCTGAAGACACGGCAGATAAAAAAAATGATTTCATCTTACGTTGGGGAGAATGCTGAATTTGAAAGACAATTGTTGGCAGGAGAACTGGAAGTAGATCTCATGCCTCAGGGCACGCTTGCCACAAGCATTCAAATGGCTGCCATGGGAATTCCGGCTTATTTTACCGGAGCAGGGTTCGGAACTGAAATAGCAGAAGGAAAAGAAGTGCGTGAATTCAATGGTAAAATGTACCTGATGGAATATGCATTGCACGCTTCATTTGCAATGGTTAAAGCATGGAAGGGTGATTCAATGGGTAATCTCATTTTCAGAAAAACTACCCGCAACTTTTCTACCTCGATGGCCAAAGCAGGCGATATTACAATTGCAGAAGTTGAACATTTGGTGGAACCCGGCGAACTGGATCCCGATCAGGTGCATGTGCCGGGTATTTATGTCCATCGTATTTTCCAGGGAACGAATTATATGCGACGGATTGAAAAGCGGACGGTGGCGATAAAGATTGGAGTGTGAGGAGTGGATGTGCCGATGTGCCAATTGAAATATAGGTGCCGATGTGATGAGTGTTTGTTTGGAAGTATGGTTTTCCTGGTTTGGTTTTATTTATTTCGACTTGAAATTGTTTTTTAGATAATCAATACTTAAAGTGAAACATGGCTTTAGATAAATATGGTATTGCAAAACGGATTGCGCAGGAATTAAAGGATGGTTATTACGTGAATCTGGGAATAGGCATTCCGACCCTGGTGGCGAATTTTGTTCCGCGTGACATCAGCATTGTTCTGCAATCAGAGAATGGAATTTTAGGGATGGGGCCTTATCCGACTGAAGAAGAAGTAGACCCGGACCTGATTAATGCCGGAAAAGAAACCGTCACTGTAATTCCCGGAGCCAGTTTTTTTGATTCGGCAGAAAGCTTCGGAATGATTCGCGCAGGCAAAGTTGATCTTACAGTCTTAGGCGCGATGGAAGTTTCTGAAAACGGTGATATTGCCAATTGGAAAATTCCGGGAAAAATGGTGAAGGGAATGGGTGGTGCGATGGATCTTGTAGCGGCTGCAAAAAATATTATCGTAGCCATGATGCATACCAATCCAAAGGGAGAATCAAAATTGCTTCCTGAATGTTCACTGCCTTTAACAGGTGTTAAATGTGTGAAACGAATTGTAAGTGAACTGGCTGTATTGGATGTAACGCCGGATGGTTTTAAGTTGATCGAGCGCGCACCAGGTGTAAGTGTTGAAGAAATAGTTGCAAAAACTGCGGGCAGGTTAATTGTAGAAGGGGAGATTCCTGAAATGAGAATATGAAGAATTAAAATGACCTTCAGATACGATTCGAAAACTCATCTTCCATTAAAAGACGAAATAAGTCATTGTAGGAACATAAACTTCTTTGTAATTTTCGTTGTCTGAAGCCTGACAGTAAAAATCCTCAATCGTAAACAAAAATTTTTATTATGGAAACACTCACCAAGCCTGCAGCAGCCACGCAGCTAATTGATTTTCTTCCGATCAATGGAACGGACTATGTCGAATTTTATGTAGGCAATGCGAAACAGTCTGCACATTATTATCAAAGTGCATTCGGTTACGAGCCTGTTGCCTATTGCGGACTTGAAACTGGAATCAGGGACAGAGCTTCTTTTGTAATGCAACAGAACAAAATCAGGTTGGTACTCACAACTTCCTTAGTGGCTGACTCACCGATTTCAGATCATGTAAAAAAACATGGCGATGGCGTAAAGGTGATTGCGCTGTGGGTAGATGATGCTACTAAATCTTTTGAGGAAACAGTGAAACGCGGCGCGAAACCGTTTATGAAGCCAACCCTGGAAAAGGATGAACACGGTGAAGTAATTCGCTCCGGAATTCATACATATGGAGAAACCGTTCACATTTTTGTGGAGCGTAAAAATTACAAGGGCATTTTTCTTCCCGGATTTAAACCTTACAAATCGATGAAGAAAACGGAGCCACTGGGTCTCAAATATGTTGACCACATGGTGGGAAATGTGGGCTGGAATGAAATGAACACCTGGGTAAAATTTTATGAAGATGTAATGGGCTTCAAAAACATTCTTTCATTTGATGATAAGGATATCAGTACCGAATATTCCGCGCTGATGAGTAAGGTGATGAGCAGTGGCGATGGCAGAATAAAGTTTCCCATCAATGAGCCGGCAGAAGGAAAAAAGAAATCGCAGGTGGAAGAATATCTTGATTTCTATGGCAGTCAGGGTGTGCAACACGTAGCGGTGGCCACTGACAACATTATTGAAACAGTTACTGAATTGCAAAAACGTGGTGTTGAATTTCTAAAGATTCCCGCATCTTATTATGAAACAGTTCTTGACCGCGTTGGTCATATTGATGAAGATCTTGCACCATTGAAAGATTTAGGAATTTTGATTGATCGTGATGATGAAGGATACCTGTTACAAATATTTTCAAAACCGGTGGAAGACCGTCCGACTTTATTTTATGAAATTATTCAACGCAAAGGAGCCAATTCTTTTGGCAAAGGAAATTTTAAAGCGTTGTTTGAAGCCATTGAACGCGAGCAGGAACTGCGGGGAACTTTGTAATGATACAACATGCTGCCTCGTTGGCTATTTCCGGAATATCGTTTCCTGAAAGCAATAATCGTAATCCAATTTCTACTCGTCACGATAAAACGATCGTTCACCTTATCGCTGTTTCACTTTGTTGCCTGCTTGCTCTTTTTCTTCCGGGAAAAATAGTTGCGCAATCCACAGCATCAGTATTGACCAACAGGATTTCCAAAACCTGGCGGATGCAAAACCTGGAAGAAACCAACAAGCCTGCTGCTAATGATCAGGTAGCTGGCGAATTTATACTCGCGCTTCATGCTGATTATACTGTAGAACAGGGAATGTATCCTGACGGGTTGATCAAAGGAACCTGGTCTGTTGACGAACAAAACCGAATGGTCTCTGTGAGGGACAATGAAACAGGAATCATTTACAAAATGAAGATTGTTAAGCTGACTGATCATGAATTAGTGCTGCAGGAACAATCTGCTACCAGTAATCTCACTATTTATTACAAAGAAAAATAGAGCTGATTTGCAAAGCTGCAATAGGTGTCCTCATTTTTAAGATGTTCGGATTGATTGACGTCCCCGTTATACATTCTCTATAGTCAGTTTATAAAATCCCTTTGCGCAAACTTACAACTGTTAAGTGTTTGCTCTTTATTTTCAAAAAAAGGAAAATACTCCACTACCCTCATCTATTCTGTTCCTTATTTTTTAGGAGATGAAAACCATGCCGGATTGAATTAAAGAATGTGTTTTCAGAATGCAGTGTTATGTGTGGAAATTAAATTAGTTGCCTTCATTTTGAAATAGAATTCATAAAGGGTTTCTTTCTTCACCCAACATACATTACATGATGCTTTTGATTTTTTTGGAATTGAAAATGCGAACTGTTCGCAACATCATTTGATATAATTATAGCATGGAAACAAAAAATAACATTTCATGAATTGTTCATTTAAACTGCATTTGACTGATTAAAGTCATCTTCAGGATGATTTCAAAAAAAATATTTTCACTTTTTTTTCTTTCATTTTTCAAGATGAATAACTTGAAATAAATGTTCATGCGTGCTGATTTTATTGCTGTTGAATTGAATTCATGAATAGGTGAGTCAACGTGAAAATTATTTTAGTGGTGTTGAAAGCTTTGCTGGCTGCGTGTTTCAGCATCCTATAAAATCAGTGTTGGAAAAAAATTAAAAATTATTTTTTAAAAATGTTCAACTGCATTTCTGTTTTGCATAACAAAATAAGTTTGCAGCATGATGTTGTTTGCCTTATTCACATTGTTGTGTGAATAAAAATGTTCAAAAATATTTTTGTTATGAAACGATTCATTCTTATTTTGATGAAAATTTTAAACTATGGCTACAAAAAAGAAAGCAGCGAAAAAGGCTGCAAAGAAAGCAGCTCCGAAAAAAGGGGCTAAAAAAGCAGCTAAGAAAAAATAATTTAGCTAAGCTTTTTTGAATAACGGGGCATCGAAAAATCGGTGCCCCTTATTTTTGTGGTAACCTCAGGAAATTTTCAACGCCACCTATTGTGCGTATAAATTGAATGGAGTTGAATGAAGTTAATTGAAAAGAAGGGAATGGTTAAATTGTCTGATTGCTAAATGCTGTGGCGAAGGCTGTGTGTATGCTAACTGCACAATTAAAGTATCAGCTTTGATTTGTCATGGAAGATGAAAAGCTAAATTGTCAAATAGTTAAATGACTCCGGAGAAGCCGATGCATTGATTCGTTAAACCAACAGCATATCATCGGGAGTTTGTTCAAAGTAAGTTGAACGGTTGAATTGCTGTATGGCTAAACGGTTGCTGCGAATCCGGAGTATGTATTCCTGAAATAATCAGCGCAACTATTTCTTTATTGGAATGTCTTTTCAACAGTGGGATATACATGTTTTATCAACGCAGCATATAAACCAGCTTTGCTGTAACAATTAAACAGTTAAGCAATTTAACCATTTAGCCAGCCAGTCATCTATCCTGACCCATCTTTACCTCACCAATAGATTCTAGTCAAACGACTGATTCGAAAGATCCGCCTGTTTCAGCATTTCTTCATATTCAGCCGGCGTAAGATCATTGAAGAAGAAGTTTACCGGATCGATATGCACGCCGTTTTTTATCACTTCATAATGACAATGTGGTGCAGTGGATTTGCCCGTGCTTCCCACATAACCAATCACATCACCGCGTTTCACCGGTTGTCCTTCACGAACAATAATCCTGCTCATGTGAGCATAATGAGTCTGATATCCAACCATGTGATTGATAGTTACGTTATTGCCATAACCACGATCACCATATTCAACAATACTGATAGTGCCATTGCCCGTTGCATGAATCGGAGTTCCGCTGGGCGCGGTAAAATCCAGTCCCTCATGCATCTTCGGAATTTTATAAATCGGATCTATCCGCATTCCAAAACCGGAAGCAATGTGCGACAAATCTTTATTGCTGATAGGTTGAATTGCGGGAATTGAGGATAACACTTCTTCCTTTTTCTTAATCAACAATGAAATCTCATCATAAGATTTCGATTGAATGTAAAGTTGCCTGCGAATCTGATCCAGCTTTTCCGAAGCCGTCACCATCAGTTGTCCGTTGTCGTAGTTCATCAGTTCACGGTATTTGTTAATGCCGCCTGATCCCGCCTGTCGCACACTCGAAGGAATCGGTTCTGCTTCAAAGATTACCCTGTAAATATTATCATCACGGTCTTCAAGGTCCGTCACTACTGCCGACATCTGATCGAGTTTTTTGTTCAACAGATCATATTCCAGCTGCATCTGGTTGATCTCGCGGTGGAGCGCTTTCTCCTTTGGTGAATCGAGATAGGTATAAGCGAGGTAAACAATAATAAATGCAAAAACAAGAGCGGCAGAAATAAATCCAAGAACGCGCAGGAATCTTGTCCGGAAAGCTTCTTCAAACTTTTCGTAACGCAATGCCTGGGTATTGTAATAGTATTTTACCTTTTTCATATTTCAAATCGTTCGTAACGGAATCTCCTGATCAAAGTCAATTGATTGCTGAAAACAAAACATTCAATGCATTTTATTTTCTCTCAAACACCTTTCACCGCACCACGCTTGAAGTAGTATTATTAGCTAATTTTACGCGCCCGAAGCAGTGGGAACTGAACAAAATTAACCAAATAAATTTCTGTAAACAAAGAACGACCATTACAACTCATATCATGAACGCTAAAGAAATACGCTCCGCTTTTCTTGAATTCTTTGCTTCCAAAGGTCATGCAATCGTGCCTTCGGCTCCTATTGTAATAAAGAATGATCCTACGCTGATGTTTACCAATGCAGGCATGAACCAGTTTAAAGATATTTTCCTGGGCGATAAAATTCCTGTTTCGAAACGTGTGGCAGATACTCAAAAATGTTTACGCGTATCCGGAAAACACAATGACCTCGAAGAGGTGGGTATTGATACTTATCATCATACCATGTTTGAAATGTTGGGTAACTGGTCATTCGGTGATTACTTTAAAGAAGAATCTATTGCATGGGCCTGGGAATTGCTGACTCAGGTGTATCAATTGCCTGCCGACAGATTATACGTCACCATTTTTGAAGGTGATGCGAAGGAAGGTTTAGAGAAAGATGAGGAGGCCGCAACTTTCTGGAAGAAATGGATTGCGGAGGACAGGATTATTTCAGGCAATAAGAAAGACAACTTCTGGGAAATGGGCGATACGGGTCCATGCGGCCCCTGCTCGGAAATTCATTTTGATAACCGTGATGACGAAGAAAGAAAAAAACTGGAAGGAAAAAATCTCGTGAATACCGGAGATCCGCAAGTGATAGAAATCTGGAACCTCGTTTTCATTCAATTCAATCGTCTGTCAAACGGGTCGTTGCAACCATTGCCTGCAAATCATGTAGATACAGGAATGGGCTTCGAGCGGCTGACACGTGTGATTCAGCAAAAAAAATCCAACTACGATTCTGATATCTTTCAACCGTTCATAGCGTTCATTGAAAATAAGTCAGCTATTAAATATGGCACTGCTGAAAAAACAGACGTTGCCATGCGCGTGATGAGTGATCATATACGTGCGATTGGATTTGCAATTGCAGATGGACAGTTACCGTCGAATACCGGAGCAGGTTATGTGATTCGCCGTATTCTTCGCCGTGCTGT
Organism: Chitinophagaceae bacterium; assembly: GCA_016717285.1. Classification (NCBI taxonomy): domain Bacteria; kingdom Pseudomonadati; phylum Bacteroidota; class Chitinophagia; order Chitinophagales; family Chitinophagaceae; species Chitinophagaceae bacterium. Next base: position 101,852 of record JADKFU010000001.1, read on the forward strand.
ACGTTATTATTACAGCTTTCTCAATGTGCAGACACCGGTCCTTTTCGAACTGGTGGAAATTCTTGCTAAGGAGTTCGGCGATGTTTTCCCGGAAATCAGCAAACAGCAGTCATTTGTTGCAAGAGTTATTGAAGAAGAGGAATCCTCGTTCCTGAAAACATTGTCGGATGGAATTAAACGGTTTGATCAGTATGCTGCAACATTAAAAGGCAATGCCAGGATGGTGGAAGGAAAGTTTGCTTTTGAGTTGTATGATACATTTGGTTTTCCGATCGATCTCACGCAACTACTGGCTGCAGAAAAAAACATTACCGTTGACCTTCCTGGATTCAACACGAGTTTAGATGAACAAAGAAAAAGATCAAGGAAGGCTGCTGAAGTGGTAACCGGTGATTGGATCGAGCTCAAGAAAGTTGACAAGATTGATTTTCTCGGATATGATTCACTGGAAGCTCAGTCAAATGTTGTGAAATACCGCAAGCAAAAAGCAAAAGACAAGGAAGTTTTTCAGTTGGTATTAAATCAAACACCTTTCTATGCAGAAAGTGGTGGTCAGTTGGGTGACCAGGGGAAATTATTTTTCGGGGAAGAAGAAATTAAAGTGCTTGATACCAAAAAGGAGAATGAGCTTATCATTCATTTTGTAAACAGGTTTCCAAAATCGTTTGATGAATCCGTGTTGGCAAAAGTGGATGTTGTTGCAAGAAATAGTATCATGAGCAACCACACGGCCACTCATTTAATGCATGCTGCATTACGTAAAATTCTTGGCACACATGTGCAGCAAAAAGGATCGTTGGTGGCACCTGATCATCTGCGTTTTGATTTTTCGCATTTCGCTAAAGTAACCAGGGAAGAGCTGGACGCGATTGAAACAATGGTGAATCAGAAAATAAGAGAGAATATAATTCGTGAAGTGGATGTAATGCCTGTTGCAGAAGCGATGAAAACCGGAGCGATGGCTTTATTCGGTGAGAAATACGGCGATAAAGTTCGTGTAGTCACTTTCGATAAAAATTTCTCCCGTGAATTATGCGGTGGCACCCATGTTCATTCTACCGGAGCAATTGGCTATTTCAAAATTATTTCTGAAGCAGCCGTGGCAGCAGGTGTTCGTCGCATTGAAGCAATTACCGGTGAAGCTGCGGAACAACTGATTCGTTCCACTTTCAATCGCCTGGAAACAATTGGTTCGTTACTCGGCAATGCAAAGGATGCTGAGAAAGGCATTCAACATTTACAGGAAGAAAATGCGCAGTTGAAAAAGCAGGTGGAATCATTCACTGCTATGCAGGTACAACAAGTAAAAGAAATGTTGAAAAAAACGTCAGAAAATATCGGAGGCATTCAGTTTATCGGCGCGGCTACTTCGTTGAACTCGGCTGATGCATTGAAAAAGCTTGCTTATGACTTACGAAATGAGGTAGAAAATCTGGTAGGTGTATTTGGTGCGGAAGCTGATGGAAAGGCACACCTTATGATTATTATTTCTGATAACCTCGTGAAGGAAAAATCGCTTGATGCAGGGAAAATGATCCGGATAATCAGCAAAGAAATAAATGGTGGTGGTGGTGGACAGAAATTTTTTGCTTCAGCAGGAGGCACTCATCCCGCCGGTATCAATAAAGCAATTGAAGCAGCCAGAGACGGGTTGAACGCAACAATAGGATAACCCTGCAATAATTCTTTTCCTGCTCCTTAGAATTCGAAAAGGTTATGGAGATGTGGTTATTCCACTTTCTTACCCGCAAAATTCATTTGCGTATTATCATAAAATTGGGGAGGATCATAAGAACCGCTAATGGCTTCAGTAAAGAGATATAAACTGTCTCCATTGAAATTGCCTACAATATTATGGTTGAATTCATTAAGCGCAAAAACACCGGCGGAGTCAACAAAAATCGGAGGTGCATCACTACCATGAATATCGATGAAGCCAATGGTTTCGTCAGTTATAGTAACTGTATAAGTATAAGCAGTGTCAATCTTATATACTCCATCCGCATCTACACCTGCACTGTGCTTTTCCACCCAACCTTCGTAAGTACCTGCATACTTAATCGTGTCTTCAGGTGGAATTGGATGTATTACTACTGGAGGCAGTTCATCTTTACAGGAAGCAAGAGCAAGCAGCAGGCAAAAAGAAAGTATTTGAATTTTCATAGTTCGCTAAATCGTGGCAAAAATAAGATAAATTCTACTTTCAAAACGTGAGCCACCATTTGGTGAGCCTGATTGTTTTCTTATAGAAGAAATACCAAATGCAATGCTTTTAATTAATGGATCTCTATGTAAAAATTTATTGTTAAGAATTGAACATTAAGCTTGCACAATTTGCATAAAAAAAAGTGTTTATTGTAAAAAAGGTAACAAATGATTGCTTTTTTGACAAAAAGACTTAATCTTTGTTTATATGAATGTAACGCAAGCCGTTAAGGATGTTCCGCACACCGAGCTTGACCAGCTTGATTTTCAAATCCTCTCGCAGCTTCAGCAAGACGGGCGTAAATCTTTTACTGACATCGCGGAGCAGTTGAAAGTATCGGTTGGCACGGTACGCAATCGCGTTCAATGGTTAACCGAAACAAAAACGCTGCAAGTGATTGGCCGGGTTGATCCGGAAAAGATCGGATTTCATGCGTATGCACATATTTTTATCAATGTAAGTCCGGCCAGCCTGATTATTCCGGTGGCCGAGAAAATTGCAAAGCTGCCTGAAGTAAGTTTTCTCGCCATGATCTCCGGCAACTTCGATCTTGAAGTGAACGTGATGTGCCGCAATAACGAACATCTGATCTGGCTGATGAACGAAAAAATTCATAAAATAAAAGGGGTGGATGAAACATCCACCAACATGTATTTCCGCGTTTTTAAAATTGCGCAGCCCGATTTAAATCTTGTTAAGACATCAACCGCTTCCAACAAAAAAATAAAGAGCGTATGAAACAGTTTTTCCTTGCAAAAGCATACCGGCTTCGTTCATTCCGCTATAATTTATTTGCTACCGCCAGCTTCAGCTTTCTAAAAAAACGATCTGGTGGATTGCATTTCAAACGCTACCGGCAATTGATTTTAACGGTATACTTTTCCCTTTTCACCATCGCAGCTTTTTCGCAAACTACACTGAAAGGTAGAATTACCGATTCCGGGTCTGAACCTCTTATCGGTGCCACTGTGCGTTGGAAGGAAGATCCTTCGAAAGGAACGCAAACCGACGAGGATGGAAAATTTCTGCTCGGTGTTTCTGCTCCAAATGGAACATTGGTTTTCTCCTATATTGGTTACGACGATTACGAAGAAGCATTTTCACCGGTTAAAACAACATTCAGCATTCAGCTTGCCCTGCACCGGGAACTGGACGAAGTGATCGTAGTTGGTTATGGCTCACAGAAAAAAAGTGATATAACCGGAGCGATTTCTTCAATTAAAGGAAAGGAACTTGAAGGCCTTCCCAATGTCAATCTGGGTACCAGCTTAACAGGGAAAGCAACCGGCATTTATGTTAAAACACCGTCCGGCACACCAGGTGCAGGTTTGTTGGTGAGTGTGCGTGGCAGTGAAAATCCGTTGTATGTGGTGGATGGCATTCCAATGCTCAGCGAAAGTAATTCCAGTCTTTCCACTTCTTACGATACGCAGGGAAATACCACGGGCAATGGACAGGGCGTTTCTTCCATTGCAGATATAAATCCAGATGACATTGCAAGTATTGAAATATTAAAAGATGCATCTTCCGCTTCTATATATGGAGCGCGCGCAGCTAACGGTGTAGTGCTCATCACAACTAAACGTGGTGCTGCCGGAAAAACCAGTTTTAATGTGAATTCCTATACCGGAATACAAAGTGTTTCCAACAAGATAAAATTTATGAGCAGCGATCAGTTTGTTGCGTTGGTAGAAGATGGCCGTGCACAAGACCTGAAAAAATATGAAGAAGACCCGTTGTATTTCGGCGAAGGCTTCGATCCATCTATACTCACCAATCCATTACCGGAATCATGGTTTACCGGCGTAAACACTGACTGGTTGAACGAAGTAATGCAGACAGCTCCGGTGAGCAGCATTCAACTTTCTGCCAGCGGTGGTTCGGAGAAGAATCATTTTTATATCAGCAATTCTTATTTTACACAGGAAGGTATTGTCATCAACTCTGACTATAAAAGATTTAACAACAGAATGAATTTTGATCAGACAGTGAATGATCATCTTTCTTTCGGAGAAAATTTCTCTTTCACGTATTCACAGAATCAAAGAAGTTTCAACGATGATACATACACCGGAATCGTTACGAATGCATTGGGTTGTTCACCATTAATGCCTGCTTATAATGACGATGGAACATATGCTGATTATACGCAGTACCAGGCTGCATGGCTGAGCGATAATCCTGTGCTGAGTGCCAACGAAGTAACTGCAACTTCTATCAGCTATCGTGCCTTGGGAACAGTGTGGGCCAACTATGCATTCAATGACAAATGGGCTTTTAAAACTTCCTGGTCTGCTGATTTTACTTACGTTACTGATGATCAGTATTGGTCGCCCATCACCACAGATGCAAGTGAATTAGGAGGAAAAGCATTCAATGGAAGTTTCAAACAGATGAATTGGCTTGGTGAAAATATTCTCACTTACAATACATCGTGGAATGATGTGCACCATCTTACTGCACTTGGCGGATTTACGATGCAAAAAAATGTATCAAACCGACTAGGAGTTGGTGGACAAGGTTTCCCGATAGGAAGCGGATTGCAAAATGTTTCCAGCTCTGCAATCATCACTTCACGCATTGCTGATGGCACAGCCTGGTCGTTGGTTTCTTTTCTCGGAAGAGTGAACTATGATTACAAAAGCAGGTACCTTTTTAGTTTCAGCATACGCGCTGACGGTTCTTCACGGTTTGGTCCGGAAAACCAATATGGATATTTTCCGGCGGGCTCTGTTGGCTGGAGAATCAGCGATGAAAATTTCTTTCCCGAAAGCAAAGTTTTCACCAACCTGAAGCTTCGGTTCAGCTATGGTCTTACAGGTGATCAGGAGATTGGTGATTTTCAGGATGTCAGTTTCTGGTCGCCAATTACCTACAACGGCATTGCCGGATTGGGTCCGCGCAATATTGCCGATGCATCCCTTCGCTGGCAAAGCAACAGGAAGTTAAATGCGGGAGTTGATTATGAACTGTGGGGCGGAAAACTCAGTGGTTCATTTGAATACTACCGTGAAGTGAAATATGATCTTTTGAGTGAAGATGCAGTGCCCGGGACTTCCGGTTTTCCTTCCATCACACGCAATGCAGGACAAGTGCTGAACAATGGATGGGAATTAAGTTTTAATGCCACACCTGTCCGTGGTACAGTTACCTGGGATATCGGATTCAACATTTCTTATCTGCACAATGAAGTGCTTGAACTCACCAGTGATAGCCTGTTGCTGTATGCTTACAATGATCTTGCGCCATCGCACATTCTTGCTGTCGGACAATCGCAGGGATCTTTCTGGGGAATCAATTATCTCGGCGTTGATCCTGAAACCGGTGATCCGATGTATGAAGATTTAAATGGTGACGGTTCCATTGATGACAATGATGCAACTATAATTGGCAAAGCACTGCCGGATTATTATGGCGGAATAAATACCAGTTTGCGCTGGAAGAATTGGGGGTTCGATTTAAACGCTACTTATTCAATTGGCAATGAAGTGTATAATCTTATTCGTGGTGAATACCTTTCGCTCGGTTATGGTGCAGAAGGCTGGGATGCGGAAAATAATTTGTACCTGGTTTATTCCAACAATCCTGAGTATGCAGATGAGAGATGGATGACTGCAGGTGATCAATCAGATATTCCAAGAGCATCCCTCATCAATTCAAACAACCTGCAGAATTCAACACAGAATCTTGAAAGCGGTTCGTACCTGCGATTAAGCGATATCACATTGAGTTACCTGATCAGGCCTAAAAATCCAACGTACATCAATTCACTGCGGTTGTATGTTGAAATGCAAAATGCATTCACATTTACGAAGTACAGTGGCTTTGATCCGGAAGTGAGCAGCACAGGTGGAGCGGATATCAATACCACCGGCGTGGATTATGCAGCGTATCCGAAAGCAAGAACTTTTTTACTGGGTTTGAACTTAAGTTTTTAAACAGTCAAAAACCTTATCATGAAAATCAGACTTGAAAATAGATGCTATCATTCAGACATGAAAAACTCCTTTAGCATTTTACCGGGAAAATCGACACTTATGAATATTGTAATCAGAAGTTTCCTTATTGTTGTGATGCTCAACACATTTTCTTCCTGCAAAAAATTCCTCGACATTGATTCGCCCAACGATGTGAACAGCGACCATGTGATCACCAGTGGTGACGGACTGATCTCTGCCAGGATAGGTATGTACAACAGTTTGCAAAGCGACGCCTACTACGGCGGCTATTTTCCATTGATGATTGATGCTTACAGCGATAACGGCGCGGCAGGCGGATACGATTCCCCACAACTAAATCAGTTCAATGATAAATCACTCGGAGCTGATAATATTTTCATAGATAACTTCTGGGTTGCTGCTTACAATGCTGTTTATACTGCCAATCAAATCCTTGCGAACGTTGATGCCATTGAAGACCCATCTTTGATGGATGAGGTCCGCAGCGATGTGAAAGGAGAAGCACTTACCGTTCGTGCAATGGCGCACTTCGATTTGCTTCGCACTTTCGGAGAGCATTGGGATGTGAATTCGAACCTTGGAATTCCATTGGTGCTTGACGCCACTGATCCGCTGCAGGCACGTGGAAGAAATACTGTTCAGGAATGTTACGATGCTATTCTTGCCGACTTAAACAATGCATTGGTCCTTGTTTCAAATGATGATGTGGAGGCAGGCGATGGAAGCAAGACACCCGCGTACATCACTCAATATTTTGTGAATGGTTTATTGGCCCGGGTTTATTTGTACATGCAGGATTATGAAAATGCATCGGTAAAAGCAGCAGGAGTTATTAACGATGATATTTTCATAGTGGTCAATAATCCTGCATTGATCTATACAACCAAACTGAGTAGTGAAAGTATTTTTGAATTGCAATTTAACGTGCAGGATCAGAGTCAGTACAATAACCTTACTTATGTGCGGGGTGATGCTTTACGCGTTGATGTCTCTTTCCTCGCAAATGAAAATCTCCATGAATTTTTTCTCAATCGTCCCGGTGATGTTCGTGCAGCTTCTGTTGACTTTGATCCTGAACACAATGATGGAAGTATTCAACCGGATGGCAGAACGGAAAAATACCGTGGAGAAGAAACGAAAGATAATTCTGCATACATCATGCGGATTTCAGAAATGTATTTGATTGCCGCGGAAGCAAAAGGAGTGAGTGGAGGAGGAGTAGATGACTTGAATGCACTTCGCCACAACCGTGGCCTTGGAGATTTATTTCCTGAAGATTTTGATACACCAGAAGCTTTTATGAACACGGTGCAGGATGAACGCAGGGCGGAATTGAATTTTGAAGGTCATCGCTATTTCGATCTTGCAAGAATAGGAAAGGTGAGTGAAGTGATTGGTGAAAGTGTGCTGCCTGTTTTTCCGATTCCTGTAAATCAAATCACGGCAAGCGGTGGAGCAATTACGCAATATCCCGGATACTGAAATAGTTTTTACTGATGTATAGAACTTTTAAATCCATCAACCCATTTGATCAATCCATCATTGCAGAGCATGCATTAATGAGTGAACAACAATTGCAGCAAGCTTTGCAATTGTCAGGACATGCTTTTGAAAGCTGGAAGAAGACAGGGTTTGAAGCGCGTAATCAATTGGTTCAGCATATTGCAGCGCAATTGAGATTGAATAAAGAAAAGTTTGCGCGTTCCATTTCATTGGAGATGGGAAAAATTCTGAGCGAGTCGCGGATTGAGATAGAAAAATGTGCTGTCACCTGTGAGTACTATGCCCGGCATGGTAAAGAATATATGAAAGATGAAAGCATAACAATTGATGCAAAGAAAGCATTGATTGCCTTTCAACCCATTGGTGCAATCTTCGGCATCATGCCCTGGAATTTTCCGTTCTGGCAGGTGATCCGTGCTGCAATGCCCACCATATTAGCCGGAAATGTTTTCCTGTTGAAACATGCACCCAATGTTTCAATGTGTTCCAAAGAAATTGAAACGCTTTTCCTGGAAGCTGGATTTCCTCAAGGTGTTTTCCAATCACTGATCGTGGATATTGATGTAACAGAGAAAATTATTTCTCATGAGATTGTTCAGGGTGTAACCTTAACAGGAAGTGAATTTGCGGGATCAAGTGTTGCGGCATTGGCTGGTAAGCACATAAAGAAATCTGTGCTGGAGTTAGGAGGAAGCGATCCGTTGATCGTGCTTGATGATGCGGATTTCGAAAGCGCTGCAAAAGTCGCTTTGCAATCGCGCATGCAAAATGCCGGTCAGTCATGTATTGCATCGAAACGTTTTATTGTGTTGGAAAAAGGAAGAGATGAATTTGTACAGAAGCTATTTGATGGAGTAAAGAAATTAAAACAGGGAAATCAATTGGAAGAAACAACCACAACGGGTCCGATGGCTCGTGTTGACCTTTCAGAGAAATTGGAAACGCAACAAAAGAATTCTGTAAAAAATGGAGCTCGCATATTAATCGGAGGAAATCGTGACCAAGCCAATTTTCAACCGACTATTCTAACAGATGTGCAACCCGGAATTCCGGCTTTCGATGAAGAAATGTTCGGACCCGTTGCGGCAATTATTTCCGTGAAGGACGAAGCAGATGCAATTCGGCTCGCAAATAAAAACCGCTATGGTCTTGGTGCTTCTATCTGGACAAGAGATTTAGAGCGCGGGGAACGGATAGCGCGCGAAATAAATTCAGGCGCTGTCTTTATCAATGCATTGGTGAAAAGCGATGCACGTTATCCATTTGGCGGCGTAAAAAAATCAGGTTACGGAAGAGAATTGGGAAAATACGGCATGCATGAATTCGTAAATGCAAAAACCATTTACATCGACCAATAAAGTGCTGCTGAAACTATAATTTTCTACTACTCAATACTAACTAAGCACAACTAAGGACTAAGGACTCACGACTTTTTTCTCACTACTCACTACTCTCCATGGCCATCATAACCACCAAAAAAGAAGAATCCGGATACGAACTCTTTAAAAAGAAAACTAAAAATGATGAAGTATTTGAACGCAGGAAGAGACTGGTTCCGAATGCACTCACCATTTTCACACCATCCACCATTTCAAAAGCATCAGGTGCTATAGTTACTGATGTTGATGGAAGAGAATTGATTGATTTTACAGGAGGAATCGGTGTGCTCAATGCAGGCCATTGTCCACCGACAGTGGTGAAAGCGATTCAGGAACAGGCAGCAAAATTCATCCATACTTGTTTTGGTGTAGCAGCGTATGATTTGTATTTAGATGTTGCAGAAAGATTGATCAGCCTATTTCCGCATGGAGATTCCACGAAAGTGATGCTCACCAATTCCGGGGCGGAGAGCGTAGAGAATGCAATCAAGATCGCACGGCAAGCCACAGGTCGGCCTGCCATCATTTGTTATACAGGTGCATTTCACGGGAGGACTTTAATGGCCACTACACTCACTTCAAAAGTGGGTTACAAAATGGGATGTGGCCCCTTTGCCCCGGAAGTATATCGGGTAGAATTTCCGGATTATTCACACGATGGAAATGGCAGGAGTGAAGATGAGTTCGCTGATTATCATTTGAAAAAGCTGGAAGAGTTTTTTCATTATTATGTTCCTGAAAAAAATGTTGCTGCCATTATTATAGAATGCGTGCAGGGTGAAGGTGGTTTTAATGTAGTGCCAAAAAAATACATCCAGGGACTCAGAAAAATTTGTGATGCAAACGGTATTATGCTCATTATTGATGAAGTGCAAACAGGTTTCGGTCGCACCGGCAAATGGGCATCATATCAGCATTTTGATGTGGTGCCTGATATTTCCACGTGGGCAAAATCCATGGGCAGCGGCATGCCGATTGGCGCAGTGATCGGAAAGACATCTGTGATTGATGCGATCAATCCCGGCACCATCGGAGGAACCTATCTTGGCAATCCTGTTTGTTGTGCAGCAGCTATCGCAACACTTGATTACATGCAGGAAATTGACATCAACGCAAAAGCAATGGCAGTGGGTGAGATGATCCGCAATCGTTTTTTGGAATTGAAAAAGAAATTTCTCAAACATATTTCTGACGTGCGTGGCATTGGTGCGATGATGGCGTTTGAAGTTTCACATGATGGCGATATTCACCAACCCAATGGTGACTTCACCAAACAGCTCACGCAACGTTGTTATGAAAAAGGATTGATCATCATCAGTGCGGGAGTGAATGGAAATGTGGTGAGGGTGTTGAGTCCGTTGGTGATTGAGGAGAAGGATTTGAAAAGAGGTTTGGATATTTTGGAAGAAAGTTTGACTGAATTGACCAGGTAATTAAACACGCTGAAATTTATCACTGGCTGTTCAATGACTTCATGTTATTAAGATTTTTCTCAACGGTTTTGGTGGAGTTATTTTCATCACCATACATTTTATTGAAAATCAAATATGATTTCTCTTCATAGCTGATGGCAGTTTCAAGGTCACCTTTGGCTTGCCATGCTAGGCCAAGATTGTTGTAATTGGTTGCCACGTTTGGATTTTCTTCCCCATATAACTTCAAAGAAATCGCGAGCGCTTTATCAAGGTAGCTAATGGCTTTGTCAAAATCCCTTTTATCCTGCCATGCCTGTGCGAGGTTGTTGTAGACAATTGCCACGGATGGATTTTCTTCTCCGAATAATTTCAAATCAATCGCCAGCGCTTTTTCAAGGTAGTTGATGGCTTTGTCAGGATCACCCTTGGCTTGCCATGCCAGCCCGAGGTTGTTGTAATCTCTTGCCAGGTTCGCATTTTCTTCACCGAATAATTTTAAATCAATCGCCAGCGCCTGGTCAAGGTAGCCGATCGCTTTGTCAGGATCATCTTTATCTTTCCAAACCATGCCGAGATTGTTATAACCAGTTGCCACATTTGGATTTTCATTACCGAATAATTTCAAAAAAATTGCCAGCGCTTTATTGTAGTAGCTGATGGCATTGTCAAGATCTCCCTTACCCTGGCTTGCCATGCCGAGATTGTTATAAGCAGTGGCAACATTTGGATTTTCTTCTCCGAATAACTTTAATGAAATGGTCAGCGCTTTATCTAGGTGGTTGATGGCTTTGTGAAAATCACCTTTGGCTTGCCATGTCAGGCCGAGGTTGTTGTAATCCTTTACCACGTTCGGATTTTCCTCCCCGAATAATTTCAAATCAATCACCAACGCTTTGTCCAGGTAGCTGATGGCTTTTTCAAGATCACCTTTGTCTTTCCATGCCATGCCGAGACTATTGTACGCCAATGCCACATTTGGATTTTCTTCCCCGAATAAATTCAAATAAACCGCCAGCGCAATATCGAGGTAGCTGACGGCTTTATCAAGATCACCTTTGGCTTGCCATGCCATGCCAAGATTGAGGTAACCCATTGCGGAGTTTGCGTTTTCTTTTCCGAATAATTTAAAAGAAATTGCCAGCGCTTTGTCAAGGTAGAAGATGGCTTTTTCAAGGTCACCTTTGTCTTTCCATGCCATGCCGAGGTTATTGTATCCCAATGCCACATTTGGGTTTTCTTCCCCGAATAATTTTATATAAATCGCCAGCGAATTATCGTAGTAGCTGATGGCTTTGTCAAGATTCCCTTTTACATGCCATGCCAGGCCGAGATTATTATAACCCAATGCAACGTTTGAATTTTCTTCCCCGAATAATTTCAAATAAATGGCCAGCGCATGATCAAGGTAGCTGATGGCTTTTACAAGATCACCCTTCGCTTGCCATGCCATGCCGAGGTTGTTGTAACCGGTTGCTATGTTTGGATTTTCTTCCCCGAATAATTTCAAAAAAATCGGCAGTGCTTTATTATAGGAGCTGATAGCATTGTCAAGATTTCCTTTTCCCTGCCATGACAAACCAAGATTGTTGTAAGCAATGGCAACATTTGGATTTTCCTCTCCAAATAACTTCAAAGAAATCGCCAGCGTTTTATCAAGGTAGCTGATGGCTTTGTCAAGATCGCCTTTATCCTGCCATGCCAGGGCGAGGTTGTTGTAATCTCTTGCCAGGTTAGGACTTTCATCCCCAAATAATTTCAAATCAATCGCCAGCGCTTTGTCAAGGTAGCTGATGGCTTTGTCAAGATCGCCTTTGTCTTTCCAGGCCATAGCGAGGCTGTTGTAAAGCATTGCATTATCTTCATTGTCTTCACCATTTTCAGCAATATGAAATGCCAGCGCCTTTCCGAGATAAGAAACAGTATGTGAGCCACGCCCAATGAGCTTCAGGTACAAAGAGTATTGAAACAGGTTATCATAGAGCTCCATTGCTTCCAAAGATTTTTCAAAGGACTCAATGGTTTGTTTAACTAAATCAGGGGTAGATGGTTTTGCAGATTGGTAAAGTGCGCGGCTCAAAAAATCATGAGCAATCAGCCTGGCTTTTTCAGTTGCTTCCTCGAGTGCTCTCTTCAGGTGATCCCTTGATTCTTTTACATGAATGAGTTCTATGTCCATCTCGGGTGTTGAAAGCACAGCAATTGCTTCATCAAGCCGACCTGCTTCAAAAAGCCCTCTTGCTTGTATCGATCGTGCCGTGTTTACCGGCACGCGTTCAATGGTACCGTAAATAAAAATTACTCTTTTGATGAAGTTGAGTAATTTTTCTTCTGCAAGACGAAGCTTGTTTTTGGTCTTGGCAATCAGGGTTGTTTGAGCGGGAAGCAACTGTTCAAGGTCTTCCTTACATTCGGTGACCTCCTTCATAATGAGATCATAATCATCCAGTTTTAGCGCGAACTGAAGCTCATTTTGTTTTTGAAGCAGTTCAGCTTCTTCAGGAATGTTCTTATTGATGAGATCAGTAAGTTCCTGAAATCTTTGGTTGATGAACTCTTCTCCAATGCCAAAAGAGATATTTCCGGCAACACTTGTGCTGGTAATTACTATTCCTGCCTTCTCCTTATAGGAAGCGACATCAACCGGCAGTTGTTTGTCTGATGTCGCTATTTGGGGTTTTCAGTATCGGGGGATTTTTTTATAGTTACATTTTTAATTTTTACATCTTCAGTAAATATGCCTTTATCTACTTTTACACCCGTTCCCTGGTCCATATGGACTGAATCAATGTCGAGATTGCGGCCTGAGATTTCCTTTAAATAAATTCCGTAACTCTCAGGGTCATGCTTTTCGACCACCTGAATAAGTTCATTTGCTTTTGTTAGCAATTCCTGATCATTCTGGGCATCGGCGCTCTCAAGATCTTCTCTCAGTGATCCGCGTTTGCTTTCTGAAGCAGGATTTTTTTCTAAATCATCAACAGAAATTTTTCCTCCGAATTTTTTTTTGATAAACGCTTTGATGCCTTCGTATGCATCTTTTATTGCTTGTTCAGCAGTGGGTTTCAGGCCAGCGGCTGCTCCTGTAGCAAGTGCTGCAACTATTAAAGTAAGTGGATCCATGGCTATGAATTGAGAAGTTCAAAATACTGTTTTTGCATTAATCTGTTGCTGAATGTCACAATTAATTTTTTATACCAGGCATATTCAAAAAAGAAATTTCCCCATTGCGGATGTTTTTTCTTCTCTTAAAGTAACCGTTTTGATATTGGTAAATAGAAATTTGTGATTACCAGTGTAAGAATCTGTTTTGAAATCAATTAATTTTTTTACAATGCTCTTTGGTTCGGCTTTGCCAGAAGCGCACCCTGAGCGCAGCCGAAGGGTAAGCGATGTAACAATTATATTGATTGATTTCAAAACAGACTGATTTTATAGTAGTGGCTGATCCAGTAAAACGAAATACTATGCGATAACCTTTAACCACTTAAAGGCAAGAGCCATTTCATTGATTAATCATAGGAACTTCTAAGAATTTAAGGCTATAAAATTTAATCACGTATTTTTTTTCCGATCTTTCCCCCATGGCCCTCAGCCGTTTCTTCACCATCATTATTATTGCCAGCATCGGCTGGGCATTTTTCCTGTTGCTCACCGGTAACCTGTATTCATTTACCGGAATGATCAATGGCAAACAAGGCGATCCCACGATGGTTGCCGAAAGAGATTCTGCTGATCAGAAAAGGATGGATCCATTGCTCTTTGCTTTAATAAAGAATGTTGGGGGAGATGGTTATCAGCATGGCGACACACTCTACCATCTCACTAAATCAGGAATTGTTGAAGTAAGTGTCGGTTCTCAAAAAGCGGATGGACTTTTTCCTACCTGCAAAAATACGATCATAGACATCTGGCTGCCACTGATCGGTTACCTCACTTTTTTCTGTGGGTTGATGAATTTATTGAGCGATTCAAAAGCTACAGAGAAAATGTCGCGGTTTCTCACGCCGCTCTTTTCAAAAATTTTTCCGGACCTTCCGAAAGCGCATCCTGCTTACGGTTACATGACGATGAATTTTGCAGCGAACTTTCTTGGTCTTGATTCTGCTGCCACGCCTTTCGGCTTAAAAGCGATGGAAAGCATGCAGATATCCAATCCTGTGAAAGAGAAAGCCACGAACAGCCAGATTATGTTTCTGTGCCTGCACGCTGCCGGACTTACATTGATTCCGACTTCCATCATCGGTTATCGTGCAGCTATGAATGCAGCGAATCCTGCAGACATTATGTTGCCCACCATTATCACTTCATTCGTCGGTACCATTGCAGCACTTGTATTTGTAAGCATCAGGCAGCGCATCAATTTATTCAATGTTGCTGTGATTGGTATGGTGGCCGGCATCAGTCTCATCATTGGCGGATTAATGTATTTCATCAGTCAACTGCATGGCATTGACAAAATGCATTTCACCGGTAACCTGAGCAATGGCGTTTTGCTGTTCATCATCCTCGCTATTGTCGCTTATGCTTTTCTAAAGGAAAAAGTATTTACTACCGGCAACACAAATATTTTCGATTCATTTATCATGGGTGCAAAAGAAGGATTCACAACCGGTGTGCGGATTCTTCCTTACATGATTGCGATGCTTGCCGCACTCAGCATCTTTCGCAATTCAGGATTGATGGACATCGCGATGAATGGCATCACGGCCACACTGAATATTTTCAAAGTGGATCCGCAAATCATCAACGCCATTCCTGTCGCCTTGATGCGACCCTTCAGTGCCGGAGGTTCCCGTGGATTTATGTTGGATGCCATGAAAACGTACGGAGCAGATTCTCTTACCGGTCAACTCGCCTGCCTTTTCCAGGGAGCTGCTGAAACTACTTTTTATGTGGTGGCTTTATACTTCGGATCGGTTAGTGTGAAGAATACACGCTACACTTTGGGCATCATGTTGATGGTGGATTTTGTGTGCGTGATCACAGCAATCTTTGTTTGCCGGCTTTATTTCTAAGCCATTCATGTGTTTTGTAAGTTTGACATACAACCTTTTAACCTTGCAGTTTCGGTAATGTTTCCCTACCTGTTTATTCACCAAAATTATTTTTAGAAAGATTCGCTGAATGAAACAACAATTTATAAACGGCAAATGGTGTGATGCACTCACCGGCAATACCTGGCCTGTTCAAAATCCTGCCACCGAAGAAATCATCACAACCGTTCCTTTCGGAAATGATGAAGATTGCAATCTCGCTATTGAAGCTGCTTATATAGCATTTCCCGCATGGAGCAATTTGTCTAATTGGACACGTGGTGATATGCTAAAGAAGACAGCCGACATCATTCGCAAAAACCTGAAGGATTACGCGACGGAAATGGTACTGGAATCGGGAAAGCCGATGGCAGAAGCGATTGGTGAATGGCGTGTTGCGGCAAATCTCTTTGAATGGTTTGCGGAAGAAGGAAAGCGTTCGTATGGAAAAGTAATTCCATCTGCGCGAACTGATAAGCGCATGAGTGTGATTTATCAACCGATGGGTGTAATCGGGGTTATCACTGCGTGGAATTTTCCGGCTTATAATCCTGCTCGCGCTTGTGCAGCAGCTTTGGCTGCCGGCTGCACAATTATTTGTAAAGGATCTGAATACACTCCGCTGACTTCCATGAATTTATTTTCAGCCTTGCAGGAAGCAGGAATTCCTGCTGGTGTTGCCAACCTCGTGAATGGTGATTCAGCGAAGATTGGGGAAGCGATGTTACACCATCCGAAACTGAAAAAGATTTCTTTTACCGGAAGTACACGCGTAGGAAAAATTCTGATGGATGGTGCGTCAAAAACTGCAACAAAACTTGCATTGGAACTTGGTGGAAATGCGCCGGTAATTATTATGGATGATGTAGATGTAGAGAAAGTAGCAAAGACTGCAGTAGTTTCCAAGTTCAGAAACGCCGGACAAGTATGTGTAGCTCCACAAAGATTTTTTGTGCACCGGAAAATCTATGATGCTTTCGTAAATGCAACAGCTCGTTATGCAAATGAACATACCACCGGAAATGGTCTTGAAGAAAAATCTAAAATGGGTCCGTTGATAAATGCGCGCCAACAGGAAATGGTGTTGTCAATTATTAATGAAGCAAAAAATGAAGGTGCAGAAATAGTAGCAGGCGGAACTAAACGTGAGAAAGGTTTTTTTGTCGAACCAACCATCATTGCTGACCGTAACGGGAACTCACCATTTCTCAATAAAGAAATTTTTGGTCCTGTACTTCCAATTGTTCCATTTGATACAATAGATGAAGTGATTGAAAAAGCGAACAATACTCCATACGGACTTGCAGCTTATATATGGACCAATGATTTGAAAACTTCTATCTTACTTTCAGAGAAACTGGAATTTGGAATGATTGGTATTAATGAATGGTCACCACATGCAACGGAAGCTCCTTTTGGCGGTTGGAAACAAAGTGGAATCGGTCATGAAAGCGGCAGTGAAGGATTGTTTGAATACCTGGAGAAGAAGCTGATTTCAATTGGTGGATTGTGAATGATGCGCCAATGAATTATTTTGCCGATGTGACAATTACAAATGCCTCAGTAACTAAATAACGACTAAGGATTCACAACTAACGACTCAAATGGACTACGGCGCGCTTGCACTCATCCCACCATTGGTAGTCATCATCCTGGCCATCCTGCTCCGCACTTCTTTCGAACCATTGTTAATCGGTTGCATTGTAGGTTTTATCATTCTTCAACGCGAAAATTTCTTCACAGGATTTGTTGATTCATTGTATCGGGTGATGGAAGATGAAAGTACGGTATGGGTTATTCTTGTTTGCGGATTGTATGGTTCCCTGATTGGATTGATGGTGCGATCCGGCGGGGCGATGAAGTTCGGGGAAGATATGCTGATGCGTATTAAAACAAGAAGAGCAGCACTATTTGGCACCTGGGGACTTGGACTTTTTATCTTTCTCGATGATTACCTCAGCGCACTTACGGTAGGTATTACTATGAAAAAAATTACCGATCATTTTAAGATTCCAAGAGAATACCTGGCATACATCGTAAACACTACGGCGCCGCCATGGAGTGTGGTGGTACCGATTTCAACATGGACACTTTTTATCGGTTCCATTCTTGTCAAGTGCAAGTTTGCTCCTGAAGGAATGGGTAATCATGTTTACTGGCAGGTGATTCCATATGTAGCTTACAGTTGGGTTTCTGTTTTATTAATTCCGTTGGTAATACTTGGAATTGTTCCGCTCTTTGGTAAAATGAAATTGGCAAATGAACGTGCGATTAACTCAGGAGAAGTAATTCCTCCGGGAAGAAAAATTGCCGCGGTTAAACTTGAATTATTTGAAAATGAAAAGCAACCTAAATCATTGTATTTCATTTTACCACTGGTGGTATTATTGGGTGCAACCATAGCGCTGGATTATGATGCGTTGAAAGGCGTGATGATTGCAGTTGCTTTTACCTTTATCTATTACATGGTGATGAAGCTTGGATCTTTTCAGCAGCTTTCGGAAACATTGTTTACCGGATTTAACAGCATGCTCTATGCTTTGGCATTGGTGGTGATGAGTTATGTACTGAAAGATGCAGGAGATCAACTTGGACTGACCCAATATGTTATCGACAGTGTGAAACCAATTGTGAGCAGAGAACTCCTTCCGGTGTTGGTGTTTGTCGCTATTTCTTTCATTTCATTTACAACAGGATCTTCATGGGGCGTTTATGCAGTTGCGATTCCCATCATCATTCCACTTTCAGTTTCTTTGGGATCAAATCCGTTGATTGATATCGGAGCTGTCGTCAGCGCCGGGGTGTTTGGAGCAAATGCTTGTCTCTATTCAGATGCTACAATCCTCACTGCGCAAAGCACAGACACTAATAATCTTGATCATGCGCTTTCGCAGTTACCTTTTGCATTAATTGCCTTTGGTATTTCTGTATTGGTGTATTTGGGATTTGGATTTTTTCTTTGATCATCCGGAACAAATTATGACTTACATCGAAACCTTAAATAGCGGAATTCAAATTTCATCAATGCTCGCAGTGCAAGCGGAGCAACTTGAATTATTGCAACGAAAAGTATTTCCATTGCTTGCCGAAGAAGAATTACTGCATGCTGACCAATACAAAAAACACCTGGAGATTTTTCCCGAAGGACAATTCGTTGCTCTTGACGGAGTGAAAGTAATTGGCGCCACTACTTCCATGCGTTATCACTATAATATTGAAGACCCGGAACCCCATACTTTTCAGGAGGTGATGGGTGGTGGCTGGCTGACAACACATGAGCCCAATGGGGAATGGTTGTATGGCATTGATGTAAGTGTCGATCCTTCCTATAGGAAAATAGGTATTGCGAAAGCATTGTATAAGGCACGTCAGCACACCGTTCACCAGTTGGAATTGAAAGGACAAATAACAGTTGGTATGTTAAATGGATTCGGAGCAGTGAAAGATAAAATGACCCTGGATGAATATTATGAAAAAGTAAAGAGCGGTGAGTTGTTTGATCCGACAGTTTCAGTGCAACAAAAGGTAGGATTTAAAATAGCAGGATTGATAAAAGAATACCTTCACGATCCAACTTGTGGCAATGCCGGAGCGCTCATTGTTTTGGAGGCAGGAGAATTAGGAATTAGGAATTAAATTGGGACGTACAAGATAGGATTTTACAATAAGACTAAAGACTACTAACGACTAAGGACTTCTGACTAAGGACTCATTGGCACATCAACTCTACCCATGACACACATCAACCTCAAAACATCCATCCCCGGACCAAAAAGTCAGCAAGTACTCGAACGCAGAAAAAATGCAATGCCGGCCGGTCTCGCCAAATCAACCGAAGTTGTGATTGATCATGCTGAAGGTGGAATGGTGTACGACGTTGATGGAAACGCATTACTCGATTTTGCAGGAGGAATTGGTATGATGAATGTCGGTCACCGGCCGGAGCAAGTGGTGAATGCGATGAAAATGCAAATGGAAAAATATCTCCACATCTGCACATTGGTTGCTACGCCTGAACCTTATGTGGAGCTCGCGGAATTACTCAATGAACTAACACCTGGAAATTTTCCGAAGAAAACAATACTTGCCAATTCAGGAAGTGAAGCAGTGGAGAATGCTGTAAACGTTGCACGATACTACACTAAAAGAACGGCAGTGATCTGTTTTGAAGCTGCTTACCATGGTAGAACATTGCTAACGTTATCACTCACCAGTAAATATGGTTTATTCAAAAAAGGATTTGGTCCGTTTGTGAGTGATATTTATAGATTGCCAGCACCAAATATATATCGCCGGCCGAAACAAATGAGCGAAGAGGATTACATTGATTACTGCATACAGCAATTTGATCAACAGATGATGTCGCAGGTTGATCCTGCTGCTGTTGCTGCGATCATCATTGAACCAATTCAGGGGGAGGGCGGATTTATTTCTATGCCTAAAAGATTTTTGGAAAAACTGCGCGCTATCTGTGATCAGCATGGAATCGTACTCATCTTCGATGAGATTCAGTGTGGTGCTTCACGTACAGGAAAATTTTTTGCCTGCGAGCACACAGGTGTTGTCCCCGATTTGATTTGTATGGCAAAATCTATTGGTGCCGGCATGCCCATCAGTGCCGTTACCGGCAAAGCGGAAATCATTGATGCACCACATTTAGGTGGAGTAGGAGGAACTTACGGCGGAAACCCATTGGCCTGTGTTGCTGCGATTGAAGCAGTTAAAATTTTGAGTTCATCATCCTTCCTGCAACGTGTAAGTGAAGTGGGTGAGTTGATGCGTGCGAACTTAGCATCGTGGAAATCAAAATATAAATCCATTGGTGACGTGCGTGGAGTCGGTGCGATGCAATTAGTTGAATTTGTAAAGAGCAGCGAAACCCGTGAACCGGATCCTGACTTAACATTAGAAATTATTAAAGATGCCGTGGCTAAAGGCGTGATATTGATCAGAGCAGGATTATACAGCAACTGTATCCGTTTGTTGCCGCCTATTGTAATGACAGATGAACAATTGCAGGAAGGTTTAAATGTGTTGGAAGGCGCTATCAGTCGCGCTGATGAAAAAGGAAGTAAATATTTAAAAGATAAAGTTGCTTTTTAAATCAAGGGTGACGATAGTATTATAAAAAATAAATCAGTTACAAAATGAAACTTCAATCCTCAATTGCTTTAAACCTTTTGATTGCTTCAGTTTGCCTGTTGGGCTGTTCTGAAGAAAATAAAAAACCGGAAGCGCAACTTGGTGAACTTGAATTCGTGGTAACAGGAAATGCGGAAGCACAACCCTATTTTAAAAATGGATTGTTGCTGCTCCATAGTTTTGAATATGACGATGCAGCGGAAAATTTTTCGAAAGCACATAAAACAGATTCCACGTTTGTAATGGCATATTGGGGAGAAGCAATGACCTACAATCATGCGCTCTGGCGGTATCAAAATAAAGAGAAGGCAGATTCTATTTTAAAATTGCTTGCCGCTACTCCTGACTTGCGCGTTTCAAAAGCGAAAACAAATATTGAAAAGGATTTCATCAATGCAATAAATATTTTATACGGAGATGGAAGCAAAGCTGAAAGAGATGACAAGTACGCGACATTCATGTCATCGTTGTATGAAAAATATCCCGGCCATGCAGAAGTAGCATCCTTCTACAGCATTGCTTTGCTGGGTTCCGTGGAAGTAGGGCGTGATACAACCGTATATGGTCAGGCAGCAACGATTGCAAAGACAGTATTGGTTAAAAATCCAAATCATCCCGGAGCATTGCATTACCTTATTCATTCTTATGATGATCCCGATCATGCGCATCTGGCACTGGAAGCTGCAGACGCATATGCTAAAGTTGCGCCATCGGCAAGTCATGCTTTGCATATGCCATCACATATCTACCTGGCGTTGGGAATGTGGGATAAAGTAATCAGCTCCAATGTAGCGGCATGGGCGGCAAGTGAGGAAAGAAAGCAGCGCAAAGGATTGAACAATGATGCTTTGGGCTATCATTCTTTTCATTGGCTGATGTATGCTCTATTGCAAAAAGGCCGGAGTGAAGAAGCAAAAAAAATGGTAACAGAAATGCAGCATTATTGTGATTCACTTTCTTCGCCACGTGCAAGGGAGCATGTGATACTTTTAAAGAGTACTTATTTGGTTGAGTCGAATGACTGGCATTCGGAAATTTCATCCATTGAAGTAAAAGAAGACGACCTGAACATTGGACTTCGTGCCATGAATAATTTTGTAAACGGCATGAAAGCATTTCATGATAATGATGAAAAGCAGCTTGCAAATGCTATTTCAACAATGCATGATGAAAGAATGCTGGCATCTGATAAAATTATTGAATCATCAGGACACAGTTGTGGAAGTGTGAATGCAAATAGTCCAAATCTTCTTGATGTGCAATATGCTGAAGTGATGGAAATGGAATTGCAGGCTTTGTCATCACAGTTGAAGAAAGATTCCTTTTCAACTGACAAATGGTTCAAACAGGCAACAGCATTGGAAAACAGCGTCAGCTATTCTTTTGGTCCTCCTACTGTTGTAAAACCTTCTAATGAAATGTATGGAGAATGGTTGTTGAAAATGAAACGGCCATCTGAAGCATTCACTCAATTTGAACTTGCTTTGAAAGCAGCTCCAAACAGAATCCAAAGCGTTAATGGACTTGCAGCTGCTTCTTCGCAAATGAATGAAAAAAAGGCATTGGCAACAAAGTGATTTGCTTGAGATCAGATTTCGGCAATTGTAACCTTTCCGATTTTTTCCGCGAGTTAACATCAAATCATAAACAGGAGACTGAAACTTTTAATGGTTCCAAAAATAATTTCAGGAATTATTAAACTGGCAAATAATCGCAAAGCAGCGGGTTGTAGAAAATCAAAGGGGTAAATGAAAATTTGTGGCGAATTCGCATCAATGATTACCGAATAATTTATCTTCTTGCTGATACTATTCAAATAGTGGAGATCAGGAGCATCCGTCACCGAAAAGATACCTATTCGCTCTAATGGCGCAAGAAAAAATATTTTTCAATGGAAATATCCTGACGCAGGATAAATCACAATCGCTTGCTACTGCATTTGCAGTTGCTGACGGAAAAATTATTGGCGCCGGATCAGACGAGTCGATCTTGCGAATATTCAATGAACATTGTGAACGAATTGACCTGCAAGGCGCCACCGTGCTTCCCGGTTTTAACGATGCGCACATTCATATCTGGAAAGTCGGCAATTTGATGACGTACATGCTTGATCTGCGTGGTGTGCAAAGTATGGATGAAATGAAACAGCGGTTGTCAGATTATGCTAAGCAAAATCCTGATTTGGAATGGATTCAGGCACGTGGTTTTAATGAAGTTCTTTTTGCTGATAAGCGAATGCCCAACCGGTTTGATCTTGATGGTATAATCAGCGATCGTCCGGTGAGCGTGATAAGAACGTGTGCACACCAACTCATTGTCAATACAAAGGCCTTGAATGTATCAGGAGTAACGATACAAACACCTATTCCACAGGGCGGTGAAATAAAATTGTTACCTGATGGAAACCTGGCTGGTCACTTCACAGAAACAGCAATGGGATTAGTGATGAATAAAGTCCCATCCTATGGTGCTAATCACTATCGAAAAATGATACTTGCAGCACAGGATGAATTTTTGAAAGTTGGAATTACATCAGCAACGGATCCTGCGGTGATGCCTGATTTGCTGGAAGTGTATAAATCAATGGACCGAAACAGCGAATTAAAAATCCGTGTGAATGCGATTCCTATCATTGTACCCGACGGAGCTGCTGAGCCATTGCCGTTGCCGGAAAAATATCAATCAGATCATCTGAAAGTTGATACCGTGAAATTTTTTTCTGACGGTGGCCTGAGTGGAAAGACAGCTGCGATGAAGAAACCTTACCGTAATTCAGAAGATTACGGCGTGTTGCGATTGACTAAAGATTTTTTTCTGCCACTTGCCCGGGAAGCTCAGGAACACGGCTTTCGCATTGCAACACATGCAATAGGTGATGCCGCAATTGATTTGGTACTGGATGTTTATGAAAAAATTGCTTCACTCAACAAGAATAATATTCGTCATCGCATAGAACATCTTGGATTACCTTCTGTTGAAAATCTGGAACTAATGCATGCTATGCAAGTGAGTGCAGTGATGCAACCTATTTTTATTTATGAACTTGGAAAAAATTTCAGACAGTATTTATCTGATACATATCTTGAAGAAGTTTATCCGGCAAGATCTGTTTTGAATCATAAAATCAATTTATCTTTTTCAACAGACGCACCGGTTGTAAAAGATTTTAATCCATTCACCGGCCTGCGGTCAGCAGTGGACAGACATGATGCCGATGGTCAGCCAATTGCTGCGCATCAAAAAATTACTGTTGGGGAAGGTATCTATGCATACACGATGGGAAGCGCTGTCGCAAATGGCGATGAACAAAATCGTGGTAGCATTTCACCCGGAAAATGGGCAGACTTTATAGTGCTGAACAAAGATGTAAGCAAACTTTCAACGGATGAAATCTCCAAATGCCAGGCACAACAAACCTATATCAACGGCATCTGCCAATTCCTAATTCCTAATTCCTAATTCAATTCTTAATTCTTAATTCTTAATTCTCAATCCCCTTCACCGGAGCATTCAGCAACTCATTAATCATCCGTACCGTTTTTTCTTTTTGTGCAGAAGTTCCGATATAGAAACATTGAATACCCAACCACGCGGTATACGCAAACTCCGCAAGCTCACCTGCTTTCCCGTTAGGAACTCCAACTTCCAGGTATAAAGTACGCGTAACGCCGATGCGTTCACTATCCATTTTATCAAGATATTTTTTTACAGTTCGGTTGTGCAGTGCCCAGGCACGCAATGAAAGTTCTGTTTTACCTGAAACACTGAACACTTCTTTAATCATCAGGTTCAGTCTTTCTCTCGGTGTTTGTCCGGAGTCAACCACTTCTTTTATACGGCCAAGGGTTTCTGTTTCCCAGTATTTCAAAAGGAATTCTTCATAATCGCTAATGCTTTCAAAGTGATGATAGAATGAACCTTTGGTTACACCGAACTTGATGCATAGATGTTCGATTTTTATCGCAGCATATCCTTCGTCATTCAATACTTTTATTCCTCTGCGTATCCAGTCTGTTTTTGTCAGTCTTGCCATATTTAAGTCTATTTCAGGCGCCGGATTTCTCAGCGGTCCTTTTTAAGCATCGCTAGAATTTCCATTTAGAAAAATATCTTTAGTTGCAAAATACAAATAATTTACCCGCGGGACTGATGCTGTTCAGGATAGGTTCATTTCAAATTGCAATTTCCAAACAGGCTGATCAGGCAATGGTTCGATAAGCAAAAACTAACAGTTCTTAATTGGAAATGCACGTTTCAGGACTGATTGGACATACTTACAATGAGCGTACTTTACCAATCACATAATTTTTTTCTTCTTTCATTTTACCGATTTCGTGTAGGTTTGTCGTGATTGTAAAATGTGAATGTGTGAAGAACAATAATAAAGTTTACGCGAGTTTCCTGGCTGCAAAAAAAAACAGGCAGAAGCAATTGGCAGTACTGATTGATCCTGATAAGGTAACACCCGAGTCTTTGGTCTTTACTGTGGAAGTGGCTACCAAAGCAGCAGTTGATTATTTTTTTATTGGGGGAAGTCTGCTGGTAAATGACACGATGGGTGAATGTATTGACGTGATAAAGAGTTGCAGCGACATTCCGGTAGTAATATTTCCGGGCAGTCCTGCGCAGATAAATGACAGGGCAGATGCAATACTTTATCTTTCGCTGATCTCCGGACGCAATCCTGAATTATTAATTGGTCAGCATGTTGCTGCTGCGCCGGTCTTAAAGAATAGTGGACTTGAAATTATTTCTACGGGATACATTCTTATTGACGGTGGAATTACCACTACTGTTTCCTACGTGAGTAATACGATTCCGATTCCGAATCACAAAGACGACATTGCTATGTGCACCGCTATGGCTGGTGAAATGCTGGGATTGAAAACTATTTATCTTGATGCAGGCAGCGGAGCTTTGAAAACGATCAGTGAATCAATGATACAGTTGGTGAGCGAAAATATTGAAGTGCCTTTGATTGCAGGTGGTGGCATCAGATCAGCAGAAATGGCAGCAAGTATCTGCAAAGCAGGAGCTGATATTGTAGTTGTCGGGAATGCAATTGAAAAAGATCCGATGCTGATATTTTCGATAGCGCATGAGGTGCAGTCGGTAGTGAGTAGTGAGTAGTGAGTAGTGAGCACTGAGTCATTGGTCATTCAGTCATTAGTCTTTTAGTCTTTTAGTCTTTAGTCTTTAGTCTTAAGTCTTTAGTCCTTAGTAGTCATTAAGCATCGGCACATCAAAACATCGGCACATCTTTCTTAATTCCTAATTCCTAATTCTTTGCAAGGTCGTGTCATCAAGTCTACAGGCAGTTGGTACCAGGTTCGTATGGACGATGGATCGGTATTGTCGTGCCGTATCAAGGGAAAACTGAGATTGATCGATCGCAGAACCACCACTCCGGTTAATATTGGTGACCTCGTGATGGTAAGTGTAGAAGAAAGTGATGCCACCATTCGTGAAGTGCTTCCACGCCGCAATTACATCATCAGGCAATCTACACATAATCGAACTGCTGAACACATCATTGCTGCCAATATCGATCAGGCTTTCATCATGGCAACCATTGCAATGCCACGCACTTCAACAGGATTTATAGACCGTTTTTTAGTGACCGCCACTGCGTATCACATTCCGTCCATCGTTCTTTTTAACAAGATTGATCTGTATGATGAAAAGGAAATGGAGCTGGTAAATTATTTAAAAGATGTTTATTCAAAAATCGGTTTTGTAACAGTATGTACTTCCGCAGAAAAAAATACAGGCGTTGAAGAAGTGCGTGAATTGATGAAAGGAAAAATTTCCTTGCTGGCAGGTCATTCAGGTGTTGGAAAATCCACGCTCATCAATAAAATTGATCCAATGCTGGATCTGCGAACGGCTGAAGTAGCTGTTTATAATCAGAAAGGAAAACACACCACCACGTTTGCTGAAATGTTTGAATTGCCTTTCGGTGGTTTCATTATTGATACACCCGGAATCAAAGAATTCGGCATTCTCGACTTCGAACCATCAGAGGTAGCGCAGTATTTTCCGGAAATGGAAAAAGTGAGGCATGATTGCCGTTTCAATAATTGCATGCACATCAATGAACCTGGCTGTGCTGTAAAGGCTGCCGTTGAAGAAGGTGTAATTCCGGTGAGCAGGTATGAAAATTATCTTTCTATTATGCATGAGTTGAAGACGGATGAGAGGATTTATGACTGAGGGTTAAATGGTTAAATGGTTTAATTGTTTAATTGTTGAAGTGTTTAATTGTTAAACTGTTTAATTGATTGATTGATTGTACATGAATCTATGGTGATTTTAATCTTGTTGAGAAATTAAAATGCAGATTAATTCATGAGAGCTCTGATTCAACGCGTAACCAAAGCATCCGTTGCCATCGATGGAAAAGTGCATTCACAAATAGGTGCAGGTTTGCTGGTGCTATTGGGAATTGAAGATGCAGATGGTGATGAAGATATTAACTGGCTTTCAGCCAAAATCGCAAATCTGCGCATCTTTGACGATGAAAGCGGCGTAATGAATCACTCGCTGAAAGATATGGATGGAGAAGTACTGCTGGTGAGTCAGTTTACATTGCATGCTGCTGTAAAAAAGGGAAACCGGCCATCATATATCAAAGCAGCGAAACCTGAGGTTGCTGTTCCACTTTATGAAAAATTACTGCAACAGCTTGAATTGGAACTTGCTAAAAACATAGCAACGGGTGTATTTGGTGCGATGATGAAAGTTGAATTGCTGAATGATGGCCCGGTTACCATTTGGATCGATACCAAAAACAGAGAATGATGTTGCGTAAGAAGGAAATTGAAAAGCAGAAAAGGAAAAACTGAATCAACTATAAACCGTAAAGATCATTTCATAGCTCTGATCTTCGCAATAATATTCGTAGTCGAAAACCCATCCAAATATTTTACCAGTTCAATGCGGCCACCATTTTTTTCCACCACGTCTTTTCCAACCACCGTTTCAGGTGTATAGTCGCCGCCTTTTACCAATATATCGGGCTGTATAGCTTTGATCAGCTCATAAGGTGTTTCTTCGTCAAACAAAATAACTGCATCAATAAAATCAAAGGAAGCCATGATCATCGCACGTGATTGTTCATCCTGTAATGGGCGTCCGGGTTTGATTTTGCCAATTGATGCATCCGTATTCAATCCTACAATTAAAATATCTCCGAATGATCTTGCAGTAGTAAGTAAATGAATATGGCCTGCATGAATGATGTCGAAACAACCATTCGTAAAAACCACTTTCTTGCTCTTCAGGTGCCAGACCGCAATCATTCTGTTCAATTCAGGAATTGCGATAATTTTTTGTTGGATCACAGGCAGATAATTCATGATGCGGGAGTTTTACGATTGATAACTGGAAGAACAATCAATGCAAGCAAACCAAAAGTGAGCATACCAAATACCTGAGTGGCATGGTTGAGAATGGCAAATGCAAGTCCGTCATTGTTTGCAATGCCGTATAACAAAAGTGTTTGCGTAACAATTACATGAAAAGTTCCGAATCCGCCTTGCACCGGTGCTGCCCATCCGAAAGCGCCAAACACCATCACCGCCAATGCAGCGATCCATCCGAGTGAGGATGTAGCAGCAAAACTGTAGAAGCACACATACGACATCAGGAAATACATAAACCAGATCAGGAAAGTGTAGACTAAAAACAGGTTGCGGTTCTTTAAATTACCAATGGCTTTGATCCCATCTATAAACCCACGCAGCATATCTTTTAGTCTAAGGTAATATTTTGAACGTTTGATCCGAACAATATAAAACCAGGAAGCAAACAACACTGCTGCAAAAACGGCTGTGATCAAAAGGTAAAACACGAGTCCCTGCGAAAATAAAATGCCGACCTTTTCACCAATCGGCCCGAAAACATAGAGGGAAGCCATGCTACTCATTTTTTCAAATTCCAACAGAAGAATAAAAAACAGCAACAGGAAAATCGTAAGCACATCAATGATACGTTCGATCACTACAGTTCCAAAAATTTTATTCATCGGAATCTTTTCATAATTACTAAGCATGGCGCTGCGTGTCACTTCTCCCATTCTTGGAATAGCAAGATTGGCCATATAACCTACCATTAATGAACCAAAAGTGTTAGTCAGTTTTGGTTGGTAACCTAATGGATAAATCAGCATGTTCCATCGTAAAGAGCGAAAGATGTTGCTGAATAGTCCAAACACGAGCGCAAGCATGGGCCACCACCAGTTGGCACTTTCCAGTTTCAGTTTTATTTCTTCCAGGTTTTGGTTGCGGATGACCAGCCAAAATAAAAATCCGCCAATAGCTGCGAAGAGAATGATGCGGATTGCGGAGAATAATTTCTGTTTCACTAACGGGCTAATAAGTTCTTTTCATTCGGAAAAATGATAGAAGGCTTGAATGATTTCGCTGCTTCAAATTCAATAGTTCCGTAAGAAATAATAATGACGATGTCACCTACGACGGCTTTTCTTGCCGCAGGTCCGTTCAGACAAATTATGCCGGAGCCACGCGCTCCTTTGATCACATATGTTTCGAGGCGTTCACCATTGTTGACGTTCACTACCTGCACTTTCTCATTTTCAATCAGGTTGCAGGCATCCATCAGGTCTTCATCGATAGTTATGCTGCCAACATAGTCGATGTTTGCTTCCGTAACTTTTACACGGTGAATTTTCGATTTAACCACTTCAATCGTCATAGCGGGCGCAAAGATATAAATTGAAAATGGAAGAAGCTTTTCAGTTGGTAAGGCTGACTTTCAATAATTACTTCAACCTACCTGAAAAGGATAAACATGCAGTTTGGCCTGCGTTGTTTATCCTGGGTTTTTCTCAATTGGTTAAATTTTTTTAATCATCTTTTTTATAGCGACATCCAGATTTTACACGACGAATGTAACAGCTTTAGAAATTTTTAAATATTTTTAATAGTCAAACACAAATAAATAATCAGCAAATGATTTGAGCATCAGATGTTCTTGAACTATCGCTTTCTGCTCAATCAATTTATAAGCACAATCATTTAAAGTACAGTATAAAAAGTAACCGGCATTTTTTTAATTGACTCCATGAATAAAATTTTATCACACACCATTGCGACTTTAATTTTCCTGTTCGCAGGCATTAGTTTTTGCTTCGCACAAAAGGAAGCGAATACCTGGTACTTCGGAAATTACGCCGGCATTGATTTTAACAGCGGCACAGCCGTTTCTATTACCAATGGTTTGATGTCAGCCTTTGAAGGGTGTGCCACCATCAGCGATAAAAATACCGGTGCAATCTTAATCTATACCAACGGTAGTGTTGTTTGGAATTCCAATCACCAGGTAATGGCGAATGGCACCGGACTCACCGGCAATTCATCGAGCGCACAGGCGGCTGTTATTGTGCCTGATCCGGGAAACAGTATGCAGTATTATATTTTTACGGCAGGAGAATATTACAGTGGTGGAAGTGATGGCTATCGTTACAGCATTGTTGATCTCAGCCAGAATGGTGGGTTGGGTGCTGTAACCGCTGTAAAAAATGTGCTCCTCTATGCACCTGCCTGTGAAAAATTAGCGGTGATCAAAAACACTGCCGGCACAGGTTACTGGATTGCCACGCATGAATGGAATGGAAACAATTTTGTCTGCTTTGAATTGACAGCATCGGGAATTTCGTCAGGTGTGGTTTCTGCTATCGGAACTGCTTACAGTAACTATAATCCCATCGGTTGCATGAAATTTTCGACAGACGGTTCACGGCTTGCAACCATATTATCCGGACTTGATCAGGCAGAAGTTTATGACTTCGACGCTTCCTCCGGGCTAATTTCCAATGCAATAAACCTTGGCGCAGTTACCAATAATTTGCCGTATGTATATGGTATTGCATTTTCGCCCAATGGAAAACGGTTATATGTGGATGAAGAAAATAATAACGGACTGTTTCAATTCGATCTGGATGCTGGTACGCTGGCCGATATTATAGCCAGCAAAACTGTGGTGGGCAATGCTACCTCTTCTGCCATGCAAACGATGCAGTTGGGTCCTGATGGAAAGTTATATATCTGCAGAAACGGAATGTCCGGCCTTGCAGTAGTTAACGATCCGGATATATCAGGCTTAGGTTGCAATTTTACCGACAATGGATTTATTCTTATTGCAGCCTCTTGTACTTACGGACTACCGGGCTTCACTGAAAATGTTTTGAGTAGCGAACCACTTCAACAGGTAAACCTGTCCTCCAGTGATACGAACATCTGTAAAAAATTCTGCATTGATTTTTTTGACCAGTCTTTGAATAATCCAACGGGCTGGCAGTGGGAGTTTCCGGGTGGTATTCCGTCTTCGTCAATGGAGGAAAATCCGGATAATATTTGTTATGATGTTCCGGGTACTTATGATGTTACACTTATTACTACTAATGCAAATGGTAACGACACGTTATTGCTTGAAGATTACATTACCGTGTATCCAACTCCTCCTTTTCCGGTAATTACACAAGACTTACCATTACTTACTTCCAGTCCTGCGGCGGCGTATCAATGGCAATTTAATTCAGAAGATATTCCTGGTGCCACCAATCAATCCTTTACTGTTACGCAAAGCGGTTTTTATACAGTAATAATATATGAAGAGCATGGATGCCAGAATTCAGTTACGGAATATATCATTTTAAGTGGTGTGGATGACCTATTCGCTGAATCAGGAGTTTCTGTTTATCCAAATCCTTCTGCAGGCGTCTTCAAGATTCTGAGCGCATCGTCGCTGAATATTAATTGCAGTATTCAGATTTCAAATACCCTCGGCGATGTACTCTATTTTAAGAAAACAGATGGAACAAAAACTTTGGAGGAAACGGTTGATCTTTCTACGGAACCCGGCGGCATTTACTTCCTTCACATTACAGCCGGTGACTATTTTCTTAACAGGAAATTAATGGTTGTTCACTAACGGCCGCATTATTTTTTTTCGTGTTGTGATGAAGCACTTTTTTACCTCTTTCATCGTATTTTTCTTTTGTAAAATGCTGCTACGGTGACACTGATAGCTGCTGTGGTGAGCAGAAGTTCCACTCAAAAAGATGTTTGCAAAACGGTTAAACTCAAAACTGTGTTCTTGTCTTTTGCTGAAGTGTTTGTAAGAGAGCAGTTAGCCCTGTTGGTGCGAAGAACAAATAGTTTCCTGCATTTTTAAACTTTTTCCTTATCAGGATGTTTTCAGGCAACATTTTCAAATGTAACTTGTTATACCCATTCTGTTTTTGAATTGAATATAGCGGGTTTTATTTTGCCAAAAAAAGTGAGCAGATTTTAAAAAAGCTATCCAGAAAATAAACCTTATGAGATCCACACTATTGACACTAATACTGATTTTTACCAGCCATCACGTAGCTTTTTCTCAACCGGATTATTATTATTACAACCCTGTTGACGCGGGCGTTAATGATTATTATTTCTATGGAGGACTTTGTAATAAATTCCTGTTTATATATACCCAGGATGAATTAGCTTCCACAGGTATGAATGCACCAGTTGAGATTCATTCCATCTGGCTGAAGTCAAATATCTTTTACAACCTGGCCATTCAGGATTTGAAGATCACTTTGGGACATACTACATTAAATGTTCCGGTCAATACATTCGCCGATAATTTTAATGCCGGCACTGCAAGCATCGTGCTTGATGAACCACTATTTAATTATACAGTAACCGGTGCGCCATGGAATGATCCGCCAACCGGTTGGTCAGAAATTCCATTAACAACACCCTTTAGTTACAACTTCTCTGATAATCTTGCTATTCAGTTTGAATTTTCTAACTGTAATTATCCTATTCCATTATATGCCAACAATGGCGGAGCGCCAGTCACCGTGTTTACGGATATATATGGAGGTAATGTTGCTAATACAAGCACTGCCCGTAAGATGATCGGTTTCAGCACAGGTTCCGTTTCACCACTTGCCATTGAAGCATCTGATTCATCTATCTGCGAAAAATTTTGTGTGAATTTTACTGATGTTTCTACCAATAGTCCAACATCCTGGCAATGGAGCTTTGAAGGTGGCTTTCCTGCAACCGATACCTCCGCAAATCCTGTTGGCATTTGTTATACGGAGCCTGGTACATATGACGTAACACTCATTACCGGTAATGCTTCCGGGACTGATACGCTTTTCTTAAACGACTTCATTACCGTTTTTCCAACACCGCCATTTCCGGTTATTACGCAGGATGGATATGAGCTAACCTGCAATTCTTTTCAAACGTATCAATGGCAACTGAATACGGTAGATATTCCGGGTGCTACCAATCAATCTTTTACAGCTTCGCAAACGGGATTTTATACTGTGCTGGCAGGTGATTCCAATGGCTGCAAAAACTCAGCAACACAATATGTAACGATCACCGGCATCAGCAACGTTGAAACAGACAATGGCATTAACGTATATCCCAATCCATCATCAGGCGTTGTAAATATTGAACTGTTGCGTTCCAGCCCTGCAGGAACGCTATCACTCGACATCAAAAACATTTTTGGTCAAACCGTTTATCATTGGCAGAAAAATAGTCCGATCGCGGAAATAAGGGAACTTCAGTTCAGCAGTGAAACAAGTGGAATATTTTTCCTGGAAGTAAAGGCAGGAGATGCACACTATCAGGCTAAATTTGTGATCAGCAGGTAGTTTTCCGGATTATTTCCCGATAGGCTATAGCCCTTGAAATCCGAACTACCGCATCATCATATTATCCAGCAGCCGCACATTTCCAACCATCACTGCTGTTACTGCTACAATATGCTGTGCTTCTTTCCAGTCATGAATGATTCGGAATGTTTGGGTATCACAAAATTCGAAGTAGTCAACTTTTGCGTCCTGCATGGTTTCAATGCGCCTGATCGATTCTATCTTTAATGTTTCAGGAACATATTCCCAAAAGTGCTGATTCGCGAAAAAAAGTGTTTGGGAAATGATTGCTGCCTTTTCACGCTGCTCTGCTGAAAGCCGGATATTTCTTGAACTCATCGCAAGTCCATTTTCTTCCCGTAAAATAGAACAGATGATGATATGCGTGGAATAGTGCTGAAGTTCCACCAATCTTTCCAGCACTTTAACCTGCTGAAAATCTTTTTGACCAAGATAAAGCCTGTCCGGATGTACAATTTGTAAGAAACGATCCACCACATTGGCAACACCATTAAAATGACCGGGCCTTGATGCGCCTTCGAGGAAGGACTCAAGATGTCCTAGTTCGTAGTTCTTTAATTGCTGCAGCCCTTCCGGATACACGTCGGTGATGCCCGGAAGAAACAGCAAGTCGCAACCTGAATCGATCAGCATTTCAATATCCTTTTCAATCGGTCTTGGATATTTTTCAAGGTCTTTGGGATCGTTGAACTGCACCGGATTTACAAAAATGCTGCAGATCACAAGGTCGTTTTCCATGCTGGCACGCGTAATCAGCGAAAGATGGCCAGCATGCAATGCTCCCATGGTGGGCACAAAGCCGATTGATTTACCGGAAGCCCTTACCCATGCTACATAATTATTTACGGCGGTTGCTGATGTAAACTTGATCACGTCAGGTAGTTTATCAGATATGGTGCGAAAGATAGCATTTAGCGGGAATTGGTTTTGTTGTGCTTCGTTTTCAGCCGCTTGCGCCTCTATATCAAAAGTTAAAAAGAACCAGGGTTTAAGGAGTAAAGTTGATCGCATTGCCGCCATTACAAGAGCTCTTTCTCTGTTCTATTGGAAAAGTTCAGGCTTTTTTTTAGTATCTTTGGCCACTTATTTTTTTGAGGTTGCCTTCAGAACCTCCTTCCAAATTGAAAATTCCCAGATGAACAAAAAAAGAATACTGATCATCACGCAGGAAATGAAACCATACCTGGTGTTATCAGAGATGGCGCGCATCACCAATCAATTGCCCGTACACTTGCTCAATCAGGGTATGGAAATAAGAGTGCTGATGCCCAAGTTTGGCAGTATCAATGAAAGAAGACACCGGTTGCACGAGGTTGTGCGGCTTTCAGGAATGAACATTATCATAGATGACGATGATTTTCCGCTGATTATTAAAGTGGCTTCATTGCCCGGTGCCCGTTTACAGGTCTATTTTCTTGATAATGAGGACTTTTTCAAGCGTAAATACGATTTTACAGACGAGCACCATAAGTTTTATGATGACAATGCCGAGCGCATGATTTTTTTCTGCAAGGGAGCACTTGAAACAGTAAAGAAATGGGGCTGGCCTCCTGATATTATCCATTGCCATGGTTGGATGACAAGTCTGGTTCCGATGTATATCAGAACGGTGTATAAAAAAGAACCTGTGTTTCACAATTCAAAAGTTGTTTATTCCGTTTACGATAATCCTTTTGAAGGCTCACTGGCCAAATCATTCAATACCAAGGCGCTCATTCACAAGGATATTAAAGATTCCGATTTTGAGTATTACAAAAAGGGAGATTTCACTGGACTTAACAAAGGCGCTATTGCACACTCTGACGCACTCATTCTGGGCGATCAGAAAATAGATAAAGCTTTGAAAACTTTTATGAAAGCGCAGAAAAATAAACCCATACTTGAATACGTGAATGGAGAAGAGTTTCCTGCTACTTATCAGGAATTTTATGCATCGCTTTCAAAAAAATGAGTACCCTGAACATCCGTTTGGTCAACCAATCATCATTTCCAGGGGTCAGCTATTGAAAGATTAGATAGCGATCACTTACAGCAACCGCGCCTTCATATGATTTATAGGAATTTAGTTGTGTGTTTTCTGGTCGCATGTCTGGCGCTGTCCTCGTGTCAAAAAACAACTGAGATTGGTGGAGGTATTTTGCCGGCCTCTTCCGATATCAATGCCACCTTCACCGACACTTTTAAAGTAGTTACCACGCCTATGCGGCAGGATTCACTTGTTACCAGCAGTCAGTTTTACAGCTTGCTGGGAAATATGTATGATCCTGTTTTCGGAAAATCTTACGCGGCTATTTTCACGGAATTTCTCTTGCCAACCACAGCTATTGATCTGGGTGATCCTGATACCTTATTCCTGGATTCTGTTGTACTCACCATGGCTTACTTTAAAACGTATGGTTACGAAGATGTACCACAATCCTTTTCAGTGTATGAGGTTATAGAAAAGATGAGCCCGAAACCTGAAACGGGTTACTATTCCAATAAAACATTTTCCACCAGTCCGGACTTATTGGGACAAAAACGGCTCTTAGTACCTAATCTTAAGGATAGCATTGATGTGTTAGGCGTGAGCTTTCCTCCGCACATGCGTATTCGTTTGTCTGATAGATTTGGCCAGGATCTTTTAAACCAATCAGGTGCAGCAACTCTTGCTACGGACTCTGCATTTAAAGAATACTTTCATGGATTGATGATCGCTCCGGATACCACTGCTACACCTTACGCTGCCAGCATGCTTTATCTTGCTATGCTTTCATCCGTTAGCGGACTCAGATTGTATTGGCATACACCGGCCAAAAGTGATTTGAACATTAATTTCCCGATAGGAACCAGTGAAGTAAAATTCAATTATTTTAAACATACCTATTCGGGATCTGTTGTAGCAAGTCATCTTCAAAACGAAACGGCAGATGGCGATAGTCTTATTTTTATTCAGTCAATGGCAAGCATAAGAACCAGGATTTCTATTCCGAATCTGCTCAACCTTCATGATGTTATCATAAACAAAGCCGAACTCATTATCTCGCAACGCCTGGATCCGAACAGGGCCGACAGTGTGTTTACACCTCCCCTTCAAATATTGATCGTAACGTTAGACAGTGCGGGAAAAATTAAATCGATACCTGATAATGATGATGTGAACCAGGTTTTCCCGGCCTATGGCGGTAACAAGGTGAGTTATGGCATTTTACCGGGTGATACGGTAGCGCAATACAAGTTCAGCATTTCTCAGCAGGTTCAATTACTGATTGACGGAAACATCACCGACTACGGTTTGTTCCTGATTAACAACAGCGCCCAGGAAACAGCGGACCGTTTAATGGCTGGCGGTGGCAACAGGAATGATGTGTACAAGGCCAAACTGAATCTCGTCTACACTCCAATAGAATAATTCCACCAAAAAAAACTTACACCAGCATGTGCGGAATCGTCGGTTACATCGGTAATAAGCAGGCTTTCCCCATTCTCATCAAAGGGCTGCATCGTCTTGAATACAGGGGCTATGACAGTGCTGGTGTAGCGTTGCTTAACAACGGGTTGCATGTTTATAAAAAGGCAGGCAAGGTAAGTGCGCTGGAAGCATTTGTGGCTGATAAAGACACCAAAGGAAATATTGGTATCGGACACACCCGTTGGGCTACTCATGGCGAACCTAATGATGTAAATGCACATCCTCATTTTTCTGAATCAAAAAGTCTGGCCATCATTCACAATGGCATTATTGAAAATTATGCTACTTTAAAAGAAGAGTTGTTACTCCGTGGTCATCATTTTGAATCGGATACAGACACAGAAGTTTTGATTCACCTGATAGAAGACATCATGGTGAATGAAGTGCAGGATTTACCTGAGGCGGTGCGTATTGCCCTTAATGAAGTAGTAGGTGCTTATGCCATCGTAATTTTAGCGAAGAACAATCCTGATATGCTCGTGGCAGCAAGAAAAGGAAGTCCGCTTGTAATTGGCATCGGTGAAGATGAATTTTTTGTTGCTTCAGATGCCACACCAATTGTTGAGTTTACTAAAAACGTGGTGTATCTGAATGATGAAGAGATTGCCGTGCTGAACCGCAACAATGATCTTACCATTAAAACCATTGGTAACAAAGTAAAGACGCCATACATAGAAGAATTGGAATTAAAGCTGGAGATGTTGGAAAAAGGCGGATACGATCATTTCATGCTGAAAGAAATTTATGAGCAGCCCAACTCTATCCGCGATAGTTTACGAGGCAGGTTAAACACATATACCGGAAAGATAAAGTTAGGCGGATTTGCGGAGTATGAAGAGAAACTGGCGCATGCCAAAGGACTTACGATGATTGCCTGTGGCACCTCCTGGCATGCCGCCATTGTTGCAGAATATTTGTTTGAAGATCTTGCACGCATTCCGGTGGAAGTGGAATATGCTTCTGAATTTCGTTACCGCAATCCCATAGTTACGCATGATGACATTGTGATTGCCATTTCACAATCAGGCGAAACGGCGGATACGCTTGCGGCTATACAAATGGCCAAGTCAAAAGGTGCTACCGTGTTTGGTATTTGCAATGTTGTCGGGTCTTCTATTTCACGCGCTGTGGATGCGGGTTCTTATACGCATGCAGGTCCGGAAATAGGCGTGGCATCTACCAAAGCATTTACGGCGCAGGTAACCGTGCTGAGCATGCTGGCTTTGTATACGGCGAGAAAGCGGGGAACCATCACACAATCGAGATATCATCAACTGATCAACGAACTGGATTCTATTCCTGATAAGGTAAAACAGGTATTGAAAACGAATGAGCAGATCAAATATATTGCAGATTATTTTAAAGATACCCGCAACTTTTTATATCTGGGACGCGGTTATAATTTCCCGGTAGGATTGGAAGGTGCCTTAAAACTGAAAGAAATTTCTTACATCCATGCAGAAGGTTATCCTGCTGCTGAAATGAAACACGGACCGATTGCATTGATTGACGAAGAAATGCCGGTTGTTGTTTTGGCAACGAAAGGTGGACCTTACGATAAAATTCTAAGCAATATTCAGGAAGTGAAAGCCAGGAAAGGCCGCATCATCGCCATTGTATCAGAAGGCGATAAAATCATCCGCGACCTTGCGGAATTTGTGATTGAAATTCCTGAAACTGAAGAGCCGCTTACACCATTGTTATCAGTGATTCCACTGCAATTATTGGCGTATCATATTGCGGTGCTTCGCGGTTGCAATGTCGACCAGCCAAGGAATCTTGCAAAGAGTGTTACAGTGGAATAATGTTGCAGAGTGAAAAAGCTTATTGCACTATAAATTTTCCCAGATAAACATTATTGTTTTGCTGCAGATGCAGGTAATACATTCCTGCGGGTAATTTATGCACGTCTATTTTGTTTGCTGCAGCATTCAGTGTTCCATTTTTTACCAGCATTCCCATGCTGTTAAAGAGTACATAGCTTTCAAAATTCCCCTTCAGTACAATTTCACCTGAAACAGGATTTGGTGAAATCGCTATTGTGTTGTTGCTGATTTCTGGCACCTGAATGCCGAATCCCTCTGTGGCGCCGTAATCTTTCACTGAGAAAGTGAAATTTCTTTGCAGGTGAATCCAGCCAGGCACGGTGTCCTCACCGGCGATTACCATACAACCGATATAATGGTCTGATGAATCATACTCAGGCAAAGAATAATCGAACCAGGCTCCGTAAGCCAATTGAGGAAAGCTGCCATTTGGAGGATACAAGGCATATCGTAAAGTGAGGTGATCACTTTGAACAAAATTATTCCTGAAGGATATGGTATCATTTAAGTTAAAACCTTTTACGGCGGTTAATGTGTCATCCAGCAAATAAGAAGTATCGGGCGAAAAGGCAAGCTCTTTAAAGGAAGCTGTTGCGATGCTATTGGAATCATACGAATCAATATAAATAGTGTACTCGTAATTGTAATTATTGACATAGTGGATATTAAAATCCTTCCGGCCGTCATTGTTCAGGTCAATTTCTGTAGCACCGTAATAAAATCCATTGTTAAAAAAAATGTAAGGAGATAAATCAGGTGAAGGATCTGAGTAGACATTATTTTGATAATCGCCTGCAATAATAAAATCTCCTTGTGCAAAAATCATTTTGCTGCAAATCAATAAAAAAAAGGTGAACAACCATGGACGCTTCATCTGTGAAAAAGATGGATGGAATTTCAACAGAAACAAATTTAGCGAATTAGTCAGTGTAGGTGAGGTCGTTCGCACAACAGCTGCTTCAGGATAAAGACAGTTATTGGAGAATGTTTGTATTACATTCATCGCAACTGGACCAGGGAGTTTATCTGTATTCACTGATTACTGACGGCAAAGTAATTGACACTAAGAAATGCTACACGAAAAATAACAGTAAACATAAACCCGGATTTATCAATTGAAAAATCCGGGTTTGTTCTAAGTTTGCACCTGAGTGTTCTTACCGTTTTGATTCCAACATTCAGGCATTTGACAATGTTATTTCATCGTCTCATTGTACCGCATCGTCACTTCATCCCAGTTGATTAGATTCCAGAATGCAGCGATATAATCAGGACGCTTGTTTTGGTATTTCAGGTAATAAGCATGTTCCCAAACATCCATTCCAAGAATCGGCGTGCCTTTTACTTCCACCACATCCATTAACGGATTGTCCTGGTTAGGGGTAGAAGTAACGGCCAGTTTTTTATCAGTGCCTACAATCAGCCAGGCCCAACCTGAACCAAAACGGGTGGTACCCGCAGCAGAAAAAGCTTCATAGAATTTTTCGAAACTACCGAGGTCACGGGAGATGGCATCAAGCAACTCTCCTTTGGGTGAACCGCCGCCGCCGGGCTTCATGACAGACCAAAACAGGGAGTGATTATAATGTCCGCCGCCGTTATTGCGAACTGCCACCTGGAATTTTGAAATGTTTTTACAGATTTCTTCAATCGACCAGCTTGCCGCATCATTGCCTTCCAGCGCTTTGTTGAGGTTAGTGACGTAAGCCGCATGGTGCTTGTCGTGGTGGATTTGCATAGTCATCGCATCAATGTGTGGTTCGAGTGCATCAAAACCGTAGGGTAAGGAAGGAAGTTGAAAAGCCATAGCGTAGAGTTTAAGAGTTTGAAATGGTTGAAAAGTTTATGAGGTTATTGGATTAGTGATGTATAAGGCAAATATAACTTTTTGGGGATGGAGAAGGTTCACCCTGATAAAATTGTGCTGATTAATGAATAAAGCCAGAAATGCTTATTTAAAAATTGACTAGCATATCATACTTCTACTGCGGAACTATATTTCCTTCCGCATCTGTTTTTATCAGAATGAAAGTAAAATCATAAGATCCCGTGTGTTCAGAACCACTCACCATATAGCCACCATCAGCCACTTGCACGGCAGAGCAGGCACTATATGGAATCGTGGAATTGAATTGACGCGACCATTCCTTGTTCAGTTTGGAATTCAGTTTCAGGAGATAAATATTTGCGTTGGAAACAAGGTGCAAATCCAGCAACTGGTTTACAGTGCCACTTAAAATATATCCGCCATCAACGGTTTTGCTAATACTGTTGAATGTTGCATAGTTCTTATAATCGTAAAAAGATACCTGGTCTTCCGGATTACCTGAAGCATCTATTCTTCGCACATAAAGATTTCCGACCTGTCTCTCACTACCAAATGTGCCACAGACAATTGTGGAATGATCGCTTTCATCACTATTCATGCCATCCACGGTACGTGTTCCCCCGTCGTCAAACATGATGGTGTCCCAGACCATGTTATAGTTTTCATCTAAGTGAAGACAATACATGCCCCTGTAAATAGTGCTCAAATTAAAAGCATTGCCGGATACTGAATATCCATCATTATGGCGAACAATGCCTATTGTCCCAAAGTGCGTTCCTTTCTGCAGCGAATCATATTGAAGAAATTTCAGTTCATTCCCATTTCGATCAATTCTGAGGATGAAAGGTGTTAAATACTTTTTATAGGTGGAATAACCGACAATCGTAAAATCACCATTTTCTTCTTCAACAAAATCAGGTAGTTGATCGCCGGTAGCCCTTATAGAATCAATTGGAAAATGCCATTCCTGTGTAATTACTAAACCTGTATCAAGAATGCAAACATTTGCATTGGAGCTGAGGGTATTCTCTATGCCAATCGCCAACATGTTTCCGTCCTTCAATAGTTTAAGGGTGAGGTAATGATAGATGTCTGGCATTTTTTGTTGTTTGATAACTTTGCCTGATGGATCTATTTTCATAATCAGAGGAAGTACGCCAATGTTAGCCACATCTAAGCCATAGAGAATATAGTTCCCATTCTGGAGTTGGAAACACCCGCGTGGGCGGTAACTGCTGTCAGTCGGATATAATTTTACGAAAGCGGTGGGAAGAAGTTCCTTTTCAATTTCCTTCCGGCAACCCAAGTTAAGGGTTAGTACAAGCAGAAGAAATAGCGGAATAAATCTTTTCATGGTTTAAAAGTTTGCATTCTCATCTGTTTTAATCACTTCCAGAAAATAGTGCTCTTTTCCAAAACCCTGAATCATTGATTGAATGGCGTAATGGTTGTCATCCATTACACATACAGAACCCATATAATCGGTGTACTGAGTTTGAATGG
Source organism: Chitinophagaceae bacterium (assembly GCA_016717285.1). Lineage (NCBI taxonomy): Bacteria > Pseudomonadati > Bacteroidota > Chitinophagia > Chitinophagales > Chitinophagaceae > Chitinophagaceae bacterium. Next base: position 143,803 of record JADKFU010000001.1, read on the forward strand.
TAGTGATATTTTGTAATACAAGCTCTGAACTTATAAGTGCTGTAAATGCGTGGCGCTCTCCAACCAAACTGAAATTTGCCAGATGAAAGGGATTCAACCCAATCAGCAACCCTCCATCTTTTCTTTTTACAAAATCAGCCACTTCATTTTGAACGCCAAACCTTATACGAACAGACTTTAAAGTATCACCTTCAGCATTAATCTTAAAAACCCGCGCACTGTTATCATCAGTGGTATTAATGGAAGAAGGATTCTGTCCGGGAGTATTGTAACTCACATTGTAAGCGCAGGCGAAAAAATTACCATCATCACTGGCAAGTATGTCAGAAGTGGAGCAAAAATACCCATTGTACGCCATCGTCATTTCGTCATAAGTGCTGGTGGCATAAAACTTTGTCCACAGCAAATCACCGGTTGCATTGCACTTCATTACAAAAAAACTGCTGGTCAATGGAACATTGTTTTGGACATTACCGAACAGCATGTATCCATCGGCGGTTTCACTACAACCTGTAATGAAAGTAGCTGACTTACCATCCTGATGAAATTTATACGATTGACTCCAGTTAATTATACCAGATGAAAGCACTTCCATCATAAAACCGACAGAAGCAAAATCGGTGGAATAAATATTCACCGTTCCGCTCAGGTTGTAAGCACCACTTTCGGCTAAGAATATTTTCATTCGCTCTACCTGTTTGATGGTTGCTCCAACATCAGGCAATGCAAAGGCAGCAGTAAAAGTTATGTCGCCCTTTGCGGAGATTCCGATGAGTGTTACCGTAGCCTTTTCACTGGCAGCCACTATTATTTCACTATCATGAACCACAATGAAATCAAAGATGGTGAGTGAATCAATCTGCTTTCTCCATTGCAGGTTTCCGCCCGAATCCAATTTAATAATGACTGACTGCACATTCACACCAGCATCCGCGCTAAAATAGGAGCAAAACAAGTTGTTTTGTTTATCCGAACGTATTTTTCCTGTGAGATAAACCGGTGAATCGGCAACCATCTTCACCCATGTTGCCTCCACGTAATTTGGTGGATTCTCTGCTTTATTACAGGAGCACCAAATGCCTGAACAAAAAATAGCAGGCACGATATAAATTATTGGATAGAGTTGCTCAATGGATTGTCTGATGAATTTGAAAATCTTCAGAAGCCTGACTTGAGATATGATTGAATCAACAACTTTGCCGTAAAAACTTAGCATAACCTTACTTCATTTTTGTGATTTTATAAGAAAGGGTGTATGCAACACCTGCATTGATTTGAAAATTATTCATTTTGAAATCATCATCTACATAATAGTATTGATAGAGATTCACATCATCGGCATATCGCATTCCTTCCTTGTTTACTAAATCAGGAAAATAGGTGTAGCCGGCATTTCCAAAAATGCTGAATTCCTTAAATGCAAATGTTGCTCCCACCATTCCAAAATAGCCGATGTCAAAATTATTTCTGAGTGGGGTTCGGTTGACAATATCCTCCTGGCCCTCGCGTGAAGAAGTGCCGTATGCCTGAAGCATCCATGAAAAATTTACGCCCGCTTGCATAAATGGTTTAAACCTGCCTTTCAAAAAATAATATTTTAAGGACAGTGGAAAATCAAAGTAATTGAGTTTTTCGCTATAGTAAATTGTCGTGCCTTGCACACTGTCGAGCGTGTGTTTATAGCCGGTGCCCCGAAAACCGAAACCGGCTTCTATCCATAAATTACCATAGATGCGCCTTTCAACTCCGCTATTAAGCTGGAATCCCGTGAGAGATTGATAGGAAGCAAGGCCGGTAGCATCATCAGGGTGTACAACAGAATACGTTTGAATGACTTTAATATCCGGAAAATTCAACCCGCCACTAATGTTAATGATCCATATGGGTTCGGGTTTGAATTTAACGAACATTGCAGTGAGCTTAGGGTCGTCTTTGAATTTATCCGGCTGGTATTTAGGATCGATTTTCATTATTGCAGCAGCCGAAGCGTTGGCTGCCTCGAGATTGTCAATTCCGATATAACTTAGAATTAGTAGCTTATTCACCTCTATCAGGTCTTGTTTTGAAAGTTGACAATCTGAAATACCATTAGTGAGCAGGATGATGACATGGTCATAGTTTCCATCGTCATAATTAGTATTGGCACTTTTGAGATGAACAATGCAGGTATCGGTTTGTGCAACCATTATGGAAGTCCACATGCAAAATATGCAGATGAATAAAAACGACTTCATAGTAAAGGTTTTATTTAGTGTAGCATACTCCAAGTAAGATATAAATTTGATCGTCAACCTGATTGTGTTTAATGCTGCTGACAACATATTTCATTTGTTATGAGCAAAGGAACTTCAGGGTAAATCGTTTTTGGTTTTCTGATAGGGCACATCATTTCCAATAAATGATTGCCAATCCGCCAGGCTCAGATTTCGATTGATGAAAGTAAATAATAATTCCTGAATTGGTTCTGTTTTCGAATAGAACCGGCGGATGCTGTTATCAGCACAAGCCACCAATATTTCTCCATCTCCGCAAAGCACCATTGATATGATTGGGCTATTGATGTCTTTGATGATAATTGGTTTCAGTGAAAGATCATTCAGATTGTAAATGTGAATAATCTTATTGCCCGCAGTAATCAGTACTTTTAGACTTTCATCTGTTGATATGAAATCTACACTGCTTGAATTATCAATAAATGTTTTAACAGGACTCCCTGATGAACGAAACAGATTGACAGTACCATTCGAACTTCCAAATGCTAAATAATTTCCCTGTTTACTGAATGCGCCAGCCTGAATGCGGGCAGGTGAATTGGTGGCCAGCAATTTTTTTGTAGTTGCAGCAATACTCATTATAAACATTTCACCATTTTCACAGCCTACAACGATAGTGCTATTGTCTACACTCATACTGAGTGACTTAATACGCGCATTGAAGCGCACTTTCTTCTGGGCAATATTATTAGACCATATGATTACCGTGCTGTCGCGTCCGCCTGTCGCGAAAATATTCCCATCGCTGCTAAAGGCCGCGGCACGCACCAAACCAGTATGGCCTGAAAGTGGTGGAGAAGCGCTGCCGTTTTCTACCTTGAAAAAAATGATCGCATTATTTTCGTAAGCTGTAACAACATATTTTCCATCAGGGCTGATATATCCTGTATTTAATGTGTTGTTGCTTTCAGAAATGAGAACGGTGTTTATTAATTTATGATGGGTACCGGAATAAATTCTCAGGAAACCGTCTCCACTCAATACCTCTTCATTTTGGCCTGGATTTGTTATTCCGATCGCTTTTACATCAGATGCTGTACGAATAATTATCGGTTGATATTCTCCGTCTACATTCTTAAGGCATTCATAAAGTGATGAATACAACTGTGCATCCTGAGTGTTACCACCATTTTCTTTGCAGAACCTGTAAGAAGTATTTGAAAGCAATGCTGCAAGTTGCGGATCGTTTTTTATCTGTAATGATTTGAAAGCAATTGTTTGGCTGAGTGCAAGCATCTTCAACCGGTTTGCTTCCGACTTAGCTGAATCAGCTTTTTGTTTTTCAAGGAACGCCTCATCACTTTTTTGCAAGGCAACCTGCTTTTCCTGCTGTGCTATGCTCTGCTGTGCAATTGCGAATTGTGATTGCTCTTCAGCCCTTGCAGCTTGTTGAGTTGCAATTTTTTTCTGTTCATCTGCAATCCTGGCCTGCAACTCTGCAAATGATTTTGCATCCATTGCCTGCCTGGAAGCAATCATGGCCAGTTCATTAGATTTTTCTGCCATCTCTTTTTGATTGATGGCTTCCAGGGTTCTTTGTTCAGCAATCCTGGTTTGTGCTAATGCCTCATTGCGTTGTCTTAATGCAAAAATGGTGAAGCCTGCTAAAATGATGATTAGTGCCAGCCCGGTTCCCAAAGCAATATTTCTACGGCGGTTCTTCTTTCGTCTTGCAGCACGTTTACTTTTTTCGATAAACTGTTTTTGCTCTTCATTCAGGAAGAGACGTGTTTCAAAAGGAACTATATAGTGAATGTCGGCAACTTCAAGCAATACAGACCGTTTTTGAAAATCATTGAAGCGGTTAATGAGGAACTGACGGGCTTCCAGCATGTCCTTTTCACTCATAGTTAACTGATCATAAATTTTCAAGGCAAGGGCATCGTGGCGAAGCTCGTACTTACCATTTTCATCCTGATCTTTCAGTATGCGCAGATCCACAAATTGCCGCAGTGATGCTGCTACCTCTTCCTGTGCTAAATTTTTTCCAAGCCCATGAACAAACTCTGTTGCTTCTTCCAGCGAGGTTTGCTTTTTGGTACCCTGACCCGAAACAAAGGATTTTAAAATGGTCACGGCATTTTCAGGATTGGGTGTTTTTGAAATTTGTTCATCCAGAAAATCAGCAAGCACATCATCAATCTGGCCTGCATGTTCAAGCAACTCTTTGTTAAATAAGGGATGCTGAGCATTCAACGCTAATGCCCGTTTGAGTAGTTTATCAAGGTAAACCTGGAGGTAAGTGAGCTCAACGGATACTTTATCGCTCAATAGCCTTTCCAAAACCTGACCCGGAAAATCAGCGGCTACTTCAATGCCAAACAGTTTGCCGGGTTCCGTAATCACGCGCATGGCATTCTTACGCGTCATGCGCTCAACCCGTATGCGGTTGTTGAAAAAATTAGGAATTTTTGCTTCAAACCGTGAAATATTTTCAAGGTATTCGCCACGAATCACGAAGATAAATTTGCAACTTAATCCAGCTTGAAGTGCTTCCTCAAGTGAGCTGACAAAAACAGCTGTTTCCTCCTCACTTCCAAAGATGAATAATTCTTCAAACTGGTCAAACAACAGGTACACAGGTTTGAAAAAATCGAGGTAAACGGATTTGATATTTTGTGCCGGTGTATGTTTTTCATGCAGAGGAGTAATGGAAACATGCTGCAGCGCTTTTTTGAGAGAAGTATTTATATTATCTCCCCGGCGTACCACTATCGGCATCCAATCTGCTTCCACAAGTTTTCCGGCAAGACCGCACTGAATGAGGCTCGTTTTTCCCGTACCGCTTGAGCCGTAAACTATCAGCAGGTTTCCATCTAAAATCTTGTAATACAGTTCTTCAATTTCCTGTTCGCGTCCAAAAAAGATATCGCGATCATCTATCGTGTAAGAATCAAGAAATTTGAACGGTGCATTTGCCATAGCACGCTATGCCGTTATTTTTCCGGAATGAACAATAGCATTCAGCATTCGATCAAACTGCGATAAAAGGTCAGGATAACTGCTGAGCCTTGTAAGGTCGCACTTCTCAGTCACTTCAGTTCCCACATAAAACAATTTACCATCGTAAAACTTTGTGTAGAGAAAAATATCTTTCTTGATGGAAAACTTTTCCTCCTGATCAATCACCTCTGTCCGGGAATCAATAATAAGAGGGGAGAGGTTTAAATACGTATTGGGTTCTTTGAAGTCTTTTAGTAAAAGCACTGCATTGCTGTCAGCATAGATGGTGTGTTGTACTTCAGTTCCTTTAAAATCTGAATCTGAACTGTTCAGCAGATCCATGAAATGATTAAAGGTGGCCTTAAGATGTTTTTTTTTCAGCACATTGATCTGTCGGACCGTGACCAATTTGTAATTCACAAAAAAAAGCGATGCTGCTCAGAATGTTTGATAGTTTGGCTTCGTATTCCACACAACGCCGTTCAATTTCATCCTGCTTCAGGTTAATTTCGTAGTGTCCTATCTTATTACGTTCCGGAACCCAGAAGTCAAGTGATTCAAAAAATTTATTATTGAAAACGGTATTCTTTTCAACAATGAAGTGATCGGTGTTGCTTTGTGAAAAGGCCCTGCTGATAATCCGGATGAGCCAGGCGTAATTTCCCATCGTAAGCATATTAAAACGACTTTGAAACTGGGAAGTGAATTCCTCCGGAAGTTCTACCTGATTTTTTATCCGTTCTTCCCAGAGTTGAGCGACCAACACGAAAGACAAAAACTGCATCGTTCGTTCAATGGTTTTGAAGAGCTGGTCTAAACGACCACGATCCAAATTACGCATAGCACCAGAAAATAGCCTTCTCAATTCGATACCAATCGGCCAGGGGAAATTTCGTAGAATTAAATCACCAAGTACACGGAAATCTACCTCTTCATCCCTTTCATCTGCGATCAGGTATTTTTGCAATGCAGGTTTGTATTCCGCCATGTGAGAGAATACCTCTCTGATTAATTTTTCATTCATACAGAGTTCCGGTCTTACTGCAAGTGGCTTACAATTTAGTAAAAATACTATGGAAAGCTCCGGATTTTTTCGATTGCCATACGGAAAGTCATCCTATAATTGCTACATTTAATCGCTACCTGCAATTATTTTTTTTTGAAAGAAAAAGAGAAAATCCGGAAGCTTCCATCGGAAAATGCAACCAGGCATTCCGATAAACAGCAATGCAGTTTGCTGATCGATCAGGCCATGGAACTTCGCCATTCCGATCCGGCTGCGGCATTAACGGTAGCTGCAAAAGCACTTGCTCTTTCTGAAGCTATTCACTTTGTTCTGGGAAAAGCCCGCAGTAACTTTTGCATGGGACTTGTTCACTTTAATCTTTCCGATTATGAGAGGGCATTCATTTTTCTCCATCGGGCACATCTTTTTTTTCAACAAGCCGGCGACCGTTGGGGCATCAGCAATGCAATCAACAACATCGGATTGATTCACTTCCGTCTCGGCGATTATACCAAGGCGCTCGACCATTTTTCTGCTTCCTTACAAATAAAAAGAGAGTCGCACGACCGGTTTGGAACTTCCAATGTGCTACTCAGTATGGCGGCCATTCACAGGGAAGCAGGGAACACCACAGACGCGCAGCAGCTTCTTATGGAGAGTCTTAAGATTTCAGAAGCATTAAAAGCAGATACACTTACAAGCAAAGGATTGATGGAGCTTGGCATTTTGCTATTGATAGAAGAGAAATTTTCAGAAGCGGCTGAGAAATTTTCAGAAGCTAGATTATTATTTGAGCAACAGCACAATCCAGGAGGCATTGCGCAGTGTTTTCTTTATCTGGGAAAAACTGAATCTGCTTCCGGGAAGCCGGAGTCTGCTATTTCTTTTTTTCAGGAAGGACAAATTATAGCAAGAGATGCCGGCGACAAAAGTTTAAGCACAGTTTTTCTTGTCAGCATTGCGATGGAAAAACTGAAATCGGGAGAATCTTTGGAGAGCATTGCATTGTTACTTGATGCAAGAGCGCTTGCAGAAAGAACACTGGAAAAGCCGGTTCAAAGCGTGATTGCACAGCAATTGAGCGCAGGATATGAAGCCGCAGGTAATTTGAAAGAGGCGCTGAAGGAATACAAAAAATTTATACTATTAAAGGAAGAAATTAATGCTGCAGATACTCTTACTACTGCACACAACCATCAGGTGAGTGTAAAGGTGGAAACCCTTGAAAGAGAAAATAAGATACTGGAAATAGAAAAGCTGGCTGCTCTCAATGAGCTTACAGCGCAGCTAAAAACGCAGGAAGTTAACACGTTGAATGCGATGATGGAGGGGCAGGAAAAAGAACGGAGCAGGATAGCTGCTGATCTGCATGACCGTGTGGGGAGTGCACTTTCCGCGATTAAATTGCATATGGACGGAATCAGACTGTCGGCTGATATAATATCGCAAAAACAATCATCATTTGAAAAAGTGATCTCCATGCTTGATGACGCTGTAAATGAAGTGCGACAGGTTTCGCATGATCTTGCCTCAGGAGTACTCGTTAAATTTGGATTGGTTGATGCGATACATGACTTGTGTAACACCATACAAAGTGCGGGCGGCGTTGAAGTGAATTTTATTACAGCCGGATTAGATAGTCGGCTTGATCACAAGATTGAGATTGCACTCTATCGGTCTGTGCAAGAGCTCATCAGCAACATTTTAAAATACGCAGGCGCAAAAGAGATCACTATTTATTTTCATCGGCAGGAAGAATGGTTGTCATTAATGGTAGAAGATGATGGCATTGGTTTCGATCCGGAAAAAAAATCAAGTGGCACCGGCATCAGCAACGTACGTTCTCGCATCAATCTGCTGAACGGCATCACGTTGTTCGATACTTCACCCGGAAGAGGCTGCACTGTTACCATAAAAATTCCAATTTCCGTACTATTATGATACAGATAATTATCGCCGACGATCACCAGATGTTTATTGACGGGTTGAAACTCATTATCCGGTCATTTGAAAATATTGAAGTTTCAGGCGAAGCACTGAACGGAGATGATCTGCTGGAGTTGCTTGATAGCAAAAAGGCAGACATTGTGATCCTTGATATTAATATGCCGGGAAAGGATGGCATTGAAACAGCCAAAGAAATCCGCAAAAAATATCCAGGCATCAAGATACTGATCGTATCGATGCACAAGCAACGGGAATTTATCAGGCAACTGGTAGCGGCCGGTGTTTCAGGCTACATTCTGAAAAACACAGGTGCGAAGGAATTGCAGCAGGCTATTCGCGTGATAAATGAAGGAGGTGAATTTTTCGGAGGAGAGATTACGAAAGAAATTCTGCAAAGCATGCGCAACCATTCTTCGCAGCGTGAAATTCCTTCCTTCAGCAAGCGGGAAATGGAAGTGTTGAGGTTACTAAATGAAGAATGTACCACACAGCAAATCGCAGACAAACTGTTCATCAGTTTTCACACGGTGGAATCGCACCGTAAAAATATACTTATGAAAGCAGGTGTAAAAAACACTGCAGGATTGATTCGTTATGGAATCAATATGGGATTGATTTGATCTGTCAGATCAGAAAACTTTCATTACTACTCCCAAACAGTAATAGCAGAATTCTGGGATATGAATTTTAGCTGAAATCTGTGATGCGCATGACCTTGTCGTGTCGGTATCTTTATACCATCAAATTTATTAATACGAAATAGCGCAACCATGTTGAACTATGTGATACAGCAGCACGATCATAGGACACATAACAATTCTCATGTCAATCAATTGCTTCATGCTGCATGCATTGAATTAGGAGCCTGGATCATCTCAGGAATTTTTATCGTCAGCATATTTCGGATGGCTGAAATGCTTCTTTAAATTAAATGCACGTGATAGGAATTTACGATAAAAAGAAAACAAGAACAGCAGATTGTTTCAACAAAGTACTCATCAAAACAATTTGAAACAACCCATTACAAAGAAGAGGATCCGTGTGAGAATCGCAGAAGAACTTATGGGCTTCATACTTTTAGAAGCAGTTGTATTTTATTGCTGCGGTTTTCACACATCCTGGTTCAGGAAGACATCGTGAGCTATTAAGGCTCACATAGTTGAAGAGATTTCTTGTGATACGTGAACGATAGTGAAACCGAAGCTATTAACTGCCAACAGCGGATCGGGTTATACTTACCAATGGGATAAAAGGAAAGATGTTGTTCAAAGGTGCAACCACCATCAGTTATAAAGCAACAAAAAAAGGTACTTACAAAGCTAATTTGAAAGACACAATTCACACAAACCATTATCTATTGCTGTTGAATTTATTCAACAGCGCGGCATGATTGGAGATTACCGATGCGATCCCTTTTCCGGGGATCGTATCGGTATTGCTGCCTTAACTCCCAGAATTCATTGATATGAATATTAGCAGAATTCTGTGATGCGCAAGACTTAAATCGATTCCATCTTTGATTCATTAAAATACTATTCAGTAATCATACGAAAACCAACTCCCATGAAAAATCTTTTCATCATTGCCTTTGCTGTGTTTTGCTTTTCATTTTCTATTGCAACGGCACAAGTAACAGCTCCTGAAATTCAGTGGCAAAATACAATTGGTGGAAACGACTCAGATGAGCTGAGTTCAGTAATTCAAACTTCCGATGGCGGTTATTTGCTCGGTGGTTCTTCAACATCCGACATTTCAGGAGATAAAACCGAAACTTACCAGGGATATGCTGACTATTGGATAGTGAAGCTGAATAGTTCCGGCAACATTGAATGGCAAAATACGATTGGCGGAGAGTATGATAATTATGTATACTCTGTTATTCAAACAACTGATGGCGGTTACCTGATTGGTGGTTATTCAACTTCAGGCATTTCATACGATAAAACCGAAGTGTGTCAGGGTGGTACTGATTATTGGTTGGTGAAGCTGAATAGTTCCGGCAATATTGAATGGCAAAATACCATTGGTGGAAGCAGCAATGATCTTCTTAGATCATTAATTCAAACTGCTGATGGTGGTTTCCTGCTGGGAGGTTATTCCAGCTCGGGCATTTCAGGAGATAAAACAGAAGCCAACCAAGGTGCTTCTTACAACAGTGACTATTGGGTGGTGAAATTAGATGGTTCAGGAAATATTGAGTGGCAAAATACTATTGGTGGCAACTACGATGATATTCTTTGCTCTGTCATTCAAACCACCGATGAAGGTTACATGCTCGGCGGGTACTCCAATTCAGACATTTCGGGAGATAAAACCGAAGCCAATCATGGAGCATCGTATTCAGGTGATTATTGGGTAGTGAAGTTGAATAATTTCGGAAACATTGAATGGCAAAACACAATTGGCGGGAGCGACGGTGAAGTTCTAGCCTCAGTCATTCAAACTACCGATGCAGGTTTCCTGGTTGGCGGCATTTCCACTGGCGGCATTTCAGGAGATAAAACAGAAGCAAGTCAGGGTAACAATGACTATTGGGTGGTGAAATTGGATGGTTTAGGTAATATTCAGTGGCAAAATAACATTGGCGGGAGCAGTAATGATAATGCAGTTTCTGTAGTTCAAACCACTGAGGGCGGTTTCCTGCTAGGAGGTAATTCCTCATCCGGCATTTCAGGAGATAAAACAGAAGCGAGTCAAGGTGATTTTGACTATTGGATGGTGAAGTTGAATAGTTCTGGCAATATTCAGTGGCAAAATACCATTGGTGGCAGTAGCTGGGACTATGTACAATCTATCATTCAAACCACCGATGGCGGTTACCTGCTTGGTGGTTATTCTTATTCTGGCATTTCAGGCGATAAAACCGAAGCGAGTTACGGTTTTAGAGACTATTGGGTGGTAAAGCTTTCTGCTGAAGGGTGCAATGCATTTACAGTTTTTGCAGATGCTGATAATGACAGCTATGGAGATGTCGCAAATACTTTTCTTGCAACTGACTGTGTTGTCCCTTCCGGTTATGTTGAGAATGATCTTGATTGCAATGATGCAAATGAATCAATTCATCCAGGTGCAACAGAAATCATCAATGGCATTGACGATGATTGCAATGGAATAGTTGATGATGTTGTATGTACCCTTCCCGATGGTCTGCAATCAATAGATATTACTTCAAACTCAGCAAAATTAAAATGGGCTCCGGCAGCAGCAGCTATCCAATATTCTTTGCGCTACAAAGTATCAAGCGGTGCAACATGGACAATTCTTAAACCGCAAGGCAAATCAAAAATTGTGGAAGGTCTTTTACCCAACACAAAATATGTATGGCAGATAAAAAGTGTTTGCGGCAATGATCCGAAGATTACTTCCGACTGGTCAGCCAAACAATTTTTCACCACACTTCCATTAAAAATTACCAATGAAAATGCAGCAGCAACATCACTTGAAATTTATCCGAATCCTTCTTGGGGAAACACCACGCTTCATTTCAACTTCACACAATCCTCGCAAGTCAGCATTAAGATTTTTGATGTGAATGGAAAAGAAATTTCGAATGTGTTAAATTCATCTTTTGAAGCCGGCGATCATTCGATACAAATCAATACCGCATCATTTTCAAAAGGAATTTATTTGGTACAGATGATTTCGGGTGATGGAATTCAGAATCAAAAATTGATTGTGCAGTAGTGATACTATTGCCAACAATCCAAATCAAATGCAGGTAGACGTTCACTCAAATTTTAATAGATCATAAGCTGAATTATTATTTCAAGCCCTTAAACCTAATACCATGAAAAAGTTTTTCACCATTTACATCACGATCTTTTGTTTTTCATTTTCCATTTCCACGGCACAAGTAATCGCACCTGAAATTGAATGGCAAAATACCATTGGAGGAAATTCTTCAGACTTCCTTAGCTCTGTTATCCAAACTTCAGACGGAGGCTATTTATTAGGGGGCTATTCTTATTCAGGTATTTCAGGAGATAAAGCAGAAATAAACCAAGGTTCTGAATTATCACTTTCTCCTGATTATTGGATAGTGAAACTTAGCAATACCGGAGATATTTTATGGCAAAACACCATTGGCGGGAGCGGAGATGACCAACTCACTGGCATTATTCAAACCAATGACGGTGGATTCCTGATCGGTGGTTCTTCATCCTCCCCTGTATCAGGAGACAAAACTGAAGCGAACATCGGAGGTCTTTGGGCTGATTATTGGGTTTTGAAACTGGACAATTATGGGAATATTATCTGGCAGAATACTATCGGCGGCAGCAACACGGATGTTCTAAATTCATTGATCCAAACTTCCGATGGCGGTTTTCTGCTTGGAGGTTACTCTTATTCAGGAATTTCTGGTGACAAAACTCAGGCATCAAAAGGAGCGGATGATTATTGGATAGTGAAATTGGATGATTCCGGTAATATCGTATGGCAAAATACTATTGGTGGCAGCGTAGAAGATTATCTTTATTCCGTCGTTCAGACTACGGATGGAGGTTTCCTGCTGGGAGGTCTGTCTTATTCAGATATTTCAGGAGATAAAACAGAAGCAAATCAAGGTAACAGTGACTACTGGATAGTGAAAATTAATGAGTCAGGTGCCATCATTTGGCAAAATACTCTTGGTGGCAGTTCGTATGATGGATTGGCTTCTTTAATCAGAGTTACTAATGGCGGCTACTTGCTGGGAGGGTCTTCCTCATCCGGTATTTCTGGTGATAAAGCAGAAAATAAAATGGGAGGATACGATTTTTGGGTGATTCTGATAGATGAATCAGGCGACATTTTATGGCAAAATACGATCGGTGGAGGTTTTGATGATTATCTCTCTTCTATAATTCAAACTATTGATGGCGGTTACCTGCTTGTGGGTTATTCCAAGTCGGTAATTTCAGGAGATAAAACAGAAAATGGCAGTGGACTTGAAGATTATTGGGTTGTGAAACTGGATAAATCCGGCAACATTCTTTGGCAGAACACAATTGGCGGAAATTCATTTGATAAGCTGCGTTCCATCGTTCAATCAAATAGTGGCGGTTACCTGCTGGCCGGAGATTCAGGCTCCTCCATTTCTGGAGATAAATCTGAAAGCTGCCAGGGCAATAATGACTACTGGGTAGTAAAACTGTCAGCAGATGTATGCACTGACTTCACCGTTTTTGCAGATTCAGATGATGACACTTTTGGAGATGCCGCCTATACGATTACCGCAACAAATTGTACTGTCCCTTCCGGATATGTAGAGAATAGTTTGGATTGCAATGATGCAAATGAAGCAATTCATCCAGGTGCAACAGAAATCATCAATGGCATTGACGATGATTGCAATGGAATAGTTGATGATGTTGTATGTACCCTTCCCGATGGTCTGCAATCAATAGATATTACTTCAAACTCAGCAAAATTAAAATGGGCTCCGGCAGCAGCAGCTACCCAATATTCTTTGCGCTACAAAGTAGCAAGCGGAGCAACATGGACAATTCTTAAACCGCAAGGCAAATCAAAAATTGTGGAAGGTCTTTTACCCAACACAAAATATGTATGGCAGATAAAAAGTGTTTGCGGCAATGATCCGAAGATTACTTCCGACTGGTCAGCCAAACAATTTTTCACCACACTTCCATTAAAAATTACAAATGAAAATGCAGCAGCAACATCACTTGAAATTTATCCCAATCCTTCTTCGGGAAACACCACGCTTCATTTCAACTTCACACAATCCTCGCAAGTCAGCATCAAAATTTTTGATGTGAATGGAAAAGAAATTTCGAATGTGTTAAATTCAACTTATGAAGCCGGCGATCATTCGATACAAATCAATACAGCATCATTTACAAAAGGAATTTATCTGGTGCGAATGATTTCGGAGGATGGAATTCAAAAACAAAAATTGATTTTGCAATAATTTTTTAATGGTAGAGACGCAATGCATTAAGTCTCTACTCTACAATATTTCATTCATCTAATAACCTCGCGCATTTGCGTGGGGTTACTAAAACCAATTCCCATGAAAAAATTCAACCCCACCTTCCTCAAAAAACTAAGCTCTTATTCCGGGCTCGCAGGTTCAATCATTGCTCTTCCCTCACTGGCACAGGGTCAAGTCATTTATACAGACGTTGTTACGGACTTTGTCGGGCATCCGTATGCCGAATATGGATTGGATTTGAATAACGATGGTACGGATGACTTTTTAATAAATGTTAATGAGCATTTTTGGGCTCCCTTTTTTCAACAAGCCTACATTAGAATATATCCTTCCCCGGGAAACGCCATCGCAATTGGAGATTATGGGCCAGGTGTATTTGGTATTTATAGTGAAGTGGGTGCCGGTTTGATTTGGAACGAAGATCAATTTCAAAAGCTTGGTGCTGCCTCTCTCTCTTACTATGCCGGTAATTCAAATTTCTTTTACAATGGTAGCTGGTTAAATGTTGATGGAGAATTTCTGGCCCTGCGTTTTAAAATCAATAATATAGATCACTATGGATGGGTGCGTCTGTCCACAGATGTTTTTGCCGTATTTAACCCAGAATTGATAGTTCATGATTATGCTTATGCAGCTGCTCCTGAAACATCCATTAAAGCGGGATGCGTGAATGGAAATACCTTTTTTGCAGATGCAGATGGCGATAGTTATGGTGATCCTGCTACTAATGTGACAGACTGTGTTGTGCCTTCTGGTTATGTTGAAAATGATATGGATTGTAATGATGCAAATGCCGCTGTTTATCCAGGTGCAACAGAAATCATCAATGGCATTGACGATGATTGCAATGGAATTGTTGATGATGTAAACTGCATTACTCCAACGAACCTGGAAATAAAAAATATTTCTTCCACCTCAGTAAAATTAAAATGGGCTCCTGAAGTAGTAGCTGCCAAATATTCTTTGCGCTACAAAGCAGCGAGCAGTGCATCCTGGATTCAACTTAATCCGCAAGGCAAATCAAAAATCGTGGAAGGTCTTTTACCCAACACAAAATATGTATGGCAGATAAAAAGTGTTTGCGGTGATAATCCTAAGATTACTTCCGCTTGGTCACCCAAACAATTTTTCACAACACTTCCATTAAAAATTACAAATGAAAATATGTCAGCAACCTCGCTCGAGATTTATCCGAATCCTTCTGCGGGAAATACCACCCTTCATTTCAACCTCACACAATCATCGCAAGTCAGCATAAAAATTTTTGATGTGAATGGAAAAGAAGTTTCGAAGGTGTTATATTCAACTTATGAAACCGGCGATCATTCCGTGCAAATCAATACAGCATCATATGCGAAGGGAATTTATTTGGTGCAGATGATTTCGGGTGATGGAATTCAAAAACAAAAATTGATTGTACAATAATTTTTTAATGGTAGAGACGCAATGCATTGCGTCTCTACCAATTCATTTAATAGCTTACAACGTATCGTTACAAACCCAAAACCATGAAAAATCCATTTACCCTTTCCATCATTGTACTTTGTTTTTCATTTTCTAGTGCAACGGCACAAGTAACAGCGCCTGAAATTCAATGGCAAAATACCATTGGTGGCAGCGGTGTTGATTATTTAAATTCTGTAATTCAAACGATTGATGGCGGTTACCTGCTTGGTGGTTATTCTTATTCCGGCATTTCAGGGGATAAAACGGAAGCGAACCAAGGTGATTTTTCGTTTTCTTATGACTATTGGGTGGTGAAGCTGGATGTTTCAGGCAACATTCAGTGGCAAAATACTATTGGCGGCAGTAGCTATGATTATTTGCTTTCAGTCATTCAAACCACCGATGGCGGTTACCTGCTTGGTGGTTATTCTTCTTCCGGCATTTCAGGAGATAAAACCGAAGCAAGCCAGGGAAGTTATGACTATTGGGTGGTGAAGCTGGACGGCTCCGGCAACATTCAGTGGCAAAATACCATTGGCGGCAACAGCAGTGATTATTTAAATTCTGCAATTCAAACCTCCGATGGAGGTTACCTCCTCGGAGGCTATTCAGGTTCCGGCATTTCAGGAGATAAAACTGAAGCGAACCAAGTCTTTACTTATGACTATTGGGTGGTGAAACTGGATGGCTCCGGCAACATTCTGTGGCAGAATACCATTGGCGGCAACAGCTTTGATGAGCTGTCTTCTGCAATTCAAACCTCCGATGGCGGTTATCTGCTCGGAGGCTATTCAGGTTCCGGCATTTCAGGAGATAAAACTGAAGCAAGCCTGGGAGGATATGATTATTGGGTCGTGAAGCTTGATGCTTTAGGGAATATTCAATGGCAAAATACTATTGGTGGCGAAAAGGAAGATCAATTGACCTCTGTCATTCAAACCACCGATGGTGGTTACCTGCTGGGAGGTTTTTCAAAATCCGGCATTTCAGGAGATAAAACCGAATCAAGGCAGGGTAGAAAGGATTATTGGGTAGTTAAGTTGGATGGCTCAGGTGCCATTCAGTGGCAAAATACGATTGGCGGAAGTGGCGATGATGCGCTGAACTCTGTCATTCAAACCACTGATGACGGTTACCTATTGGGCGGTACTTCAGATTCCGGCCAGTCAGGAGATAATACCGAAGAGGACCAGGGATTTAAAGATTATTGGGTGGTGAAACTGAATAGTTCCGGTAATATTGAATGGCAAAATACCATTGGTGGAAGCAGCTATGATCTTCTTAGATCATTAATTCAAACTGCTGATGGAGGTTTCCTGCTAGGAGGTGATTCCCAGTCCGGCATTTACGGAGATAAAACCGAAGCGAACCAGGGTATCCGTGATTATTGGGTGTTGAAGCTTTCTGCTGAAGGGTGCAATGCATTTACAGTTTTTGCAGATGCTGATAATGACAGCTATGGAGATGCCGCAAATAGTTTTTTTGCAACTGACTGTGTTATCCCTTCCGGTTATGTTGCAAATGATTTGGATTGTAACGATGCAAATGCCGACATACATTCTGGTGCAATTGAAATTATAAATGGCATTGACGATGACTGTAATGGTCTTATTGATGAATGTAGCATTCCTGCTATATTAATAACAAAAGCCCTTACTGCAAATTCTGCAAAATTAAAATGGGATCCTTTGCCAACAGCGACCGGATATTCTTTGCGCTATAAAGTAGCGAGCAGTGGAACATGGACAGTACTTAATCCGCAAGCTCACACAAAAACGATTGCGGGACTTTCACCTAACACAAAATATGTATGGCAGATAAAAAGTGTTTGCAGTAATGATCCTAAGACTACTTCCGCTTGGTCACCCAAACAATTTTTCACAACACTTCCATTAAAAATTACAAATGAAAATGCAGCAGCAACATCACTTGAAATTTATCCCAATCCTTCTTCTGGAAACACCACGCTTCATTTCAACCTCACACAATCATCGCAAGTCAGCATTAAGATTTTTGATGTGAATGGAAAAGAAATTTCGAAGGTGTTAAATTCATCTTTTGAAGCCGGCGATCATTCCCAGCAAATCAATACAGCATCATTTTCAAAAGGAATTTATCTGGTACAGATGATTTCGGGTAATGGAATTCAGAATCAAAAATTGATTGTGCAGTAATTTTTTTGAATTAAAAAAATCAAGGTTCATCTCCAGCGAATGTGCAGTGGAAAAACGCAAACAATTAATTCAAAAACTGCCGTGCCTGCTTTCGCAAACACGGCAGTTAGCAGAACCTCGGTGGCTCTTCATGATAACATCCGTATTATTTGATCATCACTATTTTCTTAATCATGGATGATTCATTAACCTGAAGTTTTACGAGGTAAACTCCGGGCGAAAGCTGACTGCAATTGAGTGCAGTAGTGTGACTGCCGGCCGGCATGTTTTCATTGGATACCTGTTGCATCAGTTGACCTGCAACATCGAACAAGTCAATCCGCACATTTGCATCCATTGTTAAAGAGTAAGAAATGGTGGCAAAGGATTCAAATGGATTCGGATAAACTTCGAATTGTATCGAAGGGATCGCTCCAAGTTTGTTAGCTTCTGTTGTGAAAAATACTTTTGTTCCCCACAAGGAAGTGATCTTTGGATTTTTACTGCACACACTCTTAACCTGGCACGCATATTCAGTTAAAGGCAACAAATCCTCAATTGTTTTTGAAGTATTGGTGATTTTAGCAATCACTGTCCAGCCATTGGTATTGGCTACTTTATAGCGTACTTTATAATTCAATGCTCCGGGACTCGCATACCAGATCAGTTTGGCCGAGTTTTCAGTGATTTTTGCAATCGAAAGATTCGTAGGTTCATAACAACCGCTGCAGTTTTCATCAATCTCTCCGTTACAGTTATCATCAATGTTGTTTCCACAAATTTCAGTTGCTCCGGGATTGATCAATTCATTTGCATCATTACAATCCGTTGAATTCGAAACGTAGCCTGACGGCGGTGTGAGAGAACAGGTATACGTTTTCACATTTATATTTCCATAACTATCGCCATCAACATCACGGTAGTATTTATAGAGTTGCTGACCTGCATCAATTGTCACAGTGATTGTATCGGAACATCCTGATTCGGTAATTCTTCCGACGATGGTGTAGGTAGTAGTTACAGGAGGAGAGGCAATTACTTCTTCGCCGGTTGTTTCAGTTAATCCGATAGACGGTGACCAGGTGTAAGTATCAGCACCATGCATCGTAATTTCTGAAGAGCCGCAGATTTCCTCTACAACCACCGAAGCCGTTATTGAAACGCCATCTGAAATATTAACCGTTAACACCAGTAAATCTGTAGTGGTTAATACAACAGTTTTGTAACGCCTGTATTTATCAAAGCAGGAACTATGTACAGTGTGGCACATTGCTGGCCAGCCGGAATCACGATGCTGTCGGCAATCAGGTTATAATCAACTCCGTTTACAGCACTGCCACCAATCGTATAGTGAATAGTTGCGGGTTCCGTTGTGGCACCGGTTCTGCAAAAACGGACTTGCCCGTCCTGGCATCCTCTGAATGCATCGGATTCAACCACAGCGGTTGAAACGCAGGAGAGAGAACTGGATTGTAACATTACTCCGGAATCATACACAGGATCCCCTGCGTCAGAAATTCCGATTTTAAGATGGTAGGTTTGGCCGGGAGTCACCGCTGAAGTAGCTGCCAGCAAAGTAGTGTAACCATCATATTGCACGGTGTTTCCTGTGCAATTGTTCACATAGTATTCACAGTTGGTACAAGGGCCCGGCAACACATCCGGACAATCAATAGTATATCCATCATTCACATTGTTGATTTCAATGGGAATATTTGCGCCCGGCACCAAAGCGATATTTTGCACACCACTGATACCCGGCCCGCTGATGAAAAAAGCAAATACATCATTGAACTGCGAGTTCACAAATTCAGGATATTCTTCTGATCCGAAAATATAATTGAAAGCTATATTGTCGCATGCGGCTACAAAGTCAAATGAAATAGTGCAGGCATCAAATGTGGTTGACGTGGTGAGCACTTCCAAATCAGGATCACCAGGCATTATATTATCAGTGCTCTGGTAAGCTGAATTATTCGGTCCTATCAGGTCAACGGCACTGCCTGAAGTTAAAACGATACCATCAGACAATCCAAGACTGGTGAGGCCACCGGTAAATGTTCCGTAGGCATTTGACGTGCAATTGATAACAGCGTTGTAAACCGTTACGCCGGGGCCCAGCAGTTTTTCAGCAATCTGTGTGGCTGTTCCACCTGGTGTAACTGTAAGTGCGCACCCGGAAGGATTTGCAACAGATACAAGAAGGCTTGTGGAAGTAGTTGACAAGCTGCTATTGGTACACGTAACAACACATTGATAATCTGTTCCAACAGATTGCGATGTGGTATATATTTCATCTGTAGCGCCCGGGATATCGGCGAATCCTGCACCTGTATTTGCCTGCCATTGATAGCCAACTCCAGTACCGCCAGAATTTTGGAGTGAAAGTGTAAATTCTGTGTTGGCACAAGTGGGATTTGTTGTTACCAGTGTATTTCCCGGATCAGGGAATCCTGTGCAATCAATTAAATTTTCTGAAGGCAAGGGTGGAGGTGCTGGATTATTTTTAACAGCATTATTTGTTTGCGCAACCATTTTTGAACCAATCAGGGTTGGCGTTACACCGTCTAAAAAATACTGAACCCATGCACCTGAAGTACGGGCATGTGCGGTTATCTTAAGATTATCAATCGGTTCATTTGAATGGGCAGCAATGTTTTGTGTTGTCACAAAAGCACCCTTTTCATCCGTGGTAACCACCCAGGGAAGTGCATTCATGAACCGCGTATTGTCAAGATAAACTACCTGCATACTGATATTTTCATTGGACGCAAAACCGGAACCGTTAAGTATAACAGATGATCCTTTTTGTACTCCTGTTATTGTCTGCGCCTGAATCGTAGCAGTTCCAATTATGAAACAGCATATGATGAACAGCATGATGCCCGCCATCATTGGGTTTGTTCTTATTTTTTTCATGGCTTAATTTTTTAGTACTTAAATGAGTTGCTTACTCTAAACCCTTTTCGGCATTATGGGGCTTACTCTTTTAAGTCGGTCTGTGTCCCTGACATTGGGGGCGCGGGCAGGCAAAGGATTTTCAGCTTCTTCCTGTTATTACATAGTGTCAGCGGTGACGTTGCAGTAACAGCACCAATTGACTGCCAACTCTTCCAGATTGATTTCCGGCATTACTTATTCAGCTATATTTCAAAACCCATTCTGACATTTGTTATTTTAATATCAGGCTTTGATTGCAAAAGGAACTTTTGTGAAGGCTGTAGAGCAAAAGTCAGAACCATTGATTTACTGAATGATTTTCTGCTTTCTGATGAAAGCGTTGACTTTTTCATTTTTATCAATTGAAAAATTCAGCAGGAAGAAATAATGGCTGCACAAAGTTGAAACACCTTTTTTGAATATAAAATGATTTTGAGCAGATTTCAATTATGATTTATATCAGGTGGACTCATTCGCCAGTGAGGTTAGCGCAGGATCAAATGGAAGGTTAAAAAATTATAAGGAGAGATTAGGATACTTTCTTCAAATGCTGCTGTCTGGTATGTCAGCGCTGGAAATTTATTGGTTGATATGCTGAGTAAAAAACCGATTACGAAAATCTTACTCCCTTTTTCTCTTAAAAAACTCCCTCACCAACTCACCACATTCTTCTTCCAGAATACCAGTTTCAATAGTAGTTTTTGGATGCAGAGGTGAAGGCGTATAAAGTGTAAATCCTTTTTTTTGGATCAATTGCTCCAATTACAATATGCTGAACCTGTGCCCATCCAATAGCTGCGGCACACATCATGCAGGGTTCGAGCGTAACATAGAGCGTACAGTTTTTTAAATATTTACTGTTGAAAAAATTTGCCGCTGCGGTAATGGCAATAATTTCCGCGTGAGCTGTAACATCCCTCAGTCTTTCCACCTGGTTATAACCTTTGCCAATTACCTGGCTGCTGCTTACAATCACCGCACCGATAGGAACCTCGTCTTCGTCAAGCGCTCTCCGGGCTTCTTTAATGGCAAGACTCATATAGTATTCGTGGGGAAGGGGCATGGAAGGGTTTGAAGGGTTTAGATTGTTTGAAGGGTTTAGATTGTTTAGGTGGTTTGAAGGGTTGGTAGGGTTTAGATTGTTTGAAAGGTTTAGCGATTTGGAAGAGTTAACTTCGGGGCAATCTTATTTCGTTAAGGAAACTAATTTTCTATCTATTCCGGGATTTCTCAGGAACTCCCCCTTAAGCATTTAAAAGCTCTGCAGGGATCGGAAATTGCTGCTGCATTTTTTTAAATGCTTAAATCAAAAATCGTTAATCGATGTTCGATATTCAAAATAAATCATGCTTAACTAAATGACATTTGCTTCGTTGCTGCTTTGCCGGTAGGGCCAAAAAACCCACGAAAGTAATTGATGATTGCCGACGTCCATTTTTTTTTATCTTTGGCGGCACTAAAAATAGAGAATCTTTTGAGGCGTCTTTTTCTTGTTTTATCGATTGTTATTTCAGCCTTGCAATCCGTTGTTGCGCAGAAGGCATGGACGCTTGAAGAGTGCGCCGCTTATGCAACTGCCAATAATATTTCATTGAAGCAGTCACAACTGAATGCACAGCTTTCTGAATATACATTGACGCAATCGAAACTGAATCTTCTGCCCAGTGTAAATGCAAGCACCGGTTACTATTTCAATTTCGGACGAACGATTGATCCTACCACCAACCTCTTTGTAAATCAAAACACACAAACCAACAACATCCAGCTTTCTGTGGGCTGGCCATTATTCAATGGTTTCCAACGTTTGAATACCGTGAAGCAAAATGAATTCAGTTTATTGGCAAGCCAGGCAGCCACGGCCAATACGGAACAAACCATTCAGTTATATGTGGCAGGTGGTTTTTTGGAAATCGTATATGCAAAAGAAAACCTGCTGAATGCTGATGAACAATTGAGTGTTTCCCGTGCGCAAATGGACCGCACGAAATTGCTGGTAAATGCAGGCACACTTTCGCAGGGTTCACTCTATGATATTGAAGCGCAGGTAGCGAATGACGAGCTGGCAAAAGTAAATGCACAGAATGCATTGGATATTGCAAAGCTCAATCTTACACAACTCATGAACCTGTCGGAACCTTTGGAAGTATCTGTTCCCGATATCAATATGAGTACGGAGTTGTTGCGCGATCTTAATCTTACAGCAGACAGTATTTATCAGACAGCCCTGCGGTTGCAACCGGTTATCAAAAACGCTGAGTATAATCTTTTCAGTTATGAGCGCAGTTTAGCCATTGCAAGAGGTGCTCAATATCCTTCCCTTTCATTTTTCGGAAGCCTGTCCACTAATTATTCTGATGCTTATCAGCGAATAGGATCTATTGATACGGTTACCGGAGAACCTCAGCAGATTGGTTATGTAGGCAGCACAGGCGAACCTGTGTTATCACCTTCATTTAATATTATACCCACTTTTAAAGATGCAGCTTACACCACACAGTTAAAAGACAACTTTGGCCAGGCCTTTGGGTTTAGTCTTGATATTCCTATTTTCAATAACTGGAATACGCGCACCAACATCAGCCGGTCAAAAATTAATGTGCAGAATGCGGAATACTCGCTGCAATCGGCAAAGCAACAACTGCAGAAGGATGTTGAAACAGCTTACCAGGATGCAGTGGCTGCAAAAAACAGTTATACAGCCGCATTAAAAGGGGTGACCGCATTAGAGAAGTCTTTTGATGACGCCCAAAAGAAGTTTAACCTTGGCGGCATCACCTCACTTGATTATACTACTGCAAAAAGTAATCTAACCAAAGCTCAATCCTCACTGCTTCAGTCTAAATTCCGTTATATTTTTAAATTGAAAGTGCTGGATCTTTACCAGGGAAAACCATTAACACTGCAATAAGCATGTTCAAAAAAAACAGGGTACTTTATATTTTAATTGCAATTGCTGTCATACTGGTGATTGTGTTGCTTGTTGGAAAAAAACAAGGATGGATAGGTGGTTCGAAAGGAACAGAAGTTAGTGTGGAAACAGTATCGCACAAGGAGATTACAGAACGTGTTTCAGCAAGCGGAAAAATTTATCCGGAACTGGATGTAAAATTAAGTCCGGATGTATCAGGCGAGGTGACTGAATTGTATATTAAGGAAGGTGATTCAGTAAAAGCAGGCATGGTGCTGGCGAAAATCAAACCCGATATCTACCAGGCAATTCTTGACCGTTCGGTTGCGGCGTTGAATACTTCCAAATCCAATTCATTGCAATCGCAGGCAGCGCTGATTCAGGTAACTGCTGAGCTCGAGCGGTCTGAAAAAAATTATAACCGTAACAAGGACCTGCACAACCAAAAAGTAATTTCTGATGCTGATTTTGAAAATATTGAAGCCGCTTACAAAGCCGCGAAGGCAAATTATGATGGTGCATTAATGACAGTTAAAGCAGCGGATTACAGTGTACAAAGTGCTCAGGCGAGTGTTAAGGAAGCAACGGAAGATTTGCGCAAAACAACTATTTACGCCCCCATCAATGGCATAGTATCACAACTGAATATTGAGAAAGGTGAACGTGTGCTGGGTACTACGCAAATGCAGGGCACCGACATGATGCACATTTCTGATCTCAACGCTATTGAAGCAAGGGTGGATGTAAGTGAAAATGATGTGCTGCGTGTGCAGCTCGGTGATACCTCGGAAATTGAACTGGATGCTTATCCTGATAAGAAGTTCAAGGGCGTGGTAAAGCAGATTGCCAATTCAGCAAAAAGTACGCTTACCGGTCAATCAGAACAGGTAACCAATTTTGAAGTGAAGATTTTGCTGGTTAAAGATTCTTATAAAGAACTGATTGGTGCTGATGGGAAAAAATTTCCATTTCTTCCCGGCATGTCTGCATCGGTGGCGATCCTGACTAATAAAGTGACCAATGTGATCGCTGTTCCCATTCAGGCAGTTACTACCAGGGAAGAAACCGAAGATACATTAGCTGCTCAATCAAAAACGGGCTCTGATTTTAAGAATACAAAGAAGGATGCAGTCAAGCAGCAAGAAGTTGTGTTTGTAATTAAGAATGGTATCGCAAATACTGTGGCGGTGAAGACCGGTATTCAGGATGACGAATTTATTGAAATTAAGTCGGGGCTCAAAGGTGATGAGCAGGTGATTACCGCACCTTTCAGTGCGATTTCCCGCCTATTGAAAAATGGTGACGTGGTGAAAGTGGTTGACAAAGACAAGCTCTTTAATACAGAGGCAAAATAAGGAATGCCTGCCCGGCACTGTTCAATGGAGCTGCTGGCAGCATTCGTAGTGCTACAATCCAAAGGAAGGGTTGTTTTTTTCTTGCTGAACAGCCGGTATGCTTACTTCAGCTTTTTGTCTTTCAGTTAACTTTCCATCATGACCTCCCAAAAAATAAGTATGATAGGTGGCGGAAGTTGGGCCACAGCACTCACCAAGGTGTTGAATGAAAATGAACAGGTCGTTCATTGGTGGTTACGTGATGCAGCTTCGGTTGAAAATCTGTGCACACGGTTCAACAACCCGAATTATCTGAGTTCAGTAGATTTTAATCCCGGATACATTCTTCCCGATGTGGATTTAAAAAAAACGGTTTCCGCAGGAGAGATTATTTTCCTTGCAGTACCGGCTGCTTTTTTAAAAACAGCGTTACAACCGCTTTCTCCCATAGACTTTAAGCACAAGATCATTGTGTCTGCCATTAAAGGCATGATTCCGGGCGATAATCTTTTGATTGCTGATTTCATGCATAAATATTTTGAAGTGCCACTTGAAAATTCGGTGATCATTAGCGGACCTTGTCATGCGGAAGAAGTAGCCTTGGAAAAACTCAGCTATCTCACACTGGCGAGTCAGCGAAGTGAGCATGCAGCATTGGTATGTGAATTACTTCGCTGCAGTTATGTTCGCTGTACGCCTTCAGATGATATTTACGGTACGGAATATGGCGCCGTGCTGAAAAATATTTATGCACTGGCGGCTGGCATCTGCCATGGACTTGGCTATGGAGATAATTTTCAGGCCGTGCTGATTTCAAATGCTATTGAAGAGATGGAGCGTTTTGTAAAAGCGGTGCATCCGATTACGCGCGACATCAAAGATTCCGCTTATCTCGGAGATTTAATGGTGACTGCCTATTCACAATTCAGCCGCAACAGAACATTTGGCAACATGATTGGCAAAGGATATTCTGTGAAAGCAGCTTTACTTGAAATGAATATGATTGCTGAAGGCTATAATGCAGCCAAATGTATTCATGAAGTGAACAAACAATTTATGGTGAACCTGTTGATCTGTGAAGCAACGTACCGGATTTTATATGAAAGTGCGGATGCCAGGGAAGCTATGGTAAAAGTGAGTGAAGGGTTGAGTTGAGCTGTGTAATTTCACTTTTGGCAAATAATTTTTTGAGTGGAAGAAATTCCATCTACAGTAAGATTCATCAAGTAAATTCCTTCTCCAATTCCAGTCAAAGAATATTGATGTTTTCCGGCGGATTGATTTTGATTCTGTAAAATAGTTTTCACTTTTTGTCCGAGAAGGTTAAATACCTCAAGGGTAATGTCTGCATTCTTTTCGAGAAATATACAGACAGTGGTGGATTGTTGAAATGGGTTGGGAAAAACTTTCAAGTTGAATTTTTTGATAGCAGGCATACCATTATCTACACTCACGATTCCTCCTTCTTGAAACTCAGACAATCCGTTCTCTGTGCCCATCCATAAATTCCCTGAATTATCTTTGGCAACAGCGTAAACATGGTTACCTCCCAAACCCGAATTACTGATATCAAAAACATATTTTGACGAGTCATCAATTCTTATCAAACCACTATAAGTTCCCATCCACTTTACGTCATTTGCATCAATAAGAATATTCAATGCATTGTATGCTGAAAAACCATTAGGGTTCAGGATAAATTCCGTTCCGTCAAATTTGAATATGCCTGGAATAGAAGTAAACCACCAGTTGCCTTGCTGGTCACGGGCCATATGTGAAAGCCCGAAATCAAAATGTAAGCTGGTATCACCAAATACATAGGTATCGAATTGTGAACCATTGAACTTAGTAATTTTGTTTTCGTGTTCAGCATTGTTATAGGGTTCTGCAAGCCACACGTTATTCTCTTCGTCAACTCCAATCAAACGTGAATCATCAGAAGGAATAGATGAATTAGTTGTATTAAATATTTTCCAGGTAGTGCCATCATATTCAACCAATCCAGGAACGCCGGAAACAAACTGCATCCAGACACCATTTCCATTATTTGCATACAAAGCGCTTATTGTTTCATTTGAAGGAATGTCTGAATTTGATTGATCGTAAAATGACCATGCGTTAGACTGAATGGAAAACTGATCGAGACCGTAATTGGAAATATCATATAGCCAAAGATTGTCTTCGTCTCCAATGTCAAAAAGATTGAATGCCGGACCCTGTCCGTTTGAGTTATTCGGATTGAAGTGTGACCAAATTTCTCCGTCGAATGAAATCAAGGATGATTCATTATCCATCCATATACTTTTAAGAGTGCTGGCTTTAACATTAAGAACATATCGGCTGTTTAACCCGGAGTTGGAAGTAATATGGTGAGTCCATATATTATTATTAAGCCGGTCGAGACCAGCGTCAGTTCCTATCCAAATATCATTATCATTTATTGTACTCACGGCGAGCACTGCATTACTGCTGATAGCTGAATTGGAGATGTCGTAAACTATCCAGTTGCCATTGCTAAATTCTAAAAGTCCGTGTTGAGATGCGATCCACTTCGAATCATTTTTATCAATAAAAAGCTGGTTGATCGTGCCTGTTACCGAAGAAGGAAAAGGAATAACCTGAACCATTGCTCCATTGAAGAAAGATACCAGTTCCGTTTCTTCAGTGACATGATCGGTGGAACAGAACCAAAGCGTATCGTTGGAATCTATTGCAAGCCCTGAATAATTTCCATAAGGGATATTGGAGTTTAGAAAATTATAGGAAGTCATTGAATCACCTGTATATCCGAAATCCAAAATGGAATTTCCACCACGATATAAACCCCATATATGTTGATCCGAAGTTATAGCAAGATTATCAATATTAATAAACCCGCTTGGGGAAAAATTCGTCCAGGTTGTTCCGTCGAATTTTTGAAGATCGATACAACCAAACCACTTATTGTCATTGGAATCCACTGCAATGGACAGTACACAAACAAGATTGTAAGAGGTAAATTGTGTACCATCAAACCTAGCAAGGTAACTATAATCACCATCAGTATTGCCCATCCACAAATCACCCTGATGATCCAAAGCAAGGGAGAAAACAGCATTATATGGAAGGCCTGAATTTGCATGATTAAAGAAGGAGGTTTCGCCGGTATTCTTATTAATCTTTACCAGTCCTCCACCATATGTTGCCACCCAAACCGAACTGTCCTGTGCTGCTATTGATGTTACATAGTTCCCATTCGTATAGTTAATCCATTCCGGATTTTGTGCGAATGAATTTGCGATAGTTATTAAGATAAGAGAAAAGAGAAAGAAGACTGATCGTGAATATCTGTTCATAGCATTCGTTTTTATTTTGCGTGAATTATTTTTTGCGCAGAAGAAATTTCATTCACCGTAAGTTTCACCAAATAAATTCCTTCACTGTTCCCACTGAATAAGTATTGATGTTTTCCCTCTGTTTGATTCTGATTCTGCAAAATGGTTTTTACTTTTTGTCCGAGAAGGTTAAATACCTCAAGGGTAACGTCTGCATTCTTTTCGAGAAATATACAGACAGTAGTGGATTGTTGAAATGGGTTGGGAAAAACTTTCAAGTTGAATTTTTTGATAGCAGGAATACTATTATCAACACTCACGATTCCTCCTTCTTGAAACTCGGACAATCCGTTCTCGGTGCCCATCCATAAATTACCGGAATAATCTTTGGCAACAGCATAAACATGGTTATCTCATCTACAATAATTCCTTTTGGTCCCCAAAATTGTGCTTCAGAACCTGCCCCATTTGCAAATCCGAGTGAACCGTTGCCTCCAAGAGAACTAACTGTCACAAGGTGGTTTGGATTGGCAGCATGATCTTTATCACAGGCAGTAAAAGTTACTGCCCACATCCATAATAATACTATCATCCAATTTGAATATTTTTTAGCTTCCATAATTATGTACGTATTTAATGGTGTTCCCGAATGCATTATTCAATTGATCTCCTTTCACAATAAAAATTCATATCCATCTTCATTTGTTAGAAGTTTTTATCATAATAACTACAAGGTTATGAATAGGTATTTTGCACAGTAAAAATGAAGTATTGATCAATGCGAGAATGCGGTCTTTTAATGATCAAAGCATGAAAGAGGAAAAATAAATATAACAAATAAAGGTGGAATTGATGATTCTAAAAAAGGGATAGCCGCCATATTCATAATAGCAGCTATCCTGAAAATTCAATTTGAACCGAAGAAATAATATTCAGCAGTGTATGGAATTTCTACCTGTTCACCTAAATGATCAGCGTCAGCGCCGGTGGTTGGTGCCAGTCCGCCCGCGGTGTTGATGCGTTGGATATAAGTAACTTCATTGAAATAGTTCGGATCGGAATTCGGCACTGCCTGAAGCAGCAACCAGGCAACAGCAGTTGCATCCTGAGTAATACCCTGCAATTTAACTCCAACTACAAACTCCCCATTCTTGCGTCCGGTGGTTACTTTCCATGTGGGGCCTATGTAATGAGTACCAACCTGGTGGGTGAGTCCTGCATCTGAAAACAACGTGGCGGAAGGTGCTAAGAAAACCCAGAGATAAACATTGGGATCAGTAGTGCTTTGCTGAACCTGGTAGATTTGAACACCTGTTGCATATGCATGCCAGATCACCCTGTTTCCGGCAGGTACGGCAATAATTTCAGGTACGTCAGGTCCTTGTTTTAAGTCTACAGAAGTGGTGCTGCTAAATTCACTCTCTGAAGGAATAACATTTTCTTTTTGACAACTTGTAAATACAAGTGTGAAAAAGGTCATCAGCATTAAAGCGCCGAAGAGTTTTGTTTGATTGATTCGTCTTTTCATTTTTGATTTATGTTTAACTATTTCGCCTACTCTGTTTAAGGATTTTCGGCTTTCTCCTTAATTGATTTAATTAGTTGTTGTTTTTTTTAAGACATTTTTGCGTGCGAAGAAATCTTCATTCGTCACTTTCGAAATAGTCGAAATTTTATTTAATGGTTAATGGTAATGTTCCAGGCAGTTTCAACAAATTACCAGGGAGCAGTTGAATTCTTTTAGAAGGAATCGCTTGCGGTTTTTGGCCTGACCCATCGCAGGTAGATAAAGAGTTGTCAGTGAATGCAATTATTTCGGTAACACCATCTATATCGAACAAATGATTATTGGCTTTCGTAGCAAAACCTTCCTCATTGTATTCATAATCTGCCGAAATTGGATTGTAACCACCGTCGTATCCCCAGGTCCAGTCCAATGCATTGTTCCTGCTGAACATTCTGAAATAATCTGCAGGAAATACACCAGAATTGTATAAAATATATTTTATCCATTTACTGCCGGTCATGAAATTGCGTTTATTGTCGTAGCTGAATGCTTCATTTTCAACATATCCGGGAAAAAAAACGGTACCACCATTTTGAGCTGTAATTGAAACCTTGGTTACATTCCCCTGCACGTCATATTCATAATTTTCAACACCATTGTATGCAGGAAATAGCAGGTTGTTCAGACTGAGCTTAGTCATTTCACCTTTCGCGTTGTATGAAAAACTGTCAATAGCAATTAACCCGTTATTAACAGGATAGGTGATACCGGGATAGTAATATTTCAGCACAGAAGGAAGCAAGCTTCTGCCACTGTAAAGAAAATCGAAGTGTACACCATCGGACCCGTAATTGGCGGTTCTCAATCTTCCCTTTGCATCGTATTTCATCGTTGCAGGAAATCCACCAAAACTCATTGAATCAGGATCACCATCTGCGTTATAATAAATGTCGAGGGAATAACCAAAGAGGTCATTGTCGGTATGTGTTACCAGGCAATGTGAGTTAGGATTAAGCTCCTTATCGGATCCGGTTGCAACAGCGGAAGTATTTAAAGTTTCAGGAGACAGATTTTGTTTTTGGCAACTGGTAAATGCCAGTGTGAAAAGTGCGATCAGCATTAATGAACTGATAGTTTTGGTTTTAGTGATTCGTTGATTCATCATTTTTTATTTTTTATTTAATTTGTTAGCCTACTCTGATGAGGATTTTCGGCTTCGTCCTTTAAAGAAATATTCTGAGATGTCTTTGACTTTGATTTTGAATGCTGAATAATGAGACACATTTTAAGGTCGCAATCAACTTCTTGTTTTTATTTATAAGAGTTGTCATTAACAGGTTTCATTTTTACCATAT
Source organism: Chitinophagaceae bacterium (assembly GCA_016717285.1). Lineage (NCBI taxonomy): Bacteria > Pseudomonadati > Bacteroidota > Chitinophagia > Chitinophagales > Chitinophagaceae > Chitinophagaceae bacterium. The sequence continues at coordinate 174,864 of JADKFU010000001.1, forward strand.
AGAAGTCTTCAAACCCGTTGTTTCGGATATAATTATCAGAAGTAAATCCTGCAGCGGCCATGATAAAGCTGCTATCCGGCATCTCGACAAATGCTTTTCCGGTTTCTTTCTTTCTGTCACCCAGTAGTGCCCAATCCATCAATCGGTTCTGGAAAAATTTCATCATCACAGACCGTTGAGAAGCGGTACCGCCTAAGAAGTAACCACCGTCAATTGTTTCCAGAACGGTATTGGCTACAAGATCCTGACCTTCATCAAACACAACAGTCTGCCATTCCATCACGCCTATGGCTGATATTTTAAGAAGCCAGCAATCAATATTTGATGACTGTTTAAAACTGTAAAGCATTCCATCATTTGAATCAGTGATGGCTCCTATAAGGCAACCCTGATCGATAGTAAGTGAACAGGCAGTGATCACATCATCATTGGAACCGCCAATGGTTTTTTTCCATAGCACATTTCCTTCAGCATTCGTGCTAATGATCAATCCATTGGTTTTACGGTAATATCCTGCGGCTGCGTTTCCTTTGCTCGAGATGGTATTGCCACAGAGCATGTATCCATTATTGGATTTCATGGCGCCAATCAATCTGTCATTAGCGTCTCCTCCGAGATGTCTTGACCACAATACTGTCTGATCTGCATTTATTTTTAAAAGCCAAAAATCAGCGACGCCTTTTTTATCATTTTCATGACAGGCAACAGTTCCTGCTGCAACCAGACTTCCATCTGCATTTTCAAAAACCGCGTTGAACTGATCGTTGCCCGGTGATCCGAAAAGTTTAGTCCATAGCAGCTTTCCATGTGAATCAACCTTTGCGATCAATCCATCTGAAAAGCCATGATTGGAAGAGAAATTTCCTTCACATGATTTCGTTTCACCTGCTATCACAAATCCACCATCCATTGTTTCGGTTATTCCGTAAGCGTAATCATCTGCACTTCCTCCTACCGTAACCTGCCATTGCAAGTGACCTTCTCCATCCATTTTCAGAATCCACGCATCGGCTCCTCCATAATTTTTAGTTACATCTCCTTCGGAAGAAAAAGTGAATCCTGTGGCAACCAATCCACCATCGTGCGATTGAATGATAGCGGCGGGCTCATCATAGTCTGACCCTCCGAGTGCTTGTTGCCATTGAACGTTTGCGTTCTGACTGAAACAAGGATTATCAATAAAAAGGAAACTTACAAACATGATTATTATCCTGTGCATGATAAAAGGTGTCAGTATTTTGCTTGAAAAAATGGACACCTCTGATAGTGTTGCTGCAGATAAAATGAGTTCCGGTAAAATGGTTGTCTGACTTTTCATGAGCTGTATATTTTGTTCATCAAAAGTAGGTTGAGTAGTATGCCTGTCGCAACTACACATTGGGGTAGGGGAGAATTGAGAATTAGGAATTAAGAATTAGGAATTGGGGAGCACTGAATATAAATAATAGCGATAAGTTGATAGGAGGATTATCAGCCATGAACCAGGATGTTACTGGGAATACAATCTAAACTCTAGACTTTAAACGCTATCAACCTATTCAACTCATAATTTTCCTGATAGCTTATTTACCGTCTCCACCAATTCTTTATGGATCTGAGCATATTTTTCAGAAAACTCTTTCATCCTCGATGGCAAGGAATCCTGTTCAATATTTTTTTCTGAAGCATCTTTGATAGCTCCTGCAAGCTGAGCAGTTGATTTGGCACCTATAAAATTAAGTTGCGATTTCAATGCATGTGAGATGTTTCCAACTCCATTCCAATCATTCGCTTCAACTGATTTTTCAAGTGCAGCAATTTGTGGTGGAGTGTCTTCTAAAAAAATATGCAGGTACTTCAAAATAACTTCAGGACTTCCTTTAGCAATGGAAGTCACAAATGATAAGTCAATAAGGCTATTAGCAGGAACAGGCATTTGAGCTCTTAATATCCAAATGCAAGTTAGAAATATTACAGTGTCAGTTCAGCGTAAGCTTTGCAATCTTACTCACCAACTCCTCCTGTTCAAAAGGTTTAGGCACGTAATCGTCCATACCAGCTTCATAACAATTAGTGATCTCTGCTTTTGTAACACTTGCCGTTAAGGCAATAATCTTGATTTTATTGAGTGGTGATGGAAGCGTTTCTCGAATGATGTGTACTGCCTCCAATCCATTCATCTCCGGCATGTGAACATCCATCAGCACAAGGTCGAAGTGCTGCGATTTCAATTTTTCTATTGCCTCTCTTCCATTTGCTGCCACTTCAACTGTGATGCCCGGCAACAAAACCTGCAAGGTGTCCACCAATACAATTTGATTAAAGTAATTGTCTTCAGCAAGAAGTATTCTTAAGTTACCAAGTTTCGATTTCTGCAGCTCATCAATCGTTTTTGTTTCCGATTGCAATCCTTCTATGGTACCAACCTGGTAGGGAATTAGGAAAGTAAATGAGCTGCCTTCGCCCTGTTTACTTTTTACCGCTATGCTTCCACCCTGCAAATCAATAAGGTATTTTGAAATGCCTAAACCCAATCCTGTACCACCATATTTGCGGAAGGTATCCCTGTCGGCCTGATTGAAACTCTCAAAAATCGTATCAATCCTTTCTTCAGGAATTCCAATGCCGGTATCTGAAACGGTAAAGACTAAATTGCAAATTGATTCGATATGGTCCTCTGTCTCCTGGTTATTGATCCCCAAAGTCTGGTTCTTCACATCAATCGTCACCGATCCCTTCTCCGTAAACTTAATTGCATTACCAGCCAGGTTGAGTAGAATCTGATTCAGCCGAACCGGATCACCTACAATTACAGATGGAACTTCCTCATTGGTTTCTATATTCAGTTTCAAACTTTTCTCTTCTGCTTTAAATCGCAACGTACTATAAACCTGATTGAGCACATCCTGTAATTTGAAGTTGATCTTCTCAAACTCCATTTTACCTGCTTCAATCTTTGAAAGGTCAAGAATATCATTGATGATTACCAGCAGGTTATGCGATGACTTCTTGATAGCATCCATGTAAGTGTGCTGCTGCTCATCTAATTTTGAATTCAACACCAGGTTCGTCATGCCAACGATGGCATTCATGGGAGTTCGAATCTCATGACTCATGTTTGCAAGAAATTGTTCCTTGAATTTTTCACTCTTCTCGGCACGTAGTTGAGATGTTTCTGCGCGTCCCTTCTCTGCTTCGATCTGCGTGTTTTTCTCTTCGAGGAGGTGATTGGCTTTTATTTTTATCATGTATCGGTTGAATAAGAGTGCTGTAAGCAAGAGGATTAAAATCAAACCGCCGATGAATACATTTCTGATAAATTTTTGTTGCGTTACCTTTTGCTCCTGAATATTTTTGTCTTTGTTGAGCAATGCGATCTGATTGTCTTTTTTCTCACCTGCATATTGTGCCTGCATTTGAGCAATTTGTTTGTTGTTCTCAATATTGAGCAAAGTGTCTTTTATATCAGAATATAACTGGTGATATTCGTAAGCACTTTTATAGTCATGCATGTCTGCGGACGCTTCCGCAAGAAATAGATAAGCCCCCTTCACAGCATCGTTATTTTCATCTTCCTTTGCAAGTGACAAGCCTTTCTTCAAGAATGGAAGAGCTTTATTAAATAGCTTTTGCTTGGTATATACATCACCAATATTAATGGTGGAAATGGCAGCACCGCGTTTTTCACCAATTTCTTCCTGAATTTTCAAAGCCGAAAAATAATTTTTCAAAGCCTGATCATAATCACCCTGTTTTGAATGAATATCACCAATATTGTCATTGGCGGTAGCCATGTTTTGTTTATTTCCTATTTCTTCACTAATTTTTAAAGAAGAAAATTGATATTTAAGGGCCTCAGTATAATTTCGCATTCTTAAATAAGCATTTCCCACATTTCCATAAGAAGTAGCGATCTTTTTTTTGTCTCCTGTTTCTTCATTAATTTTTAATGCAGCTGAATAATTTTTAAGTGCCTCAGAGTAATTGTCTTGTCTCAAATATACATTACCGATATTATTATATGGGCCGGCCATACCTTGCTTGTCTGCGACTTCTTCACTGATTTTTAAAGCAAGAAAATAATTTTTTAAAGCTTCTGGATAGTTACCCTGATCTTCGTAAATCAGTCCTATATTATTGTATGCGTTGGCGCTCCCTTGCTTGTTACCTATTTCGTTCTGGATTTTTAACGCAGCCCAATAATTTTTTAATGCTTCAGCACTATTACCTTGATAAACACAGATAATTCCGATGTTGTTGTAAGCATTCGCAATACCTTTATTATAGCCCCCTTCTTCACTTGCTTTCAATGACAAGGAAAAACTTTTCAGAGATTCGGGATAATTACTCTGATTTCTGTATATGAATCCCATATTACTATAAGCGTTTGCTATGCCTTTAACCCATCCTTGTTGTTTTCCAAGTCGAAGTGAACCCGCAAGGGACAATGCTTTATCACTATAATTTTTCCCTTCGTCGTAGTTTCCTGCTCTCCAGAACTGCTTGCTTAATGCATTCAGTATATTGACTTTGTTAGTGTCATCCTGTGCTTCCGTTAAAACCTTTAGCAGCGAATCAGTTGTGTGCTGATCCTGTGCAAATAATTTTCCTGAGGAAAATGGAGATACCAAAGTGGAGAAAACCAGAAGGAAAATTCTCATTCTCAATAATGAGATTATAAGAGCTTTTTGCATGGATAATAATTTTATGGTGAATAAAAATGCAACTAAAGCAGCTTAAGATACCCTACACAAACGGGTAGATATTCAGGTTTAGACTATTAATCCTAAATATAAGAAATAGTTTTACAGCAAAGAGATTATTATGTTGCTCCGTGTCACCATTTTCGAAGACATTCGCCTCATTCGCGAATACCTGCAGCAGATTGTTGATGAAGCCGATGGAATGGTTTGTACAGGTGCTTATGACGATTGCACTGATCTGATCAATCGCATAGAAGCCACAAAGCCGCATGTAGTGCTGATGGATATTGAGATGCCCGGGATAAAAGGTATTGAGGCAGTGCAGATCATCAAGAAACGTTTTCCGGATGTCGAGGTGTTAATGCAGACGGAAATGGAAGATGACGATAAGATATTTGCTTCTATCTGTGCAGGCGCTTCAGGATATTTATTAAAGAATACAACACCGGAAAAAATTATTGAAGCGATTTTCGAAGTACATAAGGGCGGTGTTCCGCTCTCACCTTCTGTAGCGCGCAAAGTATTGCAATACATGAACCATCAGCCAGCGCCGGATTTACAAAATGATTTCCATCTCTCTCCACGCGAATTGGAAGTGGTGGACGGATTGGTGAAAGGCCTGAGCTATAAATTGATTGCTGATGTGTGCTCCATCAGCATCGACACTGTGAAGTTTCACAGTAAAAACATTTACCGAAAATTGCATGTGAACTCTAAATCTGAAGTGGTGATTAAAGCGTTGAAGAATAAAATAGTTTGAGACACTGTACGTATTCATTATAGGTTGAATGGATGAAAGCCATTGGCCTTGTATATTTAAATCAGATATTCAGGGTATAACGAAGTGGCTTCACATTCGATGTTTTAATTCGAAAACAGGAATCACTGTAAATCCATTTTCCCAATTTCCTGTTGCGCAGATAAAAACTCTTCCCACACTTCCTTAACAATTTCCCCAGCGGGTTTTATAGAACGGATATTTGCACTCACTTCACCAATCTCCAACTCGCCTTCTTCCAACTCACCTTCAAACATGCCACGCTTTGCCCGTGCACGACCAAGAATGATTTTTATTTCTTCCGCGTGAGCGCCTCGATCTTCCGCCGCTTGTATCTGTTCATAAAATTTATTTTTGATCAAACGCACCGGCACTATCTTCTTCATCGCGACAATAGTACTGCCTTCTTCAGCAGTAATGATTTTTTGTTTGAAGTTTTCATGTGCACTGGATTCTGTAGTCGCCGCGAAACGTGTTCCAAGCTGCACACCATCTGCTCCCAGTGCAAAAGCTGCCATCATCGATCTGCCTGAGGCAATACCGCCTGCTGCAATCAGTGGAATATTTATAGCTTGTTTTACCAATGGAATCAAAACCATGGTCGTCGTTTCTTCGCGGCCATTGTGTCCACCGGCTTCAAAACCTTCAGCAACTACTGCATCGCATCCGGCATCTTCTGATTTCTTTGCAAACCTGGAACTGGATACCACATGAACCACCTGGATGTTATGCTGTTTTAAAATGGGCGTCCATGTTTTAGGATTACCTGCTGAAGTGAAAACGATTTTTACACCTTCTTCCATTATGGTTTTCATGTGTACGTCAATGTCCGGATATAACAGCGGTACATTTACTGCAAATGGTTTATCGGTTGCTGCTTTGCATTTACGAATGTGTTGCCTTAGAATTTCCGGATACATGGAACCTGCTCCGATAATTCCTAATCCGCCTGCATTGCTGACTGCAGAAGCCAACTCCCAACCGGAACACCAGATCATTCCCGCCTGGATGATTGGATATTTGATACCGAAGAGTTGGGTGATACGGTTTTTCATTCAGTAGTGAGTAGTGAGTAAAGGTCGTTAGTCAGGTGTCGTTAGTATTTGATAGGACAACTATATGGAATTATGAATTCTCAATTCCTAATTCATAATTCCTAATTCTCACCGCATATCTATTTCAGTGTCATCTCCCAAATTCAACGTCTGACTCATGCCGTGAATCGTTGCGTCATTACCTACTAATGAATGATGCAGCAGCACATCAGCGATAACTGAGTTGCTGCCAATAATTGATTCTTTGATGATGGATGCGGTAATCACGGTGTTTTCACCAATCGTAACATTAGGACCCACGATGCAGTTATTGAGTTTGCAATTGTCAGCTATACTCACCGGATCAATGATGATGGAGTTTTCATGTTGCAGGTTAGCGGCGAGAGAATGGCCCATCTTTTTTAACAGGATCGCGTTGGTTTCCAGCAACGTTTCTTTTCTTCCGCAATCAAACCAGTTATTGACTTTATAACCTTTGAAAACGATTCCATTCTCAATCATGCGCATCAATGCATCGGTAAGCTGTATTTCACCACGTGTTACCACTTTGTTTTTTATGTTATAATCAAGTGCGTCAAATAATGCGGTGGATTCATTGATCTTATAAAGGCCGACTAATGCTAAATTCGATTTTGGAATTTGTGGTTTTTCAATCAATCTGTTGATGAGGCCGCCTTTCTCATCCATTTCCACCACGCCAAATGTCCGCGGATCATCCACTTTTTTCACACATAATAATGAAGTGGGTGCTGAAATAATTTCTTTCATATTCAGATCAAAAACGCTATCGCCGAGTGCAATGAACACAGGCTCATCTTTTTCAACGAGGTTGCGCGCATGCCAGATAGCATGACCAATACCGTCGCGTGAGGGCTGATCTACAAAGTTGGCGTGAATCTGAGGGTACTTTGTGTTTACAAAATCGCGGATCTTATCTCCCAGGTAACCAACAATGAAAATATAATCCTTCACGCCGGCTTCAATCATCTCATCTATAATAAATGCAAGAATAGGTTTGCCTGCAATGGGTATAAGCGCCTTTGGTTGCGTATAAGTATGCGGGCGAAGTTTAGTTCCTGTTCCTGCAACAGGGATAATGGCCTTCATTAGGGTGTGTTTAAAGCTCAAAATACAATAAAGCATCCGGAGTGGAAAGCAAAAGGTAAGATTGCGTTCAAACTAATATTCAATCTTAACACAACACTTTATCCCAAATATGTTTTTACTCCTTCACAAACTTCCTGGTTTGTGATCCTTCAACAGTTTTTATTTCAGAAAGATAAATTCCTGCAGGCAATTGCGTGAGATCGTAAGTCAATACCTGTTCGCCAGTTTGCAATTGTTGCGAAGCTGTAAAAACTGTTTTTCCGGAAAGATCAAAAACACTGATCGTTGCGCTTTGATCGCTACCTGAGTTAATGGTCATGTTCAGCAGATTGCTTGTCGGGTTTGGATAGACGCTGAAGGTGGTAACTATCTCCTGTGCTGCGGCTAGCCGCAATGGTAATGTAGTGAAAGTTTTTACCAGCGACCAATCGGAAGAAAAGCCATTCATGCAATTGGCGCGCACCTGGTATTCGTATATTTTATCAGGGTCGAGGTTACTGAGTAATTTTTTAAGATGGGTAGTGTTCTGAACTTTCCAATTGGGCTTGCCTGTTTTCCTGTATTGTACATCGTAAGAAACAGCATCACTCACCGCTTTCCAGGTCACTTTTGCAGAATGATCTGTAATTTCTTTCACCTTAATTTTCTCAGGAGCAACCAATGCACAAGGTTGCCATGTATATTTTGCAGCACGGTAACTCACTAAGCTCTTCGAATTATTCAAGGCCAGTTCCCAGACTACTTCACCGGAAGAAGTTACTTCCCACATGTTTGATTGGTTCGATGAAGCATCCCATCCGCCATTTACCAGGGTGTTGCCATTTGCAAGTCTGCGCACGCTACCCATGGCATAAAAAAAAGAATTGGTGTTTGAATATGATTTAGGTTGAAAGCTCCATACAAGCGTTGCTGTTTTATTGATTTCATCAAGTTGATACTCCTTCGCCATTGAATGTGCCGGCACATGTTGATTTCCATTATCCCACAGTGTAATGTTCCCGTTACTTAATCGCCTTGCATCGTGTTCATACGTAAACGGTTCGGGTTCATTTACAAAAGTGAATTCGTTTTCAACTCCGCCAAGCCGCCATATAAACTCCCCGGTATTGCGGTCAATTTTGTTCACCTGATTCAGATGTCGATTGGAAGCCACAATATTTCCATCATCATCAAGGTCAATTGAATTGGTATGTACAGCATCAATATAACCAAGTGCAAGATTTTGATAGGATTCGGTTGGCACCACATGGTCCCAGGCCCGCCACTCGAAAATCACATTCTTGCTTTGATCAAATTCCTGTATCACGGTAGTCATCACTGTTGCATTATGACTATAAGTTGGATTGTAAACTGTCATATCCACCACATGTGTTTCTTCTGCAACCATAAATGCATGACCGTCTTCATACATGGTAAATTCATGCGGATCGGCTGTGCGGCCATTTCCGGGATAATAGGAATCAATGACCTGGTAATTTGAATCGAGCACGTCAAACCGGTCCAGGACATCGTTGTAAACGGATAAGTAACCATTAGGGTTGACGCTGAAATCAAAACAGACGGCTGCTTTATCACTTGCATAAATTGAATCCCCGTCAGGTGAAATGATATTGTATCCATCATATGTTGTATTCGTAAAACTACCATTCCAGGCATCGTAAAAGATAGCTCCGGGAGTGGCATTCGTATTTTTTACGATCGTGAAACTTGCCAGTAATTCACGTTCTGCATTGGGATTTACCGGTTCATTTTCATAAAAGGGTTTATTCTTCTTTAACTCTTCACTCCAGAAAGTTGCTTTCTGTTGATTGAAATTTTCTTTTTCCGCGGTTGTGTATTCACGGTCGGTGGTGAATTTAAAAGTGAAGGGTTGTAGTGTATTTCCATTTTTAGAAACAAGGCCTTGTAAAATGCTCACCGTTACTTCTTCCTCAAATCCGAAAGGCACCTGTGGATAAAGCAGGATTGTTTTCTGGTCATCAGAAAAAGCCACCCTGAAAGAATGCTGTCCACTTTTTGATCCCTGCAAATCAAACACGTTGTTTTGGATAGAAGCCGGATCCAGCAAACTTCCTTCGCGAATAATGATGTGACTTAGTGTGCTGTTCAGCGTAGAGCCAGGCATAGGGGATACGTACTGGTATTTTGCCATTGCAACAGTAGAAGTAAGCAATAGAAGTAAAGTGACGAATTTCATAGGGGAAGTTATTTAAGGTGGCTAAGAATGTCTAAAGATGTACAAAAAAAATGAGAGATTTTGATTCGGCGCAAGAGGTTGAACTCGTGTGTTCCATTACAAAGTGCAATGACTGATCGCATTCATCGCTGCATTTTTTCAATCCAGATAAAGTGGAATCGAAACCAACTAATGAGATTCATTCCGCAACTGCATCGTACTTAAAACCGGATAATGATCAGAATGATCTTCGCAAATAGTATGATAGCTGCTGATATCAAATTTTGAATCGGCGAAAATATAATCGATGCGGTAAATTTTTGGAAAGCCGGAATACGTTGGACCGATACCCCAACCTTTTTTCAGGAAGGCATCCTGCAACTGGTTAGAGAGCGTATGGTAAGCAAACGAAGCGGGTGCATCATTAAAATCGCCACAGGCAATTACAGGATAAGGGCTTTCATCAATTTGCTTTTCTATATCCAGCGCCTGTTCACCACGATAAACGAATGCACGTTTTAATTTGGAAAAAATTTCCCGGGTTGGTTTTACCTGCACATCCTGGTTTTCAGAAATGTCGTTGAGGTATTGATAATCCTGTTTGGAAAGGTAGATCGATTGCAGGTGGATGTTAAAGACGCGAATGATGGCGCTGTCAATTTTTATGTCTGCATAACTGCAGGAGTTTTGTGTCTCGTTGTCAAACTTCACAGTACCGTAATTGATAACAGGATACTTACTGAAAATGGCAGTTCCCCAGGAGCGCCCGCTCTTACCTGATTTCTTTTTTTCTAAATGGTGATAAGGTAACCCGGCTTCAGACGTGAGCAATCCGATGGTTTTAAATTTCCCGGTATCGGCATTGTAAAATTCCTGCAGGCATACGATATCCGGATGTTCTCTTTTAATCATTTCAACTATTCCATGCAACGCATCCCGTTCTTTCGTCCAATGATACACATCAAAGTTGCGCACATTATAACTCATTACCCGGATTCCTTTTGTGGATTTTGATGATTCAGGTTCCCGAAAATGGAAAGCACAATAACTTCTTAAAACTGGTAAGGTGATCAAAATAGCTATGATAGAAATCCAGGCATATTTTAAACGCACCACTATCCAGAAAAAAAGAAAGAAAATGTTGATGGATAGAAACAATAAGTATAGCAATCCGAAAAAGGAGAGAAACCACCAATCAGCAGGATTTAAATAAATGCTCCATCCGCCTGCAGCAAGTGCGATTGCTGCAAGCATATTGATGAAAGCAAATAATCTTTTTAGAAAAGTCAAATTAAGAATAAGGAATTGAAAATTAGGAATCAGGAATCTTCTTTGCTGACAAGAAACAAAAATTCCTTCTCTTCTTTCGATAAGGCCTCATATCCGGATACAGCAATTTTGTCAAGTATACTATCGAGTTTTTCCTGTTGTGAAGGCTGTGGTATTAATTTTTTCCTTTTTGTCTTAGTGTTCTTTTCTTTTGTACGGTAAGTTACTTTCAACGCTGATGTTGGTTTAAAAAGATCTGCCACTTTATCAAAACACCAGTTCACGCCATTGGAAAAATCTCTTCCCTGTTGCAATTGCCTTATAAATACAAATCCAAAAAGTGCCCCTCCGATATGCGCTATGTGTCCGCCGGCATTGGAGGATGGTATACTTACGAGATCAAGCACTACCGTGAATAATGCAATCCATTTAATTTTCACAGGACCAAAAAACACAAGCATCATGGAGTAGTCAGGAACCAGCGTTGCAGCGGCTATCATAATGGCCATCACACTGGCCGAAGCTCCCCACGCTCTTGCATCGGGAACAGAAGCATTAAATACCGGAAAAACCTGGTAGCTCACAATGAATAAAATCACACCGCATAATCCACCCAGTAAATACAACGGGAGAATTTTCCGGTTGCCTAAAAATTCGGTGAGAATTTTTCCAAACCAATAAAGCACCAGCATATTAAACAGGATATGCATCACTTCTCCTTGTGTAAAAAGCGAAGTGACTAAAGTCCAGGGTTGTCGCAATAAGATGTTCAGGTTGGAAGGGACACCTAAAAATTCTTTATAATAAACCGGATCAAGACCATTTCCCGATAGCCAGAAAACAAGTCTGACAAGATTGATGGCAAGAAAAATCACGACGTTTACAGCAATCAATTGCGTAACCATCCTGTCACTTCGCAAAAGTGTTTGCCTTAATTCGCGCCAAAGGGTGTTGTTACGCATTAATAAAAATCTTGTCGGTTGGTTTTATTCCACAAGCGGATCAGGATAAAGCCAAACAACATGCCACCAATGTGTGCGAAGTGTGCAACACCACTTTGAGTTCCTGAAAAGCCTGCATACAATTCAAATAAACCGTAAAAAATTACAAAATATTTTGCTTTGATGGGAATGGGTGGAAATAAAAGATACAAATAGGTATTGGGAAACAACATGCCAAAGCCCAGCAAAACACCAAACACTGCACCTGAAGCACCTACCACAGGAATATCTGCTAAGATGCCCAGAAAACTGCTCGCCATTTCGCCGGATTGATTTATGAAGGCAGGATCAGTTGGATTTTGTTTCCACTGACTGATAAACTGATCTATTGCATTCATGTTGAGCAGGTGATCATACCTGGTGGAAAGCGTAGCAAATTCCGGAATGCCCGGATGCAGGAGGTAAGTGTTCACAGCGTTCTGAAGATTCGAATATTCAAACCAGGTAACGCCAAGGTGCATAAAGGCACCTCCAAGTCCGCACACAAAATAAAAGATGAGAAAACGTTTCGGTCCCCAATGATTTTCCAGCACACTGCCAAACATCCACAAGGCAAACATGTTGGAGAAAATGTGCATAATGCTTCCATGCATAAACATATGCGTCACTAGCTGATAAGGCCGGAATTCAGTGGAGGTAAAAAAATGAAGTCCAAGAATATTTACCAGGTCAATATTGTAATTGTTTTGCAAAACAACAGTCGCTAAAAACAGCAGTCCATTCAGGATCAGCAGATTTTTTACCACCAACGGAAGCACTTTAAAACCTTGCGTACGGATATTACTCATTCAGAATTAAGAATTAAGAATTAGGAATAAGAATTAGAAATAATGTGCCGATGTGCCTAATGACTAATAACCAAACTAACGACTAAGGACTAAGGACTAAGGACTCACACTCACTACTCACTACTCACTTCTCAAACAGCTTCTCAATATCCTTCAAATCAAACGTAATAACAGTGTGTTTTCCATCAGGCGTAAAATAAGGCGTTTCACAGGCAAAGAGTTGGTCTGTAAGGTTGTGCATTTCTTTTTCTGTGAGTGACTCGCCATTTTTTATGGACGCCTTTCTTGCCATCGACAAAGCAAGCTGATGTCGTTTATTCAGTTTTACATTTGATTGACTTTGTTTGAATTCATCAAGGATGCTTTCAATCAGTTCTTTATGATCTGTGTCGCGGATATCTGATGGAAGGCCATGCACGACAAAAGAGCTGCCGCCAAATTCCTGGATGTCGAAGCCGAGTCCGGTAAATTCCGGTAACAGTTCACGAAGCAATTCCACATCAGCAGCGGCAATGTGCAATGTTTCAGGAAACAATTGTTGTTGCGTGCTGAGGTTATTCAACTCGAGTCCCTTCATGTATTTTTCAAACAGGATACGTTCATGTGCCGATTGCTGATCGATAAGAATGAAACCGGATTTGATCTGTGAAACGATATACCTGTTGTGCAACTGAAACGGCGAAGATTGTTTCTCAGAAAAGTCTTCAATGGAGGTTTGTTGCTGGTTTGTTTCTTTTTCCCATTGACTTGGAACCGTCAGGGTCTGCTGATCCTGTTTTCTCGCAATGTCAAAAAGTTGTTCCCACCCCTGAACATTTTTGCCGGGAGAAAAATCCCTTGGCCTGTTTACTATTTTTTCCTGGCCTTCAAAATTCTTCAGGTCTTGCATACGAGGCAATGCCGGTGCAGAGAAAGCGCTCATCTTATCGAAAGCTGTTTCCCGGTCAAAGTCAAGTGTAGGTGTGATGGAATATTTTGAAAGTCCTCTTTTTGCGGCGGCATTCACGAAAGCATAGACGATACGGTCATCTTCAAATTTTATTTCCTGCTTGGTAGGATGAACATTGATATCTATGCGGGAAGGATCAATATCAATGAACAATACATACAACGGAAAAGAATCTTTCTGCAATAATTGATCATAAGCTCCAACTACAGCATGGTTGAGATAATTGTTTTTGATGAAGCGACGGTTTACAAAAAAGAATTGCTCACCACGCGTTCGTTTTGCTGTATCCGGTTTACCGATGAATCCGAAAATGTTCACGATGTTGGTTTGTTCTTCTACGGGCACCAGCCGTTCGTTGTATTGATTGCCGAAAACATTCACAATGCGTTGACGAAGATTTCCCGGAGGCAGATGAAAAACCTGCATGCCATTGTGGTGCATCTCAAAATGAATCTCAGGATTTGCTAATGCGATGCGTTGAAATTCATCAATGATGTGCCTGGTTTCCACGGTGTTCGCCTTTAGAAAATTTCTGCGGGCAGGCACATTGTAAAATAAATTTTTGATGGCGATGGAAGTACCATCCGCTACCTGAGCGGGTTCTTGTTTTTTTACCTCTGATCCTTCAATTTCGAGAATGGTGCCCAGCGTATCTTCTCTGCGTTTAGATTTCAGTTCAACCTGTGATATGGCTGCAATGGATGCCATCGCTTCACCTCTGAAACCCATGGTGCGAATGGCAAACAAATCGTCGATGGTGGAAATTTTAGAGGTGGCATGCCTTTCAAAACACATCCTCGCATCAGTTTCCGACATACCGCAACCATTATCGATCACCTGCACCAATTGCTTGCCCGCATCTTTTACAATCAGCTTGATAGAAGTCGCACCGGAATCCAACGAATTCTCCATCAATTCCTTCACTGCCGAAGCCGGCCGCTGAATGACCTCACCGGCGGCTATCTGGTTGGCAATGGAATCGGGAAGCTGATGGATGATGTCGGACATAGTTGAATTTCGGTTCGCGAATTTCGGTTTAAAATTTCAGACTGTTTAGCTGAAAGGATAAATAATCACGATTATTTCAGAAAATGCAAACGGATTTACAATCGATATTTTAACCTTAAGTTGAAATCAATAAATAGCGTTTTTCCGCCATAATAAACTCCCGTCCCCATAACTCAAAAAACGAAAGTCATGCTCCAGTGCATAATCATACACCTTTCGCCAATCACTACCGATAAAGGCAGCTATCAATAAAAGAAGGGTGCTACCGGGCAAATGAAAATTGGTGATTAGTCCATTCACTATTTTAAATTTATAGCCTGGAGCAATGATGAGTCTTGTTTCGGCAGTAAGTTGATTCAGTTTTTTCTTTTCGAGGTATTTTAAGATGGCGTTGAGTGAATGGTGAATAGTGAATGGTGAATGATCGCCATCGTGAATCGTTATAAGTGCATCGTCTTTCGTTTCATAAGGCTCCCACTGATCCACAACGAGCGTTTCGTTTCCAGCAGCAATTTTTTTCCCCAGCCAGTATAAACTTTCCAGGGTGCGGCACGAAGTGGTTCCCACAGCAACTACTGGCCGGTCTTTTCTCAACAGCAGTTGTTCGATAATTTCTTTCTGCACCACAAACTGTTCGGCATGCATCTGGTGGCCTTCCATTACGGCTGCCTTCACCGGTTTGAAGGTGCCGGCGCCAACATGCAGCGTAACAAACAACGGATGAATATTTTGCTCTTTTAATTCATCAAAAATTTTTTCTGAAAAATGAAGTCCTGCTGTTGGGGCAGCAACAGATCCATCCTGAAAAGCATACAAAGTCTGATAGCGTTGTTCATCGTCTCCTGCAGCAACCCGTTTAATGTAAGGTGGAAGTGGAACATATCCGGCGGCTTCTAAAATTTTTGCAAAGGAAAATTCATTTGGCGTCCATGAAAAATGAACAAGAAAATCATCAGCCACCTTTCCTGCTAACTTCACAGTCAGCAATCCTGAGTGTTCACCAATCGATATTTTTTTTGTTAAAATTTCTTCCCGCCATTTTTTCGCATTGCCTACAAGACAACGCCATGTGCATTCACCATGCTGAAACATGGCCAGTTGCAAATCACGAAAGGGCTCAAGCGGTTCGAGCAAAAAAACTTCAATGTTAGCTTCATTTTCATTCCTGAAAATGATGCGTGCATGAATCACCTTCGTATCATTAAATACAAGTGTTGATTTTTCAGGAAGGTGTTTAGCAACAGCAGAGAAAATGGTTTCTTCTATTTTCCCCTCTTGATATACCAACAACTTTGACGAATCGCGTTGCAATAATGGATGCTGCGCGATTTTTTCAGGTGGAAGGGTATAGGTAAAATCAGCAATGGCTAAATCTTTTGGATGCTTCATGTCAGTAAAAATTCAAAGGTAACAGTGATTGGACACGTTTACAGTAGGATGTTAAAAATGTTTCTTTCCATTTTGTTGCAATGAAATGGCATTACCTATTTTTGCCGCCACTATGATCATTCGCTTTTTATTACTGACCCTGCTATTTAATTGCTTCGCGCTGTTCGCGGGAAGCACGATGCATGAACAGCAGGAAAACCCGGGCGATGGCATTCCACCTTATCTGTATGTAACTGATAAGTGGGTTGATTCTGTGCTGCAGTCAATGACTCCCGATGAGCGCATCGGACAACTTTTTATGATATCGGCTTATTCAAGGCCCGACACCGACCAGACGAAGGTGATTGACCTTATCAGGAATTACCATGTAGGCGGCATCATTTTTATGCAAGGCGGTCCGGTACGACAAGCTGCTCTCACGAACCTTTTTCAAAGTATCGCCCAAGTGCCATTGATGATCAGTCAGGATGCTGAGTGGGGCTTATCGATGCGCATCGACAGCACCATACGTTTCCCGCATGAAATAATGTTAGGTGCAATACAGGATGATAAACTGATCTATGAATTTGGAAAAGAGATGGCGCGTGAATGCAAGCGCATTGGTGTGAATGTGAGCTTTTCTCCTGTGGTGGATGTCAACAGCAATCCGCTCAATCCTGTTATTGGCGACCGTTCTTTTGGCCAGGATAAATTTAATGTTGCAAGAAAAGGCATCATGTATATGCAAGGCTTGCAGGATGGAAGAGTAATGGCCTGCGCAAAACATTTTCCAGGTCATGGTGACACCGACCAGGATTCACACAAAACACTTCCAACTATCAACAGCACACTTGCTCAATTGGATTCAATGGAACTGTTTCCGTTTCAAAAAATGATTGATGGAGGAGTGGGAAGTGTAATGGTAGCGCACCTGAATATTCCTGCCCTTGATACAACGTCAAATCTTCCTTCAACGCTTTCTAAAAAAATTGTAACCGGATTATTAAAAGTAGACATGGGTTTCAAAGGTTTAAGTTTTACTGATGCCTTAAACATGAAAGGTGTCAGCAAGTACGATAAACCCGGAGAAATGGAATTAAGAGCGCTGCTTGCTGGTAATGATATTCTGTTGTTTTCAGGAAATGTGCCCCTGGCAATTGATAAAATCAAACAGGCTGTCGTGAACGAAGAAATCACTCAACAGGACATCGATGCGCGTGTACGAAAAATATTGCAGGCAAAATACTGGCTGGGATTAAACACCCGAAAAGTAATTGATACGGATAGTTTGTACGCTGACCTGAATAACAGCCAGGCAATGTATCTGAATCAACAACTCAGCGAAAGTGCACTCACGCTTGTCCGTAACAAAACCGATTTTATCCCGGTGCGGGAAGTCAATCATGTCCGCTTTGCATCAGTGGCGATTGGTGCAACCGACGAAACACCTTTCCAGCAAATGCTTACCAATTATGCAGGCATCAATCATTATCAGATTAAAAAAGATGCTGCCGATAAAGACTTTGCGTCTCTCTTATACAAGTTGAAAGAATATGATGTCGTTTTTGTAGCCGTGCAGAATATGTCCCGTAATCCGGCTAATGGTTTTGGTGTTACTGACGAAACAAAAAACTTTGTGGAGCAATTGTCAGCCACACCTTCAAAAGTTATCATTACTGTTTTCGGAAGTCCGTATGCATTAAAATATTTTGAGCATGCTGATTGGTTGCTGGAAGCTTATAATGAAGAAACAGTTACACAGCAACTCGCTGCGCAAATAATTTTTGGCGGTTGTTCATCCATTGGCAGGCTGCCTGTAAATGTTTCCGCCACCATCGCGATGGGCATGGGGATTAATTCTGCTGTGCCCATTCGTGTAAAATATACGTATCCGGAAGAAACAGGGATAAGCTCTTCACGATTAAAAATTATTGACACACTTGCAAACAACGCGATTGCCGAACATGCAACACCGGGTTGCCAGGTATGGATTGCTAAAGATGGAAAAGTGATCTGGCAAAAGTCATACGGCCACTTTACGTATGATGCAGATATCAATGTTGCCGACGATAATTTATATGACCTGGCTTCTATCACCAAGGTTGCTGCTACCACCATGATGCTGATGAAACTGTATGAAAACAAGAAACTGGACCTGAATGAAAAAGCGGCTGACTGTCTTTCTGAATTAAAAGGAACAGACAAGCAGGAGATCAGAATGTATCAATTGCTCACACATGAAGCGGGCTTTGTGCCTTACTTTCCTTTTTACAAAGCTACACTTGATAGCGCGGGAAATCTTAAGTCATCCATTTACAGCAGAACGAAAGAAGGAGATTTTTCCATTGAAGTTACTCCGGATATCTTCATGAATAAGCATTATCTCGATACCATCTGGAAAAAGATAATTACCACACCTTTGCAATCACCCGGCAACTATATCTACAGCGATAATGATTTTTACCTGTTGCAGAAAATCGCGGAAAAAATTTCCGGTCAGCCGCTGGAACTGTTCACAGAAAATAATTTCTATGATCCACTGGGACTGAGTCACCTTTGCTTTCATCCATTGTATCATTTTCCCAGGGAGGATATTGTGCCTTCCAACTTCGATTTCACTTTCAGAAAAGAATTGTTGCAGGGCTCCGTGCACGATCAGGGCGCTGCGATGCAAGGTGGAGTGGCAGGTCATGCGGGCTTATTCTCCAACGCCAACGACCTTGGTGTATTAATGCAATTGCTGTTGAATAATGGAACCTATGCAGGCAAGAGGTATCTGGATTCAGCCACCATTGCAAAGTTTACTTCGAGTTACAATTTAAAAAGCAGGAGAGGACTCGGTTTTGATAAACCGGAAACAGAAGAAAAGAAAGCAAGTCCTGCCAGTGAAAGCGTTTCCGCATCGGCATACGGTCACCAGGGATTTACCGGAACTTGCGTTTGGGTTGATCCCGAACATAAACTGGTGTATGTATTTCTTTCCAACAGAATTTTTCCTGATGATGAAAATAAAAAGCTGAGCACTTTACAGACCCGCATCACTATTCAGCAGGCGATTTATGATGCAATGTTGAAGTCAGAATAATTGTGAATCCCTGTTTTGTCAAAAGCCATTAATAATTGAAGCCCTTTGTCGTGCACTATTAACATTTTGTTTACCAAAACTGCTTCATCAATGGGAACCTTCGCTCACATCAAAACATTAGGCTTGTTTTAATTGCTATATTTGCCACGTTCCCGACGAACAAATTCAAACCCAATTTTACATGCTAATTAAGACTAACGCCGGCTACATTTTTGATCACCTTCAGCTCCTTTTGGGCAATTTGAGCGATGAACAGTATGTTCTGACACCTGAAATATTTTCCGGCGCTTCTGTTGGCAAGCACTATCGTCATATCATAGAATTTTTTCAATGTGTTGCAGTTTCTTCGGAAACAGACAGCATCTGTTACGATAACCGTGTAAGAGACGCAAGAATTGAAACCAGCAGAGAGATTGCAGCGGGATTGCTGGAAGAATTAAAGGAAGAGTTGTCGGAAATGGATAATGAGCATCAACTCACCCTCATTGGCGATTTAGCCTTTGAAGGCGAATCTGCTGCGTCTTATATCGGCACCACTCTTTTCCGCGAATATCATTATGCCGTAGAACACGCTATACATCATATGGCCATCATTAAAATGGGTGTAAGCCAGGCTTTTCCCGATGTTGCAGTGCCCCTTGATTTCGGGGTGGCTCCATCCACCATACGCTATCAACATGCTGTAGTAAGTCGCTAGTCGCTAGTCCTTAGTCGTTAGTAAAATGACCAATGACTAATAACTCAATGTCCAATGACCCATTAAATGTGCACCGTAAGTTTTGTGCCAGCCGGCAATCGAAAATTTATACTCACTTCCAACCGTGATGAAACCACACAACGTGGATTGGCCACTGCTCCACAACGTTTTCTTTACAAGGGCGTAGAAATTATTTGTCCGCAGGATCCGCTGGCACATGGTTCGTGGATAGCCGCAAGTGAAAATCACAGACTTACCTGTTTACTGAATGGAGCGTTTAAAAAACACAAACGCCGGTTGCCCTACCGGGAAAGTCGTGGCATTGTGGTATTGGATTCACTGACTTATGATTCACCCGAAGATTTTATTGCAGCCTACGATTTCTCGAACATCGAACCATTTACTATGGTGTTGGTAAACAGCAGGGAAAAGATCAGATTGCATGAACTGCGTTGGGATGGAAGTGAAACACATTTCAAATTACTGTCTGAAAACGAATGGCATCTTTGGTCATCCGCAACATTATACAGTGATGAACTGATTGCAGAAAAGGAACATGCATTTAAAACTTACCTGGAAGCATTGACAGAAGTTTCTGTTCAGGCACTCATTGACATCCACAAAAATCATTTCCTGTATGAAGATTTGGTTTTACTTCCTGAAAAAGTTACCGAAGTTGCCACCCTCAGCGTAACAGGTGTTGAATGCAATCCCGATAAATTTTTCATGCACTATCGTGATCTTGTAAGTAAAGAATTGCCCATTGCCTCATTATCAATCTAAACTCAATCCAAAAAAATATTTATTACTTCTCGTGCAACCTTCCTCTGCTCCCGGCATCTGCCTTTAATTCCTAATTCCTAATTCCTAATTCCTAATTCCTAATTCCTAATTCCTAATTCCTAATTCCTAATTCTCTATTTTTCGCCATGAAGAATAAGAAGCCACTACCGAAATGGCTGAAATGGGAATTCTGGCCGTATCGAATTTTTTATATTCCGGTTTATTTTCTCATCATCGTGCATGCAATACGTGCACGGACACTTGCGTATTTCACGTTATCAAATCCGGGTATGCGCATGGGTGGATTTTCGAGTTATTCAAAGTTTGAAATTATCAATCAACTCGCACCACGAATTATTCCCAAAACAATTTTATTCAGTACTGTACCATTATTGGAGGAATTGATTAAGCGAATGCATTCATCCAACATTTCCTTTCCGATCATTTTAAAACCGGATGAGGGAGAACGTGGCTGGAAGGTGGAAAAAATTTCCAATGAAGCTGAATCGGAAATATATTTGGCTGATGCGCCACAAAAAATGTTATTGCAGGAATTCATAGATCTGCCGGAAGAGTACGGCATTATGTATTACCGCTATCCGAATGAGAAAAAGGGAAATATCAGCTCGGTGATGAAAAGACAATTTCTGACCGTAACAGGTGATGGTAATTCCACTTTGCTGGAATTATTTCATCAGAGTGAACGCTGTGTCTATCACCTGAACCGGATCACGATAAAGTTTAAGAAGGAGCTGCATACCATTCTTCCCGCAGGAAAAGTAAAAGTGCTCGAAGAAATCGGTAACCACAATCGTGGTACAACATTCTTCGACGCTCATGAATTAATCAATGATAAACTGGTGGAGGTTTTTGATGAAGCAAGCAGCACCTTACATGAATTTTATTTCGGTCGCTATGATGTGCGTACACAATCGTATGAGGAAATGCTCAAAGGAAATTTTAAAGTGATAGAAGTAAACGGTGCCAATTCAGAACCTACACATATTTACGATCCTGAAATGAGTCTGTTAAAAGCCTATCGCGATTTATTCCGGCACTGGAATATCCTGTTCCGCATCAGCATGCAAAACCGAAAACGTGGTTTCAAGGCTGCCTCCATGCCTGAATTGTATCGTGCTATTCAAGGGCATTTGAAGGAAAAGGAGGAGCATCCGAATAGGTTGGGGTGACTGGTGTTGGGTTAAATTGTTTAATTGTTTAATTGTTTAATTGTTTAATTGTTTAATTGTTTAATTGTTTAATTGTTTAATTGTTTAATTGTTTAATGGTTTAATGGTTTAATGGTTTAATGGTTTAATGGTTGAATGGTTGAATGGTTGAATGGTTGAATGGTTGCGGCATTGCCGGAGTGCAATATAACCATCGCGCGAGTGGATCTTAGCTATAATATATTGGAACAATGTTAACATCAAACTGGCAAATCAATAATGATTGCAACTGCTATTCAGTCCGGCATTGAAACTTTGGAAACCAATGCAGCGCTCTTTGAGGAGGTGAATTTTAATAAACGGGCTGAAGCTTTGGATTTTATTGAGTTTCATATAATTGACAGGATGGAAGGATTGCTGCAAAGAGAAGAACTGAAGGAAAAATTAAAAAACGAATTGAATAGATTACAGCTACGCGCGAATAAGCTCAAAGCTGCGCTGGAAGAAATTGACATTCATTTATTTCAGCAGCTCCGGGAGCAAATCCGAACAGCAGCGCACAAGACATTCTGTTTCAGTAAAATTTTGCAAAAGTATCTTGGCGCTTTCAATGACGGTGTTGACGAATCGTATAACATTGGCTATGACAACCTTGATAGTTTTATAAACGGATTACTATCTTATAAAGCCATTCCTGAACAAAAAAAAATGGAGGAAACGGAAATGGTTTTTTATCAGAAAACGCCGGCAAGAATAATTTTCACGATGTCTGAGTCGGCGAATATAAAATCCGATGATGTCTTTTTTGATATAGGTTCCGGTTTAGGTCAGGTTGTACTTCTTATGAATTTGATGAGCGGAGTTACCGCTAAAGGAATTGAATACGAACCTGCTTTCTGTGATTATGCAAATGAAGTTGTGTCAGAGCTGAATTTATCCCATGTAGAATTCATCAACGCAGATGCAAGAGAAGTGGATTATTCTCAGGGAACAATATTTTTTATGTATACTCCTTTTGAAGGAAAAATGATGGAAGACATGTTGGAGCTATTGCAAAAACAGTCGCGGAAAAGAGTAATCAGGATTTTTACTTATGGACCATGTTCTATCCGTGTAGCCGGGCAGAATTGGCTGATGTGTCTTAGCGGGAAAGTGGATGATATTTATAAACTGTATGAGTTTAAAAGTTTAATGTCGAAGGAGAGTGGTTAAATGGCTGAATGGTTGCGCAAGCCGGAGATAAGTCCGGTATTAAATAAACAGATTCGTTTTCGTCCGCTTATAACCTGTCATCAAACAATAAGGAGATTATTGATTAATCACTCTTTCACAATCTTCCTGATCCCAATATTGTTTTTGCTTTTCAATTCCAGGAAATAAATTCCCGAAGCAATCGAATGCAGATCAACGATCCTGTCATTCGCCATCAATAAATCCTGGTATATGATTCGTCCGTTAATGTCGCTAAGGATTGCAGACACAGGTTCATTAACTGATTTTATAAAAAGATCCGATTGCACCGGATTCGGATAAACGGAAGCCGCGACGCTATTCAATTGTGTATGTTCTATTCCCACATTGTTTGTATCTAAAACAGCCGTCCACATGCCTCTGCCATGTGTGAATATAAAAACACGTCTGTCGGTAGGACGCACTTTCACTTGTTGCACAACCACATTCGGAATCGTGTTGTCCTTCACCCAATGTTGTCCGCCATCTGTGGTGATGTACAATCCGAAATCAGTTCCCGCCAGGAAAAAATCATTCGGACGTGCCGGATCAATATCAATATAGTTTACAGGAAGCCCTGCCGGAAGATCTCCGCTGATACTCGTCCAAACAGGTGTTGTGGTTGCATTGGTTACTTTCCACAAGCGAGGCTGCGCAGAGAAATTGCTGAATGAAACATAACAGATGCTTTTATCTGCAGGATGCACCACGATGTTAGAAATAAAATCATTGGTAACGGTTGAAGGTACTGATGAGTTAAGATTTACTTCATCACCGGCCACTGCATTGTATCCATCTTCAATACGATAAAAAATTGCATTCTCACCACCAATATAAATGGTGGCGCTGAAATCATTGGACAAGCCAATTGCATATGGAGAAAGCCCGCCGATAATGGTGTTCGTGACAGGTTCCCATCCAAATCCTCCATCTAAAGTTTGCCACACTCTTTTTTGTGTAACAAACAGCAGTTGATCTCCATTAACAAGATTGATTTCAAACGGATTGATAAACCAGGCACCATCATCTATTGTGCCGTCATCGTTGGCGTCCATTGCGCCATAAATCGGATAGAAACTTGGAAACGCGTAATCTGCATCATCTGCACGGTGTATTGTTCCGTCCTGGTAAGAAACATAGGCAATGGTATTGTATTGCTGGTTTACAGCATTGTAAGATCCGTCGCCACCAAATATATCGTTGAATTCGCCATTGCCCGCTAAACAGGAATGAGTTCCATTGTCCTGCGCACCACCTAATGCGTTGATGCCGGTGGGGAAAAATGAACCTGCATAATATTGTAGCGTATTGTAATTGTTGTTGAGGATCGTTTGATTATAAGCGATCTCATCGGTGCGCATCCGGTAGATGCCGCCATCATTCCCTTCATACAATCTTGATGGGTCATCTGGGTTGAAAACGGTTACATGGTGATCAGGATGAATGTTGATGCATTTTTTCCAGATTATTCCGCCATCTGATGAATAGACGACATCACCCACACCAAAAACAATAAAATCAGGATCGTCCGGCTTAACGGCCATAGTCATTGAATACCAGGGAAATGACATGTAGAAAGCAAAATCAACATCAGGATTTCCCACTGCAATCCAACTCAATCCTGCATCGGTTGATTTGTAAAATCCTTTGATGCCGGAATAATATGCACTCCCTGATTTTTCAAAAGCCGCGTAAAGAATGCTCGTATCACTTGGTGCCTGAGCAATTTCTATACGCGCAAAACTTCCTGCAGCCGGTAAGCCGGCAGTCACTAATTGAAAAGTTCCGGAATCACCATTTGCCGAATAATAAATACCAGCACCATTTACTCCTATCCATATGCTTCCGGAAGGCGTTACTTCAAGGTCATTAATCGCTTTGGTGGTGCTGTAAATTTTTTCCACGCTGTCACCGCCATTAAACGATCTGTGCAAACCACCTCCTGATGTGGCGATATAAATTCCGTCGCTGTCGATAGGTGAGGTGGCTATTCTTGGCAGGTAGTCAAATGCAGTTGCGTCAGTAGAAGGAAGTTGCTGAAAAGTAATTCCATGATCAGTGCTTTTGTAAATACCATTACCGGGAATACCTGCTGAGTTGCCGGCGATTTCTCCTGTTGCAGCGTAAATTATGTCGTGGTTGAAATGATCCTGAACCAAACAAGAGATGGCAAGTGAGCTCATGTAATCATTTACCGGCGACCAGTTTGCTCCGGAGTCAGCGGAAAACCAGATGCCACCTGAAATGCCCGCAGCAAAAATATGATTGCTGTTATCGGCATCCAGTAGTAGTGCACGTGTTCTGCCGCCAAAATTTTCAGGACCTAATTCCTGGATATTGAAAATTTGCTGGTCGCGATTTACGGTGTTGAGTTGCTGCGCCGCAATCGCTGTAAAAGGCAAGCGTGGAATATTCCCATTGGCATCTTTCTTCATCCGGAAATATTGCTCCCAATAGCCAGGATCATCCGGCGATTCAGCTGCTCTTTCCTTGTTCCATTGTGCTGACCATGAAGGCGCACCGAGAAAAGAAGGCAATTGTGCAAGAACAGTTGTTGGAAACAACAGGATTGTAATCAGCAATAGGTGTAATTTCATCATGGTTTTGAATGGTGGAATGGGCGCATGACGAAGTTTATGTTGTTTGTTTTCTTCCGTGTAAATCCATGCTTCGGTGGCAACTGTAAATTCAATCTAAAACCACTTCGGCCCGAAACACACTTCTGTTTATCGTACACCCTGCGCGCAAATATATAGCTATTGCATGATTATAAATTTCTACTTTTATCGACTGCCTCACTCGATAATTTACGATGATTTTTTATGAATGATTTCAAAACACTTTCAATCATTATTCCGGTCTATAATGAAGGTAAAACCATTCACCTTATTCTCGACCGTATTAAAAATGTTTCATTAACCAATGGTATTGAAAAAGAAGTGATCATCGTGAATGATTGTTCGAAAGACAATACAGAAGAGAGTATTCAAACCTACCGGGAAAATAATCCTGCGGTGAATATTCAATATTTCAAACACGAACAAAATGCAGGAAAGGGTGCTGCCTTGCACACGGGCATTAGTAAAGCAACCGGTGAATACCTCATCATCCAGGATGCTGATCTGGAATATGATCCTGATGAATACAACATTCTATTGAAACCAATTTTGTCGGGATTCGCAGATGTGGTGTACGGCTCCAGGTTCATGGGAGGAAAGCCGCACCGGTTACTTTTTTACTGGCATTCTATCGGAAACAAAATGCTCACTTCACTTTGCAATATGTTTTCCGGGTTGAATATGACAGACATGGAAACATGTTATAAACTGTTCCGCACAGATATTATTCAGTTGCTTAAGCTCAGGGAAAAACGATTTGGATTTGAACCGGAGGTTACTTTAAAACTCTCCCGTATTCCCAATGTGCGCATTTATGAAGTCGGCATATCTTATTACGGTCGTACTTATGCTGAAGGAAAAAAGATCAGTTGGAAGGATGGGTTTAGGGCGATCTACTGTATATTGAAATATGGGGTTTTCTCGAAGTAATGCTTGTTGATTTTTGCAAACATTGTTTAATTGTTAAATTGTTGTTGGTCTTTCGATACAGTTCGTGTAAACAATTAGACAGTTAAGCAATTATGCAATTTATTCAAAGCGGATCTAAAGCCACTTCAGTGAGAAATGATTCTATTTCAGCTATGGAAACAGGTTCATTCATAAATTCAATAGTCTGATCGTGTTCTACTCCTTTGAAGTATATCAGTTGTTCGCGGAATAATCTTTCGTTGAAAAGTTCGCCAAATAACTCAAGCGCCTTCGCTTCAATTTGTGAGCATCAAACCTTCCCTTGTTAACATTTCATTTGCACCAACACTTACTTCACTTCTCTAACTTTCGCACCTGAAAATATATAACATGAGCGAAGGGTTTCTTGAGCGGTTTAATCACAGGCGCATTGCGACAGAAAATTCATTTTTCCTGTTTCTTCGCCGTATCAGTTTGCCATTGTCAAGATTTGCTTTTTTTATCGTGTTTTTTTGGTTTGGCATTTTAAAGATGATGGAGCTGAGTCCGGCTAATGCTGTTGTGCATACCATCTATGAACATTCGGCCTGGTTTATTCCATGGCATATCTTCATCATTTTATTTGGTGCCTATGAATGTGTGATCGGTATTATTCTCTTGTTTCCAGGAAAGGAGAAATGGGCGCTTTATATGCTGGTACCACATGCAATTACCACTTTTGCTCCACTTGTTTTACTGCCGGCATTAACCTGGAAAAGTATCATGGTGCCCAACCTGATAGGTCAGTATATCATAAAAAATCTCGTGATCATCTCGCTTGCTATTTTTATTGCTTCGTTTGAGGCAGAGCATCGCTTGCAAAAGAAATTGCGTGGAAAATAATAATTCCAACCGCGTTATTTATCTGTAAGACTGGATTTTTCATTTTTAAAAACCACAGCACCTTCCAGTTGTTTAAACCATTCAGCGCCATATTTCCTGATAAGCGCATCTTTCACAAATTGATAAACGGAAACGCCAAGCTCTTTCCCATTTTTGCAAGCCGGTGAACAAACGTCCCATTGGTTATAATTCACTGCATCATAATCACCATATTTTGTAATTCTCACAGGATAAAGATGGCAGGAGACTGGTTTTCGGAATGTTGTCTTACCATCAAAGTATGCCTTTTCAATGGCACATTGTGCGATACCATTTTCAAAAAAAACATACGCGCATTGTTTCATTCCCAAAACGAGTGGCGTAACAAAATCACCTTCGCTGTCAATGAGCCATTTACCGAATTTTTCAACGGATTCTATGCCTTCGGCAGTCATGTAAGGCTTCACCGATTCATAAATTTCTTCCAGTATAGCAGTTTCTTCAAAATCAAGCGGAGCGCCTGAATCACCGGCCACGCAACAAGCACCTTTACATTTGTCTAAAGCACAAACAAATTTCTTTTCCAGCAAGTCATCAGAAACAATGGTGCGGTCAATAAGGATCATGAGCTAAAAATAGACATGAATCTGAAATAAATTACGGGAGAAACAGGAAGCAACATTATATTTTCCGACCTGGAAACGCTTTGCTGATTGCTTCTGTCACTGAATGAACACGTAGTTTTTCATACATGCGTTTGATATAGGTGCGGACTGTTTCCAAAGTAACTTTTAATTCAGAGGCAATCATTTTATAACTGTAACCATTTACCAGGAGTTGTAAAACCTGTTGTTCCCGTTGCGTCAGTTTATCTACTTCTTCGCTGCGCGCAGGTTGTTTGGGAAATAATTGCAACACTTTGCGGGCAATGGAAGATGTCATGGGAGCTCCACCGTCAACCACATCGCGGATGGCATCAAGGATTCTTGCAGGTGGAGTTTTTTTCAGCAAATAACCGGTGGCACCTGCGCAGATGGCTTCAAACACACGGTCGTTGTCTTCGAATACAGTAAGTATCAAAACATTTACATCCGGAAATTTCTTTCTGATAATCTTCAGCCCCTCGATTCCATTTACACCTGCCATTTCAATATCCATCAACACCACACCCGGCTTCAGCACCTCCACTTGTGCTTCCACTTCATTACAGTTTTCATATGCACCGCAAAGTTCAAAACCTTCGGCTTTACTGATGAGTGATGACAGGCTTTCCCGGAGGAAATTATTGTCTTCATAAATTATTACATTGATGGGCATGGCAGTGAATAAGTGAATGTTAATTGCGCAAATGTAAGATGGAATGCATTAATCATGCGTCCCATCATCATGTTACAATGGGCATTTCAAGACGAACTGATGTGCCTTTTCCTATTTCCGAAGTTATCTCCAACGTGCCGCCAATAGATTTCGCACGTTCTTTCATATTCACCAATCCGTTTCCTGAACGGAGTTTCTCTACTTCAAATCCATGTCCGTCATCAGTGATGCTCATAATCATTTTGCCATGTTCTCTCGATAGCTGTATCACCGCATTGACAGCTTTTGAATATTTTGCCACATTGTTAACTGCTTCTTTAAAGATCAGGTAAAAATCTTTTCTTTTTTCCATTGGTATTATAAAATCTTTCACTTCTTCATCAAGTGAGATGTTCAGTTCAATATTGCAGGCTTCCAGAATATCTGAAGCGTACTCACGCATGCGAATGAGAATATTACTCAGCTTATCGTTGTTTGGATTCACTGACCATACAATCACACTCATGAGTTCCATCGCTTCTTTAGATGCAGTGCTGATGGTCTCAAACAATTCTTCTTCTTTATTATGATGATCACTTCCTTCCTTAGCCAGTTGGCTCATCATGGAAATGCTGCTGAGTGTGGAACCAATATCATCATGCAGATCTCTTGCAATTTTGCTTCGGATGGAAAAAACTTTTTTGATCTGGCTGATGCGATAACGGTACAATGCATAAAGCGCAGAAACAATAGCAATGGTGCAAAGTGAATAAAACCACCACGTTTTCCACCAGGGTGGAGTGATGATCAGATCAAAAGAAGCGCCTTCATCATTCCAAACGCCATGATTGTTTGCACCTTTCACTTTAAAGGTATAGCAATCCGGAGCTATGTTGGTATACGTTGCGGTCCTGCTGTTTCCTGCCATTACCCAGTCTTTATCAATTCCCACCAGTTGATATGCATAGGTGTTGGCTTCTGCATCATTATAGTTAAGCGCTGCGAAATCGATACTGAAAAAATTCTGGTTATACTTCAACGTCATTTTTTTCGAACGAAGAAATTCGTTTACAAGCTGTGTTTCTTTTCCTGCAAAAATAGATTGATTGAAAAGTCTGAAATCGGTGATCACTACCGGTGGCACGGTTGTGTTAACGGAAATGCTGTCAGGATAAAAAGATTGAAATCCCTTGTCGCTTCCGAAATAGAAAAGACCGTCTTTTGCTACGCAACTTGCGTTTTCACTGAAACGATTTGTTTTGAGTCCGTTTTCTACCGAGAATTTTTTTGAATCACCTGTTTCCGGATGAAACCTGGTAATACCATGTTGCGAACTGATCCAGAGGTTTCCTTTTTCATCTTCCAGAATGGATGTTACAGAGAGGTCATTACCAGATTGAGGATAACTCTTAAATTGTTTTGAATGAATATCAAAGGAAAGCAGACCCTGTTCTGTTCCAATCCACAATAACTGCCGGTCATTACTTTCATGAATGAATAGAAACCTCGAACCTGGCAACGCGTCAACGCTCTGGTACAATTTATTAGTGAGCGTTCTTGCATTGATGCCAAACAAACCGTTGTCGGTAGCTGCCCACACAGTGCCATCAGTTGCCGCTTTCAAATGGCGAATGATAAAAGATGGATTCACTTCATCAGGAAGTATACTGTAAAGAACGCGATCGCATTTTTTCGAAAGAGGATCATAACGGTTCACACCCATGCCTGTTCCGATCCAGATGTTTCCATCATCATCTTCTTCCAGGGAACTCACCATGTTACTCACTAAGGATTGCATAGTGCTGTTTTTTTGCAAACTGCTTACATGAGGTTTGTAACCGGGTTGTTGCAAAAACAATTTTTTCTCTTTCTCATCAATAATAAATACCCCAACACTACTTCCAACGTACACCGCACCATTCGCAGCAGTGAGCAAAGAAGTAATGTAAATTTTCCGGTTTGCCGAATGCATGTTATCTGATAAGGCAAGTTTTCTGAGTTGTGAATTAGGTTGTATTATCGCATACAATGTGTCAACATCAAACGAACCTATCCATACAGTTCCATGTGCATCTTCAGCGATAGCACTTACATTTGCTGTGCCGATAAATGAAGCATGCAATTGGATAACAGCGAATTTTTCCTGTAGCGGATTCCATCTTGATACTCCCTCGTCGGTTCCCACCCAAATACTGTGATCCTTACTTTCAAAAAAAGTAGTGACACCTCCATTACTCAAACTTCGTTGGTCAACAGGGTTATGGTGATAGTTGACCATATCAGTAATCTGTTGATTTTGTAAAATGCGAAACCTGTACAATCCATTTTCAAACGTGGAGAGCCAGTAATTTTTCTGCTGATCAATAAAAAGCATGCTGGTGGACCTGATTGTTCCCTTGGTTGCCTTACGGACAGCAGATAAAAAGTGTTCAAACACAAATTGCCCTGCTGATACACTCTTTGCCGGAAGCCGGTCAATCATATCAAATTGTGAAATGAGCCAGATGTTATTCTCACTGTCGCAAAAGATTTTAAAGATATTATTTGAAGCGATGCTGGAGGAATCGAGCGAATCATGAACGTATTGTTTAAATGAAATTGTTTTATTTGAAATGCTTGTTTCCTGTGTTACATTTAATCCATTGTTGGTTCCAATATATCCTTTACCGTAATGGTCAAAACAAATCGAGGAAACCGTATTGCCTGATAAACTGTGCGCATCGGTTGAATCATGAGCGCAATTGATAAAGTTATAAGTTGTAATGCCTTCATGAAGATAGGGAGTCATGATCGACAAGCCGCCATTCAATGTTCCTATCCATAAATTCCCTTGAGAGTCTTCGGTAATGGCAAACACTTCATTGCTGCACAATGAATTGACGTTGCGAGGATTATGCAGAAATCTTTCAAAATCATTCCTGAGGTAATCATATCTGTTGAGCCCGTTGCGTGTTCCAATCCAGAGATTACCATGGCTGTCTTTAAAAATTACATTTACCTCATTGTCTGAAATAGAGTGGTTGTTTCCCGCGACGGGCAGGTATCGTTGATAGCTGACACCATCAAATCGAATAAGTCCTTTGTAAGTTCCAAACCAGATAAAGCCCTCGACATCTTGTGCTATGGATTTTACATATAAGTTTGACGCCTCAAACTCTTTAAGCAGGTTGCTAAAAGCAGACTGATTGACCTGTCCTTTTAAAATATGACAGGTAGTAATTAGCAGTACTGC
The DNA here is from genome assembly GCA_016717285.1 of Chitinophagaceae bacterium. Lineage (NCBI taxonomy): Bacteria > Pseudomonadati > Bacteroidota > Chitinophagia > Chitinophagales > Chitinophagaceae > Chitinophagaceae bacterium. The sequence continues at coordinate 206,925 of JADKFU010000001.1, forward strand.
AACAACAAGAAGCCTTTTTCGATTACCAATCACACTTTAAGATGCCTTTTGTCGAAGATAATTAATTCAGGGGTGATGAAGAATTTTCCAGGAATACAAGAAATGTGGATCAACACGAATGGAAATGCGCATTTCCATTCATTGCATTTGAACTTCCTATCTGTGAATGAAATTACTGTGGTGTCCTTATGATGATCTGGCATGTTGATGGGCATGTATAGGCGCCTGAAGCAAAAGCCTGCTGAACAAAAGCGCCGGCATGCCTAAATTTTTTCTCGCCGTTTCCACTGCTGTCTTTTGTGCTGTCAGCAGGCTCGGCTGGTGACTTCGGAACGTCAGGTGCTGATAATTGATCGCAGGGCGTTTCATATGTCCCGTCTTCCTTTACCAGGTCAAAGGATGATCCTGCAGGCAAATTAATCGTCAGGTCGGCTCCTTCGGCTAGGTATTTCTGGATATCTTCAGGTTGCACGACATAGGTGCAGGATGAAAGCGATGAGACTGCAAAAAAACCTGTCGCGGCAAGCAGGAGTCGGAAAAAAAATAATTTTTTCATGGGTGTTTTGATTTAAGAGTGTATGAATAAGAAATAAATATAATTAACAATTTCGTGTTGGAGGGATTTTTTTTGTGATATGTCCGTTAGTCTTGCGATTACAACGTAAGTCGAATCTGAGTTTTAATCGAATGGCGCGTGCTGATTCTTCGCCCTTTTTAACTGATCACATCAAATTCCGGTCAAATTAAAAAGGAAGGTTTCTTCAAGACAATTTTGCGAAAATGACCCTGCATCGGAAGATTATTTCAATGTGATAATCAGTCTCGGTATAAATGCCTGATTCATAGGTTTCCGTCAGCGTTTAAAACCTGATCGGAAGTTTGAAAGCTGTAGCAAGAACCAAAAAAATTACGTGCAGAGCATTCGCCATCGATTTTCTTTCCCTTGCAGGAAATATGCAATTCGGAGCAACATCCATTTGCTGATGACGGACTGCCATCCATTCGCGATCTGAAAAAACATGGAAGGAATTTTCATTTGCTTCCGTAGAAAAATTGTTTTTTTCATACTGAGCTAAAGGAAGCGGGGAATCTGTTGATGCATTCATTTTGCAATTGTTTTAAAAAGTGGTTAAGAATTTTTCCTTCACAAAGATGCGATGACCCTTTGCTCAAATCAATCCCATAATGATGGGACTAAAGTGTAAGGATTGAATGTTGTCAGTTTCATTTGTTGATTGAATAGTAGTCCATAATAAATCCGGTCAACAATATGTGATCTTGTTGACCGGAAACCTCACCCAAACTTCCCATGACTGTTTTTTATATAGAGACGCGCATGTAACGCGGAATATTTATGCGAATTGATGACGTCGCAAAGTTAGGTGCTCCGAAAAGGGAAATCAATCCCATATTAGTGGACGTGCAGTTGAGTGAAAGTAGTGAGTAGTGAGTAAGGAGTAGTGAGTAGTGAGTAGTGAGTAATGTCCTTAGTCGTTAGTGATCGCTCTTGAGTTATGCCAAAATATGAATGTATATGCTGATGAACTCTTGTGTTAATTGCTGCAGTACCAATGCCAATTTGCTGACAATTCAGTACGAACGACTCAGGGAATAAGATCTGGCGCGATGGCGAGCAATAGCGCAATTTTAAATTTCCACCATTACCTTTGTCGCTATGGCAGAACAGAAAGATTTATTCAGAGATATCATTTCCCATTGTAAAGAGTATGGATTCATTTTTCCGTCAAGCGAGATTTATGACGGTCTGAGTGCTGTATATGACTATGGCGAATATGGAGTGGAACTCAAGAAAAATATCAGGGAATATTGGTGGCGCTCCATGGTGCAACTGCGCGACAATGTAGTTGGTATTGATGCTTCTATTTTCATGCATCCAACCACCTGGAAAGCCAGTGGCCATGTTGATGCCTTCAACGATCCGATGATCGATAACAAAGATTCAAAGAAACGTTATCGTGCCGACAATCTGATTGAAGATTACCTCGCGAGGCTGGAAGCAAAAGTGGAAAAGGAAGTGGAGAAAGCAAGAGGCCGTTTTGGAGAATCTTTTGATGAAGTACAATTCCGCACTACAAATCCGCGGGTACTGGAAAACCAACAAAAGATTGATTCGATCAATGCAAAGATGAAAGCTGCGTTGGAAGAGAATGATATGGCTGCTATGCGCCAGATTATTGTGGATTGTGATATTGCAGATCCGATAAGTGGCACCCGCAACTGGACAGAAGTTCGCCAGTTTAACCTGATGTTTTCTACGCAGGTGGGTTCAATCGCTGAAGAAGCCAGCACAGTTTATCTGCGGCCAGAAACAGCGCAGGGCATCTTTGTAAATTTTCTGAATGTGCAGAAAACAGGCAGGATGAAAATTCCCTTTGGCATCGCGCAAACAGGAAAGGCTTTCCGGAATGAAATTGTCGCACGTCAGTTTGTATTCCGCATGCGCGAGTTCGAACAAATGGAGATGCAGTTTTTATTAAACCCGGAACTGAAGACAACTGGTATGAACACTGGAAACAAACGCGCATGCAATGGCATCTGGCCCTTGGCTTTTCTGAATCGAATTATCGTTTTCATGATCACCTGAAACTCGCGCATTACGCGAAAGCTGCTTGTGATATTGAGTTTAAATTCCCGTTCGGTTTTAAAGAACTCGAGGGCATTCATTCGCGCAGTGATTTTGATCTGAGTCAGCATGAAAAATTTTCAGGCAAGAAATTGCAATACTTTGATCCGGAGCTGAATGAAAATTATGTGCCCTATGTAATTGAAACATCTATTGGTCTGGATCGCATGTTCCTGGCAACCATCGCTGCTTCCTACCGTGAAGAACAGGTTCCAACCGCCGTTGAAGGTGAAGAAGCAACACGCGTGGTGCTCAATATTCCACCTTGCCTTGCACCTATTAAAGTAGCAGTATTGCCATTGATGAAGAAAGATGGTTTGCCTGAAAAGGCGCTGGAGATATTTAATTTACTGAAGCATCAGCAAATGTGTCATTACGAAGAAAAGGATTCTATCGGAAGAAGATACCGCCGCATGGATGCAATCGGCACTCCTTATTGTATTACTGTTGATCATCAGACACTGGAAGACAACACCGTTACCATCCGTGAACGCGATACGATGAAACAGGATCGCATTGCTATTTCAGCAGTGGAGAAAGTGGTGGGGGAAAGAGTGAAGTGGCCGGGAGGAGTGAGTGGTGAGTAGTGAGTTGAAGTCGTTAGTCGTTAGTCCTAAATCGTTAGTAAATTGGTAATCGAAACAACAGTGATTGGTCTGTCATTGTGATCATTTTCACAATTCACAATTCTTAATACCTAATTTCTAATTTTCAATTCTCAATCACCAGCTTCTTATACTCCACGCCATCTTTTCTTTTCAACTGCATCAAATACACTCCGGCCGCAAGCTGATTTCTATCAAAATCTATTTCGTGTTTGCCTGTACTATAATACTGGTTTGTGATGGTGCTGATCTTTCTTCCATCCACATTAAAAAGTGAAATCATTACATCGGAAGGCTTGGCGAGATCAAATGAAATGATGCCGGATTGGTACAACGGATTTGGAAAAACATTCCAATCAGTTGCAGCTTGTGGCTCATTAGTGTATACACCTACTACCGTTACTTTATGACAAACAGTGTCCAGCGTGCAGCCGTCTGTCACCATCAGGCAAACATTATAGACACCATCTTCAGGAAAAACATGAACCGGATTTTGTTGGGTTGAATAAGTGCCATCATTAAAAAACCAATCCCATGAATTGGCGGTTGCCGAAGATTGATCACTGAAGAAAGCGGTATCGACAGATTGCGTAAATGCAAAACCTGATTCGAAATCCGGACATCCGATTTCTATTTCCTGGCAACTGGTATCGCTGCCACATTCATTTTTGCGATCAGGCAAATTTCAAATGTTCCTCCGGATGTGTAAGTATGTGTTGGATTGGAAGTGGCATCTGTATCACCATCGCCAAACATCCATAGCCATTCATCTGTATAAAGCGATTCATCGATAAAATTAAAAGTGAAAGGGTCGGTAGTAAAGTAACTGTATCCCGCAACCGGCAATACACAAATGTCAATGGTCTGGCAAGAAGTATCAGTTCCGCAGGCATCGGTAATAATAAGACATACTTCGAAAGTTCCGCTCTCTGTATAAGCATGCTGCGGATTTTTTTCGGTAGAAGTGCCCCCATCGCCAAATGTCCAGTACCATGAATCGGACGTTGGTGAAGTGGTGGTGAAAGTCACTGTTCCGCCATCATCAACAAATTCAAATTGTGAAACGGTTTCACCTACGCAAATGGTAACTGTTTCACAATAGGTGTTTTCGGAACAACCCTCATCAATAGCAGTAAGGCAGACTGTATAGCTTCCATTCATTAAATAGGTGTGCGAAGGGTTTTCATCCGTAGTTGAATCGCCGTCTCCAAATGTCCAGTTCCATTGACTGGCATTTGACGAGGTATTGCTGAAGTTCACGATTCCATTGTCAGCAGTATAAGTAAAGGATGCAACGGCAGGACTTCCGCAGATATAAATTGTGGTGCAAAAAGTATCCGGTAAACAGGAAGAAGCTTGTGAAATCAGGCATACTTCATAAGCACCTGTTGCTGCATATTCATGAACCGGATGTTTTTGATTGGATATGAGTCCGTCGCCAAAACTCCATTGCCAGTCTGTCGCGCTTACAGAGTTATTATCGAAGGTGACAATATTGCCATCAACAGTATAAGAAAATGATGCATACGTTGCACAGGTGGGTATGAGCTTCACAACCCACCAATCATAATTGCCATGATTTCCGGTTACATATTCGTCCGTGGAATTGGTGTATCCTGTAATAAGGTAACTGGTGTCTGCAGTGAGTAGGCTGGCAGTGCTTCGATCGTTGAGTGTACCGCCAAGGCACAACTGCCAGTTAAGTGTACCATCAGCTTCTGCTTCAACGGCCCAAATATCATCACCCCCAATGTGGCAGTTAAGATCACCCGATACAGGTGAAGCTGTAGAAGGCACAATGATGTAGCGGTTCACGGTATTTTTAAACATAGGACCGCCATACTCAGTATCAGATCCACCAAAATCAAAGTCTGAAAGTAATACACCATTCAAATCAGTAGTAAAATTCCATGCGTTCTGATCGGTTCCATTGGTGATCCAGCCTGATATTACATAATTGCCGTTGCTATTTTCTGTAAGCTCTGTAATTCCATCGTTACTGGTATCTCCATAACACTGCGTCCATTGAAAATTGCCGGTCTTGCCGACTTTCACCAGCCAGGCATCCGAACCTCCATGATTCAAACTATCCACATTACCATCATTTGAAAAAGTATAACCACCTAACAGGAATCCTCCGGATAAGACCGGAATAATCGTAGTATAGGCATCTTCCTCATGTCCGCCCTTCGCTTTGTTATCCAATAGCACTCCACTTTGATCGATGGAAATCAGCCAGGCATCGCCATTGTCTTTATAGCTCGTTACATCCCCGTCAATTGAGAAGGTCTGACCGATTACAAAATAGCCGCTGTCTGATACAGCAATATCGTAAGCAATATCATCGCTGCTTCCACCATATGTCTTTTCCCAAATCAGGTTGCCGGTAATGCCAATGCCGCATACCCAAAAATCTGTCATACCATGATTCAGTGTTACATCGCCATCATCTGAAGCTGTTTCACCACATACCACATAACCTGAACCGCTCACTACGATGGATCTGAAGATATCTACACCGGAGCCACCATATGTTTTTTTGCCAGAGAATGCCACCATCAGGATCGGTTTTCACCAGCCAGGCATCAGAGTTACCATGATTAAAAGTGACATCGCCATCAGTGGAATTGGTAAACCCGCAAACCAAATATCCGCCATCACTGGTTTGTATGGAAGAATAGGCACGGTCAATAGCAGTACCGCCATAGCATTTTGCCCATTCCACAGCAGGCGTTTGAGCATGCAGGAGTTGAACGATGAGTATACTGAAGCATGTAAAATATAATTTCATAAAGTTGAAAATTTAGTGATTTGTACTGATACGCAAAGATCATGAACTTTAAACGTCTGCCGCAATTTAATTTGCTTTTTAACAGACAACTTCACTTAAGTTATCCACGTCTTTTAGTGATTAAATGCAGTTATGAAAATTGACCTTAATTTAAGGTGCAGACCAAATTGTCGCTAAATGGAACCGTCATGCCGAATTTATTTTCCGAAGGATCCTGCGGGCGGCATCTCTGCTAAATTGAGATATCCCGAAATAAATTCGGGATGACAGCTTTGATTTTACTTTTTTTTCCAAACATCAATGCGACAATTTGGTGTGCACCCCTTATCATATCATGAAGTTTTTAGAAAGCATTATTGGTAAATTTACACAAAGAAATATTTTTTATGAATCTCAGGAGCTTTTTGATTTTAACATTCATTTTCTTCATGTTTTGTTCATGCGGAAAAGAAGAGGCGAAAGATATGGTGACGCATGTGCACAATGCGACTATCAAAGTGAATGTTTACCATCAGCAAGACGGCGTAAACGGAGAAATTATTTATACACCTGTCAACGGAGCAATAGCGGAAGTATATAAAACTGAATATGATCGTGATAACAGTCTGGATGTTGTAGTTTATCACTTTACAGACTCCAGTGGTTTGGCTGTTTTTACCGGACTTCAGGAGGACTATTATTACCTCCGGGTTTCACATCTATCTTACGGTACCTTACTCGATCAAACTGCAACTCCTGATGGCAGTGTGAGTTTGATGCAATTTGATTTTTAACGGAAGCGGGAAAACTGCCGTAAATATTTTTTCTTATTGCAGAAGTGCTGTTAAGAAAACAAAAACTTGTCCGTGATAGCTATCGCCTGCCGGAGTGCATCAGGCAATGAATCATTCACTATCGTCTCATCGAAGTAAGATTCAAACTGCAATTCAGACTGCGCTTTTGTAATACGTTCTTCAATACGTTCCTGTGTTTCAGTAGCCCTGCTGCGAAGCCGCTCCAATAAAATTTCAATGGAAGGAGGTTTGATAAAAAGTGTAAGCGCTTGCTCTCCATATTGCTTTTTCAGGTTGATCGCCCCTTTCACGTCCACATCAAACAGTACATCTTTACCTGATTTCCATATCGACTCGATTTCATCTTTGAGCGTTCCGTAAAATGTGCCTTTGTAAACTTCTTCCCATTCTACAAAAGACTGGTTGTCGATGCGCTGCCGGAATTGTTCATCTGAAAGAAAATAATAATCCCTGCCATGCACTTCATCAGGCCGGCGCTGGCGTGTGGTAGCAGATACAGAAAATTCGAGCATGGGATAACTGTCCAGCAGATGCCTGGCGATCGTGGTTTTTCCGGCGCCCGATGGCGCGGTGATTACAATCAGTTTCCCGCTCATGATTTAGATGAACGCGAAGGTAGAGAAATTATATCACCGCAATTTGTAGCGGGATAACTGAGGCGGAACTTGTGCAGGATTCAACATTCATAATAGTAAATAAATGTGGTCGAATGGAAAATTGTTAAAATTGAAAAGTTGTCAGGAAGTACCCATGCCCACATCGCCCCCGCCGGTTATAATCATTCTTAAAGTGCGGCCTCCCGTATTAAAACGCAGTGCCCCGCCACCGCTGGCAGCGTAAGATGCCTGTATCTGAAAATCCAATGAGCCATTATTGCGGTACAAGGCGGCAAACTCATAAGTAGTACCGCTGTTAACGCCAAACATTCTCCAATAACTATTAGTACCAGAAGCAGCCACAGTGCGAACCACTTCACCGGTTGAATAATTAGATGCATCCACCTCCAAAACGGAAGAAGGAGATGTGGTACCAATTCCAACAAAACCCGGATTTGTGTTGCCAAGAATGGTCATTCGTAGATTATTAAATGTGCCACTGCCAGAATTTGTGTAGAAATTGAGGTTCTGTGCATCTTCTGTCTTAATGCGAAGCGGATTGCCACCACCTGATAAACCGCCAAGGAAATCGCTTCCACCAAGAGTGTTACCAGTTGTGGACCATGTTTGTGCATTTACATTAGTTGCAAGCATTGACATGAATGCTATTTCGATCAATAATTGAATTTTCATAGTATGAAGATTTTTTGTTTTTGAAAAATTCATTCAATCAAAATCTTCTTTACCATTACTCCTTTCCTTGTTTGCAAAACAATTAAATAAATACCTGATGAGTACGCAAATGGAATACTCCTCTTTCCGGCGCTTATTTCGTCACAGAATAACATTTCTCCTGTTTCGTTAACTACAGTCAGCAAAGTAGTTTCCGTTGCACATAGTTCCAAGGTACTACAATACCCATTATAAATTACTCCAATTGCTTTTGGGATCGGCTGCATTGAAGTAGATACACAATCCGTGCAATTAATGCTTACGCTGTCGATGAAATAATATGCTCTTCCAGGCGGAATAATAACTTCCACTCTTAGAGTGTCTGTATGATCAGAGTCAAAAAAGTTACCAATGTAAACATGTGTATATGCAGAATCCGCAATGAAATTCCAATGCAATAGAACCCAGTTTACGGAATCAACAATAATTGAATCTTCATACAATTGAGCACTATTATTCACAGGCAATATGCTTCCAGGTGGATAAGATAATGTTGTTAAGCGCATGCCCATTTTATTACTAGCCACAGTTGCATCAGTACCGCCTGGAACTAGATTGCCCCGACTTATCCTCATGGAAACGGAGTAGTGCTTCCCTGGTTGCATAGTATCAAGGAGACTTGTCCCAATGTATTCACGATAACCATAAGAATATTCAAATGTATATAATCCCATATAGGCATTCCCTTCGTAAGCAGGTTGAGTACCGAAAGCATTATCTGGAATTGAAGCTATAGATAAGGCGCACACATTGAAGTAATCTGGTGAACCAGGAACTCCATAAATTCCACCAAATGGAAACCAATACTTACAAGTATCAACTTGGTTGATTCCTGTTGGACATGCATCGTATTCTTCGAATGATCCGTTTGGAACCAAATTTTGAGCCTGACAAATACCCAGAAGTAAAAAAAAGAAAGGAAATGGTAAAAAAGATTTCATGATTTGGTTTTTGTTCCACTTTTAAAAAAACTCAGTGGGAAGAAGAGCTTTTGATTGGCCAAATCAAATAATAAGTCTTCTAGCTATTAAATGAAGACAATCACCATTCTCGATGCCGGCTCTTGCCCGGCTCTTGGTGTTTAAGCAAGAATCAGGGTCGGAAGAAGAGTCGGGCGAGTGAAGTTGGGTTAATCTATTTATGAAGCGACAAGAAATATGAGAATGTGGTGCAGGAAGCGGATTGTTTTGAATCAAAAAGAGCATAACTGTAGTAACAGGGTAAGCATAATATGTTTTATAATTAGTTAGCTAAAATATATAAAATGGTTACTAAGAGCAAATTTATTTGTGTTTCAATATATTTCAGGACACAGAGGAATTACCCTCGATGTACGTGTGCATTGATAAGTCAACACAGCCTTGAATTAATCAGATGAACAATCAGGTTTCATATTAAATCACCTGATGAAGATGTTCCTATATCCGTATAGTGCCCAGCATCATAACTTAAACGCTGCTGGTAGGTTGCGGCTTTCACAACTTCGAATTTAGCATTTGGTCCGGAAGTACCAATGCCCACATCGCCGCCGCCGGTAATGATCATTCTTAAATTACTGCCTCCCGTATTGAACCGCAAAGCCCCGCCACCGCTGGCAGCGTAAGATGCCTGTATCTGAAAATCCAATGAGCCATTATTGCGGTACAAGGCGGCAAACTCATAAGTAGTACCGCTGTTAACGCCAAACATTCTCCAATAACTATTAGTACCAGAAGCAGCCACAGTGCGAACCACTTCACCGGTTGAATAATTAGATGCATCCACCTCCAAAACGGAGGAAGGGGATGTGGTACCAATTCCAACAAAACCCGGATTGGTATTTCCAAGAATGGTCATTCGCTGTGAGCCATTGGTGTGGAAATTAATGTTGTATGCTGCATCGTTACGAATTTGCAAATGGCCAGCATTGGGGAGGCAACAACAAGAATTTTTATGAAAGCATATTCAACCTTAGAATCTCCATTTTATTCTCTAAAATACAATCACTAAATAGATTGTATCATGACCAAAAAAGAAAAGAAGGAATTGGCGCTCCAACTGAAAGCTGCGATTGACGCAAAAAAAATTACAATGGAGAAAATAGTTTCCAACGAAACAAGACCAGTAAGAAACAATCATGCAGGAACAGGGCCGAGGAAATCAAAAGAAAGAAAGGTCGATCCAATAACAGGCAGCAAACATAAACGTCCTCCAAAAATCGACCTTGATTTCGACCCCTGGTAATCCAACCCTACTAACCACTCGCTACTCGCTACTCACTTCTTATCCCTGAAAATCGAAACCAACACCGCAATCGTCAATATGGAACCAATTACAACAAGTGACCATCCGGTGGTAATGGTAATGTGAAAAATTTCCAACAGCATTTTTACACCGATAAAAATCAGTATAATAGAAATTCCTTCTTTCAGATAGTCAAACTTATCCGCCATGTTTTTTAACAGGAAGAACATGGCCCGTAATCCCATCACTGCAAAAATGTTGGAGGTAATAATCACCAGTCTGTCCTGCGAAATAGCGAATACCGCAGGAATGGAGTCGATAGCAAATACAAGATCAGTTGATGCGATCACCATGATTACAAGGAATAAAATAGTATAGTATGTTTTGCCGTCTTGCTGAATCCTGAAGCTTCCATCACCTTCAGTATCCGTTAACCGGAAGTAGCGGTTCAGCAGTTTATACATGATATTCTTCTTCGGATTAAATTCGCTTTCCCCTTTCGAAAATAACATGGAAACACCCGTGTAAACCAGTATCGCACCGAAGATGTACAACACCCAATGAAACTGTTCTACTATCAGAATTCCGAGAAATATAAAGATGACCCGGAAAACCACCGCGCCGATAATTCCATAGAACAAAACCTTGTGATAGTATTTATCCGATATTTTAAAGTAGGAGAGTATGAGTATAAAAACAAAAGGTTATCTGCCGAAAGGGAATATTCCATCAGGTAAGCGGAAATATATTGGAGTCCTTTTTCTGTTCCATGAAAATGATACACGAGGTAACCATAGGCGAATGCAATTGAAACCCAGCAACCTGTTTGAAACAGCGCGCTTTTAACTGTCATCGGTTTATCGGATCGTTGCAATATTCCGATGTCGAGCACCAGGAATAGCAAAACAACAATTCCAAAAATAACATACAGCACATCGGTATCACCGAATTGTTGAATCAATGCATTCATTACTTCTTACCGTTTGATTTGATACTGAAATAGGAGAAAGATTTTAATAAACGTCCGAAATGAAACTGTTGAAGAATTACGAAATCCTTGTTGTCATGTATGGTTGCAAAGTAACGGTCGACATCGTATTTCAATTCATTCCCCTTCATATCAAATTGCTCGCTGGTGGAATTGCGGGGCATGTGATATAATGTCGCGCTTTGCGATTGCTGTTGCCGGTCTGTTACCGTAACTGTACAAAACGGAATGGTTTGCAGGATGGAATCTTTCTTTGGGAGATCATTCACAAAACTTTCGCAAAAGATAGAAGAGTACAGCGAAATATAATGATGCACCCGTTCTTTATTGAGTTGTCCGCCTGCCAATATTCCTTTGTTCTTATTACTCACTTCAAAGGAGTCTGCTCTCAACTGTTTAATGCTGAATGAACTATCAGGCTTCTCAAAATATTCTACGGTAATCATACTGATCTCGTTATTTCGGAAGCGGAAAACAGCAGTGCTGCGGATCACCTCTTCATCGGTTACAAAACGACTGTCCAAAACACCTGCAAAAGCAGGCACTGAAACCACAAAAGGTTTGTCTGAACCATTCATCAGAAAATAAGTGCCTTCAGAATTCAGCGTGCCTCCGCCTACGTAATAAGATTTGAGCAGCGAACCTTCTTTGTCATACAGTTCAACCTTTTTGTTGCTGCTCGCAAGCGCAGTGATCACCGTTTTTTCCGCAGCTTCCGGAACAGGATAACTTACATCTAATCGCTTGATGGTCGACAGTAATGTTTTCATGTAATCATTTCTTACTTCGAAGCGGTCATTCACAGTCCAGTGATCATCTTCCCGTTTCAGCACCACTTTTTTTCCTTCCATATCAGCAATAAATATTTTGAAAATAGAAGCAGTGTCCTCAATGGCGAATGATTTTTCTTTTTCATTCAGTGTGGAGGAAGATTTTTTTATCACCAGAAAATAAGCAGCCACTGCAAGCACAGCCAGTAAGAAGAGATAGAGGAAATTGCGACGCATTTATTTTATGTTGTTATATGCACTTTTATTGAAATTCTTTAATCATTTATAGTCCTGGAATGATTGATTTTAATGCGCAAACTTTCTGTTGCGGATAAAGTTAAACATCAAACCAAAAACAATCAGCAAACCGATTGGAACAAGTGTATTGATCAATTGCCATTTTGTTTTTTCAGCAGTCACTTTTGTGTTGTCGAGCAAGCGAAGCTGAACGGTCTTTGAACGTGTATCAATATGTTGCGTGAAGCCTGTAAGGTAATCGATGCAATTGAGCAGAAAATTTTTGTTGCTGAAATATTCTCCTGTAAATCGATAGTAGCCGAGAGTGAGTGGCTGACCTTGTGCATTCACTTCGTTCTTCGCGATGTCGCCGTCTGCAATCACAATCATTTTTGTTTCAACGCTTTTTTCCCGGAAAGGCATCTTGAGTGAATCATTCAATGTCGTTAACATTTCAGGTGCAATGCGATTGGCAAATACGGATGGAAATGTTCCCTCGAGCAAGACGGCAGAGATCAGTTTTTTCTTGTTGTATTGCGATTCATCAGGTCTTGATTTCAGTTCTTTAAAATCCACCATCCAGGGTGTAAACACGAGCTTGCTGTGATCGCTGGAAGAAAGTAAAACAGTTTTTTGCACGCCTTTCAATGCAAGCGTGTCCAGAGAGCTTGCAAATGAGGAGGACACTGCGGTGATGCCTTTATCAATCGGATGCGTACTGCCGGCAGCGAATACCGGAAAATAGTAACAGGGAAATAAATTGAACTTCGGTTTGGTGCCTTCGTAACTCACAAGCAATGGAACAGGATTGCACTGGAGATCAAGTACCAATGCGGGATTAACACGTATTCCATATCTGAACAACTGGTCTTCGAGATTGAGCGGATAATCAACGGTTAAAAAAGAACGGCGCGCAATGACAGTATCCAATTCTGCATTCAATGCTTCTACCAGCCATAATATTTTTCCTCCGTTCATCAAATACTGATCGATCTTGAATTTATCCTGTTCAGAAAAAGTCTTCGTTGGTTTTGCAATTACAATTGCCTTGAAATCTTTTGCTATTTCAGTAACACTGTCCGGATAAATGATTCGCAAATCATAGAAAGCAGACATTGTTGTGGTAAGATCAGCGGTGGCAATGTTATTCATTTCACCATGACCTCTGATAAAACCAATCTTTGGTGCACGAATCAATGACATTGATTCAATGGCCTGTGAAAATTTATCTTCGAGATGTGCGATGGAATTATTCAATGCTTCCTGAGCTACTGTTCCTGGCGTATTCTCGAGCAGGTTAACGGCAACCTGGTGTCCTTTATAATTGACGATGGCTCCCGGAACAATTATTTTTTCAGAATATTCATCGCCGGCATTGTTTTTTACATTGGTCGGTTCCAGGCCTTTTTGGGCAAGCTCTTTCAATATATCCTGAAGTTCTTTGTCATTTTTTCCTTTGGTAGGGTCCTCAAATTCATATTGAATTTTATCACCGCCGTATACTTTAAATTCATTCAGCAGTTCCTTTGTTCCATTGGCAAGCCGTTTAAATCCTGCCGGAAAATCACCTTCGAGATAAATTTTTACGAATACCACATCATCCAGTTTCCGCAACAACTGACGTGTAGAATCAGTGAGCGTAAATCGTTTGTCGGCAGTAAGATCAACCCTTGTAAAAACCGCAGACGACAATACATTCAACGCAACCACTATTCCAATCACGATGGATAGTTGGATCAACGCTTCCCGCTTATATGTCCTTTTACTATTCATTTCTATATTTCAAACTTTCAACCAACATTTCAACCCCCCTAAACAACATAAACCCTTCAAACTCTTTAAACCCTTCCTACCACTTCCTGCTCTCTAACACCGTCTTCGTACACAAAACAAATACCACTACAACAGAAACAAAATAAATGATATCTCTTGTATCCACCACGCCACGACTGATAGAATCGTAATGGTATTGCATACCGATTGATTGAATAATGGTATCCGCTTTTCCGCCAAATAATCCTAAGCCACTTATTGCATCAAACGACAACAATGCAATGAAACATAAAAATGCAGCTACTACAAATGCGACAATCTGGTTATCCGTGATAGAAGAAGAAAAAAGTCCGATAGATATGAAAGCTGCACTGATCATCACTAATCCGATATATGATCCACATGTTGCGCCGGAATCTAGATTTCCAATTGGAGATCCCAGAGCGTAAATGGAATAGTAATACAATAAAGTTGGAAGCAAAGCAAAAAGGACAAGGCAGACAGCAGCTAAAAATTTACCAATCACAATTTGCAGTGCTGTTATCGGCCGCGTTACAATCAACTCCAGTGTGCCAGCTTTTTTTTCTTCTGAAAACATACGCATGGTTACTGCCGGAATCAAAAGCATAAAAACCAATGGTGCATTATCAAACAGTATGTCGAGGTTGGCATATCCGTTGTCAAGCACATTATTCGGAAACACCCACATGATGAGTGCCATCAATATCAGAAACACTGCAATGGCGATGTATCCAATGAGGGAAGAAAAAAATGTTGTCAGCTCTTTTCGAAATATTGCGATCATATGTTTACGCGCCGAATCTTTACGAAGCCGGTTTCTTTATTATTGATTTAAGTTGCCACGAACTTTTGTCAATTCCTTAAACACTTCTTCCAGCGATTGTTGTTCTTCAGTCAGTGAAGTAATGGTAAGCTGATTGTCTACTGCAAAACGGAAGACATCTTCCTGTAATCCCGGTTGTCCATAGATTTTCCATTTATTATCTCCGGCGGATTCAACTTTTTTAACATGGATGATGGCCTCCAGTTTTTTTCTTTCTGTGTTTTGCTTGAAGGAAACAAGTATTATTATTTCACCACCTGACTTTTGTTGCAACCGTTCAATCGCATCATCAGCAACAATCTTTCCTTTGTCGATGATTACCACACGACTGCAGATCGCCTGCACCTCCTGCATGATGTGGGTAGAAAGTATCACTGTTTTTTCTTTCCCCAATTCCCTGATAAGTTGCCGCACTTCTGTCAATTGATTCGGATCCAGACCTGAAGTGGGTTCATCCAGAATTAAAACTTGCGGATCGTGAAGCAAAGCCTGCGCAATGCCCACACGTTGACGGTATCCTTTTGAAAGCGCATTGATCTTTTTGAGTTGTTCTTTTTCTAAACCGGTCATGCCGATGATTTCCCGGACACGTTTGGTTTTGTTGTTCACCTGGTTCAGGCGCGCCACAAACAGCAGAAATTCTTTCACATAAAGATCAGCGTACAATGGATTGTTTTCTGCCAGGTAGCCAATGTGTTTTCTTGCTTCGAGCGATTGTTTTTCCACATCAAATCCACAGACAGATGCATGACCTTCATTTTGCGGAAGATATCCGGTCAGAATTTTCATGGTGGTAGACTTGCCTGCACCATTGGGTCCGAGAAATCCCAGCACTTCTCCGGCTTTCACTTCAAATGAAATGGCGTCAACAGCACGCTGCTGACCATACATTTTTGTGAGCCCTGAAACGATGATTGACAAAAGCTGGAATTGAAGAGTTGATTAAAAGCTGCTAACGGGTTGCGAAAATATAAAATTGCTTTGGGTGTGTTTCAAATTGTCAATCCGGTGTGATCAATATGATCCATTTCTGATAAATATGTTCGCGCAAAGTCTTTAAACTCGCAAAGGAAAAATTGAGGAAGTAAACTCCGCGAACTTTGCGCCATTGCAAGTAAATATTCATTGATGAAGATCGGAAGAATTAAATCATTTGATCCTACTACTTTAATCCACATCACCTCTAAAATTTTATTTATTCAAAGGCGCTAAGCTCGCAAAGAAATGTTGGTCAGCACACTCTGCGAACTTTGTGCCTTTGCGATTAAATTATTTATTAATCAGCGCCAGCGGAATTAAATCATTTGATCAGACTATACTGATCCACTTCTCCTCTTTGGGAAGTAACTCTGCGAACTTTGCGCCTTCGCGAGCAAAAGTTCTATTAATCGAAGCCAGCCGAATTAAATGATTCGATCATACTACACTGATCCACTGCTCCTCTTTGGGAAGTAAACTCTGCGAACTTTGCGCCTTGGCGAGCAAATTATTTATTAATCACTGCCCGTGGAATTAGCTCATTCGATCATACTACACTGATCCACTTCTCCTCTTTGGGAAGTAACTCTGCGAACTTTACGCCTTCGCGAGCAAAAGTTTTATTAATCGAAGCCAGCCGAATTAAATGATTCGATCATACTGTACTGATCCACTGCTCCTCTTTTGGAAGTAAACTCTGCGAACTTTGCGCCTTTGCGAGCAAATTATTTATTAATCACTGCCCGTGGAATTAGCTCATTTGATCATACTACACTGATCCACTGCTCCTCTTTTGGAAGTAAACTCTGCGAACTTTGCGCCTACGCGAGCAAAAGTTCTATTAATCGAAGCCAGCCGAATTAAATGATTCGATCAGGCTATACTGATCCACTGTTCCTCATTGGGAAGTAACTCTGCGAACTTTGCGCCTACGCGAGCAAAAGTTCTATTAATCGCAGCCAGCCGAATTAAATGATTCGATCATACTACACTGATCCCCTTCTCCTCTTTTGGAAGTAAACTCTGCGAACTTTGCGCCTTCGCGAGCAAAAGTTCTATTAATCGAAGCCAGCCGAATTAAATGATTCGATCATACTACACTGATCCACTTCTCCTCTTTGGGAAGTAAACTCTGCGAACTTTGCGCCTTCGCGAGCAAAAGTTCTATTAATCGCAGCCAGCCGAATTAAATGATTCGATCAGACTATACTGATCCATTGCTCCTCTTTGGGAAGTAAACTCTGCGAACTTTACGCCTTCGCGAGCAAAAGTTTTATTAATCGAAGCCAGCCGAATTAAATGATTCGATCATACTGTACTGATCCACTGCTCCTCTTTGGGAAGTAACTCTGCGAACTTTGCGCCTTCGGGAGCAAAAGTTCTATTAATCGAAGCCAACCGAATTAAATGATTCGATCATACTACACTGATCCACTGCTCCTCTTTTTTTTCTTTAAGAATGCCAATAGGTTCCAAATGATTTTCCAGGTGAAGCTCTTTAAGCAGTTTTTGAAACGCTTCCCCGAACTGTTGATCAATAGCAACCAATAATCCGCCGCTAGTCTGAGGATCGCAAAGTGTTACAAGTCGTTCGCCGGTTACACCTTCAACTTTTGGTTCATAGCTTTTCCAGTTTCTGAAAGTATTATCAGGTGCTACAAATTTTTTTGCCAATGGCTCAACTCCATCGATCAAACGGATAGCAGCATAAGTGAGTGTTGCAGAAACATTGCTGCCTTCACATAATTCCAAAAGGTGACCAAGAATTCCAAAGCCTGTTACATCGGTCATGGCATGCACGTAATCCAACCCGCCAAATAATTCGCCGGGTTTATTAAGCGTACACATCAGTTCTACCGCAGGCTTCAGTGCGTCTTCCGTCACTAATTTTCTTTTTAAAGCAGTGGAAAGAATGCCGGTGCCAATGGGTTTTGTAAGAAATAAAAGGTCACCGGCTTTTGCGGTATTATTTCTTTTCAGGAAATTTTTTTTCACCAGTCCGTTCACACTGAGTCCGAAGATCGGTTCAGGACTGTCAATGGTATGTCCACCTGCCAACGGGATACCTGCCAACTCACAAACAGATTTTCCACCTTGCAAAATTTGCTGCGCCAATGCAACCGGCAATTTTTCAACAGGCCAACCCAGAATGGCAATCGCCATAATCGGTGCACCACCCATCGCATACACATCGCTGATAGCGTTGGTGGCGGCAATTCTTCCAAAGTCGAATGGATCATCTACAATCGGCATAAAGAAATCGGTTGTGCTGATGAGGCAATCACCATTTGTCAATTCATACACCGCGGCATCATCACCTGATTCGTTGCCGACCAGTAAATTGGAGAAGGTGTTTCCTGATCGTGAACCTTTAAGAATTTCTTGCAACACCGATGGTGCAATCTTACATCCGCATCCGGCACCATGACTGAATTGTGTAAGCCTGATTTTTTCTTCTTCCATTTATTGATTGGGTAAACCGGTTTTTAAATCCATTTTCAATATGCAACATTTTGATTGATCAAACTTTGCTGGAATTGATCCATCTATTCTTGAGAGCCTGCAAAATCAATTGCGCATTCGCTGAAGCATCTACCGTGCTACTGTCTATTTTCTGAATCATTGTTTCATCTCTGTTTTTTGTTGCCCGCAGGTAGTTCTTGTCGTAGTAATGAAGCAGAATATTAAATGCGCTTTTCATGTCTTTGCTTTCCAGGTGTTGAATCACCTTGTTTGTTTCCAGTCCACCCAGCCTTTTGCGAATACGAAGCGTTGCTGCTTTCAATTCTTCCTGCTCATATTCGCCATACGTTTGCACGAGATAATTCAGCCGTTCTTCAAAAGGAATTTCGAGATAAATCACTTGTGCATTTCTCATTTGCGCCCAGAGCGCATTGGGAAGATTAACAGGTCCGATGCGCTGGCTTTCATCTTCGAGCCAGATCGGAAGAGAAGCATCGGTCTTCCGGAGTTTCATGAAAAGATCATTCTCAAATTGTTCCTGTGAAGGGGATTCCGGTTCATTCAATCCTCCAAAAGCAGATCCTTTGTGGCAAGCCAGCCCTTCAAGATCAATTACCTGCTGCTGCTGGCGGATTAATTCATGAATGACCATTGTTTTCGCTGATCCTGTTTTGCCTCCTAAAATTACCAGCCTTCTGGTCTGTGAAAATGATTCGAGCACTGCTGCCCTGAATACTTTGTAACCCTTATTCAGTGTGGAAACCTGGTATCCGAAAAGATCCAGCATCCATGACACCACACCGCTGCGCATGCCACCACGCCAGCAATGAACAAATAACTTTTTATCGTCAGTTGTTTTTTTTAAATCGCTTATGATTCGTTGCATGTTTGCACCATAATAATCAAGCGCTTTTAACATAGCCTCTTCACGTCCTTTTTGTTTGTAAATCGTACCTATTACCGCCCGTTCTTCATCAGAAAATAGCGGGAGACTTATAGCTCCGGGAATATGTGCATGCAGAAATTCGCCCGGCGCCCGCACATCAATCACCGGATGACCGGTTGATTGCTGAAGAAAGGCATCGATGTTAAGTTTTTGAACCATGGAGGGGAAGCGAAAATAGAAAGAATACTTCTTTGAAAGGAAGTCACTGAAGGCACGGGTGCAGCTTCGAAGGCTTTTTAATTCTTCAATCAGAAATCGTTCATCGATATTCGACCTGTCCAGAATTTTTTGACGGGATATTTATAGTAACGATAGATCGTCATTATCTCAGAGCAATAAATTACTATTCCATTTCACGGTAGAAATATCGCTTACCTCTTTTTACCAGCTCCGGTTTGTTACGGGTGGAAACCAGTTTTTCTAAAGAAATGCTGCCTGGGTAAATATTGAGTTTTGTAATGATCTCTTCGGTGATGCTCACCTGGTTTTCACGAAATGCCATGCATGCAATCAGCGCGCATGCTTTTGCATCTGATTCTGCACGGTGGTGTTCGAGCTCAATTCCGAGAATTTTTGTAAGTGATTTCAAACCATATCGCTGGTGCTCTTTCCACACTTTTTTAGCTACTTTAATGCTGCAGGTAAATGGCATTTCATTGAAAGGAATCTCGTAGTGAAGGAGCAAACTCCGTAGCACATGCATGTCAAATCCTGCATTGTGGGCAATCACGAGTTCGTTTTCAAAATAGGGGAGAAGCTCAGGCCAGAGTGCTTTGAAATCGGGTTGGTCTGCCACCTGCTCGGCACCGATGCCATGCAGCATGGTGTTAAAAGGATTAAACCGGAGATCCGGTGGTTGAATGAGAAAGGATTTGCTTTCCACCACCTTATAGTTGCGTACTACAGCAATTCCCAGCTCACAGGCACTGGTGGAAAGCTCATTAGCGGTTTCAAAATCTATCGCGACAAAATCCATGTGATAATCGGTAAGTACACTGCAAAGTAATTAATTGCCGGTCGATTTGGAAAAATAACCGGCCCGTAATTGAGTTTGGCGTGTTTGTAACTTAATTGTCAGTTTTATCAATGCACAAGTTGCATGAGTGAAACAACGACCTTTTTTTCTACATTTGCCGAAATTTTCCTCGTTGAAAAGACTCATACACTCTCTCCTCCCTTTTTATCAGTTTCCTCAAATGAACGCGGAATATTTTGCTTTTCCAGGTTTCGTGTTAAGTGTAAAAATATAAGCGCAACCACTTAAAGCAGTTTAAAAAATAGCCTTCAATTGTGAAATTAAATTCCTGATCAAACCATAAATCTACCTGAATGAAAAAAAATAGTACAGTAGTAATTGTTTGCCTGCTTATCATTTCCGGTCTCCAACACATGGCCTTTTCGCAGGATCTGAATCATTGCGGCGCCACAGAAATGCAGTTGAAACTCTGGGCACAATACCCTGAATTATGGCAGGCGCAGCAGGATTATGATCAGCAAATCCGTGATCAGATCGCTGCCAGCGATAACACCAGGGATGAAGATGAAGTCTACATTATTCCTATTGTATTTCATGTAATTCATAATTATGGAAGTGAATACATTTCTGATGAACAGATAGAAGATCAGGTGCGTGTACTGAATGATGACTACCGCAAGATGAATGCGGATACTGCGGCCATCGTAAATGCTTTTTTAGGAATAGCAGGTGATGCGCATATCGAATTCAGGCTGGCAAAGAAAACGTCCGGCGGCGGTTGCACAACAGGCATCGACCGTATCCAATCTCATGAAACATACCAGGGCAACGACGGATCAAAACTCTCTCAGTGGCCGAGAAATATGTATCTGAATGTGTGGACAGTGAATAAAATGCAGAATGGCGTTGCAGGATATGCTTATTATCCTTCTTCTGTAGCCGGTTTTCTGGCACCTTATGATGGCATCATGATACTAAGTGATTATATAGGATCTATTGGATCGAGCAGTGTACAAACTTCAAGAGCACTCACCCATGAAATTGGTCATTATCTCAATCTGCCGCATACCTGGGGCTCCACCAATTCACCCGGAGTGGAATGTGGTGATGATGGCGTTCAGGATACGCCTGAAACAAAAGGATGGACCAGTTGTAATCTGAGCGGAGCAGTTTGCAATGCCGGCGTAATCGAGAATGTGCAGAATTACATGGAGTATGCGTATTGTTCAAAAATGTTTACGGAAGGACAGATAGCGATCATGAGAGGCATCTTAAATAATCCTGTTTCTGATCGCGATAATCTTTGGTCAGCAAGCAACCTGATTGCAACCGGAACCAATGATGGCTACGTTGCAGAATGTGCACCGCGTGCGGATTTTAACCCGAAATTTTACAACATCTGCCAGGGTGCTGATATTGCTTTTACTAATTTTTCATGGGGCGGCGACGCTTCAAGCTGGTCGTGGGATATTCCGGGTGGTACACCTTCTACTTCAACCGAAGAAAGTCCTGTGATTGTTTTTAATGAAGCTGGCAAGCACACCATTACACTTACAGCTACGAATGCCGCAGGGTCCAGCACTGTTTCAAAGGATATTTATGTAAGTCCGCCTACTCCCAGCTATTCGCATTATTACTTCGAAGATTTTGAAGATGTGAACAAATTCAACAATGACTGGATCATCAGGAATATTGATGGAAACGGATCAGAGTGGGCGCTTGCTACGAATGCAGCATATGAAGGTTCCCATTGCGCCCGGATTGATAACTTCAACGGTGATCAGGGAGATGTAGATTATATGATCAGCCCTGCAATGGATCTTTCAGGAATGGGCGAGATCAACCTTTCCTTTCGCTATGCTGCTGCTTCAGGAAGTTCGAACGTAACCAACATAAATGATGCGCTCAGAATTTATACTTCGAGCAATTGCGGAGAATCGTGGTATTTAAGAAATGTGCGCTCCGGACTTGACCTGATTAATAATGGCGCGTATGGAAATTATTTTACACCCGGAGCAACCACTGGTACCTGGAGTCTGGCAACTGTATCTTTTCCATCCATTGTTGCGCAACCCAATATCCGCATCAAGTTTGAATTTACCGGCGGCAGCTATGGCAACAATTTATATATCGATGATATCGCGGTTTCTGAATATGGAGTAGGCATTCAGTCGCCTGCTTCCGGTACTGCTGCGCTCAATATTTTCCCTAACCCGAACAATGGTGATTTTACGCTTACCTACAGTCTGCCTGAAGCAGCTGAAGTGCGTGTTTCCATCATCGACTTAACAGGAAGAGAAATATTCGAGGTTTCAAACGAACAACAGGCAGCCGGCAGTCATCAGCAATCAGTACAGGCAGATGCAGTGCAATCTCTATCTAAAGGCATTTATTTTTTAAGGATGCAGTCGAATGGCGAAACGAATGTGAAGAAGCTCGTGATTGAATAGCCAACACCTGGTTTAAAATTAAACGCTCCGGAATTTTTCGGAGCGTTTTTGTTTAAACCTTTGTATGCCTGACGAACCGCTTTACGCATCCCAACACCCATAGTGGTGTAAATAGCGCAAAGTGAATAATTCACTCACTGCCGCTTATCCGATTGGAGGCTGGCAAACTTCTCGGCCAATCGTTCCGCAAGTTCTTCAATGTCGTCCTGTTTTGCTATTTGTTTTATCCAATTCGCTGGAATGTTGTCAAGTCCGTAAAGCAATCCTGCAAGTCCGCCTGTTACCGCTCCTGTTGTATCTGTGTCCTCACCTAAATTTACCGCTTTCAAAACAGCGTCTTTGTAATTGTCAGTTGTCAGCAAACACCAAATACCAGCTTCAAGAGTGTGTAACACATAACCGCTGCTAAAAATATTTTCTTCCGTCAGTTCATATATGTTTTGTTTTAGCAAACGGTCAAACAAGGCAACCTCTGTCAGATTGATTGAAAGATAAGAGAGGTGATGTGTGATTTCTGTTTGCAGGTTTTTATAAATCTCAAACTTATCTTTCTGTGCAAATAGTTGCCGGGCAAATTCAAGATAGTAGAAGCAGGCAATTACAGAACGAATGTGTCCGTGAGTGATGGAAGAAACTTGTTTTGTTATTTCATAGCGTTCATGAATAGGTTTGTCCAACAAATAAAAAGTCAAAGGCGAAATTCTCATGAGTGAGCCGTTGCCGTTGGAAGAAACATCAAAACCTCCTGCTAAATCTGGCCGTTCACCTTTTGCAAGCCGGTCAATTGCTTGCCGGGTTGCAATACCAATATCAAAAACATTTCCTCGCGGTGTCCAATAATTATGGTAGCACCACCTTACAAAATTTTGTCCGATAGTGTTTAAGTCAAATTCGTTTGTCAATGCTTCTGCAAGACAAAAAGTAAGTGAGCTGTCATCAGAGAACGTTCCTGGAGGTAAATTATAAGTGCCGTAACCAATCATATCGGTTACAGGATTTTTACGAATGGTTTGCCTGCTGTGGAACTCAACTGGAACGCCAAGTGCATCACCAACTGCAACACCAAAAAGAACCGATTTTATTTTGTCGGAATAGTTCACACCACCGCAAATATGCGGTGATTGTTTTGGTTTTTCGCCGCATCAGATGCAGTATCCTGGATCTCCTTCCATAATTTCCTGCTCAAGTTTTGGCGCCTCACCTGCCTTCCATAAACGTGTGTGATGCACAACACGATAAGTCAAAGGACCACCATCAGTCCCTTCACTGCGTTCAAAGGGTCGCGGTATACATACAAATTCTGCAGAAAGATGATCGTTAGTAGCAGTCACCAGTGCATAGCCGTGACCGCCAAAGTCGACCAATGACATATGCGGCGCTACGTCCGGATTGCGCACGGCACGGGCTTGCTCCATATCTCCGGTCTCCTTTAATTTTAACGTTGAATTCACACCATGTAAAGCAGTAACATTCATGGAAGGGATCACCTTGCCATCAGGTTGATCGATCAGGTGCAGCACACGTTTCGGATGATCTTTAGCCATGGTAACTTCCATCACTTCAAAAAGAGTCTGCTGCGATATGGAACCGGTAATGAATTCCACACCTAATGGTTCATAATTCTTTGGCGGCAGCGCCTTGGAAGTTAATCCGGCATAAAACCCATGACGGTCACCTCCCACCACACAAAAACCAGTGATTTTCTGATCGCGTATGAAATCAAATATCAAGTCTTTATCACGAAGAAACCGGTTGTCCATTACCGCATATCCTGCCTCTTTAGGCCATTGACTTCCTAATTCGCCGGGTAAATTTTGATAATCGCTGCGCACTTCCATAGTGCCAAAAGTGTGTCCCCATATTTTCCAGCGCGCAGTAGAGGCCCCGAGCTGTTCTATGAACCAGCGTCTCTGCTCACTGCCCAGGAAAGTCTGGGCATGAACATCTTTTGTCGGATTCGGAATGTCCTTACCGTTGAAACGAATGGTGTCCGGCGGATGGTCGCCATTATAATGACGACCATAATTCATAATTTCAAAAGGCACTTGTGGGGAAACCCTTGGATACTCCGGAGCTTCAAAATCATCAGTGGACATATCAGGAGAACGGAATGACCAATTATCAGTGAGCAACAAATCGACATTCTTTCCCCAACGCAATACCCGCTGGATCTTCAGGCTGTTAATCGCCAGCAGGTTATTAGGTTCTTCTGAGAGTCCGTCGTCGTTGAACTCTTCCATGGGAGTATCCACCACTTCCGGAGCAATGAATTTTTCGAGCTTAGGGTTTCCGGGTTGTTCAACCAGCGCAGGGATGAATTCCCACCAGGCCTGGTTGGCATAGACTTTCTGGTTTTGTGCAGGAGCGTTGTAGCCGCCTCCTGCCACATACTCACTTTGATAGCCTGCCCAGGCAAATTCGTGATTGTCCCAAACACAGACAAATGGCCAACGCGCCCGCGCATCCTGCAAATCGGGATCTTCGAGATAGGCACGATAAAGTGTACGATAATCCTCGAGCGTAACGGGTAGATGAAAATTGCTAACCTTCCTGCCTTGCGGGAATTTATACAGATCTCTGATACGACGGCCGCGGTTTCCGTTGGGATTATCTTCTGCATACCAGGTGACTTCGTAAATAAAATCACCCAGGTGCAACACAAAATTAAGTTGCTGGTCCCTGGAACGTGCCTCATCTTCGAAGATCATCTTCCGGTAAGCATTCAGTGCACCTTCGTTAGGGCATTGACAAGAAACAAAGGTGAAGCGAACGGGTGCATCCGAATCGTCGCTGGGTGCAGTTATCGTACGACCGGTCCGGCTGGCGAAACCATGCTCATCAATGAAACGGTACCAATACGCACGGTTGGGTTCGAGATCTGCAGCCAAAAACCGGCAGGTCCAATCTGAATCAGCGCTGATTTGTGATGTACCACCTGCCAGGATTTTTTTGAATTCAGGTGTCGTTGAAATTTCAACAACCAGCTTTTTAGCAACACTATCATTTACTGGCGGACGTCTCGTCCACAAGATTACACTGTTAGCTGTCGGGTCACCGGATGCTACACCCTGTGGAAAAAGGTCGCGGCGTTCAATGGCAGCTGTGGGAACCTTGTTTGCCCAACCTTTTTTTGTCGCTAAGGCGAAGCCAGCGAGTATGGAGGTCTGTAAGAATTTACGGCGGGTTAAACTCATAAGAATGCAATGGATGCTGTTTAGTTAACCTGAATTAAAAGCATGCTTTATTTTTATTTCTTTATGTTCAAAACACCTGAAGCATTTTACCAAATCATACTGTGCTTGCTCATAACATTTCAAACAAAGGTTTGAATAATATATACCATTGATAAATGTAAATGCATAAACCAAAACGATAAAGTAAAATAGCCCAACTTACCCTGGCTGACGACAAACCGGGAAATAGGCTGTACAAAATTGCATCAATGGCGCTTGTCTTATTTTCTGACTGGTGACCACTCCATATTTGTCCGCATTGCAAAAGGGGAAAGATGATTACGTTGAAACTGATAGAACGCGGCAGATCAACTTAATAACAGCAATGATGAACAAAACAGACACACGATAAAATGAATGCAGAAACAAAATGCAGGAAGGTGTGGTGGCGGAGCTGACTTTGATAGAACCAAAAATCATTAAATCCATCCTCAGATGTACACCATCAACATTGGTCTTAGGTCAATTTCACTACGCATGTAATTAAAAGCGATTTACAATGGATATTGTCATGTTTTTACTTGCGTTTACAAAGTATCGTTTGTTTAATTGAATCTAAAAACAGCCAAAATGATAATGATGATGAACATTGATAATTGTGTGAGTTGGAAGAGTTGCATGTTTCTTCTCAAGCGAATTGTTTCGTGTTGCACTTCGTCAGTATTATTTTCCGATTTTAATATTGCATCTAATTTGTCGGAAGTTGTTCTGCCAAGTGTAAAACCATTAACAAAAAGTAAAACCACGATGGCTAATTTTATTTTGAACCAAAGCAGTGCTGTCAAACTCCAGTTTAAAAGCCAAAGCATGATTAGTCCTGTAAGAATTGAAACCATCAAACCAATAATTCCGAACACACGAAATTTTGTTGTGGCTTTGAATGCTGCCAAACCCTGCTCCTTATTTGAGTCGTAGAGTTTCCAAAATTGATATTGTGAAATGGCATTTGCTAATGTGATACCTATTGCCATTGCCAAAGCAATAAGGTGTAATGTCAATGTTATTTGTAAAACGGCTTGCATATTTTTTTTGCTTTTTGTTGATGTGACTTGATTTTTATTTTTAATGAAGTTGTTTTATTCCGTATGGATGTAATCCAATTTGATTGAGATAATTTTTTTGGAAGCATTGAAATCAAATTTTGCAGCATCAAAACTTGGTGGTCCACTAATGCTACCTTTTGCATTGTTTGAAACTGCAATGCCTTCGGTAGGCATTCCATACCAGGTTTTATCTATTTTATTATTGTTGTTTTCATCGTGGTAAACTGCGATTGCATATCTTCCAAAGGGAATATTTTCAAAAGTTATGGTACTTGTGCCGTGGGTTATTTTACCTCTTAAATGAAGCATTGCTTTTGATGCTTCCTTTGGAAATCCATCGGCTTTGTTGAATAGATTAATATTTATTTCTCCTTTTGAATTTCTGATTCCCGTAACCGTTACTTGCAGATTGTTGACGGTTGCTGTTTGAAATGACGTAATAAAAAAATATGCTGAAAGTAATATTGCAATCAGCGAAATTGATTTGAGTGTTTGATGTTTCATGACATTTGTTTTGATGGAAGCTTAAAACCGGCAAGGATGAGCCAGATAAAACCAATGAATCTTGTTAGCGGAATAAAAAATAAAAGGTGGAGAGTAAGCAAACTCAATGAACTTAACAGTCCGCACAATGCCAATGCAAAGCCCCAATACACTAACCACTTTGGTAAAAGTTTAGTGAAGTATGCAGTGATGGAAACACCTGCGATGAAAATTCCAAGTGGTAATGAATAACCAACACCGCCGGTTGCATATACTATAAAATACAAAACACGAATGATTGATGTGTCTTGCGCAACTTCGGGATAGGCCATTACCCAAAGTAAGAGAGACGACAATAGAATATTTGCTGCTGCAATCTGTCCACCGAATAATGCAATATAAGGACCCACTGCTGTTACTCCATGAAAGCGCAGTCGGCTAACGACACATACAACAAATAGCCCCAATGGAACTGCTGCAATAAATTGTAGAAAGGAGCACATCAATACTGCATGAGGATAGCCACTGAAATATGCTTTGATAATTTCAGTTGTGTCCCAAGGTGCCGGGAAATGTGGGCTTGTGGGTGAAAATGAAATTACGAATGAAAGTCCTGCACAAAACAGAACTGTAATGTGAAATAGTTTGCATGATTTTTTTTTAGAAATGGTGCTCTGAAAAGGTTTTCGGCTTCGCCTTAATGTTTATTGAAATTGTTTTTTACATTGGTTCTTTAATGTTGTTTGTATTACAAACCAAATGGACAAAAAATATATTTTTTAGAGGTGCAAATATTTTTTTATTGTTTCTGCATATTGTTCAAATGCTTTCTTTCCTTTTGCAGTGAGCTTGCAAATGGTTTGCGGATAATTTCCTTTGTATGTTTTTTCCACCTCAATGTATGCTGCTTCACTCAATTTTTTTATTTGATGACTTAAATTTCCTTGTGTTGTTTTTGTGATTTCCATTAAATAATTAAAGTCGGCTTGTTTCACTTTCATCAATGTCGAAACAATTGCCAGGCGGACAGGAACATTTAAAATGGGGTCGAGTTCACTATACATTTTATGCTTTCGCAGATTTTAATAAATACCCGGGGATAAGGTAACCGAAAACGATTGCAATGCCGTGAAGCAAAACTTTGTAATCTTCGGGAACAAATACACTGACGATAGCTGCAACAAAAAATAAGATGCCGCCTATGATTAGGGGTTGAAATTTCATTACAAGTCCTGATGCCAATGTTCCGATGGCGGCAATAATTAAAGTGTAAGTGAATGGGGGATTGGATGTGTAAACATTGATGAACACTACAGCTAAAAATGAAATGCCTAACACCAGCCACATTTTGTAAAGGAAGTTGCTTAGATAAGAAACGGTAGCGTTGGAAACATTTTTACGATAATGAATAATTGTTGAGATAACGCCGGCGATTGCCAACACTGGAAACGGCAAAAAATAAAAGGGTGTGGTGGTGTATTGATGTAAAAAGAAAAAAGAAAAACTTGCGATGGTGATGAGCCAGCCCCAAAGTAAAAAAGGATAACTATTTTGCTTGATGTTTTCTTTAGTCATTGCAATTGCCTCTGAAATGAAATCATGCAATTAGCAAGTTAATCCGTCTGCCAAGTCCGTCTTCAAAAATTCTGTAAAGCGTTGAAAGCTGTATGTCGCACTTGCCGTTTTCAAGTCGTGAGATGTAACTTTTTTTAGTTCCAACTTTGTTTGCAAGTTGTTCCTGTGTCAAGTTAGCTTCACGCCTTGCAGCTTTAAGTGTTTCGCTAATCACAAAATACTGTGCCCTCTCTTCAAACTCATCGCGCTTTTTAGTTCCAATCTTTCCGTATTGGATGTCTAAAATTTCGTCAAAGTTTTTAGCGTTTCTTATTGCTTCGTTCTTTTTCATTTTGTTTGTTTTTTAAAATGAAGTATTCATTTTTAATTTCAATGCTAAATCAATTTCTTGTCGTGGTGTCTTTTGAGTTTTCTTTTGAAATGCGTTGAATAACACAACCAAATTCCCTTTGTCAAAGCAACAGAAGATGCGGTAAATGTTACTGCCAGCTTCAATTCTGATTTCATAAAGACCGTCAGTCCCTTCAATATGTTTCAAGAACTTTTCCGAAATCTTGTCAACAGACTTTACAATACGAAATACATAACCAATCTTTTCTTTTACGAGGTCATTCACCCCAATGTAAAAGTCTTTGAAGTATTGTCCATGAAATATTATTTCTCTTTCTTTATTCACGGCACAAAGATAACTTAAAAGTGAACAAGGATCAATTCTGTCTTAAAATAAATTATCAAGAAAATCGGTGGATACACCTTTGAAATTTCAAGTTGGCAGGGTTGCCAAGCATTGCGGCTAAAGTTTTACAAATTTGCGATGTGTGGGCTTTCAACACAAATGCTCATTCGGCAAACTTCACTTTGATTAACTAAAAAGCTGCTCGCGGGAAACAAAACCCCGCCTATTGCAAATTTGCATGTTATAGCCAGTGCTTCTTTCTATCATCAAAGTTGAAGCGTCAATTTTAAGTTTCCACCAAGCCCTTGTTGTATAATTTTCATTAGTGTGGAAAGTCTGATATCTGAGGAGTTGTTTTCAATTCTTGAAATATAAGATTTATTCGTTCCACACTTTTCTGCAAGCTCTTCTTGTGTCATACCTCGTTTCGTTCTTGCTTCTGCCAGCAAGACCCCAAGTCTGAACGCTTCAAATTGTTGTTCCCATTGTTCACGTTTGGGAGCACTTTTCTTTGCCATATTTCTTGTCAAGAAGTTGGTCTAATGTTGTGATGTTACTTTTTGTTTTCATAGTGATATTCCTTCATTATTTTAAGTGCTTTTTGAATTTCCTGCTTTGGTGTTTTTTGCGTTTTCTTTTGAAAGGCATTTCCAAGAACCACTAAGTTTCCCTTATCGAAAAAGGAAAAGATGCGATAAATGTTACTTCCAGTTTCAACTCGAATTTCGTAAAGTCCTTTAGTGCCTTCTAAATGCTTAAAGTACTTCTCTGGAACTTGTCGCATTACCCGAATTAAGTTTAACGTCCATTCAATCTTTGCCTGAACGTTGTCAGGTTGTTCCTCACAGAAATCGAGAAACTAGTTTTTATAAGCAATTACCTGTCTTTCAAACGTCACGAAGCAAAGTTAACTAATCAGACAACTACTTCAAGATTAATTGTACAGGTTTAAAACCAATTATAGAGGTGGTCTTAGCATTGGCTATAACGTTTTTGGGCTTGGCGAAGGTGGCGAATACAAAGCACAAAGCTGTCTGCCAGCACTGAACTTGATAAGAAGCACAAATGTTCATTTCAGCACTTCACCGCCACTTTTGCCATACCCATGTTATAAGCCGTTTTATTACAATCTTCTAATTCTGTTTTGCACTATTCAATAGTCTTTGATACTTTATCCACTGTGTCCCTAATACAATAGCTAAAATGCCTAAAAAAATTGCTAAGGGTTTATTGTCAGCCCATAACCAAGTAATTTGGTCACCTTTGAACGTAAATGCAGCAACAAAAAGTCCACACATTATTGTTGTGGACATAAACAGATTTCTTTTTTTCATTTTCTCTTTATTTAAATTGTGAGCTGCAAAATTAGTCTGTTCGTTGCTGTCCGTCAAGGTTGAGAGGGGTTGATAGAAGGTTGAAAAAAGGTTGATTTGTTGAATAATTGTCGGCATAAAGGGTTTTAGTCTTAGATTTTTAACTTTTTAATCTGTTGTCGTGATGTTATTCCGAGTATTTTATAAATTCTATTTATGTGTGTTTTAAGAGTGCTTAACTCAATACATAATTCATCCATTATCTCCTTGTTTGATTTTCCAGTTACTATCAAATCAAAAACCTGTTTTTGTTTAGCAGATAATTCGTCTAATTGATTTTCTGTGTTTGTTCTGTTGGAGATTATTTCAGTTTTTATAAGTTTGATTAAATTATCGGTCTTTACCTTTTCAATTTTTATCCAAATAAGTGCTATTGAAATTAACATTAAAACTAAAATGACAGCAATGTAAGTTTTGTCACTCCATAGCCACTCTGTTTTGAAATTTGTGAAACGAAAACTAATTGTCAGGCAAAGAAGAAATATTGCAATAATTTCCAATTTCTTCTGGTGTCGGAATAGTTTGTCAGCTAAATAGTTGATGATTTTCATATTTTGGTTGTCGTCCTTTAAAATGGCTTATAACATTTGTGTTTGCGTCAAAATGACGTATATTTTTGCTATTCTACTTTTGTGTTAATGTATTGAAAATTAACAACTTGTTATTTTGGTGCTGAAATATGCGAATGACGCAAATATTCCAACCGGCTTGCTGTTTAAGGGTTAAAGAGTTGTGGAGGTTAACTGATTTCATTGTATTTCTGTCATCTAAACTATCTCAATTCTATGACAAGTTATTATTATTTGTGTTTCGGTAGCATGATTGTCTATAGCTCCAGTTTGTCTAACGGGCTTACGATCTGGTCGAATCCCTTTGTCGTAACGTGTGTGTAAATCTCAGTGGTTTTGCTGTTTTCATGTCCAGGCAAAGTTTGTATGTAATGGAGGTCGGTACCCTGTTCCAAAAGATGCGTGGCAAATGAATGCCGCAGGGTATGCACACTCACTTTTTTGCTGCTTTGTGTTTTTTTAATCAAACTGTATCTATCATCCCCATAAATTCTTCTTCCTTAAGTATACTCACTGTCCCCAACTTTTTCGCCTTCTCCAATTTCGATCCGGCATCTTCACCTACAACCAGGTAATTGAGCTTGGCACTTACTGATCCTAAAATAGTTCCGCCATTTTCTTCCACCATCTTTTCCGCATCGGCGCGTTTCATGTTTAAGGTGCCGGTGAAGAGAAATGTTTTTCCTGCAAGTGCCCCTTCTGTTGATTGTTTCCGTTTTTCATGCACCATGTTTACACCTGCCTTGCGTAAGGCTTCAATCAATTCGACATTTGTTTCTGTATGAAAAAATTCATAAACACTCATGGCCACTTTAGGCCCTATGTCTTCCATGCTCATGAGCTGCTCCTGTGTCCAGCTTTTTAGATCAGTGAGGTCGTGAATTTGTTCCGCCAATTTTTTAGCAGTGGTTTCGCCGATAAAGCGGATGCCGATTCCAAACAGCACTCTGTGCAATGGCTGTTTCTTCGATGCTTCAATACCACTCTTCAGGTTGCTTACGGATTTATCTTTCCATCCTTCTAATTTGCGGATGTGCTCGTAGTCGAGATGATAGATATCAGGTATCGTGCTCAGTAATCCTTCGTCAACAAATTCCTGTATTGTTGCGGCGCCTAATCCTTTAATGTCCATTGCATCTTTCGAAACAAAATGAATCAACCGTTCAGCAACCTGCGCCGGACAATTGACGTTGATACATCTCCAGTTCACTTCGCCTTCGGGCTTATGTAAAGGTTCATTACATGAAGGACAATGTGTCGGAAAATCAATCTTCTTTTCTTTGCCTGTTCTGCCTTCCGTTACCGCCATCACAATGTAAGGAATCACTTCACCTGCACGTTCAATCAGCACACGGTCTCCGATCCGCAAGTCTTTATCATTGATAAAATCTTCGTTGAACATCGAGATAGATGAAATGGTGACGCCGGCCAGTTCAACGGGTTCCAATTTTGCAACCGGTGTGATGGCGCCTGTTCTTCCTACCTGGAAATCCACTTTTTTTAAAACGGTTGTCGCCTGCTTTGCTGCAAACTTAAAAGCGATGGCCCAACGAGGATGATGAGAAGTAAAGCCGCATTTCTTTTGAAGCGAAAGCTCATTTACTTTTATTACGAGGCCGTCAATTTCATACGCAAGTGATTCTCTTTTCTTTTCAAAATCTTTGCACACTTCAATCACCGCATCAATGCCCGTTACTTTTCTTATTTCGCCTTGCGGTGTTTTAAATCCCAATGCATACAGCATGTAAATATTATCCGCGTGATTGGAAAGTGTGGGTCCCAGTAAATTTTTTTCATTGGCATCTTCCGCAAAACTGATGTGGTATAAAAAGGCTTCGAGTTTTCGTTCCGCCACATCTTTTGGATCCTGCTGCCGTAAACCACCGGAAGCTGAATTGCGTGCATTCGCAAGCGGCGGTAAATTTTCTTCCAGCCTTTTTGTATTCAGCTTTTTAAATGAATCTTTATTGATCAGTGCTTCGCCTCTTATTTCGATTTTATGAACACCATATTTTGAAAATGCTGCTGTAATGGGAATGGACCGCAGTGTTTTTATGTTGTTCGTGATTTCTTCTCCAACGGATCCGTCGCCACGTGTGGCGCCTCTGATAAGTTTGTCGCCTTCATACACTACGGAGATGCCCGCGCCATCAAATTTTGGTTCTACACAATACACAATTTCTTTTTCGCCGGTAAGGTCGCGTACTCTTTTATCCCAGCTACGCAGGTCTTCGGCATCGTACGAATTGTCGAGGGACAGCATCGGAACTAAATGTTGTACTTCCGGAAATTCCTTCGTTAGATCATAGGAGACACGTTGTGTTGGAGAATCTGCAGTGATGATTTCAGGAAATTTTTCTTCCAGCTTTTTTAAATAGCTGTACAAATGATCGTATTCAACATCTGCAATCACGGGTTCCGACAAAACATAATAGCGCCATTCGTGATAACGGATTACGTCATGAAGTCCGCGGATTAAATTTAGATCCGGTTTGTTGGCTAATGACTTACCAGGAAATTCTTTCAGCAGTTGTGTGCTGAGAGCAATCAGTTGTTTTTGTTCTTCCGTAGAATACATGCGTGGATTTCAGTTTGTAGCAGTCGCTTTATATTTTCAAAAATAGAAAAGTTTTGAAAGCGATAGGAGTCGGACAGTAAAACGAAACTTACAGGCTTCTATGAAAGGCTATTTTTTAGCAGCCATTCCGGTATCTCTTGCCTTTGATTTTAATCAATGGCCAATCTTTAATACAAATGCTTTTTACAAAATTCCCCATCCATTGGTTAGCACTTTACTCATGGTCTGGCGCAAGCTATCCGATGGATGAACTCAGGCTGTTGCGCACCATCCGATGCATTGCAAAGCAATCGGGCAAGGCGCATCGGATGGATAAAATAATCACATCAAACACAACCTTAGTTCTTCAATGCACTTACCCAATAAATTTGAATAATAATTTTTGTTGCAGGTAGTTTGAAAATTTCTCAAAACGGTAATAATGCCGCAATCAGGACGCTACTGTTCCTATTACATACATCTGATCCATAGTGGGATGATCACTGCCACCCCGCGGCTCAAGCGTTACAGCAAAGGCTGCTGCATTTGTTGCATTGGTCATCTTCATCATTTCACCGGTTTTAACATCAAAAACACCTGCACTCACCGGACCTGCTTCTGGATCAATAAACCACAACTGATATTGTTTGTCGGCTGCAGCAGGCGGCAACGTCTTGATATCCATGAATACAACTTTTGATTCTTTGTTCCAGTAAACGAGCACGACACTGGCCGGAGATTTCACAGTGCCTTTCATCATCACCCTTGTCGTGTTCGCATCTGTAAGCATCTGCACCTTCTCTGTATTTTGCTTCAACGCTAACTGAAGCACATCTACTTGCTTTAAAATGCCCGATTCCTGTTCTTCCAATTGCGCTAACTGTTCCTGTGAATGCATGAATTGATGATTGAAATAAAATGCAATACCACTCAAGGCAACAATATGGAGCAATAGCATATTTAAAAGCAAATCTTTCCAGTGCAAATTGTAGCGAAACCAATTCGGCTTTTATTTCAGCATGCTGACAGGCTTTCAATTCCACATCTCTCATTTCTTCTATGGAAAGAAGTCCTGAGACATACAGGTCAAGCACTCCGGATGATATGTATTCTTCAGTATTCACTTAATTAAACAATAGATCTTAACTGTATCAAAGCCATTCTGATTTTAGTCTTTACTGTACCCAGCGGAATGTTCAACTCATTCGCTACTTCTGCCTGTGTATAACCACTGAAATAAACGAGGTCAAGAATTTCACGCTGTTCCGGTTTTAATTTATCAAGCATGTTTTTCAATCCTATCTGATCAGGATTAAAAGCGGTGCTCTTCTTTGAATCGATGAAACCTACGATTTTATCAACGTCAAGGTTTTTCTGTTGGTTCTTGAAGCCTTTAGAACGGGTGTAATCAATGGCAAGGTTGCGGGCGATGTTTACAATCCAGGTGAATAACTTGCCCTTCGTTTTATCGTACTGCGAAAAGTTATTCCAGATCTTTACAAAGGTATCCTGCAATACATCTTCTGATGATTCTTCATCCTGAACAATCCGGAAAATAACACCATTCAAAGCCGGCGCATAATTATCGTAGAGATAAGAAAATGCTGATTGGTCCTTTTTAAAAAGACGGGATACCAATACATCTTCGGAAATTGATATGGGATTTGTTGCGTCCAAATGTTTTTATAGCTTACGGCAAATATGAACTTTATTTGGTTGCCTTGCAACAGGCAGCGTTGGTTAAACAATGTCATAATACCGGCTCACTGCAAACTTCACAATAGGAACTATTGTTTTTTGGGTGGTGATCATGATCCATTAGTTGATTGGTTGCAGGTCGTTCATGTTATGTGTGAAGTATTATCTTTAACCGTTTTGAAAGTCATTTATCAAAACAGAATTTGCAACCGCTCACAGAAAACGTAACCTGATGCCTTTACTAGGACCCATGATCGAACGCACGATCGCTCTCAACGACCGGTTAAAAGAACAACGTAACCGTTTGCTGCCGGTGAGCATACTTAAACACCAGGAGCGGCAGTTGAAAAGATTGTTGCGCAAAGCTGCATTCACAGAGTTTGGGAAGCATTTCAGGTTCTACAATGTATTGATGCATCATGATGTAATGAGTGCCTACCGGGAAGCAGTACCTGTTTTCCATTATAATTCTATTCTTGAAAATTGGTGGCAACGCACATTGAATGGCGAAAACAATATCTGCTGGCCAGGTCGTACGAAATATTTTGCATTGAGCTCCGGAACCTCCGAATCGGGCAGTAAAAGAATTCCATTGACCATTGACATGATCAGGGCGATTAAAAGAGCTTCTGTAAAACAGATTCTTTCAGGACGGCATTTTGGCTTTCCACCGGAGATATTTGAAAAAAGGATTTTAATGTTAGGTGGCAGCACTGATCTTAATAAACGCGGTAAATATTTTGAAGGTGACTTGAGTGGTATCAGCGCTAAGAAAATTCCTTTCTGGTTCCAGGTGTTTTACAAACCCGGAAAAAAAATTGCGCAGGAAAAGACTGGGAAAAAAGCTGAATGAAATTGCACGCAAAGCGCCCGGTTGGGATATCTCCATCATTGTTGGCGTTCCTGCATGGATTCAGATCATGCTCGAACGGATTATTGAATACAACGATCTTGAAAACATCCATGAGATCTGGCCCAACCTGCTCTGCTATGTGCACAGCGGTGTTTCTTATGAACCGTATCGAACAGGTTTTAAAAAGCTGTTCGGAAAAAAAGTGGTGGATATTGATACCTATCTCGCATCAGAAGGATTTATCGCTTTCGCTGATCATCCGGAGGCGGAAGGAATGAAATTGTTGCTCACCAATGGAATTTACTATGAATTTGTACCGTTCGATGATGATCATTTTGATGCAAATGGCGACATGCTGCCAGATGCCAAAGCGCTTCATATCGGTGAAGTGGAAGAAAAAAAACCATATGCATTGCTGCTCACCACCTGTGCCGGCGCATGGCGCTACCTGATTGGTGATGTGGTGCAGTTTACATCAGTCGCGTTAGCGGAAATAATAATTGTAGGAAGAACGAAACACTATTTGAGTTTAACCGGCGAACATCTTTCTGTTGACAATATGAACCGTGCCATTGAACTGGTGAATGAAGAACTCAATATCAATATCCGTGAGTTCTCTGTTGCAGGCATTCCTTACGAAGGTTTATTCGCGCATCAATGGTACATTGGTTGTGACGATCCTGTGGATGCGAAAATGCTGTGTGATAAGCTTGATCAGCACCTGATTGCATTGAATGATGATTACGCAACAGAGCGCACTTCCGCTTTAAAAAAAGTATTGGTCGATATAATGCCAACTTCCGTGTTTATGGAATGGATGCGACAGCAAGGCAAGCTGGGTGGTCAGCATAAATTTCCAAGAGTGCTGAAGAAAAAGCAATTGGAAGACTGGCTGAATTATTTAGCACAGGTGAAAGAGAAGTGATAGGAGTTATCTGAACTCGATCAGCAATTATTCTACCGTCCAGGTTTCCCTTCCGCGAAGCAACTTATCAAGATCTGCGGTTCCAACTTTCGCGGTAGCATTCACAATCTGCTCATTCATCACGTCTTCGTAAGTATCACGGACTCTCGTATAAAAAACACCGAATGGTTTTGGATAAAAATGCGTACCGTCATTCATTTCATAAATGCGTGAAAGTATCATGGCTTTGTTAATGTCCTTCGCATCGTGCACCATCAGGTCATCTTTCGAAAATCCTTCATTCAGATTCACTACCTGTGGCGTAAATCCATCCAGCCGTATGCCCATTTCATCGTTGTTGCCGAATATCAATGGTTGTCCCTGCACCATGAAAAGGTCATTCAGTTTCCTGGTCCCTTTTTCGGTGAAGAGTTCAAAAGCGCCATCATTATAAATATTGCAGTTTTGATAAATCTCAAGGAAGGAAGCTCCTTTGTGTTTCCAGGTTTGTAATAACATCTGTTGCAGATGGGCAGGATCACGATCCATCGAACGCGCCACAAAAGTGGCATCAGATCCCAAAGCCAGCGCAATTGGATTGAACGGATGATCAACAGAACCGTATGGAGTTGATTTGGTGACTTTATTTTCTTCAGAAGTGGGAGAGTACTGACCTTTTGTTAAACCATAAATCTGGTTGTTGAACATCAGCACATTCACATCAAAATTACGGCGCATCAGGTGAATAAAATGATTGCCGCCAATTGACAATGCATCACCATCACCGGTTACAATCCAGACACTCAGCTCCGGCCGGCTTGCCTTAAGACCTGATGCAACTGCTGTTGCTCTACCGTGAATAGAATGCATTCCAAAAGTATCGGTGTAATAAGGAAACCTCGAAGAGCATCCAATGCCACTGATAAATACGATGTCTTCTTTTTCAGACCGAGTTGCGGAAGTATAGTATGCACCTGTTTGAGAATGGAATAATCGCCACATCCGGGGCACCACCTTACATCCTGATCAGTTTGAAAATCTTTTGAAGTGAGCTTTACTTCAGGGGCTGCGTCTATTGTGAGTGTTTCAGACATCTTGTTAATTTTCTTTTAGAGTTCTAAATGCTAAACTTTTTTATTTCAGTACTTGCTATGCCAAAATTTCTTTGATCGCCTGCACTAATTCTGCTTTCATAATGGGTAATCCCTGTATTTTATTGAATGGAATAGCAGGAATCATGAATTTATCCCGTATCACTTTCACCAACTGACCATTGTTAATTTCAGGCACCATCACCTTATCATAGTTGTTGAGTATTTCTCCGAGGTTTTTCGGGAAAGGTTTCAAATGGCGAAGGTGTGCATGTGCCACTTTGTATCCTTCTTCCTGCAGTTCTTTCACCGCAGCTTTAATAGAACCGTACGTTCCACCCCATCCTAACACCAGCAATTCTCCTTTTGAAGGACCGCTGTCAAGATCCTGTAGCGGAATATAATTCGCAATCAGTTCCACTTTTTCTTCTCTCAGTTTTACCATGAATTCATGGTTCTCCGGTTCGTAAGAAATATTTCCGGTGATGTTTTGTTTTTCCAATCCTCCGATACGGTGTTCTAATCCTTTCGTACCCGGAATAGCCCATGGACGTGCAAGTTTTTCATCACGTGCATAAGGCATAAATTTTTCGCCGTTCTCCATGGGTTTCGCAAAGGCCATTTTTATTTCTTTCAGATCATCTGCGGAAGGAAATCTCCAGGGTTCTGCACCATTGGCGATGTAACCATCACTTAATAAAATAACAGGCGTCATGTGTTGAATGGCAATTCTTGCAGCTTCAAACACAGCAAAAAAACAATCTGCCGGCGAGTTGGCCGCAATAACCGGCATCGGACATTCTCCATTTCTACCGTATAAAGCCTGCATCAGATCGGCTTGCTCTGTTTTGGTTGGAAGCCCTGTAGAGGGTCCGCCACGTTGAATGTTACAAATCAGCAATGGAATTTCAAGCATTACGGCCAATCCCATAGCCTCAATTTTTAATGCCATGCCCGGGCCGGAGGTAGTAGTAACACCCAATGATCCGCCGAATGATGCTCCAATGGCAGAACAGATAGCAGCAATTTCATCTTCTGCCTGGAAAGTTCTGATGCCAAAATTTTTATACTTCGCAAGTTCATGCAAAATATCTGAAGCGGGTGTAATTGGATAAGCACCAAGAAATAACGGCAATCCTGATTTTTGCGATGCAGCCACCAGGCCCAATGTCAATGCCTGGTTACCCATTATATTCCGGTAAGTGCCGGGTTCCATCTTCGCTTTCTCCACATGAAAACGCGTGGTGAAAGTTTCTGTGGTATCACCGTAATTGTAACCGGCTTTTAGTGCACGGATATTCGCTTCTTTTACATCCTCTGACTTGGCGAATTTTTTCGTAACGAAATTAATGGTGTTTTCCATCGGGCGGTCAAACATCCAATAGAGAAATCCGAGCACAAACATATTCTTGCAACGATCCTTTTCTTTCACGCCCAGCTGAATATCGGAAGTAGCTTCACGCGTCATACGGGTAACATCCACCTTTATCAGGTTAAATCCTTCCAGCGTATTGTCTTCTATCGGATTTTTTTCATATCCGGCAAGCTTTAAATTTTTTAAGTCAAATCCTGCGGTATTGGCAATGATGATCCCGCCTTTTTTCAAATTGAAAAGATTCACCTTCAGTGCGGCAGAATTCATAACTACCAGCACATCGCATTTATCACCCGGTGTAAAAATCTCTTTACTGCCGAAGTTTAGCTGATAACCGGAAACACCTGCTACAGTGCCTATTGGTGCGCGGATCTCGGCAGGAAAGTCAGGGAAAGTACCAAGATCATTTCCGAACAAGGCTGCCGTATTGGTAAACTGGCCACCTGTAAGCTGCATTCCATCGCCTGAGTCGCCTGCGAATTTGATCACGACCTCATCGAGAACTTCAAAATTATTATTACTCATGCTGTACTCCCTTATTTTTATAGTAATGAAAAATTGTACTGTTTAAACATCGGAATGGCTAATTTATAATATCCGGATTCAGCTTCCTTTTCGCTTAGCGCCGCAATATATACATTGTGTCCATTGTGCCAAATGATGAAAGTCTTCTTGTTTTGCACACAATTTTTCCGGTTTGACTTTTCCTGTTAATTCGCTGGAACAATCATTCATACTTAAAAGAATGAAATCAAAATTACGACATCAATAGAAAGGTTCAATACTTATAATTTCAACTTCACATACACCGGCAGATGATCACTGAATCCAATGGGTTTCTGAGCCTCGAAAGTCCGGTAAGGTATCATTTGCTGATACGCGGGTTCTTCAGTCAGCAGCCATGGTGGTTTGAAAAGATAGATATCATGAAAATTATTCTGATCGTCCAATTCGTTTTTGATAAGCGATGTAGATAGTATAATCTGGATGAATCTGCTCCAGTCTCCCTTGTAAAACTCTGATCCTTCACCGGCCTTCCAATTGAAATTATTAGCCGGATCATACAAAGAATTATTAACCGTCATGTCAGGTGTTTTCGTTGCTCCCAATATTTTTGAAACAGATGCATCAGAAGGATTGTCATTAAAGTCGCCCATCAGCACCATCTTCGCGTAGGGAGATTTAAGTAAAATGGAATCTGCCGCTTTCCGTAAAACTTTGGCTGCGGCTTCTCTTCTTGCCTGGGATTCCTGCGTTCCTCCGCGCCGTGAAGGCCAGTGGTTGAGAAAAATGTAGAGTGTATCTTTTGTGGAAGTTATACCGGTAATTAAAAGAATATCTCTTGTTGGTCTCGATTCAAATTGGCTGATGTCAACTGTCAGCGCCTTCGTACCGATCACCCTGAAAGATTTCTTTTTGTAAATCATGGCCACGTCAATGCCTCTCATATCAGGTGATTCGTGATGCACGATGCCGTAATCCATCTTCTTTAGTTGCGGATGATTTATTAAATCCTTGATT
Source organism: Chitinophagaceae bacterium (assembly GCA_016717285.1). Lineage (NCBI taxonomy): Bacteria > Pseudomonadati > Bacteroidota > Chitinophagia > Chitinophagales > Chitinophagaceae > Chitinophagaceae bacterium. Next base: position 248,686 of record JADKFU010000001.1, read on the forward strand.
ACACCTTCGTTTTCAACTTCTGATAAACCCACCAGGTCAGCGCCGTTGCCATCATTCAATTCGCTGATAACCCTGGCGATGTTATCGCTCTTCGCTTTATATTTCTCATGAGTCCAGTCATTTTTTCCTCCGGGAAGAAACTCCGAATCATCAATGGCAGGATCATCCTGGGTGTCAAAAAGATTTTCCACATTATAAAAAGCGATGATGAAGTTTGTGGTTCCTCTGGCCGGATATTCTGTTAGGTCTGTTTGATTATTTGTGCTGTTTTCCCGGAGACAAAATGAAAACAGGAAAAGGGTGCAGAGCAGAATGGAGAGGAAGACGGTGGGGCGCATTTGAATTATTGAGAGGCCAAAAATAGAAGTATAAAAATGTTATTTGAAGAATCTTTTTGAAGGAATGGAAACATATTCTCTGAAAATTAAAAGCCGAAAAAAATGCCCGGGTCGTTTCTCATTTGAATTAAAATTTTACTTTTGCGCTCCCGCATTGTTTGAAATCAGGTGCTGGTGTATTTTGTTCTTTTAAAATTTGTCCGCAATTCCCAGGCAGACACAGGCTCGTAGCTCAGTTGGTTAGAGCGCTACACTGATAATGTAGAGGTCGGCAGTTCAACTCTGCCCGGGCCTACTTCAAGTGCCATATTTCCGGTAGAACGGAATTGCGGCATTTGTTGGGGGTGTAGCTCAGCTGGCTAGAGCGCCTGCCTTGCAAGCAGGAGGTCATCGGTTCGATTCCGTTCACCTCCACCCAAAAACCACTTCAATCCCGGAGTGGTTTTTTTTTGGCCAGGATCGTCGCGACCTCAGTCGGGAAGGTCATTGGTTCGATTCCTTTCACCTCCACCAATACCAGACTCATAACACATTGCAATGAATTTATTCCCCCGTTTAGGAAAAACAACGTCAATATTTTATTGATATCGAATTCGTTATATTTAGCTCATAATGGCTCATTATTATGAATGCTGGTAATTATACTCTTGCTAAAGTTGCCTTATTCCATATGCAATTGATATTCCTGATGCTGCCTGGTCCATACTTATCGGGACAACCCGGCACACTCGACAATTCCTTTGGACAATCCGGATTATTGACTTTTGATTTAGACAGCGCATCAGAAACTATTTACTCGGTTTTAGTTCAGCCAGATGGTAAAATAATTGCTTCGGGAGTGGTAGATTATTCTTCTTTCGATCCAAACGATTTTGCATCTGCAAGATTTAATGCCGATGGTGGGTTGGATACTTCTTATGGTGATAATGGAAAGGTGATTTTAGATATTGGAGGCACTGATAATTGTAATGCTTCTGCTTTACAGGCAGATGGTAAAATTATATTGGCGGGTAATGCTGAATATGGCGCAGTTCGTTATGTGGTTTTGGTGAGATTAAACACAGATGGATCTGTCGACAATTCTTTCGGCGAATCTGGGATAGTGAAAATCGGCGATGATTTTGAATATGCCTATGGCGGAACAGGAGTGGCCATTCAGGCTGACGGCAAAATAATTATTACTGCCATTCATTTTGATTCGCCCAGTGACTGGGACTTTTGTCTCATACGTGTTACTAGCAATGGAGTACTCGATGGAAGTTTTGGAAATGGAGGTATCGTAATTACTGAAATCAGCAACGACAGTGATTATTTAGAAGAAATCGCTATTCAACCTGATGGAAAGATTGTGGCAATCGGCTATTCTTACGATGGATATGGAGTGGTAGTTGCACGTTATGATGATGACGGCACTTTGGATAATACATTTGGTTCAGGTGGTGTGATTACTGCCAACTTTCAGAATTTTACATTTTGTGAAGCTACTGATGTAGCAATACAGCCAGATGATAAAATATTGGTTGCGGGAAGAGTTGGAATATCGGAGTATCAAGTTGCAGTTGCCAGATTAAAGTCTGATGGAACTTTAGATAATTCATTTGGAGGCAATGGAATAGTGATTCCTGATATATTGCTGGATAATACTATAAATGTTTCGGTTGCTGTGGAAGCAGACGGCAAAATATTGTTAGGTGCAACGGCATTCGATGGGTATATCGTTGTGCGACTGAACTTAAACGGAACTATTGATTCTACATTTGGCCAGGATGGCATGGCGCTAACCGGAACATTTGGTATTCTTCGTGACCTGAAGGTGCAACCTGATGGCAAGATCCTTGCCGCCGGCAGTAGCAGTGGAGATTTTGCAATGGCACGCTTTATTTCCGATGTGGCAGTAGGGCAATCAGTTTTTGGGGAAGATTTATCTATGTTGCTGATTTATCCAAATCCGGTATCCACTGACTTTATTTTGCAGTATGTCCTTTTAGATGATGTGCAACTAAATTTTTCATTGTTTGATATGCATGGAAGGTTGAGGCAACAAATCGGAGAAGGATTAAGAAGAAGAGGTTTTAATACTGAATGCATTTTCCTTGATCCACTTCTGACAGAAGGCGTATATTTTTTAAAGATTAGCTCTAAGGAAATGTCAAACATGATTCCTTTAATGAAGCAGTAAGTCAGAAGTTTCCTCCATTTTTTGAAACAAATCAAGATTTAGTATGTCCAGGGTCTTAGGTCCTGAGTCTTGTGTCTTCAGTCTTGATTCTTGAGTCAATGCAAATTATTTAATCCAAAATCTGAATGAAGGCTTTAGTTACAGGTGCAGGCGGAACAATTGGTAAAGTGCTTTGTGGTTTATTGGAACAACGGAGAATTGAAGTGATTTCCTGGAACCGTAATAAGATTCCTTTAGAGGATTATCAGCAAATGGAGGATTTTGTAAGTCATGTACAGCCAGACATATTATTCCATCTTGGCTATGCTTCAAAACCCTCAGGTATTGAAAATGAATCGTGGAAAATTAATTATGAATGGCCGGGAGAATTAGCGTGGATCACCCGTAAGCTGAATGTGAAGTTCCTTTTTACCAGCACCAATCTGGTTTTTTCCAACAGCCAGCAAGGGCCATTTGATACTGCATCCATACCACAGGCAGAAAGTGGCTACGGCTATGAAAAAAGAAAAGCGGAAGAATATGTCTTATCGCAAAATCCTGCCTCTATTGTTGCCAGGTTGGGTTGGCAGATTGCATCGGCGGCAGGAAGCAATAACATGATTGACTACCTGCAAAATCAAATGAATAAATTCGGAGAAGTACGGGTGAATATAAATTGGAAACCTGCCTGTTCCTTTATTGAAGATACATGCGATCGTTTGTTAGATCTTGCATTGAATGATGCGCCTTCACTTTACATGATTGATGCAAATACTCGGTGGAATTTATTTGAGATAGCAACTGCTTTAAATCACCAACATGGTAATCGATGGAAAATACTGCCATTTGCTGGTGAAAACATTGATAATCGAATGAACGATGAGAGAATAAACATTCCTGCCTTAGATCAACGACTTAACCTTCATTGAATCCGGTTAAAACATCTTAATAATCGTTGTTTTAATTCAAAAGAAATTACACCAATGGTGTCTTTTAAAATAGCCCGCAATTCTTTAATGATAGACGCAGAAATGTCCAACATTTTTCTGTTAAAACTTATATATATTTGACTTGACAATATTGTCTCGCACCTTAAATTGATTTTCTATGAAAAAAAGCATTGTTCTTGCTTGCTTGTGTTTTTTCCTTTTACAAAATTTAATTGCGCAAAGCGGTCCTGGAGGAGTTGGAGATGTTTCAGGAAATTCAAGTTTGCAACTCTGGTTAAAAACTGATGCAGGAGTTTTGCTCAATGCTGATGGAACAAGGGTTAAAAAATGGTTAGACCAATCAGGGGCCAACAATAATGTTTCGTCTTCCGGATCGTCCAAACCATTTTATGTTACACCATCCGACATCCCAGCTATAAAATTCAACGGGCGTCAATATTTGCAGGCGCCTGCGAGCACAAGCTTTTTTAATCCTACTGCTACGATTTTTATTGTAAAGAAGAAGTCTTTTTCAGGCGCTGCTATTTCACTTTCACCTGGTGGCTTTTCGCAGGAGTTGCTTATTTTAGATAAAAGAATTTACCATCATCATTCTTCTGGTAATTACGCTGCGCAAGCTTCCACCTGTCTTAATTCAATACCAGACAATACTTATTGTATTATGGAAGGAATCTGGGGACCTGGTGTAACTGAAATAACTTATTTTTCAAATGGATTAATATCAACCGACCCAATAGATCAACAGGGAGTACAGGCACTTTTGTCACCCATTAACCGGAAAATCACTATTGGTCAGCGTGATTCTTTCAACCCTTCTGAGTACCTGGTCGGCAACATCTATGAAGTAATTGGGTACAATGTGAAACTCAGCGCTGCTGATAGAATGGCAGTGGAAAATTACCTGGCATGCAAATACAATATAAATAATAATTATTGCGGGGCATTGAGCCCTTGTGAAGGTAGATCTGACGGTACACCAATCCTTATGGCTGATGTTGATGCTCTGAATGTTTATCCGAACCCCGCTTCGGGCAAATTATATATTGATTTTACCGGAAGTTTCCAGAACGACAAAATCAAATTGAGCATAGTAAATCTATTAGGTCAGACTGAATTAATGCAAACGCTCAATTTTGATGAATCAACCGGAACCATTGTCCTGTCGATTGATCAGTTAAAGTCTGGTAATTATCTGCTGGTTGCGGAGCAGGGCGAAAAGGTATTTACTAAAAAATTTGTGGTGGAATAATTAAAAATTTGGCCATTCCTTCAATTAAGCTACCAGTACTGATTCTACCTGGAGGATCAATACTGGTTTTTTAATGTATGCCGGCAGGATACGAAATATTAAGGTTGTTAAGCTGGAAAAAAAATCCTTAACCTTGCGATTGTTTATCCAAAATAAAAGTAACCGGTTGCATGTTCGAATTTCATAAGGAGAAAGAAACCTATTTTAATATTCAAAAAGAAAATGCCACTAAGTGGGTGATTCCTTTTGTTGAAAAAGGTTTGAAAATCACTCCCGGAATGAAAGTGCTGGAAATCGGTTGTGCTGAAGGCGGTGTTTTAAAAGCATTTCTGGACAGAGGATGTAAGGGTGTTGGCGTGGAACTGAGTCCATCAAGAGCAGAGCTTGCAAGGCACTTTCTGCAAAATGAAATTGCTGAACAAAATGCTCAAATCATCGCGAAGGATATTTATGATCCGTCATTTTCGGATGCATTCAAAAACGCTTTTGATCTTATCATCCTTAAAGATGTAATCGAGCATATTCACGATCAGCAGCGTTTAATGGAACAACTCAAGAAATATTTGCGACCAACAGGAAGAATATTTTTTGGATTTCCACCCTGGTATATGCCTTTCGGCGGACATCAGCAGATTTGCAAAAGTAAGTGGCTCTCTAAACTTCCTTATTATCACCTGCTTCCAATGTCGCTGTATAAACTGGTATTAAAATGGGGCGGCGAATCACAGCAGGTAATTGATGACATGGCAGAAATAAAAGAAACAGGAATATCAATTGAGCGTTTTGAAAAAATAGTGAAACGACTCAATTATGTAATTGATCAGCGGATGTATTATCTGATCAATCCTATTTACGAATACAAATTCGGGTGGAAAGCGCAACAACAAAATAAGCTGGTAGCTTCTGTACCCTGGTTGAGAGATGTTTTCACCACAGCTATGTACTACCTTATAGCAATCGGAAAAGAATGATCATGGCTTTCACTTCATCATTGCCTCAATCTCTTTCACCTCAACAGGAATCATTGACATCAGATCAACCGGATTTCCTTCCGTAACCAGAATGTCATTCTCTATCCTGATACCGATGTTTTCTTCCGGAATATATATGCCGGGCTCACAGGTAAATACCATTCCGGGCTCGATGGGTGCGAATCGTGTTCCGAGGTCATGTACATCAATTCCTAAATGATGAGAAGTTCCATGCATAAAATATTTTTTATACAATGGCCTTTCCGGATCCTGTTTTTTCACGGCTGCTTTTTTCAATAGGCCCAACCCGATCAATTCATCTTCCATCATGTTTCCGACTTCCTTATGATAATCATTAATGATAGTTCCGGGACGAAGCATGGCAATTGATTGTTTCTGCACTCTCAGTACTGCATTGTACACCTCTTTTTGACGGGGCGAGAATTTGCCGCTTACCGGAATAGTGCGCGTTAAGTCAGCAGCATAATTGCCGTAATCAGCACCAAAGTCAAGTAATAGCAGGTCACCTTTATTACATGGCTGATTGTTATCAACATAATGCAGCACGCAGGCATTTTTGCCGCTCGCGATAATGGGCGTATAAGCATGGCCACCCGACCGGTTTCTTAAAAATTCATGGGTAATTTCTGCTTCAATTTCATATTCCATCACACCTGGCCGCGTAAATTTCAGCACCCGTTCAAAAGCGACAGCGGTAATGCGGATAGCTTCTTTGATTAAACTCACTTCAATAGCTGATTTAATCTGTCTTAATTGCATCATGATAGGAGCACTCCGGTGATAATCATGCACAGGATAACGACGCATCAGATGGTGCGCAAAACGAAGGTTCTGGTCTTCAACTTTTGGTTGTGCCCGGTAATTTTCGTTTGTATCAAGATAAACATTGTGGGCATAGGTCATGAGCATGTGCAGGATCGATTCAAATTCGTCCAGCCACATGATGGTTTTGATTCCCGATTGCTTACGCGCTTCGTCAACGGTATATTTATGACCTTCCCAAACGGCAATCACTTCATTGGTCCGGCGGAGCAACAGCACTTCTTTATATTCAGGCAAAGGACAGTCGGGGAAAATGAGTAGCACGGTTTCTTCCTGGTCAATTCCTGTCAGGTGAAACAAATCTGCATTTTGCCTGAATTCAAAATTCATATCAGCGCTTTTAGGCATCTCATCATTTGCATGGAAAAATGCAATGGAATTGGGAAGCAAATGCGAAACGAGCCGGTTCCTGTTGTCAATAAAAAGCTGCGGATCAATGGGTAAGTATTTCATAAAAAATGGAATTAATGGATTATTTAGAATCCTCAAACCTACACGATTGAAAATGAATTTTATAATATTGCTGATTATTGAAGATCCTTTTGCAACAGTTGCAATTGCAGTAAACAGGTTCTTTGTTGTGGAGCGAACCTTTCTGGAAATATTCAATTCCCACTTTCTTTTTAGGGTACTTGTATATCCCGCAAATTCAAAGTACTTTTGCACCCTCTAAAATTTTAGCTGTAAATAAGAATGCCTACCATTCAACAATTAGTTCGTAAAGGAAGAACCATCATCCGCTCCAAGAGTAAATCAAGAGCGTTGAACAGTTCACCACAGAAGAGAGGTGTATGCACCCGTGTTTATACCACAACTCCTAAAAAGCCCAACTCTGCGCTGCGGAAAGTGGCCAAGGTGCGGCTTACCAATGGAATTGAAGTGATCTCTTACATTCCCGGAGAAGGTCATAACCTGCAGGAACACTCCATCGTGCTGATCCGCGGCGGTCGTGTGAAAGATCTTCCAGGTGTGCGTTACCATATAGTACGTGGAGCATTGGATACGGCCGGTGTAAATGACCGTAAGAAGAGTCGTTCTAAGTATGGAACAAAGAGACCTAAAGCCGGAGCAGCAGCTAAAAAATAATTCTTAAACACCCTTTTTCGATTTCATACTATGAGAAAATCAAGAGCAAAAAAACGCCCGATTCTACCAGATCCAAAGTTTAACGACGAATTGGTGACCCGTTTTGTGAATACTCTGTTGAAGCAGGGGAAAAAGACAACTGCCTTTCAAATCTTCTATGATACTATTGATAAAATAGCTGACACTACAAAAGAAGAAGGATATCCTATCTGGAAAAAAGCAGTGGAAAACCTGATGCCGGCTGTAGAGGTTCGCAGTCGTCGTATCGGTGGTGCTACTTTCCAGATTCCTGCGGAAGTTCGTCCAACGCGTAAAACTGCACTTGCAATGAAATGGCTGATTAATTATGCAGCCGCACGTAGTGGTCGTTCTATGGCCGACAAGCTTGCTGCAGAATCAATTGCCGCCGCTAAAGGCGAGGGAGCAGCCTTCAAAAAGAAGGAGGATACCCACAAAATGGCGGAAGCAAACAAAGCCTTCGCCCACTTCAGGATTTAATCATCTTAGCTTTTTAACAATCTTATGGCTCAGGATTTAAAGTTTACCCGAAACATCGGGATAGCTGCGCACATTGATGCCGGCAAAACAACTACTACAGAACGCATCCTGTACTACACAGGTGTTTCCCATAAAATAGGTGAAGTGCATGATGGCGCTGCCACAATGGACTGGATGGTGCAGGAAAAAGAACGTGGTATTACCATCACTTCTGCTGCAACACGCTGTTTCTGGAAGTATAAGGACCATGAATACAAAGTAAATATTATTGATACGCCCGGTCACGTGGATTTTACAGTGGAGGTAGAACGCTCCTTGCGTGTATTGGATGGTATGGTTGCATTGTTCTGTGCAGTTTCAGGCGTAGAGCCACAATCAGAAACTGTTTGGCGCCAGGCCAACCGTTACAAAGTTCCCCGTATTGGATTCGTTAATAAAATGGATCGTAGCGGTGCTGATTTTTTAGATGTTGTTAAGCAGGTGAAGGAAAAATTGGGTGCGAATCCTGTTCCGCTCCAACTGCCTATTGGTGCTGAAGATTCTTTCAAAGGGGTGGTGGATCTTGTACTTAATAAAGCGATAATCTGGGATGATACCACGCAGGGAATGACGTACAAAGAAATTCCGATTCCGGAAGACATGGCAGACCTGGTGGAGGAATATCGTACGATCATGATTGAAGCGGTTGCTTCCTATGACGACAGGATTCTGGAGAAGTATCTTGAGGATGCAAATTCGCTTACAGTTGAAGAAGTGATGGAAGCCATTCGCAAAGCAACGATTGATATCGCTATCATACCGATGTTGTGTGGTTCTTCCTTTAAGAATAAGGGTGTTCAGGCCATGCTGGATGCGGTAATCACTTACCTGCCTTCTCCTATGGATCTCGAAGCGGTGAAGGGCATCAATCCGGATACGGAAGAAGAAATTTTCCGCAAACCTGATGCAAAGGAGCCATTCACAGCACTTGCTTTTAAGATCATGACCGATCCGTTTGTTGGTCGTCTGGCATTCTTCAGAGTTTATGCTGGTACGCTCAATGCCGGTTCCTATGTATTGAATACCCGGACAGATAAAAAGGAAAGGATTTCGCGAATTTTTCAGATGCATGCCAACAAGCAGAATCCGATTGATACAATTGAAGCTGGCGATATTGGAGCTGCAGTAGGCTTTAAAGAAATTCGCACCGGTGATACTTTGTGTGATGAAAAGCATCCGATCATTCTGGAAACCATTAAGTTCCCCGATCCTGTTATATCGATTGCTGTGGAAGCCAAAACCCAGGCTGACGTTGATAAACTTGGGAATGCATTGTCAAAGCTTGCCGAGGAAGATCCGACATTTAAAGTGAGAGTGGATGATGAAACGAGCCAAACTATTATTAGTGGTATGGGTGAGTTGCACCTTGAAATCATTGTTGATCGTCTGAAGCGTGAATTCAAGGTAGAATGTAACCAGGGAGCTCCGCAAGTGGCCTATAAAGAAACAATTACAAAGACGATCAAACACCGTGAAGTGTTCAAGAAGCAAACCGGTGGTCGTGGTAAGTTTGCTGATATACATGTGGAAGTTGGACCGGTAGGTGAAGGAGAAAAAGGGTTGGTATTCGTGAATGAAATTTTTGGAGGCTCCATCCCGCGTGAATTTGTTCCTCCTGTTCAGAAGGGATTCCAGGCAGCAATGTCTGCAGGTGTTTTGGCCGGTTTTCCTGTTGACGATCTTAAAGTAACGCTGTATGATGGAAGTTACCACAATGTGGATTCTGATCAGATGGCATTTGAGCTTTGTGCAAAATATGCTTTCCGGGAAGTATGTGCCAAAGCAAATCCAATTTTGCTGGAGCCAATCATGAAAGTAGAAATTGTTTCTCCTGAAGAATATACCGGTGATGTAGTGGGCGATTTAAATCGCCGCCGTGGTCACCTTGAATCAATGGAAATGAAAGGCAACGCACAGGTGATCAAGGCCAAAGTGCCGCTCTCAGAAATGTTTGGTTACGTAACACAATTGCGTACCATCACATCTGGCCGCGCGACTTCCATCATGGAATTTTCACACTATGCACCTGCGCCTGCGGCTATAACTGAGGATGTTGTTTCGAAAGCAAAAGGCAAGGTAAAGGCTGAGGCCTGAAGTCTTTTAACATATTAAAATTGAGTTGAGCCCTCTGATTTTCAGGGGGCTTTTCATTGTGAATTTGTGCAGGATGAAACTGAATACCGCAAAAGCAATATTTGTCATCTAACTGTAAAACGAGGAGCATTTCTATTAAATACTGACCACCATAAGTATTATTGTTTTAAACGGCGCCGTTTTTGACCAGTCTGCGTTTCATAAACATTACTACCATGAAAATCAAAAGTCAGCTGATCAGCGAAATTGGTGGATGGTTCCTTGCCGCTACATTTATGTTTATCGTTGTAAAAATGATTATATCGCTGTTTTAACGGCGCTCAATATTTCAGTTTCCAATTTTTGCTTGATTAATTTTCACGCTGCCCCATAATAATACGGTTTTTGCCTGTATGGACATTACTCTATAACCGGCCGTTATCGGACGGTTTATAAATCAAATGCAAAAATCTTTGTTTGGCTATTGGAGAAACAAAGTAGTTTTTATACCTTTGCAATCCGTTTTTAAAAGCTCATTGAAATAAATGGCACAGAGAATCAGAATTAAGTTATTGTCGTATGATCACAGTCTTGTTGACAAAAGCTGTGAAAAGATTGTGAAAACGGTGCGCAGCACCGGTGCCGTTGTGGCGGGGCCAATACCTCTTCCCACCGAAACTAAAATTTTCACGGTGTTGCGTTCTCCGCACGTGAATAAGAAAGCCCGCGAACAGTTTAAACTCTGTACATACAAACGCTTACTTGATATTTACACCTCATCATCCAAAACTGTGGATGCGCTGAGCAAATTGGAATTGCCCAGTGGTGTTGAGATTAACATTAAAGGTTAAAAGACACTACCAACATGAAAGGCATAATTGGAAAAAAGGTCGGGATGACCAGCTACTTTGACGAAAACGGGAAGAATATTCCCTGTACGCTTATAGAAGCCGGCCCTTGTGTGATTACACAAATCAAAACCAACGACGCAGACGGCTACAGCGCTGTTCAATTGGGATATGATACCAAGAAAGATAAGAATACGAGTAAGCCACTTCAGAAGCATTTTGCGAAAGCCGGAACTCCTGCCAAAAGGAAGTTGCTTGAATTTCGTGATTTTGAATTGGAGAAGGGCCTTGGCGATACCATATCAGTAGATATTTTCGCTGAAGGAGACAAAGTAAATGTGGTGGGTGTTTCCAAAGGAAAAGGATTCCAGGGTGTTGTAAAGAGACACGGATTTCATGGTGTGGGAGGGCAAACTCACGGTCAGCATGACCGCAACAGGGCACCTGGATCATTAGGGGGGTTCTTCGTATCCTTCCAGGGTTTTCAAAGGGTTGCGCATGGCAGGTCGTGATGGCGGAAAAACTATAAAGATTCGTAATGTTTCCGTGCTTAGAATATTTGCCGATAAGAACCTGATGGTGGTAAATGGTTGCATACCCGGACCAAAAGGATCTTATGTAGTTATCAAAAATGAAAATTAAAAGGGCTTCACCGCTATTAATAATACGATCATGAAAGTTGATGTTTTAAAAACAGATGGTAATAAAGCAGGAAGAAGCGTTGAGCTTCCGGATTCCTTTTTTGGAGTGGAGCCCAATGACCATGCTATTTACCTTACGGTGAAGCAGTTTCTGGCTAACCAGCGCCAGGGCACACACAAAGCGAAAGAGAAATGGGAAGTTTCAGGATCAACCAAAAAACTTCATAAGCAAAAAGGCACTGGTGGTTCAAGAAAAGGGAGTATTAAAAGCCCGTTGTTTCCGGGTGGTGGCAGAGTGTTCGGACCAAAACCACGTGACTATAGTTTTAAGTTGAATCAAAAAGTTAAAGATCTCGCCAAAAAGTCCGCACTGTCTTATAAAGCAAAGGACAATGGCATCGCAATCATCGAAGATTTTTCCTTGACCAATCCAAAGACTAAAGAATTTGTTCAGATCCTGAAAAATCTGGGTTTATCAGGCAAGAAGACTATCGTGATTGTAAATGAAGCAGATGATCGTTTAATGATAGCCAGCCGCAATGTTCAAAAAAGCCGCATTGCCAAGGTGAGTGATTTGAATACATACGAAATCATGAATGCTTCAACACTTGTTTTTGTGGAAAGCAGTTTGAAACATTTTGAAGCAGTTAACAACTAAAGAAGAATTATCATGGGAGAAATACTAATCAGGCCATTAATTTCGGAGAAGTTGAATTCGCTTAGTCAGAAATTCAATAAGGTTGGTTTTGTAGTGGCCAGAAATGCGAATAAGATTCAGATTAAGAATGTAGTGGAGAAAATGTATGGAGTGACTGTTAAATCAGTGGCTACTTCAGTTCTTCCTGGTAAGACAAAACAAAGAAGTACAAGAAAAGGTGTTTCGACAGGGATGAAGAGTCCGATCAAGAAAGCATACGTGACCCTTGCAAAAGGCGAAGCGATTGATTTCTACGCAAACATCTGATCATTCAGAGTGCAAACACAGTTGTTGAAATCAGCAACGTGAAAAGACGAATAGCAACTAACGTTAAAGATTAGCGGAAAAGTAATCAAAGATGGCAGTAAGAAAATTAAATCCGGTTACACCGGGATCAAGGTTCAGAATCGTCAATGCTTTTGCAGAGATAACTACCAATACTCCTGAAAAGAGTTTGCTGGAACCCATTAAGAAAACCGGTGGAAGAAACAGCGATGGACATCGCGCAATGCGATATATCGGTGGCGGACATAAACAGATGTACCGTGTTATCGACTTTAAAAGGGACAAACATGGTGTTCCCGGTGAAGTGAAATCCATTGAATACGATCCGAACCGCACCACATTTATTTCTCTCATTAATTATAAGGACGGAGAAAAAAGATACATACTTGCTCCTGCCGGTATTAAAGTTGGACAAACAATTATTTCAGGTCCGGATGCACCTCCTGAAATCGGTAATGCGCTTTTCCTGAAGGATATTCCGCTGGGTACCATCATTCATAATATTGAACTCCATCCTGGTAAAGGGGGTGCGATGGCACGTAGCGCCGGTGCAAATGCACAGTTAAGTGCCCGGGAAGGCAAGTACGCGATCATTAAACTTCCTTCAGGTGAAAACAGAATGGTGCTTGCAAATTGTATTGCCACCATAGGTTCAGCTTCCAATTCAGACCATAACACAGAAAGATCAGGTAAGGCAGGTCGCAACAGGTGGAAAGGTGTTCGTCCGCGTGTTCGTGGTGTTGCCATGAATCCTGTTGATCACCCAATGGGTGGTGGTGAAGGAAAGGCTTCCGGTGGACATCCGCGTTCAAGAACAAGTAAATACGCGAAGGGAATGAAAACACGCCATCCTAAAAATGTATCTAATAAATTCATCATTAGCAGGAAGAAGAAATAGCGACGAACTCTTTTAGCCGAAGAGTTGAATAAAATAAATGATTAACTGATCAAGCATAACTAATCATCAAGAATGAGCAGAAGTATAAAAAAAGGACCTTACGTAGATCACAATCTCCAGGAGAAAGTGGACAAAATGACCAGCAGCGGCAAGAAAACCGTGATTAAAACATGGTCGCGTCGCTCCACTATTACGCCTGAGTTTGTGGGAAATACATTTGCTGTCCATAATGGTAACAAGTTCATACCCATCTATGTAAGTGAAAACATGGTCGGGCATAAACTGGGAGAGTTTGCTCCTACACGGAATTTCAAAGGTCATTCATCAAAGAAAATTAGCTAAGCCATGGCAGAAGCAAGAGCCATATTGAGAAATTGCCCTTCTTCCCCACGGAAGATGCGCTATGTTGCTGACATGATTCGCGGCATGGATGCTGAAAAAGCATTGTTTGTGTTGCAGCACAGTGCAAAGTATGGTGCAAAACCAATGGAGAAATTGTTGAGGTCGGCAATTGATAATTGGGAGAAGAAAAATGAAGGAATCCGCATTGAGGATGCTCAACTGATTGTAAAAACATTATTTGTTGATGGTGGCGCAATGCTAAAGCGTTGGTTACCGGCACCTCATGGTCGTGCCTACAAAAAACGGAAACGTTCAAATCATGTTACGCTGGTAGTTGATTCGAAACCTGCTGTGGTAGAAACACCTGGAAAATTTAAGAAGAAAGCGACGGAAAACAAAGTGGAACCAACCGTTGAAGCGCCGGCAAAAAAGGCGAGAAGCAAGAAAGCGCCTAAAGAAACAGTAACAGCATAAACTTAAATAACCCAAATAGAATAAGATAACTGCATGGGACAAAAAGCAAATCCGATTGGTAACCGACTCGGAATCATTAGAGGATGGGAATCCAACTGGTACGGTGGACGTGAGTTTGCCGCTAACCTGGTAGGTGACGAGAAAATCCGCAACTACCTCAGGGCACGTATCACAAAAGGTGGACTGGCGCAAATAGTAATTGAGCGGACATTGAACCGCATCACCATTACCATTCATACCTCACGTCCTGGTATCATCATCGGGAAAGGTGGTGGAGAAGTGGACAGGATTAAGGAGGAATTGAAAAAACTTACGGACAAGGAAGTTCAGATCAACATAGTTGAGATCCGTCGTCCGGAAATCGAAGCAGCAATTGTAGGTGATACGATTGCACGGCAGATTGAAGCACGTATCAATTACCGCCGTGCGATAAAAATGTCGCTTGCTTCAGCACTCAGAATGGGTGCAGAAGGAATAAAAGTGAGAATCAGTGGACGTTTGGGTGGTGCGGAAATAGCACGTTCAGAAGAAATTAAACAAGGTCGTGTCCCCTTGCATACCTTCCGCGCTGATATTGATTATGCATTGTCGGAAGCACAAACAGTGTACGGAAAAATCGGAATTAAGGTGTGGATTTGTAAAGGAGAGATTTATGGCAAACGCGATCTGTCGCCAAACGTAGGACAAAAAACTACTGAAATGCAACGTCCTAAGAGCGGAACCGGTGGCAGTGGTGCAGGTGGAAGAAGAGGTGGAAGTGGCGGAGGAAGAGGAAAGGATCGTGAACGTCCTGAAAGAGATTAGTACCGTTAATTATTCTGTAAGAAGACTATAAAAGAATAAAGAGAAAGAAAGAACCAGTAAAGAGCAGTAAATATGTTACAACCGAAAAAAACCAAATACCGCAAGACCCAACGAGGCAAGATGAAGGGTAATGAACAACGTGGGTTCACGCTCTCGTTCGGTTCATTCGGATTAAAGACGCTGGACGAAGCCTGGTTGACAGATAAACAATTGGAAGCTGCCCGTGTCGCTTTAACCCGTCACATGAAACGTGAAGGTCAGGTGTGGATTCGTGTTTTTCCTGATAAGCCACTTACCAAAAAACCTGCAGAGGTACGGATGGGTAAGGGTAAGGGAAACCCGGAAGGATGGGTAGCGCCTGTTAAGCCCGGAAGAATTCTGTTCGAAGCGGAAGGTGTAGCATTAAGTATTGCTAAAGAAGCCATGCAACTGGCGGCAGATAAATTACCGGTACATACAAAGTTTGTAGTAGCGAGAGATTACAAAGCTTAAAAAAAGTGAAGCATAATGGCTAAGAAAAAATTGAACCTTAAGGATCTTACCACTGCTGAAGTGGTTGAAAAGTTGAAAGAGGATGGTGCGCATTACACCAAGATGAAATTCAATCATGTGGTAACCACTCTTGAAAATCCTATGACGTTGCGACAGCTTCGCAGGGATATTGCGCGCATGAAAACTGAATTGAAACAACGTTCGCTGACGGAATCAAAAGTGGAAAGCAAATCATAACAATCGGGAAACAGTAATCCTGATCATCAATTAAAGAGGTAAGAAATTCATGGAAAGAAATCTCAGAAAATCAAGAATAGGTGTAGTTACCAGTAACAAGATGAGCAAAACCATCACGGTTTCCATCGAAAGAAAGGTGAAGCATCCGCTCTATGGTAAGTATCTTAAGAAGACCAAGAAAATGATGGCGCACGATGAAAAACAGGAATGTTCTATTGGCGATACTGTAAGAATCATGGAAACGAAGCCTGTTAGCAAAAACAAACGGTGGAGACTTGTTGAAGTGATAGAAAAAGTAAAATAGTAATTAGGCCACTCGCATTGAATTGCCGGTTTTTAAATCAGCGTTTAACAGCAGGTTGACAATACAAGAAAAAAGAATTTAGAGCAATGATACAGACAGAATCAAGATTGACGGTGGCAGATAACAGCGGGGCACGGGAAGTGCTGGTGATTCGGCTGTTGGGCCATTCACATCAACGCTATGCATCAGTAGGTGACGTAGTAATTGTTACTGCAAAGGATGTGATTCCCGCCGGCCAATTGAAAAAAGGAACTGTTTCAAAAGCCGTGATCGTAAGAACAAAGAAGAGAATTCGCAGGAAGGATGGTTCTTATATCCGTTTTGACGACAATGCATGCGTATTGCTGAACCCTTCTGATGAACCAAGAGGAACCCGCATTTTTGGCCCTGTGGCAAGAGAACTGCGGGAGAAGCAATTCATGAAGATTATTTCTTTAGCACCTGAAGTACTATAACCATGAGCAATACAAAAAATACGACAACCCGGTTTAAGACGAAAACACATGTTAAGAAAAATGACATGGTGTATGTTCGTTCGGGTGATGACAAAGGAAAGAAAGGCCGCGTGCTGGAAGTGATGGTGGATAAGATGAAGGCTTTGGTGGAAGGAGTGAATATCGTTTCGCGCCATACCAAACCGAATGCGAAAAATACGCAGGGTGGTATTGTGAAAAAGGAAGCACCGGTGCACATTTCCAAGCTAATGTTGCTGGACCCTAAAGATGGTAAGCCAACCCGCGTAGGCAGAAAAAGAGAGAATGAAAAATCAGTGCGTTTCGCCAAAGGCAGGGTTCGTTCCGGCCAGGTGATAAAATAAACTTCTTAAAGAATCAGTGTAATGGAAAAATACATTCCCAGGTTAAGAAAACACTACGAAGAAAATGTGGTGCCTGCATTAAAAAAACAGTTTAGTTTTAAGTCGAGCATGCAAGTGCCGCGGCTAAAGAAAATTGCAATCAACCAGGGCGTTGGTGCGGCTACTGCCGACAAGAAACTGATTGATACCTCCATATCAGAAATATCTGCTATTGCAGGACAACGTGCTGTTTCTACCAAATCAAAAAAGGATATTTCCAATTTCAAGTTGAGAGTAAACACACCCATTGGCGTGCGCGTTACGCTTCGCGGAGAACGGATGTACGAATTTCTTGACCGGTTTATATCAGTTGCTTTGCCGCGGGTTCGCGATTTTAAAGGCGTGAATGATAAAAGTTTTGATGGCAGGGGCAATTATACGCTGGGTGTAACGGAGCACATTATTTTTCCGGAAATTGACATCGATAAAATTACCAAGATGAATGGTATGGATATCACTTTTGTAACCAGCACCAACGACGACAACGAAGCAAAAGCATTGCTCACAGAGCTTGGTATTCCTTTCAAAAAAGATAAATAAGCAAATGGCAAAAGAATCAGTAAAAGCAAGAGAAAGAAAGCGTGCACGCATGACAGCTAAATATGCTGAAAAGCGTAAGGCGTTGAAAGCGGCAGGTGATTATGCTGCACTGGATAAGCTCCCGAAAAATGCTTCGCCGGTCCGTATGCATAACCGTTGTCAGATTACCGGCCGTCCGAAAGGATACATTGGCCAATTTGGGATTTCAAGGATCAAGTTCCGGGAACTGGCCTTAAATGGCAAGATTCCGGGCGTAACCAAAGCTTCCTGGTAAGTCTTATTAAACAAACTACTCACTACTAACTACTCACAACTCATAATGGTAACCGATCCGATAGCTGACTACCTCACCCGCATGCGTAATGCATTGAGTGCAAATCATCGAATTGTAGAGATTCCTTCATCCAACCTGAAGAAACGTCTGACTGAAATTTTGTATGATAAAGGATACATTCTTAAATACAAGTTTGAAGACAGCGATCACGGAAGTGGTGTCATCAAAATTGCATTGAAGTATAACCAGGTTACGAAACAGCCTGCCATCCGTTCTTTGCGCAGAGTAAGTCGCCCGGGATTGAGAAGATACAAGGGTGCTGAGGAATTGCCAAAAGTGATGAATGGATTGGGTATTGCCGTTATTTCAACTTCAAAAGGGTTGATGACTGATAAAGAAGCAAAGACGCAGAAGATAGGTGGAGAAGTGCTTTGTTACATTTTCTAAATAAAAGAGAGAATAGAATCAATAAGATTTTGAAACATTAGAATGGATCGTTGTTTAGAAATAAATACAACGGATAACATTCAGAATACTTTAAAAAATTAGTTCATAACCAGAAATAATCAATCATGTCACGCATAGGAAAAATGCCGGTTGCTTTGCCCAAAGGAGTTACATTCTCTGTTTCTCCTGCCAATGAAGTAACGGTTAAAGGTCCGAAGGGGCAACTGACTCAGAAGGTGGATGCCGATATCACTTTCACTACAGAAGAAGGTCAGGTAGTCGTAAACCGGCCCACCAATCAGAAGCGTCACAAAGCGTTGCATGGTTTATACCGTGCGTTGCTGGCCAACATGATGAAAGGTGTTACTGATGGATATGAAAAGAAACTGGAACTGGTAGGTGTCGGTTTCCGTGCTACGGTTACAGGCCAGTTGTTAGAATTGTCGGTTGGTTTTTCTCACCCGGTCATGTTTTCACTTCCCAAAGAAATTAAGGCATCAGCTGAACAACTGAAGGGTCAGAATCCGATCATCACGCTTCAAAGCTACGACAAGCAGTTACTCGGTCAGTTGGCAGCAAAGATTCGCGAAGTAAGAAAACCAGAGCCATACAAAGGCAAGGGTATTAAATACAAGGATGAGATTTTACGTCGTAAGGCTGGTAAGTCTGCAGCAACTGGAGCTAAATAAGAAATTAAAAAATGAACTACGGCAACTTCCGTGGTCGCTGGTAAAACAAATAAAATGGTTAGAAAGGAAGCAAGAAGAGAAAAGATTCGCAGAAGGATTCGTAAGAAACTTTCCGGAACAAAAGAAAGACCCCGTCTTTCTGTATATCGCAGTAACAGTGAAATCTATGTGCAGATCGTAGATGATTCGCAGGGTCATACTTTAGCAGCAGCCTCTTCACGCGATATGAAAGACCTTAAAGGCACCAAGATTGAAAAATCAAAAGAAGTTGGTAAGGCAATAGCTTCGAAAGCAATTGAAGCCGGCATTTCCAATGTATTGTTCGATCGCGGAGGCTATCTCTATCATGGTCGTGTGAAAGCGGTGGCAGAGGGTGCCCGTGAAGGAGGATTGCAGTTTTAACAAAGAAGCGAAAGCTTACATCAGGTAACAAGAAATTAGAAATACAAAAATGGCGCAAGCAAACATTCAAAGGGTAAAAGCAAGCGAACTTGATCTCAAGGACAAGGTGGTGAATATCCAACGGGTTGCGAAAGTGACCAAAGGTGGTAGAACATTCAGTTTTTCTGCGCTGGTAGTAGTTGGAGATGGCAACGGTATTGTTGGTCAGGGATTGGGAAAAGCGCGTGAAGTGCAGGAAGCAATTACCAAAGGCATTGATGATGCAAAGAAAAACCTCGTGAAGGTGCCGATTTACAAAGGGACGATTCCGCATGAGCAAATTGCAAAATTCAGCGCATCCAAAGTCTGGATCAAGCCGGCTTCACATGGAACAGGTGTAATTGCAGGTGGTGCCATGCGTGCGGTACTGGAGAGTGCGGGAGTTACAGACGTGTTAGCCAAATCATTGGGCTCAACTAATCCTCATAATGTAGTAAAGGCAACCATAAAGGCATTATCACTGGTAAGAGATCCATTGGTTATTTCCCAAACAAGGAACATCAATTTAAACAAAGTCTTTAATGGTTAGTTTGCCCGGAGATTTTTCCGGAAAAAATTGAGCGGCTGAACTGTGGAGTAGACTACTCATCAAATCACCCAACTGAAACAATAACAATGGCAAAAATCAAAATCATCCAGGTAAAAAGTGCAATCGACCGGCCGGAGCGTCAGAAGAGAACGATTGTAGCGTTGGGTATCCGCAAACTGAATGTTCCGGTGGTTAAGGAAGACTCCGTCCAGATTCAGGGAATGCTGACGAAGGTGAAACATTTAGTGACTATTGAAAAAATCTAAGTATGAATCTCAGTAATCTTAAACCAGCCAAAGGGTCGGTAAAAAAAGTTAAGCGTATTGGTCGCGGGCAGGGCAGTGGTCATGGTGGAACTTCTACGCGTGGTAACAAAGGTGCCGGCTCAAGAAGTGGCAACAAGAGCAAAAGAGGCTTCGAAGGAGGTCAGATGCCATTACAACGCCGGTTGCCAAAGTTTGGATTTAAAAATCCTTTTCGCAAAGAGTTTGAAGTAATTAATCTGGGTCGCTTGCAGGAATATGTAGACAAGTATAATCTCACAGCAATCACCCATGAAATATTGCTGGAACATGGAATCATTACCAAAAAAGACAAGGTGAAGATTCTTGGAACCGGCGAATTAAAGGCAAAGCTCGATGTAAAAGTAAATGCGGTTAGCGAAGCGGCTAAGAAAGCCATTGAAGCTACCGGTGGTACAGTTAACCTTGTTTAATCAGGTACATGAAACGTTTCATTCAGACCATACAGAATATTTGGAAAATTGAAGACCTGCGTCAAAGAATACTTTATACGCTCGGTCTTATTTTCGTTTACAGAGTAGGTTCATACATTGTACTTCCCGGTGTTGATCCTGCTCAGCTTGCATCCGTTACTTCTCAAGGTGCCAAAGGTATTTTTGGGTTGCTCGATATTTTCGCCGGTGGCGCATTTTCGCGGGCATCCATTTTCGCTTTGGGTATCATGCCGTACATCTCAGCATCCATCGTGATGCAATTGGTCACTTTGGCCGTCCCTACTTTTCAGAAAATGCAGAAAGAGGGCGAAAGCGGACGTCGGAAAATCAATAATATTACCCGTTGGCTGACTGTAGCTATTACTGCTGCCCAGGCATCCGGATATGTAGTTTACCTGAAGAGCGGAATAGGTGCCAATGTAGTGAGTGGTGTTAATCCCGGTTTGTTCTGGTTTTCATCTTTGGTGATACTTACTGCAGGTACCATCTTTATTATGTGGATGGGTGAAAAAATTACTGACCGTGGCATTGGAAATGGTATTTCGTTATTAATCATGATCGGAATTATTGCTCGTTTGCCATTTGCTTTCCTTGCAGAATTCGATAGCCGCCTGAATGAAGGTGGAGGTTTAGTCTCTTTTCTTCTGGAACTTGCCTTGTTGTTGGCTGTAATTGTAGTGGTGATACTGCTGGTGCAGGGAACACGAAAAATTCCTGTTCAATATGCCAAGCGCGTTGTTGGGAATAAGCAATACGGAGGAGTAAGACAGTATATTCCTTTGAAGGTGAATGCTGCCGGTGTAATGCCTATCATCTTTGCTCAGGCATTGATGTTTATTCCTGCAACAGTTGCACAGTTTTTTCCTGATTCGGCAGCAATGCAGGGCGCCACTTCCTTTACTGATCCTGGTTCTTTCTGGTATAACCTGGTGGACTTGTTGTTGATTGTGATTTTTACCTATTTCTACACTGCCATTATTGTGAATCCGGTTCAAATGGCTGATGATATGAAGCGAAATGGTGGCTTTATTCCCGGTGTAAAACCTGGCAAACAGACCGCCAATTTCATTGATACAGTAATGTCAAGAATCACATTGCCAGGTGCTTTGTTCCTTGCTTTTGTAGCTATCATGCCCTCATTCGCAAGAGCATTTGGTGTAAACAGCCAGTGGGCAAATTTTTACGGAGGCACTTCATTGCTCATTATGGTGGGTGTTATTCTGGATACACTTCAACAAATTGAAAGTCATTTGCTGATGCGTCATTACGACGGACTGATGAAATCGGGACGAATTAAAGGCAGGACAACAGCAGTAAGTGCTTAGATAAGGAATGATTTATTACAAGACACCGGAAGAGATTGAGCGCATCCGACAAAGTTCTTTGCTTGTTTCAAGAACTTTAGCTGAAGTGGCAAAGCACATTAAGCCTGGAACGACAACGATCAGTCTTGATAAATTGGCTGATCAGTTTATCAGGGATCATGGTGGAATTCCTGCTTTCCTGGGTTACCGAGGTTTTCCGAATTCAGCCTGTATTTCAGTAAATGAAGCAGTGGTTCATGGAATTCCCGGTGAAACGGTGCTGAAGGAAGGTGATATTGTTTCTGTCGATTTGGGAGTGGTGTTGGATGGATTCTACGGTGACAGTGCTTATACTTTCCCGGTAGGTGAAATAAGTGAAGCAAAGCAAAGATTGCTCAATATTACCAGACAATCTTTGGAAATGGGAATACAGCAAGCATGGATTGGTAAAAGAATCGGAGATATTGCTGCAACAATTCAGGAGTTTGTTGAAAAGAATGGCTATTCAGTGGTTAGAGAGTTGGTTGGTCATGGTGTTGGCAAGAAGTTGCACGAAGATCCGGAAGTGCCAAATTATGGAAGACGCGGTTCTGGTGCCAAACTGCAGGAAGGTTTGGTGATAGCAATTGAACCAATGGTGAACATGGGCAAGAAGAATGTGATGCAGTCCAATGATGGTTGGACAATTTTTACGGAAGATCATAAACCGTCGGCGCATTTTGAACATACAATAGCCATTTCTAAAGACGGACCCGTAAAGCTTACCACTTTTGAGTTCATTGAAGAGGTTTCAAGTGTTGCTGTTTAAGTGGAGTTTCAGCGTGAAAGAAATCAAAAGAAGGTAATTCGATGAAAGGTTAAAAAATTGACGAATTAAAGCGATATTTGCACCCTCAAATTTTGAATGGCTAAACAAGATCTTATTAAACAGGACGGCACGATCACGGAATCGTTATCAAATGCCATGTTTCGCGTCCGCCTTGAAAATGGCCACGAGATTATTGCAACTATTTCAGGAAAAATGCGCATGCACTACATCCGCATTTTGCCAGGTGATAAAGTGACAGTTGAAATGTCGCCATACGATTTGACAAGAGGGAGAATTACCTACCGGTTTAAGTAGGATAGATTTAGCGGAAAGAACACAATTTAATTTCAGGAAAGCATAAAAAATAACCGATGAAAGTCAGAGCATCCATTAAAAGAAGAAGCGCGGATTGTAAAATTGTGCGCAGGAAAGGTAAACTGTATGTGATTAACAAGAAAAACCCACGCTACAAACAGCGCCAGGGATAAGCTGTTTTTCACAATACGAAATGAGACCGGCAATAATTAAACGAAACAAACTTCAAGATTAATAATACAACATGGCGAGAATTTCTGGTGTTGATTTACCAAAGAATAAACAGGGATATGTAGGCCTTGCCTACCTTTTTGGCATTGGCCAGTCGGCTGCGAAAAAGATTCTGCTGGAAGCAGGAGTAGACATTGCCAAAAAGGTAAAGGACTGGGACGACAATGAGTTGAACTCTATCCGTACGATTATTAACAACGATTGGAAGGTGGAAGGTGCTTTACGTTCTGAAGTGCAGTTGAACATCAAACGTTTAATGGATATTGGCTGCTATCGTGGCATCCGCCATCGTAAAGGATTACCTACAAGAGGTCAACGCACGAGAACCAATTCCAGAACAAGAAAGGGTAAACGTAAAACAGTGGCTGGCAAGAAGAAAACACCGGCTAAGAAATAGAAGGAGTTGCGTAATACAGAATTTACAACGCGCATAAATCAGTAAAAGAATTAACCACAATGGCTGAAACAAAGAAGACCACCAAGAAACGCAGTATTAAGGCAGAACCGGAAGGACATGTGCATATCCAGGCTAGCTTTAACAATATCATTATCACATTCACCAACAAGACGGGACAAGTAATTTCATGGTCGTCGGCAGGTAAGATTGGTTTTAAGGGGTCTAAAAAGAATACCCCTTACGCTGCTCAGCTTGCAGCTCAGGATGCGGCAAAGGTTGCACATGATTCGGGTATGCGCAAAGTGGAAGTGTTTGTAAAGGGTCCGGGCTCAGGTCGTGAGTCAGCGATACGTTCTATTTCTTCATCAGGCATTGATGTTACTTTAATCAGGGACATTACGCCATTGCCACACAACGGTTGCAGACCGGCAAAGAAAAGGAGAGTTTAGAGATTGCAACTTTTATTTCATACCATTCCAGTTAACAAGATATCACACACCATACAAAAGTAACATGGCAAGATTCACCGGTTCAAAAGCTAAAGTAAACAGGAGATTTGGAGAACCTATCATGGGTTATACCAAGTCATTGGAAAAGAAAAGTTATCCGCCCGGCATGCACGGTCAGTCGCGTAAGAAGAAACAATCTTCAGAGTACGCTACGCAATTGAAGGAGAAGCAAAAGGCGAAAATGACGTATGGTTTGCTCGAACGTCAGTTTGCCCGTTTTTATTCAGAGGCTGTTCGAAAAAAAGGTGTAACGGGTGAAAACTTGTTAAAATTACTGGAAGCTCGTCTCGACAATACTGTATTCCGTCTTGGTGTAGCGCCAACGCGTCGTGCAGCCCGTCAATTGGTGGCGCATAAGCATATCACAGTTAATGGAAGAGTTGCGGGGATTCCATCATTGGTACTACGGGTAGGTGATGTAATCAGCATCAAGGAAAAATCAAAAGGTTTGCCTGCCATCACACAAGCACTTGGAAATCGTGAATCAAAATATCCATGGCTTGAATGGAACAGCGACACGATGAAAGGCATTTTTCTGGCGATGCCTGAAAAAGATCAGATACCGGAAAATATCCACGAACAATTGATTGTGGAATTGTATTCTAAGTAGAATAGTGAATGCTCAATCACTTTTCAGCTTGAAGCGAAAATTTTAAATTTTAAACTTAAACTCAAAACAAATAATGGCCTTACTCACTTTTCAAAAGCCTGACAAGATCGTTCTTCAAAAAGCAACTGATTTTGAAGGTTTATTTGAATTCCGTCCGTTGGAACCCGGCTTTGGTGTTACCATCGGAAATGCTTTGCGGAGAGTGCTTCTTTCTTCGCTGGAAGGATATGCCATCACCGCAGTTCGCATCAGTGGCGTGGATCATGAATTTTCAACTATTAAAGGTGTGATTGAAGATGTTACCGAGATTATTCTCAACATCAAACAAATCAGGCTCAAGAAAACAACCGAAGAAGATCTGCAACAGGAAAAAATTCTTATTTCCATAAAAAACAAGGATGATTTCCGCGCTGGTGATATTGAAAAAGCTTCTTCTAATTTCAGAATCATGAATCCGGATCTGGTGATCTGCAGAATGGAACGCAGTGTGAAGCTCGACATGGAGATCATCGTTCAGAAAGGACGTGGTTACGTGCCTGCTGAAGAGAATGAAGTGAAGGATGCACCTATCGGAACTATTGCAACTGATGCTATTTTCACACCTATTAAGAATGTGAAATATGCAGTAGAAAATACCCGTGTGGAACAGAAGACTGATTATGAGAAGCTGATCATGGAAATTACTACTGACGGCACTATTCATCCTGAAGAAGCCATTAAGGAAGCTGCGCGTATTCTGATTCAACACCTGATGTTGATTTCAGATGAGAACATCACATTCGACAGTAAGGAAAAGAAAGAAGATGATGTGGTTGATGAGCACATCCTGCACATGCGCAAATTGCTCAAGACTCCACTGGAAGATCTTGACTTATCTGTTCGTGCTTACAATTGTCTGAAGGCTGCCAAGATCAGTTCGCTTTCTGAATTGGTGAAGTATGATACGAATGAACTTTTGAAGTTCCGCAACTTCGGACGCAAATCATTGATGGAAATTGAAGCGTTAATTAATGAGAAGGGACTTCATTTTGGAATGGACCTTTCGAAGTTTAAGCTGGAAGATTGAATCAAGAATAAATACTGACAAGATCCGCCCGCTTTTTTGTAGTAAGCTGATTTTACAGGAATACCTAATAATCCCATGAGACACCAGAATAAGATTAACAAACTTAGCAGAACCAGCCAGCACCGAGGTGCTATGCTGAGTAATATGGCAACGTCGCTGATCCTGCATAAGCACATTACGACAACCACCGCAAAAGCAAAAGTGTTGCGCCGCTACGTGGAACCGCTGATTACACGTGCGAAGGAAAACAGCACGCATAACAGAAGAATGGTATTCAGTGTTTTGAGGAGCAAGGAAGCAGTAGATCAACTCTTCGGTGACGTGGCTGAGAAAATTGCAAATCGTCCAGGTGGCTATACGAGGATCATCAAGATTGGTAGCCGCGCAGGCGACAATGCTGATATGGCATTGATTGAATTGGTGGATTACAGTCTGCTCAATGGTGCTGTATCAGCAACGGCCACTGCAACGGAAGCTGCGCCTAAGAAGCGCACCCGCAGAGGAAGTGCAAAACCAGCAGGTGCAAAAACAGAATCTAAGACTGTTGATACTAAGAAGAGCGAGAAAAAAACTTCAACAAAAACTACCAATACACCTAAAATCCGCCAGCGAAAATCCGGCGGTGCTTAGTAGTATTTATCTTCTAAAAAGTGAATCGCCCGATTTGAAAAAGTCGGGCGATTTTTTTTGCGCTGTTGCATCTTGATAATGCTTCCTTATTTCGAAGCTATTTGTGGACCTACCAGTTCACCTTCCCATTTACTTACCACTGCAGTAGCAACTGCGTTCCCGATTACATTAGTACAAGCTCGGCCCATATCCAGTAGCCAATCAATAGCCAGTAATAGCGTAAGACCTTCTGCAGGAATGTGAAAGATCTGTAACATGCTCGCAATAACCACCAACGAAGCCCGTGGCACTCCGGCCATGCCTTTGCTTGAAATTAAGAGTATCAGCATCATAGATACCTGTTGTGCGAAGGAGATTTCCATCCCATAAGCCTGTGCAATAGAAATGGTGGCGAAGATCATGTACATGATGGAACCATCAAGATTGAATGAATAACCAAGCGGTAAAACAAAACTTACAATCCGGTTAGAGCATCCAAAACGTTCCAGGCCTAATATCGTTTTTGGCATCGCCGCTTCAGAACTTGAAGTTGTAAATGCCAGCAACATAGGTTCCCGCACATGAGAAAGCAATGAGAAAAAGTTTATCCGCATGATTAGGCAGATGGCATATAAAATCACAAAAACAAAAACAATCAATCCGCAGAAAAAGGAAACGATGATGGTAAGGTAACCTTCCAGCACACTCAGCCCCTTTTCTGTTATTACCGCGGTAATTGCACCAAACACACCCAATGGTGCCAGTTTCATTACATAAGATGTAACCTTAAGCATCGCATGTGAAACTGAATCGAAAAACTCTATAATGATTTTGCCTTTATCATGAATGGCAGCTGTTGCAATGCCAAAGAATATCGCAAATATGATAATGGGTAAAATCTGGTTGCGTGCCATGGAATCAAATACGCTTTCCGGAAATATATGAGTGATGAATTCCCGTGCATCGAATGCTTTGGATTCTACTCCATTGTTTGCAACCTGCTGTAGGTTAAGCGCTTTTCCCGGCTCCACCACATTTACGATGATCAAGCCAACCACCATGGCCAGCAAAGCCGCAAAGGTGAAGTAGGCAATTGTTTTTAAACCGATTCTTCCGACAGATTTAAAATCTCCCACTTTCGCAATGCCGACAAGCAACAATGAAAACACAAGCGGGGCAATGATCATTTTAATCAGCCGGAGAAAAATATCGCTGAAAAGCTGAACGCCATGTGCAAATGACTTAAGGTCTTCCGGATCCGTATGAGTGCTTCTGTATGCCTGGCCAATAACAATTCCCAAGATCATGCCTATCATGATCTGGGCGGTAAGGTTTATTTTTTTAAACATAATGCAGATTGAGTTCGGCTCGGAAACTAAGGATAATTTTTCAGAAGCCGGACTGATTTAAAATAGAGTGTTCGGGAGATTTTCCTGATTGATAAGTTCACTTTAGAAGGATTAAGGAATTGGTTGCCGGGCAGGCGTACGAAGAATTGAAAGGCTGTTTAACATTTGACCTCCATCTTACCACTCACCATCAAATGTTGGTTCCATATATTAGTAAGGTAAAACAATACATACATTTACTTAACGCAGTTGATCTGAAGAGATTTGTAAAATGTTCTTCTGCAAAAGTAAAAGGCACCTTTCGAGTGCCTTTTATAATTCCGGGTAATCCTATTACTATCAATGTTGTGATACGTTGCCGGATCCTGAAACATCCTTCCGCATTGTTTTAGGAATTCCGTGATATCGGACATCACCACTTCCACTCAATTCTGCATTCAATGTTTCGCAAATTCCTACATCAATATTTCCGGACCCTGCATTTGATACGGAAATGGTACCCCCATTAAGTTCACCTGCTGAAATATCGCCCGAACCATTATTTTCAAATAAAACCTCTGTCGCCATTCCACTCAGTTGTCTTATGCTTCCCGATCCTTTGTTTTGCATCCAGAGTTTTGTTGCAGCAATGGTGGAAAGTTTAATGCTGCCGGAACCGTCCAGTAAAGCAGAAATTAACCGGCTGGTTAATTTTATTCCATCGTAATCTCCTGATCCGCGAATTTCAATCAATGCACTTTCTGTAATGACTTCATTATGACTAATTTGACCCGAACCCTCTAACTGAACATTCATCTTTCCTGCCGAAACGTTCATGAGTTTAATTCTCCCTGAGCCGGCTACGCTCACAGCTAAAAAGTTACTCGAGATATCTGTTTGTGCAATTATATCACCTGAACCATTTACCTCCAATCCATTGGGTCTTGGTAAGCTCACGTAAATTTTAACGGTTGGAGAGTAGCCTATCGTGTATTTGTTTTTGTTCTGTATTATAAGTGTGTTCTCGGAAACCTCGGTAGTTATCTTATCAATAATTTCAACCGGAGCCTCAATTACCACACGGAACTCATCTGCCTGCTTAAGATAAATGGTTCCACTCATTTTCAAATTAATGAAACTAAAATTCGAAAGCGCTCGGGTCTGAGACGAAGATTTTCCGGTAGTGACTTGCTGAGAATGTGCGGGCTTCTCCAATGAAAGAAGGAGGAACAACAGGTTTCCAAACAGAAGTATTTTTTTCATAATTGTTTTTTAACGGGTTTTGTAAATGTAGAAAGTATTAATGTTGAATCACTTTTCCTGAGCCGGTGACGTTCTTTTTTATGCTTGATGCATTTCCATTGTAAAAAATAGTACCACTACCGGTTATGGTGGCATCAATGGAAGCAGGAGTGCCTGCCGAAATATTACCTGATCCGGTAGTAGTTGCGCTCGTATTCGTACACATTAATTTATCAGCATCAATTTTACCTGAACCATTCACTTCCATTTCTGCCATGTTAGCTTGACCACCTAATTCCAAAATGCCACCTGATCCGTTTATCGATGCGGTAAGATTCTCCACTTTAATATTCCTGGTTTTTATGTTACCGGAACCGTTTACTTCCAGTGCAAGGTTTTTACTATTGAGTTCCGTTATTACAGTAATTGTACCTGATCCGTTTAACTCAAGACCTGTTACATCAGGCAATTTGATGTAAATCTGCAATGCTTTTTCTGAAGCAGAAGGCCATTTATTCTCTCTATACCTGATCAATAATCGATCACCTTTTAACTCTGTAATCAATTCGTCAAGAAGTTCCTTAGGGCCTTCCAGTTGAACTAAAAATTCTTCTGATTGACTTACCGTCAGCATAGCAGGCACATTGAGAACGACACTTGAAAATCCAGATAAATTTCTGTTTTCTATAGCCGTATTTGATTGAGCTCCCGAATGAAAAGAAATGGAAAGAAGCCAAACAAAAAGGGATGTTTTTATGAATAAGACGTTCATGCGTAAATTTTTTATTTTGAAATGAGACTGTGTGGCGAATGAAACCGATAAATGTTACACGTCACCCATTAATTATTTGCCAGAGTGTAGCATACTGTAATATGACATTGTTTCTTAAAGGAACATCTTGAATTATCAAACGACCAGTTGGAACGGCTGTCATTGATCATGAATTAAAACTTACCGGTGACATTGGTATAATCCGGTTAATACGTTGACTTGGAAGGAAATGTGTATTTCCTGTGGAGTAATGAATAGTTATAAACATGTTGATTAATTCTTTGCTTTTGTGTTAAATTCATTACCAAATTGTGCATTTAGTTAATGTTTTTGTTATAATTTAGAGACTTCAATTTTTCAGAATGGTGCTTAAAAATTACCTTAATTGGTTGGTACTTTTTCTGCTGATTGTAATAGGTGTTTTTCCATATTACACAAGCGGACAGCAAATCAGCCCCGGAAATGTAGCAGCAACAGTTGACAGATATAAATCTGCATTTCCTGTTCTTCCCAAAAAATATTTATTCAATGTTTCTTCTTTGCGAAGAGCTGAGGAAGACAATATATTGAAAGATTATACCAGGATAAATCTAGATAAGAATGCATTAAAGAATTGTCTGGAAGAAGCTCCAGGTGGAATAGAACTGACTGTTCCTTATAAGAATTCAGATATCGAATTAGAACTTGTAAAGGCAAATCTTTTTACTGATGATTTTAAAGTGGTTACGGATGGTTCAGGTGGCTTATCCGTTGCATACCAACCTGGAATCTACTATAGCGGTACCATAAAAGGTGAACCATCTTCCATAGCTACATTTTCATTTTTTAAAGACGAGGTAATCGGAATGATTTCATCTTCAGACGGTAATATTGTGATTGGGAAACTTCTAAACGGCAATTTGCAAACTGATGAATATATCATTTACGCTGATCGTGATTTCAAAATTCCACATTCGAATAGCTGTTCAACATATGATGATCCCGCCTACGCAACCCAACTCGCACAATTACTTGATAATGCCGGAACTATCAGAACCAATAACTGTGTGAGGATGTATTATGAAGCTGATTATGCAATTTACCAGAATAACGGTATCAATTTAACTACTACTGTTAACTGGATAACTGCTGTGCATAATAATGTTGCAACCCTTTACAGCAACGACAATATAAAGACAGCGATCTCTGAAATATTTGTGTGGACGCAAGATGATCCTTTCAATGCCACCTCAGCAGTTACTCAGTTAAACACATTTAAAAGTTTCAGGGCTTCATTTAATGGTGATATAGGTCAGTTGTTAACTATGGAGCCCGGTACGCTCGGTGGTGTTGCTTCCGCAATAAATGGCTTATGTAATTCGGATAACAAATATTGCTACAGTGATGTGGATTTAGCTTTCTCCACTGTTCCTGCATATTCGTGGACGGTAAATGTGGTTGCACATGAATTCGGACATCTGCTGGGAGCCTACCATACGCATAATTGTAATTGGCCTGGTGGTGCAATTGATAATTGCGGACCGCTGATCGGTTTTCCTAATGAAGGTGGCACTTGTCCTTTAGGACCAGCGCCTGTTGATGGTGGCACTATTATGAGCTATTGTCACCTGACCACTTTTGGTATTAATTTTAATAAGGGCTTTGGTCTGCTTCCCGGCGATGCGATCCGCGCGGCTGTTGATGCCTCAAGTTGCCTCAGTTCATCCTGTGTTCCGAATCCTCCGTCTTACTGTCTTTCTAAAGGACAATCGACGAGTGGAGAATGGATAGAGTCTGTGGTGCTGACCACAATGAATTTAGAGTCCGGAGCAGGTACCGGTTATTCCGATTTCACAAACCATATTGCTAACCTTAGTTCTGGAACTACTGTTTCAATTGCATTGACACCCGGATATGCAGGCACTAATTATGATGAAACGTTTACAGTTTGGATTGACTACAATAAAGATTTCGATTTCCTGGATGCTAATGAGAAAGTGTTCCAATCTCAACCTGTCAGTGGCGCTATTACCGGTACTTTTGCTGTTCCCATGGGATTGGCCGGCAATACAAGGATGCGCGTTTCTATGAAGTTTGATTCTGCGGCCAGCACCTGCGAATCATTTAAATATGGAGAGGTGGAAGATTATACAGTTTCATTTACTCCGTTGATCAACTATTGCAGTTCTTTTGGCAGCAAAACAGATCGGGAATGGATAGACTATGTTAAGTGTGGTGCTATTGAGCGTACTTCTGCTGCAGATAATGGTTATTATGATGGGACTTTGATATTTACCTCAGTTGCACTTAATTCAGAGAATATCCTTTCCTTCAGCGCAGGTTATTCTGATTTACGTTTCGTCGAATCGTGGAGGGCGTGGATCGACTTTAACGGCAACGGTGTATTTGAAAATAACGAGACTATCTTAAAAAAGAGTGCAAATAATAAGGGCATCATCTCCAAAAACTTCAAAGTACCAGCTTCTGCTTTTATAGGCAAAACAAGGATGAGGATTTCAATGAAAAGGGGTGATGCGCAGACTTCATGTGATACTTTTTTGCATGGTGAGGTAGAAGACTATTCCATACAAATAGTTCCATTGAATATCGGACCCTCTCTAAATGATGCTCCGGTTTCGGTTAATGTATCTGTGTATCCTAATCCGGCCAGTAATGAAATTACCATACATTTTGACGTGTTGCCAACTTCCGGCCAGGTGAAGTTGTTCAATCTTATGGGTCAGCTAACTGAGGTGCGAAAAATTACGGACGGGTCAGAAGATTTAAAAATTGATGTGAGTTCGCTTATTCCTGGCATATATATTTTGCAGGTTGAAATTCCTGGTAAAAATCCGACAACCATAAAATGGGTGAAAGAGTAAGTATCAAGATTGAAATGGTATTGGAATATTTATGTACAGGTTAATGAAATTCGGTTTATAAATACCACGTTACGAATTTGTATTTAATTCCTTTCTCATTCGCCTGTCGCTTATCCATAAAATTGCCGGAATTAATAAAAAGCACATTCCTCCAAGTGCCGGCGCTTGAAAAGCTGCGAAAATAAGTGAGCAAATACCAATGCATGAATTGAAGAAAGCACCGCGCAATTCCTTCTTTGTTACAGCCCTTTCATATTGATTTAGTCCTAACAAATCACGGCGGTACCAGGCAATTTCATAAAGCGCAAGAAACAGCAACCAGATTACAGCATATCCTGAACTATAAATCATAACCAGGCTTGGAAAGTCATTCGCATTAATTACAACTTCACTGCCTGCTCTTGGAAAATAATTGGTGTGAGTAAGCATAGAAAGTAATAGTGAGAATAGAAATTTTAGCGGATAAACGTAAAACAATATGACCACCAGGAGCAGAATATTCAACCAGATTACCAGCGAATCATTAAAGCCATAGCGGCGGAAATAACGGTCCTGCGCCTTCCAAAATAAGGTGACCAAAAAAACTGTGGCGATAAAAGGAAGAAAATTTTGAAGAATTATCAACAACTCTTTAAAAGTTTGCGGCACTTCCAATGACATGATCAGCAAGGAAATTGAAAAAGCAAAAATGGCATCGCTGAATGTTTCGATCCGGCGTATTTCTTTACCACGCTGATGAAACTTAAAAAGGCGCTGGTTGAAAAGTTTTTTACGAATCATACCCTGTGAAATTGCTGGTTAACGATTTTCTGTCATATGATTTCCATCATGATTTTTTTTCCTGTGGCCTTCTTTTACACACTTATATCACTAAGTAATCACGAATAACATCTTGAAAAATGACTTTGAAATTTGGAATTCAATTAGGTTACGAAGTCGAATTTATTCCTGAAACGAAAATGCAGAGTTGGAATAATTGCAGAGAAATTATTTTCTATTTAAGATGATACATCATCTTTACTTATTCATTTCATAATATTTCTGGAATTTTTTATCGAGCTTTTTAATGCGGCTATCCCAGTTTTGTTGCTGACGGACATAATACGGAAAAGGATCATGTAAAGGTCTAAGGTCCTCATTGAGTATCACCAGGGCATTGTCGATTAAACCGTGTTGTGCAGTTTCCTGCCCGTCAATCAATTCGTCACTTGCAACCTTCGTTTCCAATGTGCCTAACTCAGCCACTAAGAAGAAGTCAGTTGCCGGTTTTATTGCCGTATCTATCTGAAGATTATTGTCCAGAAAAATGGCTGATCGCCTGCCCTCAACAAAAGCAAATGTCGAATCATAGGAGATAAAATACACGGGGCAAAATTTAAAATGTTTACTAAAAGCGTTCATAATCACGGAATTTATTTCAGCCTGCTGATAACGAATCTGGTTTGCTCCGTTTGGATTATCCGCCTTAAGAAGTGCATTTATAGCTTTTGTTTTGAAGTTAAGTCGCATAACCAAAGCACCTTGCTTTAAGTTCTTAATGTAGTAGCTGCCATATTCTTTACCGTGCAGAGCTGATGGCTCCTGTAATTGCGCAAAGGAAAATAGTTGCGTCATTAACAAGGTGGTTAGTAAGACTATGGTTTTCTTCATTCTTTTTATAGCAGTTTAAGTCATCTCAAAATTATCGTTTCTTTCAAGATTCATAAAATCGACTGGTGCCCTTTTATTACGTAGGCGAAGTTTCTCTATTCACGTTCAAACATATTAACAGTCTTCCAGCACATAAAAGGTTTTAATTTTAACTTCCATCATCAAAACCTACTTTTGCATTTCTTATAAATCACTTTTACTCCTGAAAAATTCATTCATAAAATATACTGAACCATGACACTTTTCGAGAAGCACAAGGATGCGCTGGACCGCGCTGTACAAGCGATTCATGAACGCATGTTCTATACAGCATTTCCGGAGCATCCGAAAGCTTATGGAGAGGAAGCGCCTTCAGAAGGGGCTGCAGTGTATAAAAATTATGAAGGCAGAAAGTTTGAGCTTCCTTCACAGGGAATACCAACTGATTGGAAAGGTGAGGAAATATCGCCTTATACACGTAAACCACTGAATGTTTCTTACCCGATTTATGAAGTTGAAGATCTCATTATAAATGCAAGACATGCTTTTGAATCCTGGAAGAATGCAACGCCTGCTGACAGAGCAGGTTTACTGATGGAATCGTTGGAAAAAATAAAAGCGCACTTCTTCGACATTGCTTTGGCTACTCAACATACCACCGGCCAATCGTGGATGATGTCGTTTCAGGCATCAGGTCCGCATGCTGCAGATCGTGCATTGGAAACCATAGCATTGGGATATCATGAGCAGGTTCGGTTTCCTGAAAGAGTAGTTTGGGAAAAACCAATGGGCAAATTTTCGGTGAAGCTTGAAAAAACATACCTGCCGAAGGCCAAAGGAATCGGATTGGTGATTGGCTGCTCTACTTTTCCGGTATGGAACAGTTTGCCCGGTTTATATGCGAGTCTCGTAACCGGAAATGCGGTGATTGTGAAGCCTCATCCAAAAGCAATCTTGCCGATTGCGATTTGTGTGGCTGCTATTCAGCAAACATTGACAGAAAATGGTTTTGATGCAAACACGGTGCAATTGGCAGCAGATACTTCTGTCAATCAAAATACAAAAGAACTTGCGATGCATCCTGCGATAAAGCTGATTGATTACACCGGCAGCACTTCTTTTGGTAACTATATCGAATCAATTCCAGGCAAGACTGTATTTACCGAAAAGGCCGGTGTGAATTCAGTGATACTAGATTCTGTAAAAGAACTGGAACCTGTTTTACAAAATCTTGCGTTTTCAGTTTCACTCTACAGCGGACAAATGTGCACGGCACCTCAGAATTTTTTTATTCCTGAATTGGTGAAGGTGGGTGATGACTTTCTCTCTTTTGATGAAGTGGTAGCGAAGCTGAAAGAGAGCATGAGTGGGTTGGTGAATAATCCAAAAATGGGAGCAGGCGTATTAGGAGCTGTTCAAAGTGAGCAGACAGAAGAGAGAGCGAACAAGGCAGGTGGTGTTGGTGGAAAATTATGGCTCACATCGGTTGCTGTGAAGAATGAAGAATTTGAAAACTCAAGAACGGTATCACCTGTTTTGCTGGAAGTGCAGGCAACTGATACTGCATTATTCGAAAGTGAATTATTTGGACCCATTGCTATTGCCATCAGAACAAAAAATACAGAAGAGTCCATAGCGCTCGCAAAAGAACTTGCCGTGAAACAAGGTGCTATCACTTGTGCTGCTTATACTACCGATGATACAGTGATGAAAATGATTACGGATGAAATGGAAGAAGTATTCACTCCGGTAACATTCAATCTCACCGGTCCCATTTGGGTCAATCAGCATGCGGCCTTCTCCGACTTTCATGTTACGGGTGGAAACCCTGCTGGCAATGCCTCCTTCACCAATCCGGAGTTTGTGATTAAGCGGTTTGTATGGGTGGGGAGCAGGAAGATGGTATAAATAATTTAGACTTGATCGTTAGCCTATTAAAACTTTCTACTTTCTTTTTACCATATAAACCTTCATTCCATTCGCATCATTGGTAAGCACTTCAAATTCATTTTCAAGTGAGCGGAATAATTCTGCCAGTGATTTAAAACCGTAAGTTCGATGATCGAAACTTGGATCGAGCTTTCGTAATCCCAAACCAATTTCTGAGAGGTAAGCAGTTTCATTATCGCCGACTACCATGTTAAAAGCTCTGTTCAGGATATTGAGATCATGTTTGGAAGCGGATTTATTGAGTACCGTATATTTTATTTTTTGTTTGGTATGCGGTGTCTTTTCAGCTTCTTCTTCTGCCAGCAATGTTTCGCAAAAAGTAAAGCTGTCGCAGGAATGCACAAAAGCCTTTGGTGTTTTTTGTTCGCCAATTCCCAATACAAAAATGCCTTCTTCGCGGATGCGTTTGGCAAGGCCGGTATAATCACTGTCGCTGGAAACAATACAGAAACCATCTACCAGTTTACTGTGTAAAATATCCATGGCATCAATAATCAATGCACTGTCGGTAGAATTTTTTCCAGTGGTGTAAGAAAATTTTTGAATAGGGCTTATGGCATTTTCATTCAATACATTTTTCCAACCGTTCATGGATTGTTGCGTCCAGTCGCCATACACACGGCGGATGGTCACCTTGCCATACTTGGAGGCTTCAGTTAGAATTAATGCAATCAGTTTCGGTTGTGCGTTGTCGCCATCAATCAGCATGGCCATTCGCAGGTTGGTTACTTCACTCATGTTTAAAGAAAGTTTTAGAAATCATTGGAAGCAATTTATTTCGATATAGTGTAAAACGAAAATCCGTTTTAAAATATAGCTAAAGGTAAGTGAATATTATCGACACAATAAACAACTTCACGTTACATCACATAAGCCAGCCTGAAGGAAAGCACATTGTTATACATGCCCCTGTTATTGAAATTGCTGGAGTCGCGATGTCCCATAGGAACTATGGAATAAGCAAAACGCAAATTCAATCGAAAATGATCAGAGATCAGATAATTGCCATTGGCAATAGCGCAAATATCATCGCGATCAAAATCATCTGAAGTTGGTTGCGCAAGTTGATCAACATATTCTTTATTTCTGACCAGTCTTCCGTAAGAAACACCTAACCCAAAATTCACTGCAGACTTTTCCTGGAAATTAAAGAGCAGGGGAATTTCAGCATAATCGAGGTTTACTTTATATTCTGTCGGAATACCGGGATAGGTACGGCTTTTAGCTCCTTTTTGACTGTAAAGAATTTCCATGCTAAAGAAGAATCTTTTGGAAACAGGAATTTCAGCCAAAAAACCGCCATTAAGTCCGAGCTTATGATAACCTGCAAAATCATCACCATCTACCTGGCAGGCATTCAGTCCTAAAACTGCACCGCCGCGAAACCGAAGTTCCGTTTTGTCGGCATCCTGTGACCTTGCCGCTGTATAAAAGCAAGTCATGAAAACCACGAATAAAAATTTCAGCAGTATGCTTTTATCCATTGTGAATATCGTACCGGAGCAAACTGAATTGTAACGTTTATCTTTGTCCGGATTTTTTCGCTGAGGCAAACCTAAAGCAATTCAATGCAATTAACAAGGCAATGTTAAAGTGAAAATCTGCAACTGATTGATAAACAGCGGTTGTAATTTTTTTGATTGATTTAACCAACCATAGCTATGTTTAGATACACGCCTGCCACGCTTCAAAAACTGGAGCATCTTTACCGGGAAAGTGATTACGTGGTGCGTTATGAGAAAGGTACTTTTAAGTCAGGCTATTGTATTCTTGAAGACAAGAAAGTGCTGGTGATCAATAAATATTTTGATACGGAATCCCGGATCAACAGTTTACTGGATATACTGTCGCAGATTGAAATGGATTATTCCAAACTATCAGAAAAATCATTGGAATTTTTAGAACATATTAAAGAAGCCAGGATAAAAAATTGAAGGTTACATTTTTAGGAACGGGTACTTCGCAAGGCATTCCGGTTATCAGTTGTCCATGTGCTATTTGTCATTCACCGGACACCAGGGATCAACGGTTACGGACTTCCATACTGATTGATTCCGGTGATACTTGTATTGCCGTTGATGCTGGTCCTGACTTCCGCCAACAAATGCTTCGTGAAAAAGTGAAACGACTGGATGCTGTTTTGTTTACGCATGCACACAAAGACCACCTTGCCGGATTGGATGATGTGCGTGCCTTTAACTATTTTCAACAGCAACCAA
Source organism: Chitinophagaceae bacterium (assembly GCA_016717285.1). Taxonomy (NCBI): domain Bacteria; kingdom Pseudomonadati; phylum Bacteroidota; class Chitinophagia; order Chitinophagales; family Chitinophagaceae; species Chitinophagaceae bacterium. The sequence goes on from JADKFU010000001.1 coordinate 287,275, forward strand.
TGGATGTTTATGCAACACTACCGGTTCAACAAGTAATACGCAATGAATTTTCTTATGCATTTGACAGGGAGAATGATTATCCGGGCATTCCAAAAATTAAGCTGCACATGATTGATTTGCGTCCGTTCAAAATAAGAAACATTGCTTTTGATCCTATAGAAGTTTTCCATTTTAAATTGCCTGTGTTGGGGTTTCGTTTTAATGATTTCACCTACATAACCGAGGCGAATTTTATTTCGGAAGAAGAAAAAAGGAAAATAAAAGGGTCGCGGTTTCTGGTGTTGAATGCACTTCGTAAAGAGAAGCATATTTCTCATTTTAACCTCGAAGAAGCTATTGCCCTGGCAAAAGAGATAGGTGCAGAAGCAACCTATTTCACGCACATCAGCCATCAGTTGGGAAAGCATGAAGAAGTAGAAAAACTACTGCCGCCGAATATTTATCTGGCGTATGACGGATTAAAAATTGAATGGTAGTTATTGGTTGATTCACCGGAAGTAAGTATCTTTCCAATGTTATTAATTATTTATATGCTGACTATAAAGCAATCTATATGTGGAAAAAATTCCTGCGTAATTATTTTACGTTTAACAAGAAAGAACGTAACGGATTAATTGTGCTGCTGCTGATCATGTTACTGATCACTTTTTGGCCCGCTGTATTTAAGCGACTCTACAAAGATCCTCCGGTTGATTTTTCAGCTTTTCAACTGGCCATCGATTCCTTTCGTGCAAACAGTATAGATAAAGCTGATCAATTTTCAAATGGTGATTCATCCATGAACTCGCTCGCAATGGGCGATTACGCAGTAAAACATCGGCAACCAACATTATTGAATCTGAATTGCAACTCTTTCCCTTTGATCCAAATTCACTTGCTGAAAACGGTTGGAAAAGTTTGGGTGTGCCGGAAAAAAATATCCGGACGATTTTGAAATACCGTTCAAAGGGCGGAAAATTTTTCAAAAAGGAAGACCTCAAAATGATATATGGTTTCAGGGAATCGGATTTCAACCGGCTCGAGCCATACATTCAATTTGCAGGGCAATCGCAGGTTATTAAACCGGCAAGCGAATCAATGGAGAAAGAGGTAGTTGTTATGAAAAGGGCTTTGCTCGAAGTGAATGCGGCGGATTCTGCGCAATTGGATTTGCTCCGGGGAGTAGGTCCGGTATTATCTTCGAGGATAATTAAATACAGAAATAAATTGGGAGGTTTTGTATCGTTGGAACAATTGCAGGAGATATATGGATTGTCACCTGAATCATTTGATATAATTAAGGATCAGTTGACAATTGATGAATCGGCCGTGCATAAATTAAGTATTAATTTTATTTCTATAAATGATCTGAAAATGCATCCGTATTTCAGGTATCCGATAGCAACGATGATCATCAACTATCGTGATCAGCACGGACACTTTCAGCAGCCGGAGGATTTAAAAAATGTGGAAGTGATAACTGATTCGATCTACAAAAAGATCATTCCTTATTTACTTTTTTGAGAAATGATATGCCACGGAGGCACGGAAGAGTGTGCACACTATTTCATTTAGGTTTTGTGACTTCCGTGCTTTTTCATGCTTCGGTGCCAATAATCTCAGAAATATTTTGCCACGGACACACGGAAGACACGGAAAATAGTGGGCTCCTTAAAACTTGTGTGCACTCAATTTCATTTAAGTTTTGTGACTTCCGTGCTTTTTCGGGCTTCGTTGCCAATAACCTCAGAAATATTTTGCCACGGACGCACGAAGACATGGAAAATAGTGGGCTCCTTAAAATTTGTGTGCACACTATTTCATTTAAGTTTTGTGACTTCCGTGCTTTTTCGTGCTTGCTTAACCTCAGTGCGGAGTTTCGCTTTCCCGAATTCCACGGAAACACGGAAAGGGGCCCTAAATTTGTGTGCACACTATTTCATTTAAGTTTTGTGACTTCCGTGCTTTTATATGCTTCGTTGCCAATAACCTCAGAAATATTTTGCCACGGACGCACGGAAGACACGGAAAATAGTGGGCTCCTTAAAATTTGTGTGCATCCTATTTCATTTAAGTTTTGTGACTTCCGTGCTTTTTCGGGCTTCGTTGCCAATAACCTCAGAAATATTTTGCCACGGACGCACGGAAGACACGGAAAATAGTGGGCTCCTTAAAATTTGTGTGCACCATTTCATTAGTTTTGGCCGCATTTCATTGGTTTTGGACCCGGCTTTGCGGGCCAATAACCTCATAAGTATTTTGCCACGGACGCACGGAAGACACGGAAAATAGTGGCTACTTAAAATTTGTGTGCATCCTATTTCATCTAAGTTTTGTGACTTCTGTTTTTTTTTGGTACTACCTGTGACCGCAAACTCAGAAATGTTTTGCCACGGAGGCGCGGATTGCACGGATGATTGGTCTGCCCGCATCATTCAATTTCTTTCAATTTCAGGTTTTATCAGGTTTCAGGCTATAAATCCCGTGACACTAAAGGAAGCTGCTGCGCCAGCTGAATGTAATTTGTAATCTCTTGGGCTGTAAATAGGTTGTTTAAATTTTGTTATGCAACCATTATAAAAATCCAATCCGGCGCTAAAGGAATCTGATTATTTTTGCAAAAAAATCATCCATGAGTTCTGTAGCCGCCGAAACCAATCTTAATTTTGAAGTGTCAGAGAGCCAGCAGTTAATAGCTCAAACAGTACGTGACTTCTGCGAGAAAATATCCGTCCGAAACTGATGGAATGGGATGAAGCACAAATATTTCCTCGAGAGATTTTTACAGCCCTGGGAGAGTTGGGACTAATGGGTGTTTTAGTGCCAGAAGAATTTGGCGGAGCCGGATTGGGTTATCACGAATACATCACGGTCATTTCAGAAGTTGCACGTGTCTGTGGATCAATTGGTTTATCATTAGCCGCTCACAACTCGCTTTGCACCGGTCATATTTTAACGTTTGGCAATGTTGAGCAAAAAGCGAAATATCTTCCGAAACTGGCAAGTGGAGACTGGTTAGGTGCATGGGCATTGACAGAACCTAACACCGGCAGCGATTCAGGCAATATGAAATGTACGGCTGTTCAGGTTGGTGATAATTGGATTATTAATGGAACAAAGTGCTGGATCACTCATGGTAAGTCAGGCGACGTATTAGTCGTGATTGCACGAACAGGTGCTCCGCGGACAAAAAATAATTGCTCCGCCTTTATAGTGGAGAGAAATACACCCGGACTTTCTGCAGGTAAGAAAGAAAACAAGTTGGGTATGCGTGCTTCTGAAACTACAGAGGTGATTTTTGATAATGTGAGGGTTTCTAAAGAAGCCATGATGGGAAATGTTGGAGACGGATTTCAGCAGGCTATGAAGGTGTTGGACGGTGGAAGAATCTCCATTGCTGCATTGAGCATTGGTATTGCAAAAGGTGCTTATGATGCTTCCGTGAAATATTCAAAAGAACGTCAGCAATTTGATCAACCTATTTCGAATTTCCAGGGCATCAGTTTTAAGCTGGCGGACATGATTACACAAATCAATGCGGCCGAATTACTATCACATCATGCTGCAGATTTAAAAAACCGGCATCAAAAAATGACGAAGGAAGCCGCCATGGCAAAATATTATGCTTCTGAAATCGCGGTGAAAATTGCAAATGATGCAGTACAGATATTTGGCGGCTATGGCTATACGAAGGATTTCCCGGTAGAGAAATTTTATCGCGATGCAAAATTGTGTACGATCGGTGAAGGCACTTCAGAGATACAAAAACTGGTAATTGCCCGGGAGATTTTGAAGTGATCAGCAGTCCTTCTTGGTCAATCTTTAATTAGATAGCGATAATCTCATAGTTAAGGGTTACTTTTGCACCCGCGCCGGTAAGACCTGGAATAAAGGAAGCGGGTTTGGGGTTATGATCTAAATCTGAGACCGGCGGGTTCAAAATAGGAGATTAATTTACATCGCGGAGTGGAGCAGCGGTAGCTCGTTGGGCTCATAACCCAAAGGTCGCAGGTTCGAGTCCTGCCTCCGCAACAAAAAGAAATCCTTCAGTTATTGCTGGAGGATTTTTTATTTCAGCGAATCTGACATTCATTTTAACTTTCCACTTTCCAAATTTCGCTTTCGAAATTCCCGTAAAAATACAATGACTTTTCGCTCCGGCTTCGTAACCATTATCGGCAAACCCAATGCAGGCAAATCGACTTTGCTGAATGCATTGTTGGGTGAAAAAATTTCTATCATTACCCGCAAAGCGCAAACAACACGGCACAGGATAAAAGGCATACTCACAACTAAGAATTACCAGATTGTATTCTCCGATACGCCCGGCCTCATCGAATCGAAATACGGTTTGCACCACAGCATGATGCGGATGGTGGATGAATCACTGGAAGATGCCGATGTGTTGGTTGTTCTTGTTGATCCAACTGCACCGGAAACAGAATTACAGGAAGTTGCGGCGAGAATTCAGGGCATTAAAATGCCGGTGATTTTAGCGATCAATAAATCTGATGCAGTTACACCAGAAAAGCTGAAAGACTTTGAAACGATTTGTGCAGTTAGTTTTCCGTCAGCAACAATATTGAATATTTCTGCATTGCAAAATCTGCAGCTTGAAATATTACTTGCTGAAATTCTGATGCATCTGAAAGAGCAACCTGCTTTTTACCAGGAAGAAGAACTGACAGATCGATCTGAAAGATTTATTGTTTCTGAACTGATCAGGGAAAAAATATTCGAACAATTCAACAAGGAAGTTCCTTATTCATGCCAGGTAATTGTAGTTGATTGGAAAGATCAACCTGATATTATTCACATCCGGGCTGAAGTAATTGTGGAGCGTGAATCTCAAAAAGCAATTCTGCTTGGAAAAGGCGGAAGCGCGATTAAAAACTTAGGAATGGCTGCGCGAAAGGATATTGAAGCATTTCTTCAGAAAAAATATTCCTGGGACTCACTATAAAGGTGAATGCCAACTGGAGGAATAATCCTCTGCAATTAAAATATTACGGGTACGAAAAGTCATGAATAATACTGTCGCCATCATCGGACGCCCGAATGTGGGAAAATCTACACTGTTCAACCGTTTGGTGGGAGAGCGCAAAGCTATTGTAGATGATGTCAGCGGCGTTACACGCGACCGCATCTATGGTATTTCTGAATGGAATGGAAAAACATTTAATGTAATCGACACCGGTGGTTTTGTAACCAACTCAGATGAAACATTCGAAAAAGAAATCCGCAAGCAGGTGAATCTTGCAATAGAAGAATCGAATGTGATTTTATTTGTGGTGGATGCAGTTGTCGGCATAACAGATCTTGAACAGGACATCACGGAAAAGCTCCGTAAGAGCAACAAAATTGTTCTTCTCGTGGTTAACAAAGTGGATAATCCCTCACGCATGTACCAGGCGAGTGAATTTTATGGGCTTGGCTTTGATAAAGTTTTTTTTCTCGCTGCTATCAGTGGAAGTGGCACCGGTGAATTGCTCGATGAAATTGTGCCTTACATAGAAGTTCCGGCGGAAAGTCTCGATGAAAATCTTGCGAGGATTGCCATCCTCGGTCAGCCTAATGTTGGCAAATCGTCGATGGTGAACATGCTGATGGGAGTGGAGCGAAACATCGTAACAGATATTGCCGGCACCACCCGTGATTCTATTCATTCTCATTACAAGTTGTTTCAGAAAGAATTCATATTGATTGATACAGCCGGCATAAGAAAGAAAGCTAAGGTAAATGAGGACCTGGAATTCTATTCTGTGATCAGGGCAGTCAAAGCGCTGGATGAAGCAGATATCTGCGTGTTGATGCTTGACGCGCAAATGGGCATAGAAAAGCAAGACCTGAGCATTCTTTCAATGGCAGAAAAGAAAAGAAAAGGGGTGGTTGTAGTGGTGAACAAATGGGATTTGATTGACAAAGGAACCAATACCATGAAAATGATGGAAGATGATATCCGTAAAAAAGTTGCACCCTTCAAAGATATTCCGATCATTTTCACCAGCGTAATAGAAAAACAGCGGGTATTCAAAGTAATTGAAACGGCGTTGGAAGTGCAGGATAACCGGAAGCGGGTGATCAATGAAAAGGAATTGAATGATAAGATGCAAAAGGTTATTGAACAGTTTCCGCATCCTTCTATTCGTGGGGCATTTCTGGATGTAAAGAGTGTGGTTCAGGTACCGGCAACCACTCCAACGTTCATATTCTGGGTCAACTTTCCCAATGATGTGAAGGCCAGCTACCGTCAGTTTCTCGATAACCAGCTTAGGGCACATTTTAAATTCACCGGTGTACCCTTAAACCTGTTTTTCAGAAAAAATAGGCAGTTTAACGAAATGTTAAATATTTTGTTACCTTTGCCCCCGCAATTTCTAACCTTAAATTTTTAAATCAAATGAAAAATGTTTTTTTTGTTCTTCTTGCGTCAGTAGCCCTGTCATTCACCGCTTGCACATCCGGCGAAAACAAAACTGAAACGATGGATTCTACACAAGTTAAGGAGGCTGTCAATGAAGTATTGGATTCAGTGAAATCTGATATGGGACAGATTGCTGATTCGGCTAACAAAGCGATGGAAGCTGTTGTTGATTCTGCTAAGAAGTAATGCATACCGGCCGCGTTTGACCGCGGTTTTTTTCCTTAATTGGAAATGTGCTACTTAAAAAAATTAAGCCTCCTGATTCAGGAGGCTTTTCTTTTTTAGTGGAGCTGAGAAAGGCGTATTCGAAAATTACATACGTCATGAGGGTGTTATAAGTGAATAAATAGCACTATCCAGAAATCTGCCATTGAAATAATAATTCTCTTTAAAGTGAGCTTCCTTCACAAATCCTGAACGCTCCAGGAGTTTAATGGATGGCTGATTCGCAGGATTCACATTTGCCTCAATGCTGTGTAGTTTCAGCACCTGAAATCCAAACTGCAGGACGGATTTCATTGCTTCGAGCATAATTCCCTTTCCCCAGAAATCAGCAAGTAATGAATAGCCTATCTCTGCACGATAATGCTCACGCATGATTCGCCAATAGGCGATGGTACCAATAATTTTATCGTTTTCATGTAGCGCAATGCCCCAGGTGATGCCGGTTTTGTTTATATAAGCTGTTTCAATGAACTGTAAAAATGCGAATGCTTCATCCAGACGTTCCATTCTTTTTGTATCCATATACTGCAGAACCAATTCGTTAGACCTGATGGCAAGTATTTGTTCAGCATCAGCCTGATTAACTGCGCGAAGTCGCAGCCTTTCAGTATTAATTGCAGGAAAACCAACAACATTGATTTCTAGCATTGCAGTATGCTGTCCGGGTAATTGAAAAATTCGTGTTTATTCATATGGATGGTAGGCAGTTACCTCATTATTTATTGATTGAACAGCTTTCAATACCGTTGGATCGTCATCGTAAAGCACGGCAAAGAAGGCATCCTGCGAAAATTTCTCTCTTGCTAAAAATGCCTTTATGTGCAATTTGATATAGTGGTTTGCATTGTTCAATTCTCCTGCTTTGGGTTGTATGCTATTTTTTACTGTCAATGCAGTAAAGGAATTTATAATCTCCCTGGTTACCTCAAAATCTGAGCGGAATGCATCCACATCATGGTAGTTATTAAGAAGGTCAGGATTGTCATGAAAATAACTGTAGGAAAATTGTTGTATGAGTCCCTGATTTAAGATTGCATTCAGATAGGAATTACCATTATTTACAGTATCCATAGGTACGAACAAATCAGGCATGATGCCTCCACCACCAAATACCAATCTGCCTTTAGCTGTGTAATATTTGGTGGTGTCAATCAAGTGAATGCTGTCTTTGCTGGAGAATTCGCCATTTCTGTATCGATCTGCAAGGTCATTGTAATATGCGCTCAGGTCATAGTGGTAAGGTTTCTGAATACAACGTCCTGAAGGTGTGTAATACTTTGCCACTGTTAAACGAAGTGCTGAGCCATCGTTCAGTCCATATTGTTCCTGTACCAGCCCTTTGCCAAAGGAACGCCGTCCTACAACTATCCCACGATCCCAATCCTGGATAGCACCGGTTACAATTTCACTTGCCGAAGCAGATCCTTCATCAATCAGAATTGCCAGGGCACCTTCTTCAAACTGGCCCAGAACGCGTGTCTTGTAATCGGTTCTTGAATAGACCCGTCCTTTTGGTATATACCATCAGTTTGGGTTGGTCGAGCAGTTCATCAGTAATATCAGTGGCTGCATTCAGATATCCACCACCATTTTGACGAAGGTCTATGATTAACCTGCTCATGCCCTGTTGCTTCAGTTTCTTCAGTGCATTCATAAATTCATCATAAGTTGTTTCACTGAAGCGGTTGATTTTTACTAATCCCGTTTGCGCATCAATCATATAAGATGCATCAATACTATACATTGGAATCTTATCACGGGTTATTGTAAATTGGAGTAATGGTCCCCGTATTTTCCGGAGGGCACCAATTTTTACTTTTGTTCCCTTCTTACCCCTGAGTTGGTTCACCACATCACGGTCGTTAATTTTCCTTCCTGCGAAAAGTGAATCGTTAATCGTAATGATTTTATCCCCCGACAATATTCCGACAGATTCAGCGGGGCCGCCGGAAATAACATTTACCACCATTATTGTATCAGCCACTATAAAAAATTCAATACCGATCCCTTCAAAATTTCCTTCGAGTTCCTGGTTTACTTCTTTCAGATCGCTGGCAGGAATGAAAGTAGAATGCGGATCGAGGTTTTCCAGCACTTTATCAATAACACCTTCCTGAAGGTTGTTTAAATTTACGGTGTCAACATATTTTGCCCTCACATAGTCAAGTACCTGGTCCAATGTGCCGGCTTTGGATCTGCTGAAGATGGGAGGCTTATCTGCACCATTTAATACGAGACCTATTTGTATTCCGGCTGCCAGTATCACAGCCATAATGATAGGTAACCAAATGTTGAATTTTCTGTTCATGAATTAAATTGCGGGAGTAAAGAAACGATTTTTCGTGATGGAGATGCACCGGGAATTTTTACTAATGAAGTTAAGCTGTTTGAAACATACCATCTTGTTCCTTTTGGATAAGTTAACTTTCGTATTCGACAAAATCATGGAGATTTTTTTTGATTTGTACTCTTCAATAACAAATCTCGCAAGCGTGCGCTACCTTCGCAATCCATGGAGCTATTTAAGAAAACTACAGAAGCGGTTTCAAAATATAACCACCTCGAACAAATGACCGTTCGTGAATTACTGACTGGCATCAACAGGGAAGACAAGTCTGTTTCTGATTCCGTTGAAAGAGTAATTCCGCAGTTGGAATTATTGATCAATGTGATCGTAGCAAAAATGAAAGACGAAGGAAGACTGTTTTATATCGGAAGCGGAACAAGTGGCAGGTTAGGAGTGGTTGATGCTTCGGAATGTCCACCAACTTTTGGTGTTGCAACAGGATTGGTAATAGGATTAATTGCGGGTGGAGATGGAGCCATCAGGAAAGCCGTTGAATTTGCAGAAGACAATCTGGAGCAGGGTTGGCTTGATTTGCAGGCGAATGATATAAGTGAGAAGGATGTGGTAATCGGCATTACCGCATCAGGAACTACTCCTTATGTTATTGGCGCGATCAAAAAATGTAAAGAACATCAGATCACTACAGCATGTATAACATGTAATGCGGATACGCCGCTTGCAGGGATTGCAGATTATCCGATTGAAGTAATTACAGGTCCTGAGTTTATTACAGGCAGCACGAGGATGAAAGCCGGTACTGCTCAGAAATTAATTTTGAATATGATCAGTACATCAGTAATGATTCAGCTTGGCCATGTGCTTGATAACAAGATGGTGGATATGCAATTGACCAATGAGAAATTGATTGACCGTGGCGCAAAAATGCTGATGCGCGAGTTTGCCTGGGATTATAAACGCGCCCGCGGTATTCTGCAGGAATTCGGCAGTGTTCGAAAGGTGATGGACTTACACAAAAGAAAACCCAAAGTTTGAAGAAACATCCGAGGTGGATTTTCAGTTTAAGTCCAAATGATTTTTAAAGCAAATAATAAATTGAAGGAGTCTGGTTATGCATGAGATTGAACCTTTCTACAGTTGGCAGGATATCTATCTTTCGGAAGAAGATAAGTTGTCGCCATTTTTCGGACAGGAGTACAGCGAGTTTGAATATTCAAATACCATTTACAATTTCTTTATTCATCCGCAGTGGGACAGTATTGGTTCGCCCACACTCTACGTGAAAGTTCTATATGCTGACTATTCGCATCATTTTGTAGTGATTGAATTGATTGGTGAATGGAATGATACCATTAACAACGACATCATGTTTCTGAAGCGTGAAGTGGCGGATGTATTTATGGAACACGGTATCACCAAGTTTGTTTTGATCGGTGAAAACGTGCTTAATTTTCATGCTTCAGATGATTGCTATTATGAAGAATGGTATGAAGACGTTCGCGACGCCGGAGGCTGGATCGCCTTGCTCAATTTCCGCGATCATGTGTTGGATGAAATGAAAAAAAGCGCGGTTGTCAAATTATATGCAAATGGGAGAGAACCTGAATGATGTGAATTGGAGGGTTGTGAAACCGTTTCACATTCATCATTTGGTGGAGAGCAGGATGATGAAGGAGTTGAGTTGAGTAGTGAGTAGTGAGTAGAGTCAGAATGTTATTTCACTTTGATAATCTTTACCAGGTAATTCTCTTCCGGTGTGCTGACTTTTACAAAATAAATTCCTGGTTTAAGATCATTACCAATTTCTATTGCAATATCCTGAGACCATGAAAGAGATGAGCAAACTCTTCCATAGAGGTCAAAAACAGTTATCTGTTTTATAGCATGATGCAATTCATTTTCTACTGTTAATTCAGTTTCATTAATAAAAGGATTGGGAATCGCTAGTACTTTGTTGTCTGAAGAATTTTGGAATGATGCATTTATGCCTGTAGTATTTTCTAAATCCATCTTGAACAATTCATAACCATATACACTGTCTTCGGCAGTAAACAAAAGTTGATTGTTAAAAATAAAAAAGTCCGTTTGGGACGGAGCTAACATATCCCGGATAAATATCGGCTACAAGTTCCACACTGTTTGCATTGGTATTTGTTCTCCATAGTTCGGATCCGATTGAATCGTTTTCGGCAACAAAATAAAGATAGCTACTGTCAGAAGCGAGGCTGCTAACGCTGTAACACCAATTTTTATGGCAGAAATCTTCGGCATGAAGAAAAGTGCCTGCTGTTGTTCCGTCTGAACGCCACAGCCCATTATTCCCCCAAAAAAACTGCAACGAATCAAAGCAATTGAAGATTTCGGGATTCCAAAAAGAGTCTGCACTTCCGGGATTCATATCTGCTAAGAGCATTGTGCCGGAGGGTGATCCATCAGTGCGCCAAACTTCATAGCCCGATGTTCCATCTGTGGCCATAAAATAAAGATAGGACCCGCAGGTGCCAATGATAGATGGATAAGAACCGGAGACTCCAGGATTTATGTCATAAAAAAGTTGTGTGCTTTCAACACTTCCGTCGCTTTTCCATAACTCAAGACCATAGTCAGAACTGGTAGCAGTGAAAAAAAGAGAATCATGGTAAATTACTGATTGGCCCGGGTTGAGTCCACTATTTCCAGGTATAATATCAAGCAAGGCTGTTCCTGTTTCGGTTCCGTCTGTTTGCCAGAGTTCTCCGCCATGCTGCCCATCACTTGCACTAAAAAAAATGTATCCATTATAAATTATAAAGTTACCCGGATAGGAACTTGCAGGTCCGGGATTAATATCTTTTACCATCACAGTGCCATTAACAGTGCCATCTGTTTTCCATAACTCAAATCCGTTAGTAAGAGTTGATCCTGAAAAGTAACATTCATTATTGTACACTATAAATTCCTGCAACGGGTTAATTCCAACAGGATCAGGATCATAAAATTTTCCAAGAAGTATAGTAGATGAATCTGTTCCCGTCGTAATAAAAAGGTCGTTGAATCCCGGATCCACATTGTATGAGCTGAACAGCAGCTTACCATTAAAATCAAATAGATGATTAGGATTTGAACCAGCAATACCAGGCGTCAGCTCTTTCACTTTATTTGTACCGCTTTCTGTTGCATCTGTCACCCAAAGTTCATAATTGAGGGAAGTATCAATGGCATTGAAAAAGATTTTATCATGAGATTTGGTCAGGTATTTTGGACCTGATCCAAGCGGCCTGATTAAAGAATTGCTCTCAAAAGTGCCCAGGGAAGTGCCATCTGAAATCCAAATATTCGTATTAAAATCGTCATGGGCAGAAAAATAAATCCGGTTTCCTGACATTACAAAATACTGAGGCATTGAGCCTAACCCTCCTGGATAAATATCCTTAATCATATAAGTTCCTGAAGTGGTTCCATCACTTTTCCAAAACTCAAGTCCTGCAGAAGAATTTTTTAGCGGCGAAATAAGCAGTGTTGTCAAGTACATAAATCATGGGAAAAATATCGCCCATACCATCCTCTGAGCCAGAGTATATATCCGCAATCAGGTAAGTGCCAGAATCTGTTCCATCACTCATCCAAAGTTCTTTTCCTGTAGCAGGTTCATACGCTGCAAACAAAGCCTTCCCATTCAGATCCGTAATGCTTTGGATTTCGGATTCGTCCTCGCCGGGATTAATATCTTTTACCAGTTTAGTTCCTTCGGGTGTTCCATCGCTTACCCACAATTCTCTGCCGGTTTTTTTCCTGAATGCTGAAAAGAAAAGCCTGCCATTCACTACATTAAAAGCCTGAGGAGTTGAGGATTTATTTGGTCTTATGTCTTTTAGCAGAGTAGTTCCCTCTGCGGTTCCATCGCTGATCCACAATTCAGTACCATGTATGCTGTCATCAGCGGAGAAAAACAGGAGGTTGCCTATGGTGATGATATCCATTATTCCACAACTGCCACTGCCAGGATAAACATCTTTTACCAGATAAGTTCCATCGGAAGTTCCATTACTTCTCCATAATTCATTTCCATGAATTCCATCATCGGCAAAAAAGTAAACGAGAGAATCATTAGCTGCTATAATTTTGCTATTCGAACCTGGAAAAGAATTAACTATAGAATTTTCAGTACCCGGATTAATGTCTTTCACCAGTTGAGTTCCTGAAGAAGTGCCATTTGATTTCCAGAGTTCTTTTCCATGGATACTATCATTCGCGTCAAAAAAATCGAAGAACCACATACAGCTATTCGTTCAATTTCGGATGAAGGAGTACCGGGGTTAATATCTTTCAACAGGTAAGTGCCGGGTGATGTTCCATCTGTAATATATAATTCATATCCTGTAAAATCACTCGCTGCAACAAAAATTACCAATGAGTCGAGTTGTCTTAAGTGGCCTGGAAACTTTAAGGGGATCAGATCACTATTTACAAGAGGTGTGATTGAATGAGCAGATGTATCAAACCAACAAAGCGTTTCGCCATATAGATAAGGAGTTGCACTTAACAGTATCCCGTCTTTGTAGGGCAGAAGGTTACCAGGATTGCTATTAAATTCGCTATTGCCTTTGTTGATGTCTTTCAAAAGTACTGGCTGTGAGTAGCTGCTGAAATTGAGCACAATCATAAAAAGGAATAGGAAAGACATAGTGGAATTACCAGGACTCATCGCAGCAATCAATAGTGATTTAGTGAGCATAGTTTGAATTTTATCGCCTGAATTTAATTCAATATATTCAGTAATTTCCTTGCCGTAAGTTGAAGTTGCTTACAAAGGATGAAGAAGTGAGAAACGCTCCCTTTGTCGAATGACTAATGACCAATTTATTGACTCACCGAATGTTGATCAAGTCTTTCAAACACCGAGTTATTGCTGATAAATTCCGGAACGAGTTCTTTCATTTTTGATACGATCTCCACATTATCCTGATTGTCGAACAGACCAATCAGTTCCCTGATATTTCTATTAACTGTTTCAAAGGTATATTCCCGCACTTTTGCAATCATAATTTTTGGATGATGTGTAGGAATGGTATTTTCATTGGTGTTCAATAATTCTTCGACCAACTTTTCGCCGGGCCGCAAACCGGTGAAAGTGATCTGTATATCTTTCCCCAATTCCAACCCTGAAAGCTGAATCATTTTTTTTGCGAGATCAACGATGCGGACAGGTTCACCCATATCGAAGATGAAAATTTCACCGCCGTTGCCCATCGCGCCGGCTTCCAGCACCAATTGGCAGGCTTCAGGAATCGTCATAAAAAATCGTGTTACTTCCGGATCTGTCACAGTAACAGGACCTCCTTCAGCAATCTGTTTTCTGAAATGAGGAATCACAGATCCGTTGGAACCCAGCACATTTCCGAATCGGGTTGTTATAAAACGGGTATTGGTTTCGATCTCCTTTTCAGTCAGAAACTTATTGAGCGATTGCACATAAATTTCCGCAATGCGTTTCGACGCGCCCATTACATTGGTCGGATTTACCGCTTTGTCAGTCGATACGAAAACAAAAGTCTCCACTTCATATTTTACAGCCAGGTCAGCGCAAATAATTGTTCCCAATACATTTGTGAGCAAAGACTCTGATGGATTATCCTCCATCATCGGCACATGCTTATAAGCTGCTGCATGGTAAATTATTTGTGGCCGGAAGGAGGCGATCACATTTTCCATGCGTTCCTGGTTTCGCACATCACCGATTACCACTTCAAATTTTTCAGCGCTCAATTCATTCTTTAACTCCTGTTGCAACTCAAACAATGGCGTCTCCGCCTGGTCGAGTAGAAAAAGTTTTTCAGGCTGAAAGCTGGCTACCTGCCTTGCGATTTCACTTCCAATTGAACCCGCTGCACCGGTAACCAGAATTCGCTTTCCCAATAATTGGCTGCTGATGCGATCATTGTCCAACTGAATAATATCCCGCTCGAGTAACTCTTCTATCTTCACTTCTCTGATCTGATTCATACTCAATTCACCATTGATCCATTTCGACATAGGTGGTACATGCAATACCCTCACATTATATTTCAGGCATGTATCTACCACTTGTTTTTTACGACTGGCGGGAATATTAGGAATGGCAATAATCAAAAGGTCAACAGGTTGCTCCTGCAGCAATTCTTCCAGATCATTTTTAGAATCGTAGATAGAAACGCCTTCCATCTTTTGACGCAACAGATCACTTTTATTATCAATAAATGCAATCACCTGCACATCTTTCTTCGGATCACGCTCCAGTGTTTTTTTAGTAATGAGCCCATATTCATTCGCACCGAGAATGATTACGTTTGATTTTTCTTTCCTTGTCTGGACAAGTTCTTCATATAGCAATTTAACACCTAAGCGGTAAGCCGACATGGCAAAAACAGAAATGAAAAATTCGATGATGATAACTGAAAACGGCACGAGGTAAATGCCGCTAATTTCTAAGGAAATAAAGTTGAGGATTCCAGCCATTAAGGTCCCCAGCGCGAGCATAATGGCCACACGTTGTGCATCTTCAGAACCGGTGTATTGAATCATGCCTGCATAAATCCGAAAAAGTAAAAACCCAATTACCCGTATTGTCAGCAATAGCGGCATTGACAGGTACATGTATTGAAGTTCATGTGGCGGGATCTGAAAATTAAATCGTAGCAGAAAAGCAAATAGCAGTGCCGTGGATACAATTAACGTATCTATGGTGAAGATGGCCCAACGGGGCACCAGTGATCGATATTTGAAACGAAGCCGGTTGATTGCCACAAGACGAGTCAAGGAGTGATTACGTTGCCAAGTTATAACTTTTAGAAAGGTTTTCCTCTAAAGCTGCTTTGATGTTTAATACTTCCATCATGCAGAAATCATTAAAATCCTATAACATGAGAAGTTTGTTTTTTTAAAACTGAAGCATTGAAATCTGAGTGAAATTCTAATTTAAAAAATGGCCTAAGCGGAATTAAATACTTGTTAATTCAATATTTTGATGTTGTGGTTGTGAACTGACGGACGAATATTGTTCCATTTAAATCAATGGGGAGCACTTGGATTGAAGGAATGATACTTTTAATAATGCTTAAAACGACCAATAGTTTTTGACTGATGGCAAAAAAGTTTACTTTGCAAAGGGAGCGGCTTGCTGAGTTTGAAAATCTTTAATTTTAACGCCATTCAATCTTCCTTTCATGAAAAAATTTCTCCTTGCATGCATCGCTATATTTTGTATGGTATCGTACAAAGTTCAGTCGCAGGATATTATCCAGGTATGTTGTGACGATACAATTTGCGAACCTGGCATAGATGTACATTTAACAGCAGTTACAGACTCAAGCTATTATGGAGACCTGCTGTCGATATTGGATGATACACACAGCCAGTTGATTGACCTGGGATTTTCTTTTACTTTTTTTGGAAATACCTATACAAAATGTGTTCTTTCCACCAATGCATACATCACTTTTGATTCAACTAAAGCACTTCAATATTCTCCATGGACTATTGCCAATCCAATACCGTCACCACTCAATCCAATGAATGCGATTATGGGTCCCTGGCATGATGTTGATCCATCAGTTATTACTGATCCATGTGTTTCCTATGGTAAATTTGGAGAAGCCCCAAACCGTTATTTCATATATAATTTTACGGAGGTACCAATGTATTCAACAGTGTGTAACGCACTCACTTTTACAGGCCAGATGATACTGTATGAAACCACAAACAACATAGATATCTATCTTGGGCATAAGGTGCTTTGCCCAACCTGGAATAATGGATATGCCATAGAAGGATTACATAATGAAGATGGTACAGTGGCTGTTGTGGTTCCTGGCAGAAATTATCCGGAACAATGGGAAGTTGAAGATGAAGGCATCCGTTTTACACCCAACGGAAATTCTTATGACATGACAGATATTCCATATCAGACAATTCCTTTTGCCGCCGGACTTCCTCAGTGGTATGATGCAGCGGGAAACTTTCTTGGAAGCGGAAGTGAAATAACAGTAAACCCTGAATTTACCACTTCTTATTATGCGAAAATTTCGTCTTGCTTTGACGTAGCTGATACAGTAACTATTGTTGTTGATACACTTAATGGAACCTACTCGCAGGTCGATCCATCCTGTCCGACGAGTGGAGACGGCAGTATAGCTGCATCCACAACAGGTAATTTCGGGCCAAGTACTTTTGTCTGGCTTGACAGCAATGGCGACACGCTGAAAGTCACCGGCAATGCAGATGCTGATGACCTCGATTTGCTCGATGGTGGACAGTATATAGTTATCATCGTCAATAGCATCGGATGTTTCATCACCCATACCTACTCCATCGGCCCACCGCCATTCAGTGCAGGATTTTCAGTGAGTCCGTCTGTCCTTTGTGCTGATGCGCCTGTCTTCTTTACAGATCTTTCAGTGGGTACCATCGGATCATACTTCTGGAGCCTTGGAGATGGCACCACTTCAACCCAGCAAAATCCTATGCACTCCTATGTAGCAGGCACATACAAAGTTCAATTGATTGTAACGGCCGGAGGTGGCTGCGCAGATACATTCGAACAACAAATTGTTGTTCAACCAAATATTGTAGTTGGATTTTCAATACAGGATCCTCCTTATTGTGTTGGTTCCCCGATTCAGTTTACGGATAATTCTTCCGCAAACCCCTCTTCATGGTCGTGGGATTTTGGTGATGGAGGAACATCTGATGTACAGAATCCATCGCATTCATACGGTAATCCCGGGAATTATGACATTCATGTTGCTATAGCTGATGCATTTTGTGGTGAAGGTGAATCGGCTGCTTCCATCACAGTTAATTTTGTTCCTGATCCAAAACTAAGGGAAGATACTTTGCTCTGCCCCAATGAACCACTTGTGCTGGATGCAGATGCGGACGGAACTTCTTACGCCTGGTCAACAGGGGAAAATACCGAGTCAATATTAATTGCTGCACCTGAGTCGTCAACCTATTACTCAGTGGTAGTTGATAATTACGGTTGTAAGGGAACTGACAGTGTATTGATAACTCCCGATTGTTTGTTATTGTTGCCGGCAGCATTTTCGCCGAATAGTGATGGCGTTAATGATTTGCTGCACCCGTTAGGTAGTTTGCTCGCTGACTATTCATTAACAATATTCAACCGGTGGGGACAAGAAGTGTATGCGTATATTGGAAATGATCTTCACGTTGGGTGGAATGGTACTTATGAAGGAAAGCCACAGCCTATCGGCGTGTATGTGTATGTGCTGAAAGGTTCTTTTGTGAGCGGAGAAGCGGTTTCGAAAACAGGTAATGTAACGGTATTACGATAGGGCCATTTGTTTTGATCAACATGAAAACCATTTCTTTTTTTAAATCCGGTTCTTTGATGAAAATATCGCTGATTTTTTTGTTGCTTTTAGGGCAATGTGTTATGGCACAAGTTGCGATTCAGCCATTGAACAGTGCTAAATTTTATGTTTCCTTATATGTTGGAAAGGAACATGATTCGAATCAAACACTTTCTTTTAACGAAGGGAAAATGACTTTTTCTGAAGCAGAAAAGTATGGGTTTGTCGCAGATGAATATAAATGGAAACAGAAAAACGATTCAACACTTACATTTCTGTGCGTTGTTAAAAGTCCAAAAAACGGTGTGATGACCTGGGAAGGCAAAGTGATTCATGACAAAATGGAAGGCACTTGCATATGGACAAGAAAAGTTGAGAATCCTGTGAATTATACTTTCAAAGGAAGCAGATTAAAAGAATAAATTGCTTAATGATTTTGCTGGTAAGTTATAGTATTTTAAAAGGCCCCGGAATAGTTTTAATGAAGTTGTAATGGTGTTTTTAAGAAGAGCAGGCGGAAGTTAAATCATAACAAAAATTGGATTTACGTATCACCCGATTGTGGTATTGGTAATTTTTAGCGCTAATAATAATTTTAAAATTCGTTTGTTTATGCATAATTCAATCACCTGCCTGAAATGGATTGGATGCATATTCATTCATTAAAGTACATTTTACTCATGCAAATTCACTTAAAATCAAACACTATGAAGCGGACATTACTTACACTACTAGCATTCCTGATGCTCTCAGCGCAATGGCTTTATGCTTTGGAATCTGAACCCAATGATGTCAGGAATGATGCTGACAAACTCAACCTGAATGCGAGCAATACAGGCGCCATGGATATTTCAGGCGATGTGGACTGGTGGAAGGTTACAACCACATCTGACGGTAAGTTAGATATTACCCTTACCTCAGGGAACGGACTTTATTGCAATTTCAGGTTATACGATAATGATGGCATTTCATTGTTGGTTGAAAATCACACCAACGGAACACTGACTATTTCTAAGGACGGACTTTCTCCGGGTACATACTATATTCATATCAGCGCATATTTTGCAGGTCAACTTCCAACTTATACTGTTTCCAACTTTCTTAATGTAGCACCGCTTGCCAATGAACCTGAACCCAATGATACGTACAACCTTGCAAATGTGCTTGCACCAACCGGCAGCGTGACAGGTCATATTGGATATGATTATAACGGTTTAACTGATGACTCTGATTGGTGGAGTGTAACCACCACCGGCAATGGATCACTGACCCTTCAGTTTGCTTCAAATAACGGTCAATATGTTTATTGGACGCTTTACGATAATAACGGCACTTTGGTATTGAATACCAATCATACAAATGGAACCGCAAGTTATGTTGAGGATGGTCTTGCTGCGGGCACGTACTACGTACAGATTTATCCATATTACGCCGGTGGTTTTACACCCTATACACTTACTTCAACATTTACTGCTCCGCCTGTATCCAATGATGTTGAACCCAATAATACCAAGTCGCAGGCTAAAAATCTTCCTTTAAACAATGTCAAAACCGGTCAGATTGGTTATTACTATAATGGAGTTAGTGATACTGAAGATTGGTTTAAAGTTACCACCACAGGTGATGGGGCTCTTAAACTAACTATCATCTCTCAAAATGGTCAGTATGTTTATTATCAGCTTTTCGATAACGATGGAATCACCTCACTGAATGTTAACCATACTAATTCCACCCAATCCATTACCACCGATGGACTTGCAGCAGGCACTTACTATGTAAAAATCTATCCTTATTACGCTGGTGGATTTATTCCGTATACACTTTCCGACACCCTGATTCCTGCACCTGTTGCCAATGATCCTGAACCTAATGATGGAAAATCACAGGCAACAGAGTTTGCGGTAGGCAGTACTATTACCGGACATTCGGGATATTATTATGATTTGAAACGCGACGATGCTGACTATTTTAAAATTGTAACTACGCTGGATGGTCAGATCAACCTTACGATTACTTCTCAAAATGGCCAATATGTTTATTACGAATTACTTGATGAAGATGCTACTACCTCATTAAAGGTGAACCATACCAATTCAACCCAAAGTCATAGTACAGATGGATTGGCTGCAGGAACCTATTACGTGAAGGTGTATCCATATTATTCAACTGGTTTTATTCCTTATACACTCACAAATTCACTCACAACGTACACGAATGTTAATGATGGCATCAACAATGAGATTGCAAAAAAAGCAGCAACGCTTCCTGCTAATTTCGGTAATACAGGTCATGTTGGTTTCCGTTCAAATGGCGGGGCGGTTGATCTTAAAGACTGGTGGAAAATCAACTATACAGGCAGTGGTGATCTTACAGTATCGCTAACATGGGAACCTATGTACTGCTGCGGAAGTCCATATGTCTATTTAAAAGTTTATTCAGATACTGCACTCGCACCTATTTTTAATACCTACAACAACACAGGAAGTTTAACAGCGAATTTTACAGGTCTTGCCAAGCAGTACTATTATGTGCAGGTAGTAATGTATTATGCAACCAACTATACAGCTTATAATCTGGTACCGACATTCTCACAGAAGGAAAAAGCAAGTATAACCCTTCAATCATCTGTTATTGGTACTGATTGTTCCAATAGTTCTTTAGAATACAAATGCGGTAAGAGCAGCAAACCATATACAGTGCAACTGTATCGTTTTGGTGAGAAGTATGGTGATCCTATTAAAGTAAATAAGACGACTCCGTTTACCATCAGCTCACTTCCTCCCGGCAAATATTATACGACGGTATATGGCGATGGAGCAACCGGTCAGGGCAAAGGAACGAGTGAAACTACTGTGCTTGTACAGGTGCCGACGAACCTTTCCACCACCAGTATAAAGTCGACGAAAGCAACATTGAATTGGGATACACTTACTTGCATTGACTATGATAGTATTTATTATCGGGTGCAAAACACTTCAATCTGGAGCAAAATAAAAACAGGAACAAACAATTCAGGATACAAATTAGAAGGACTGACAGCTGCAACCACTTACGAATGGAAAGTGGCCCATGTTGTCGATGTACTGGGCAATAAAGCAACAAGCAGTTATTCCGGTTTAGTAACTTTTACAACAGCTCCGGCCAAGTTGGTTGGCGAAGTATTAAATGAATTTACCGGAACGCTTAGTCTTTATCCGAATCCGGCATCAGCAACTACCACGCTTCAATTTAAAAATGATACAGGTGGAGAAGCCTTGATGAGTGTCTTTGATGCATTGGGCAGAAACATTCAGTCCGAATTACTGCAATCCGAACAAGGTGAATTCAGCTATGAATTGAATCTGGCCACGTTCAGTCCGGGTATTTATTTTGTAAGGGTCGTAATGAATGGAACAGAACAAACCATAAAATTGGTGAAGCAATAATCACTTTGAAGTTGCATGAAAAGAGCTGCTTTGGTAACGGAGGAGCTCTTTTTATTTTAGTCATGATGATCACTGGAAGCAATCAGGAATGGTTTTTTCCAAAAATAAGAATGAAGAGGTCAGATGTTATGAAAACAGGAATTGTATGCACATCACCTGATTGTGGTATATACTTCAATGCTGAATTTTCCTAATTTTATTCTTGATTTAAATA
This sequence comes from Chitinophagaceae bacterium, assembly GCA_016717285.1. Classification (NCBI taxonomy): domain Bacteria; kingdom Pseudomonadati; phylum Bacteroidota; class Chitinophagia; order Chitinophagales; family Chitinophagaceae; species Chitinophagaceae bacterium. Next base: position 309,176 of record JADKFU010000001.1, read on the forward strand.
AAGTTTCCAAGATCAATTCAAATTTTGTACACGATCCTTTTGAATTAAATTAATTCATATCTCCAATTTCACAATTAAAATCCCACACAATGAAAAGGTCACTACTTGCTTTGCTCACATTATTAATTTTTACTTCAGGTTGGCTCCATGCTGCTGAAACAGAATCCAATGATACAAGGAATACAGCGAATAAATTATTGCTAAACAATAGCAATACAGGAGCCATTGGAACCGCTACAGATGTTGACTGGTGGAAAGTTTCCACGACATCGGACGGCAAGTTGGATATTACGCTTATTGTTAGCAATGGTCTTTATTGCTACTATCAATTGTATGATTTCGATGGCACAACTTTGTTGAAGAGTTCATATACTAATGGAACGGCTACTTTTTCACAGGATGGCCTTGCACCCGGAACGTATTACATTTACATTTATGCCTTCACGGCTGGACAATTACCGGCTTATACCATATCAAACTTCCTCAATGTTGCATCTCTTGCCAATGAACCCGAACCAAATGCGCTTTACACGCAAGCCAATGTGCTCGCACCTACCGGCAGCTCAACGGGCCATATAGGGTATTACTATAATGGTGTATATGATGTTTCAGATTGGTGGAGCATAACAACCACCGGAAACGGAAAGATCAATCTGCAGCTCAGTGTTGTTAATGGCCAATACATTTATTTTGTACTGTATGATCACGATGGCACTACGGTACTGAAATCTAGCTATACGAATGGTATAGTGAGTTATGATCAGGACGGACTCTCAGCAGGGACTTATTATGTAAATGTTTATCCCTTTTCAGCCGGTGGTTTTGCGCCATATACATTAACATCAACCTTCACAGCACCTGTTGCAGGCAACGACATTGAACCTAATGGCTTATTCACACAAGCCAACACGCTACCATTAAATGGAAGCGCTACCGGTCAGGTTGGTTACTATTATAATCTGGTTCGGGACACTACAGATTGGTTTAAGATAACTACCACGGGAAATGGTGCGCTTAATTTAAATTTAGCAGTAGAAAACGCACAATACATTTACTACCAATTGTATGATGGCGACGGTTCCACTATACTTGATGGAAGTCACTACACTAATGGTACCGCTAACTACACTAAGGATGGTCTGGCAGCTGGCACCTATTATGTAAAAATATTTGCATTTACCTCTTCTGGTTTTGCACCTTATACACTCACCAGCACGTTTACCGCGCCACCTGTAGCCAACGATGCTGAGCCCAATAATAGCAAGTCACAAGCAAAAAATCTTCCTTTAAACAATGTCAAAACAGGCCAGGTTGGCTATTATTATAATGGTGTAACAGATGTAGAGGATTGGTTTAAGGTTACAACCACAGGTGATGGTGCGCTGAAACTCACGATAATATCTCAAAATGGTCAATATGTTTACTATCAGCTATTTGATAATGATGGTGTCACGTCTCTTCAAAACGCTTATACAAACGGTAATCAATCTTACATTAAAGACGGTCTTGCAGCAGGTACTTATTATGTAAAAATCTATCCTTTTTATACTGGTGGATTTATAGCTTATACAATTTCTGATACCTTGATTGCTGCCCCTGTTGCCAATGATGCGGAACCTAACAATGGAAAATCTGAGGCATTGGATTTTGCAGTTGGAAGCACGGTCACAGGACATACAAACTACTATTACGACCTGGTAACAGATGTGGAAGATTGGTACAAGATCGTAACACCGAAAGACGGACAAATCAACCTTACCATTACTTCAGAAAATAGTCAGTATGTTTATCTGCAACTGTATGACAATGATGGAACTACTTTATTGAAATCAAATTATACCAATGGAACTTTAACTCACAATACAGATGGTTTGGCGGCTGGAACTTATTATGTAAAGGTGTTTGCCTATTATTCAAACGGTTTCATTCCTTACACTTTATCAAACTCTCTTACAGAATATGCCAATGCCAATGATGGAATAAATAATGAAATAGCAAAAAAGGCGGCCACGCTGCCGGCTAATTTTGGGAATACCGGTCATGTCGGATTCCGTTCAAATGGTGGTGCAATTGACTTGAAAGACTGGTGGAAAATCAACTATACCGGAAGCGGTGATCTTACAGTATCGCTCACATGGGAACCCATGTTTTGCTGCGGAAATCCATTGGTCTATCTAATAGTTTATTCAGACACGGCGCTTGCACCCATTTTTAATACATACAGCAGCGCAGGTAGTTTAACTGCAAATTTTACCGGACTGCCAAAGCAGTATTATTATGTGCAGGTAATAATGTATTATACAACCAACTATACAGCTTATAACCTTGTACCGACATTTTCACAGAAAGAAAAAGCAACTATTACGCTTCAATCATCAGTTGCTGGTGCTGACTGTTCAAATGGTTCATTAGAATATAAATGCGCGAAGAGCAGCAAGCCCTACACGGTGCAACTGTATCGTTTTGGTGAGAAGTATGGTGATCCTATTAAAGTAAATAAGACGACTCCATTTACCATCAGCTCACTTCCTCCCGGTAAATATTATACTACTGTGTATGGTGATGGAGCTACCGGTCAGGGTAAAGGAACGAGTGAAACAACCACAATCGTTCCGGTGCCTATCAACAAGTCCACTACCAATATCAAATCAACGAAAGCAACCCTGAATTGGGATACACTTGTTTGCATTGACTATGACAGTATTTATTACCGAGTGCAGGGTAATCCCACCTGGAACAAAATAAAAACCGGAACAAACAATTCAGGTTACAAATTGGAAGGATTGACACCAGCTACCACTTACGAATGGAAAGTGGCCCACGTAGTGGATACATTGGGTAGTAAAGCAACAAGCAAATATTCCGGTTTAGTAACTTTTACTACAGCTCCGGCCAAGTTGGTTGGCGAAGTATTAAATGAATTTACCGGAACGCTTAGTCTTTATCCGAATCCCGCATCAGCAACTACCACACTTCAATTTAAAAATGATACAGGTGGAGAAGCCTTGATGAGTGTCTTTGATGCATTGGGCAGAAACATTCAGTCCGGATTATTGCAATCAGAACAAGGTGAATTCAGTTATGAATTGAATCTGGCCACGTTGAGTCCGGGTATTTATTTTGTAAGGGTAGTGATGAATGGAACAGAACAAACTATAAAATTGGTGAAGCAATAACCGCTTTGAAACTGAATGAAAAAGCTGCTCCATGATCGGAGCAGCTTTTTTTTTACCAGGTGCAGGTAAACTCAGTTGCAATTACTTACCAGGATTTTCTGAACGAATTCTTTTTTGCCTTGTGTTACCTTCAAAATATAAACGCCATTATTGAGCGAAGCCAATTTTACTTTTGTTGTTGCTGAAGAACTTATTTCTGTTGACAGGAAACACGTTCTGCCAGCCAGGTCTGTAAGAAGGATGTTAAAAGGACCTGCTTCCAATGAAGCCGTATTTAAAATGAGGAAACCATTTGAAGGATTTGGAAATACGTCCACAATATTTTCAGATAATGGTTCATCAATGGAAGTGGACAATGCGCAGCCTTTGTGAACATAATCAAAATAAGACTGAACAAAATCAGGAAGCCCTAATGCAGCGGATGCACCGGTATAGTTTGGATCAAGGTTGATTCCATTCAATACAAAATCACAACCGCTTCCTGCAATATCCGGTTCATTGATGATGCCGAGATATGTGCTAAAAGATTTTACTACATATATTTTTCCGTCAGGTGCCAATTGCAGTGCGTATAAGTCTTCGGTTGAGTTGAGCGTTACTTTGGAGTTGATAATTGCGTCGGCACTGCCTTGAGTTAAATCAAACTGAAGTAAGGTTGCTTCCGGATTATAATTCGTCACATATAGTTTTGAATCATCCGGCGAAAACTCTATTCCGTAAACGTGATATCCAATTGGAATAGTGATAGGATCAGAAACAGTACCATCCACAAGGTTGAAATCGAAAATCTCTATAGTGTCCTGATATCCTATTGCCAATGCCAGCAACCCGCCGCAACTTGCAAATTTCATTTGCCCGTACGTATTCTGGATTTCAGCGGTCGAGTGAATGATTCCTGCATTGCTGATGACTGGTGTTGATATTCCTGAAGTAGTAAGTGCATATGAATAAAATGCATTAGATCCCCATTCATGAACAACCACCCAAATTTTACTGCCATCATAAGTGGTTACGGCCGTGAGCTTTTCAGTGACGGAATTCTGCAAGAGTATATTTTTTTCAATTACATCACCAAGGCCGCTTTGCAAGCTCATATCAACTATGGAGTAGCGAAATCCAAGAGGTCCGCCAATTTCATCCAGTGTAAACACGTAATACAAATTGTTGCTGCCGGGTTGTTGCGCAATCAGCGCAGCCTGTGTTGCGGAACTTCCTGCATCAAGTCCGGATCCGTTTGGCATCAGGAAGTGCAATTTGTTCCAAACGTTATTTCCATCTGTATAAAAGAGAAGAGCACCGGAGGTGTCAGAAATTGAAGAACAACCTTCCGGCGTGTTAACTTTTCCATCGGTGAGCACAGCAGGTGTAGAAGCACTGAAATTTAACCCGGCAAAAATTCCAAAATACCAATTGTCAGCCTGCTGTGCTGATAGCTGAAATGAAATGGCGATGGAACATGTGAAGAGGATAAATTTTTTCATGTTAAAAAAGTAAGGTTGAATTGTTTAACTAAAACTAATAAATGCATGGTGGAGAACAAAAAATTGTTTTGAAACACTGACCTGTTTGCATGATATGCAACATAATTTAAGCTACTTGTCAGCCAAACTGCATGTCCATGCGTCCCTAATTACTGCTTGCTGAATTTATTGCTTCATCTGTACGGCGGAATGCATAAATGTTGTTGGGAACTTCTTCATCGGAATGGCCAAAGTTTTTTCCGATTAATACTACATTTGGCACTCGCTACTGAAAATGAAGAAGATAAGCTGAAACTTCACACACAAAAATTAAATTGAGTTGGAAGCCAACGGAGCAGCAAGGTTTTCATCATGATTAAAAAGGACATCAATGCATTCAAAACAATCGGCATGAAAAAACAAAGTACATTTTTTGCTTTCCTGATTCTGATTTTTATCACAGCTTCACTTCAACTCAGCGCCCAATTCCAAAATATTAGTCCTGTACCGGGATCAAAGTATCACAAACCACAAACCACCCTGGTCTTCAGGGCTTCAGGATTGATTGATGAATCTTCTATTCTTCAGGGAAACCTGCTCGAGATAAAAGGGTCCAAAAGTGGAATGCATGAATGGACCGCTCATCTTTCTGAGGGAAGAACGATCATCATAAAACCGAAAGAGTCATTTAACTGGGGAGAAACGGTGCAAGTGACTTTTCATTCACTGTTCAAGCGAACAGATGGATCGACCATATCAGGTACATCATTTTCATTTGATATCATGAACGAACTATCATCCGAACAAAAGGCACTACTCAAAACCAGTACTGATGATGATATGCCTGATGCTGGTGTCGTGTATGGAGCTTCATCAGTTCTCAGAGAAGGATGCAGCATTGATTCATTGCCCTCCTACATGGTCACCATCAATAATAATCCCGCTCCCGGCCAGATTTTTCATAACAATCAATCCGATGATAAAAAGGATACGAATTCTTTTCCAACCATCATCAACAACGATGGATCATTGGTTTGGACTTGTGATCAAAGCCTCAACGGACATGATTTTAAAGTTAATAAGAATGGGTATATGACTTATTTCAACTATGAATTTGATGGATGGGTAGTGATGGATTCCAATTATGCGGTGATTGATTCTGTACAATGCGGCAACGGATATGAGGATGAAACCAACGGACACGAAATAATGATGTATCCTGATGGTCACACCTTTGTAATTGCATTCGATCCACAAACAGTTGACATGAGCCAGCTAGTTACTGGTGGCAACACAAATGCGCTGGTGAAGGGTTTGATCATTCAGGAACTGGACGCGGAAAAGCAGGTAATATTTCAGTGGAGAAGCTGGGATCATTTCTTAATCACAGACATCAACCCGACACAAAATCTTACCGCAGCAATCATTGACTATGTGCATGGCAATGCAGTGGAGCGGGACAACGATGGCAATATCTTGATATCAAGTAGAAATATGTCGGAGATCTCTAAGATTAACCTGGAAACAGGAGAATTTGTATGGAGAATGGGTGGAAAAAATAACCAGTTCACATTTGTAAACGATAACATTCCCGAGCATTGGAATTACCAGCATGATATCCGAAGAATCGCAAATGGTAACGTTACACTTTTCAATAATGCAGTAGACTTGCCGGTGGAGCATTCGGAAGCTAAAGAATATCAACTGGATGAAATAAATAAAGTAGCTACTTTGATCTGGCACTACGAACATCCACCGATTGGCGATGCACATGTATTTGGAACAGGCTCTGGAAGCGTGCAACGTCTTGAAAATGGAAACACTCTGATTTCATGGGGAAAAACAATTAACTCTACCTCCAACATTCCGAACTATACCGAAGTAGATACGAATAACAATATAGTCTGGGAATTTAAATTTGAGGATGGTTTACAAAGAGGTTACAGGGTTCATAAATATAGCTGGAAGCCCTGTGAGATCATAAATCCTGACCTGATAACATTGAGTAAGCTTACCGATAATTCAGTAAAAGTTACCTGGAATCAGGTTCACAATGCTGTTTCCTATGATTTGCAATACAGAAAACTCGGTAAAGTAAAGTGGAAGTTTCAAAGCACAACCATCAACACTAAAAAGCTTATCAATCTGAAACCTGAAAGTGGTTATGAATTTCACATTCGGACTAATTGCTCGAATGGTTATACTTCCGACTGGTCGAAACTCGATACGTTTGCTACAGAAGCACAACGGTTGATTTTGCCGGTGCCGGTTACTACTGTTATGGTTTATCCGAATCCGGTTTCCGGTATATTGAACCTTCAGCTTACTACGGTTGAAGAAGAAATGATAGCCTTTTCAATTTATGATCTCACCGGAAAAAAAATGATGGAAAAAAACATCGATGCAATTGCAGGTGAATCATCACAACAAATTGATGTAGCCGGATTACCTGATGGCTATTACATTGCTGAGTTTAAAACACCCACACAAAATTTCGTGCAAAAATTTGTGAAACAATAGTATGTCACATTATTGATGTTTGTAGAATTGAAAACCAAATGGTCTTCCGATTTTTTAATTGCATGCTCTTTCGCTTTCGCTGGTATCTGGAAAAACCGAGAGAAGCTGTTCTGAAAAAAAATAGGAAGCCGGAAATAATGTGGTTTTTTTTGAAACAGCTAACCTACCGGGAAATATTTTTTTTGCACACCTCATCACTTCTGCAGGCGAAAATGTAAACCTCAAGATTGGGAGGCAATAGCCTGAAACTTGTCTTTTCAAACCAGGTAAATTCCGGTTTAAATAAGATCACTTATCAATCGTGAAGTCTTCATGATTACTTTTGAAATCATAGAGCCGGTACTGCCTGATCACACGAAGCAGTTCGGCAACACTCCATGCCTGCGCAATGCAGCCACGCGGTTTATGAGGAGCATCACCATCAAATATTTCAGAAATGGATCCGATTCCGGCATTGTTCAGATGAAGGAGTAGTTGATGGATCGCTTGCTGAGCCTCTGGTTTTGCTGCCTTTCCATAACAATGGAAAAGTGCATCAATGTATGGACCGATGAGCCAGCTCCATACCGTTCCCTGGTGGTAAGCGTCATCGCGTTGAACGATGTTGCCGTCGTACGTTCCTTTATAATTTTCATCATCAGGTGAAAGACTGCGTAATCCGAATGGTGTAAGTAATTTTTCTTTAACCACATCAAGAATTTTTTTCGCTTTTTTTCCTTTAATCAGCGGATAAGAAAGCCCGAGTGCAAGCAATTGGTTGGGTCGTAAGGAAGCGTCTTTGATATCATCATTTACCACATCATACAGGTAAAGCAATTCCTCATTCCAGAATATTTCAATGAATTTCTTCTTCGTGAATTTTGCTTTTTTACGAAATCGTTCTGACAGTTCTTTGTTGCCATTTAATTTCAACAATCGTGCATAGATGCGAAGCGCGTTGTACCAGAGGGCATTGATCTCCACTGCTTTTCCGATGCGCGGTGTAACCACCCAATCATTTACTTTAGCATCCATCCATGTCAGTTGTGTTCCTGCTTCACCGGCAAAAAGCAATTGATCGTCAGCAACATGAATGTTAAAACGCGTGCCTTTAAAATGCCATTCAATTATTTCTGTCAGGACAGGAAGCATTTCGTTCAACACAAATTTTTTACTACCACCTGCTTCCAGATAATTATTGATGGCAATAAAATACCAGAGTGTTCCATCGGCTGTATTGTATTCCGGTGGAAGATGGTGATCCTGGAAGCGATTGGGCAACATGCCGTTGCTGATATTTTTTGCAAATGCCAGCAGGATTTTTTTGGCATCCTTCAATCTATCGGTAATTAAACACAAACCGGTTAATGCAATCATCGTATCGCGGCTCCAGTCGGTAAACCAGTGATAGCCCGCAATAATGGTTTTCAGGTCTTCATCCCGTTGAACTACAAACTGATCAGCAGCGAGCAATAGTTGTTGCATCACTTCATTGCCTTTGGCGGAAGCTGTAATGGAATGTCTGCGTTGCATTTCTTTTTCCAACAGTTCATTCGCATTTCTGCCTTCGGTTGGTGCTGTAGAAATTAGGACTGTTATTTTTTGTCCTTCTGTTAATGTAATGCTGAATGTGCCTGGAGAAAAAAGATCTTCACGATAGTCTTGTCCGCGTTCTTTCTCAGCAGCGTACTCAAAATGGCGATACCAGTCTGGTGCATGATTGAAAGAGCATTCGTTGAGGTGAATAAAAATTTCGGGACTGTCAGCGTTCATTTTCAATGACAGCATTCCTGATTCAAAAGAGATTGTTTGACTGATTACATCGGTTTCTGTTAGTAGTTCATGATAATTTCTTGAAGCAATTAGTGCATTGAATTCAAGCACAAAAGGTGCTGATGATTTCAACACTTCATAAACTACAAGTGTTGTATTTTCATCATGCAGCATCACGATACTTTTTTTCAATTGTACATCGTGTGCTTCATAAATAGATTCAGGAAATAAATTTTTAGTGAATGAAGTAAGATAATGGTTACCTGTTGGTGAAATGGCATCGCCGTAATTGTTACAACCGAGTTCAAACCGTTCTCCGTTGAATACAATTGTTTCATCCAGTTTACTCACCAGCACCATGCGTTCAGTTGGAGGCGTAATCGCTGCTATCAATAATCCATGATAGCGGCGCGTATTACAACCAATCACAGTGGAACTTGCGTATCCACCCAATCCATTGGTTTCGATCCATTCATTTTCAATGGCTCGATGATAATCTTGTAAGAGTTCTTTGTCTTGTATGAGTGTCATAATCTAATGAGATTATTATTTGTAAAGCTGAAAAGTATAAAATTATGCTGCGACAATTACAGGAAATAATCTGGAATAGCAGCAGCATACAAAATTTTTTCAGGATCACAATTGATGAATGTGTGATTGTGATTGCAATAATGAATTGAATGGAATTTCTTCGCCTTAAATATTATTGCTTGTAAGTTGGGATAGATCGCACCTGGAATTACGATCATATTTGTCGTACTATAAAAATTTCCGCATTTATTGACAGAGTTATATTTTTATGAAAAACGCATGGAATGAATGATCTTTTAGCGCAGACGATGATTGATGATAAGATAATTTTAGTTCGGTTAATTCTCAGCTTAACCTTGAGCAGCCTTATAGGATTGGAACGCGAAAGCAGACGGCAGCATGCAGGTTTCAGAACACATATTCTAATTTCTATCGGATCAACCATTCTCATGTTGCTGTCAATTTACATTCCGCAAACATTCCAGAATTTTCAGAATGGGGATCCAGGTCGCATTGCTGCGCAGGTAGTATCCGGAATTGGTTTCCTGGGAGCAGGAGCTATTTTCAAATTGGGATCGAATGTTCGCGGACTCACCACTGCAGCCACTATCTGGACGGTAGCGGCTATCGGACTTGCTGTAGGTGCAGGTATGTATTCAGGTGCTGTTATTTGTACTGCCCTGATATTATTTGTATTGATCATTCTTGACAGGGTGGAGAACAGATTTTTTCCGGATATGCATTTGAAAATATTAGAGATTGATTTCAATACGGAAAAAATTGAAACCGAAGCTGTCTTCGATTTGATCGTTAAGGCAAATATTAACATTCAATCGGTGAACATTTCTCATTCACTCGATGCCAGGAGTTCGCAGATGAAGTTGTATGTAAACATTCCTGTTAAGTATTCATTGCAGGAACTTTACCATCAGCTTAGTAAAATAGAAAAGGTTTCGGGGATCAGGATTGGACAGGATTATTAACACTTATGGAGTATTAAAACAGGTTAATTTTTGCCAATACCGCATAAAAAAACCGCCAGGCATTTGCCATGGCGGTTTAAGTAGCGCGTAGGGGAATCGAACCCCTGATTCCTCCGTGAAAGAGAGGCGTCTTAACCCCTTGACCAACGCGCCGTTTTGAAAATCAGGTCGCAAAGATAAATTTTTTTGGTTCTTTTAGAACAACACGGCCATTAAAATTTTTGGCTTTTCATTTCTGTTGAGCACTTCTTTCCTTACCTTTGCCGCTCAATTTTCATTCTTCCTCACTAAAATTTGTACTCACAAATGTCAACTGTTAAAGTAGCCATCAATGGATTCGGTCGCATCGGCCGCCTTGTATATCGCCAGATTTACCAAATGGAAGGTATAGATGTAGTAGCCATCAATGATTTAACCAGCCCTAAAGTGCTTGCGCATCTTTTGAAATACGATTCTGCACAAGGTCGTTTTAATGCCAATGTAACTGCCGGTGAAAGCTCCATCACAGTAAATGGCGATGAAGTAAAAATATACGCCCATAAAAATCCGGCTGAAATTCCCTGGAAAAGTCATGAAGTGGATGTGGTGCTGGAATGTACCGGCTTCTTTACCGATAAAGACAAAGCTGCTGCACACATTACTGCCGGCGCAAAACGGGTAGTGATTTCTGCACCTGCAACCGGTGATCTGAAAACCATAGTATTCAATGTAAACCATGAGATATTAGACGGCAGCGAAACCATCATTTCCTGTGCTTCCTGTACCACCAACTGCCTGGCTCCAATGGCAAAAGTTCTGAATGATAAATTCGGCATTGAAGTGGGCATCATGACTACCATTCACGCTTATACCAACGATCAGAATACACAAGATGCGCCGCATCCGAAAGGTGATTTGCGCAGGGCACGTGCTGCTGCTGCCAACATTGTCCCTAACAGCACAGGTGCCGCAAAAGCAATTGGACTTGTACTTCCTGAATTGAAAGGTAAATTGGATGGCAACGCGCAACGTGTTCCAACCATCACCGGTTCATTGACAGAACTGACCAGCATCCTGAATAAAAAAGTAACAGTGGAGGAAGTGAATGCAGCCATGAAAGCAGCTTCCAACGAATCGTTCGGTTATACGGAAGATGAAATTGTAAGCACAGATGTAATTGGCATCACGTTCGGTTCACTCTATGACGGCACACAAACAAAAGTGATGACTGTCGGTGATAAACAATTGGTGAAAACCGTTTCATGGTACGATAATGAAATGAGTTATGTCTCTCAGTTGGTACGGACGGTGAAGTTTTTCGCCGGATTAATCAGTAAATAAAATCATTGAATGGCAGAATGGTTAAATGGCTCAAATGATTGAGTCGTTTGACCATTTATCCATTTAACCATGTAGCACCCTCCTAAATTGTTATCAATGTGATGCTACAAACAAACATTTTAATCATCAGGCTCAATTACTTGTAAAAGATGAAAACAGTTGCCGATTACAACTTCAAAGACACACGCGCATTGATTCGTGTTGACTTCAACGTGCCGCTTGACAAAGTAACTTTTGTAGTCAAGGATGATACACGCATTCGTGGTGCAGTAAAAACAATCAATAAAATATTGAGTGATGGCGGATCAGTGATTCTGATGTCGCACTTAGGCAGACCGAAAGGCGGACCGGAAGACAAATATTCACTGCGCCATGTTGTCGAAACCACTTCCAATTTATTGAATCGTCCGGTGAAGTTTGTAACGGATTGTGTTGGACAAGAAGTTGCAAATACAGCGGCAGCATTAAAACCCGGAGAAGTATTGTTACTGGAAAATCTTCGCTTTCATCCGGAGGAAGAAAAGGGCGATGAAGCTTTTGCAAAACAATTGTCGGAGTTAGGTGATGTGTATGTGAATGATGCTTTTGGAACGGCACATCGTGCACACGCTTCCACTACAATTGTTGCCAATTATTTTCTTCCGGAAAAAAAAATGTTTGGTTTCCTCATGGCTTCAGAGCTGGAGAACGCAGACAAAGCCATTCTGAATCCTGCCAAACCTTTCACTGCAATTATAGGCGGTGCGAAAGTTTCAGATAAAATATTGATCATTGAACAATTGCTCGACAAAGCTGATAACATTATCATCGGTGGTGGAATGGCTTACACATTTTTTAAAGCAATGGGTGGAAATATCGGCAATTCCCTTTGTGAAGAAGACCGTCTCGATCATGCTATTCAATTGTTGAAGAAAGCGGAAGAAAAAAATGTAAATATTTTATTGCCGGTTGATTCTGTTACGGCTGATGCATTCAGTAATGAAGCCAGCCGTGGTTTGTGCGAAAGCATGAGCATCACAACAGGATACATGGGTTTGGATATCGGTCCAAAAGCGATTGCAGAATTTAAAAAGGTGATACTCGATTCAAAAACAATTTTGTGGAACGGACCGATGGGTGTTTTTGAATTCAGCAATTTTCAGGAAGGGACGAAGAGCATTGCGCTTGCGGTGGCAGAAGCTACATCGAATGGTGCCTATTCATTGATAGGAGGTGGAGATTCCGTATCCGCTATCAATAAATTCAAATTGGCTGATCAGGTGAGTTATGTTTCAACCGGCGGAGGTGCGATGCTGGAATATTTTGAAGGTAAAGTATTGCCCGGCGTTGCAGCAATCCAAAAAGTATAGAATAATACTTACAAAGGCAAATCTGAGTTGAAAAGGTTTGGATTTAGCTCTGGCCTTTAGTATAAATTGCAATAGGCTTTTTAATAAAATCACCTCACAGATTTTCAACACTGTGAGGTGATTTTATTTATGTAAATCATTTCCTGAATTTAATTTTTCAGAAGAAATACGCGGGAAGCAAACACTTCAAAATCTTTTTTCCTTACTCTGTTGATTGCTTATTTTAGCCGCGAAGGAATAATTTGATTAAAACCACCAACAGGTAGCAGATAAACTGCTATTCAGGATTTAAAAAGTAGGTTTTATAAAATTTCATTATTTTAACTTTGAACAACTTTTTAATATGAAAAAAATGAAACAGCCAATGATCAGGAGCATGCAAGCGCTTGTTTTTATCCTGATTATTTCAATAGGTTGCAAATCTACCGGGCATGGCAAGCATCGTGGAGCATCGGGTAAAGGATCGGAAGATGCTGAAAATATTGCTGCTGCAACTCCAAATGGCACTGCTGATATACAAATTGCCATTTCCACTTCCCATGAAGTTTCACTTTATAAACAAATACATGCCGGTTGTGTAATTGATATTTTTTTTACTAAAGGAATGGTCGCGCGCAATGTGTTGGCAGATCCTTATTTTTCCTGGCTGAAAGCGCTCAATCTTAACTCTTTACAATATAGCGGTGGAAGTCCTTCAGATCATGAGCATGTGATTATTAATGACACCCTGATCAACGGAGGCAAAGGAGACGGATACAACATCCGTCGTTCAGATGTTGAGGCAAGAGGTGAATCTTATGAAGGAATACTGGATGGTGTAGCTACTGTAAAATTCGGAGTCGATTTTTTCAACCAGTATTGTGCATTGCTTCACAAATTAAACGTTCGCGGCGATGTGGCTGCTAACGTACAAAGCGGCACGCTGCCTGAGTTGTATTGGAAGATAAAACGCGCCAATGCACAACGCGTGATCTTTGGCATGGAACAAAATCTCACCAGCAATGCGCATGTTTTTCCGGATGGAACAAGCTACCGTAAAAAAATTTCGCAGTGGATAGATTCCGTAGAGCATAAATTTCCCGGTATCATTACAGTAGTCGATGCTGCACCGGTTCATAAGCAAACTGCAAAATTTGCAACATGGAACTCGCAACTCAAAGGAATTCAGGGTGACGAAGCAAGACTGTATCTCTGGGATAAAGACATATTGGATTCAAAGGATGATGCAGCGGTAAGCATGGCTGAAATCAACCAGGCGTTTTCACAAACGATTCCGCATTGGTTTGATATTTTCAAGAGCACTTTTCCTGGTAAGAGAGTTTCTGTTTGTCAATGGGGAATTAAGGCGAAAAGCAGCATTCACAATAATATGACGGGATGCTTGTATATAGGTAAATTTTATGAATTCATGATTCGCTACAATAAAGCAAATGATAACCTGATTGGCTACGCCTGCTTTATGTCGTTGAAAAGCCTGAACCGTGGAGATGGCGGTAAAGGAGATGCAGACAATTTTTATAAGACATTGAAAAACTGCGGCCTTCTTTTTACAGGCAATAAAAAGGTGGATGACATTGAGATCACCGGCTTCAATGGTGTGAGTGGTGTGGGTTGTAGTGAAAATGGCAATTATGCTTTGTTGCTGATAAATGAAACGGGTAGTGAAGTAAATTTAGCCGGTATAAAAATTAACGGTGCAAGTACAACAGGAAAAATTTTTACTATGAATTCTGTTTCGGCATCCTCATTGGACAGTTATGATGTGAAGGAAGCAGTTAACAAGGGAAGTGCTGTTTCACTCAAACCATATTCGGTGAATGTGATTACTTTTTGATTTTTTGAAAGCTTAAAAGCCGCGAAAGCATAAGCAATCACGAATGATCGAACTTCTTTTCTTTTTTCGGATAAACAAACCGAATTTAGCTCATTGAATCAGGACTTATGATTTCCCAATCTGCTCAGCCCGATCCCATCGATCAATTGCTGGATAAAATTACTAAAGAAGTGAAGCGTGAAGAAGAGCAGTTGCTCGCTTCGTTTCTGCAACGTGCTGTGGCTCGCACCATTGATACAGCTATAATAGCAGGAGCTGCTTATGGTTTGCAGGCTTTATCGATCTATTTCATAACCCGCGACGATCCTTACAATGTTGAATTTATTACCATGAGTGTTCGCCAGGCGATGCCTGCATTCGCGCTCATGCTTTGGGTGTTGTTGTATTCACCTGTTATGGAAAGCACGGGAGGAACAGTTGGCAAGCGTATCATGCGCATTAAGTTGGTTGATTTGAATACAAGGCAGATACCTGTTTTCAGAATGTGTGCAGCCCGTTCATGGATCTACCTTATATTGGTTGTGCTTGCCGGATTGCCCGCTGTTTTGAGCTGCCTTGCTTATTTCATTTCAGATTACCACCAAACATGGCATGACAAACTCACCAATATGATTTGTGTTAAAAACTAACCGCCATTTTTGTTTTCTTCACGGTAGCAATAACTCTTTATTTAATAATTAAACACCATGCTCTTCCTTCAATTACTTTTCTCAGTGCTATCATTTTTCAGTATTGCAGAAATAAAACCTGCCGGAATACAGACCGGAATTTGGCGTGGTATATTGACTACCAACGGTGGCGAGTTGCCATTTAATTTCGAAACAAAATACATTGGAGGTAAACTTCAGTTGATCATCCTGAATGGTGAAGAAAGAATTGCAGTGGATGAAATAAATATGGCAGATGACAGTGTATTTATCCGGCTTCCAGTATTCGATTCTGAATTCAGGTTGAAGTATACGCCACAAACTTTAACAGGTTTATGGATCAATCATTCACGCAAAGTGAATAATGTTTTTCCGTTTAAAGCGGAATTCGGCAAGGCGTATCGTTTCACTTCTGAAACTTTGAAGCCGGTTGATAATATATCTGGTAAATGGGAAGTTGATTTCAGCAAAGGCACGGAGGATAGTTCAAAGGCAGTTGGTATTTTTATTCAATCAGGTAACGACCTGACCGGCACATTCCTCACTACATCAGGAGACTACCGGTATTTAGCCGGCACTGTTCAGGGCAATGAAATGTTGCTTTCCTGTTTTGACGGATCACATGCGTTTCTGTTTAAAGCCACAATTGATCCCGCCGGTGTTTTGAACGGCATGTATTATTCTGGAAACCATTGGCAGGAACCCTGGATAGCTCATCGGAATAAAGGATTTGAATTGCCGGATCCTGCTTCTTTACTTCAATTGAAAGCGGGATATGATAAACTTGCTTTTTCATTTCCTGATGCCAAAGGAAATATGGTTTCACTTGCTGATCAGCAGTTTCAGAATAAAGCGGTGATTGTTCAGGTGATGGGATCGTGGTGTCCTAACTGTATGGATGAAGTGGCTTTCTTTTCACCATTGTATGATCAATATCATTCAAAAGGATTAGAGATCATTGGCCTTTCATATGAAAAAGCAGTAGGGGAGAAAGCCATTCAAAATATTGAAAGACTCAAACAACGGTTCAATGTGCATTATACCATTTTGCTGGCCGGTGAGCCCGGTGCCGATGCCATAAAAACACTTCCGATGCTTACAGGTATGTTTGCTTATCCTACTACTTTTTTTATTGACAAAACGGGAAATCTGCGTAAAATTTATTCAGGCATAAATGGCCCGGCAACAGGTAACGAATATGAGCAGTGGAAGGATGATACACGCGGATTGGTGGAAAAATTATTGTCGGAATAAATGGATGCTTGTTCACAATTGTTTTTGTGCAACTATGCACCCGGGGAGCTATATAAAATGTTGCTGATTTCCTGATTATTGTATCTTCGCGGAGCCTCCAAAAATTTCATTCAAAAACCAACTTGCTTCATGAAAAAAATTACACTCTTAATTGTTGTTTTAGCAATGTTTACTTCATTGCAGCCATCTCAGGCACAGGCGCCAAAATATGCCATGTTTGAGCATTTTACACAAGCCAGTTGCGGACCTTGTGCCCAACAAAATCCGGGATTTCAATCCAGTATACTTGATCCCAACCCAAGCACCGTGCGTCACATCGCCTACCACACTTCCTGGCCTGGATATGATCCTATGTATAATCTTAATCCAAACCAGAGTGATGAACGCGTGACCTATTATAATGTAGGCGGAGTTCCGGAAGTTCACCTTTTGGGAAATGTGAAAGTCAGTTCACCGGGTGGTTTTGTTCAACAGGATGTTGATGATCAGGTAGCTGCTACAAGTCCAATTAAAATTACTGTTTTAGACGTTGACAATGGAACATCGCATGATGTAACAATCACGGTGTATTCTGTTGGAACACCCCCAGCCGGTAATCTGAAAATCCGCACTGCAATTGTGGAACGTAATGTTAATTATACAAGCCCTCCCGGAAATAACGGTGAAAAATATTTCCCGAATGTATTTCGTGAGATGCTTCCTTCCACGGCCGGTGATGTTATCGTTCTTGCTGCTCAGGGTGGATCGGTTGTATTCAATTATACCTATGATGAAAATGCTGCCTGGAATATGGATGAAATCGCATTGATTGCTTTTGTTCAAAACGAATCCACGAAAGAAATTTACAACTGCGGTGCATCTTTCGATCCCAGTGCTGCCATTGCTGATCCTGTTGCACTTACTTCCTCAGGCACTGTAGGATCTGTTGCTACTTTTACTCTTGATGCCACCAATAACAGTACTGCTTTACAGGATTACTCCTACACACTCACTGCAACTGCTCCTCTTGACTGGTCAGGTGAATTTGTAGCAAACGGTACTACTTACAGCTCAACTGCAACCGTTACGATGGCTGCCGGAGCAGTTGTTCCCGTAACGATCAACGTTACTCCGGGTGCTACAGCGGCAATGGGAATTTATACGCTTTCCATTCAGTCACTCACAAGCCCTAATGAGGATCCTGTTGTAAAATCAGTGTATGTATTTTCAGGTGTTACCGAGCTTGTGGTGAATAATGCTGCAATGGCTCCTGCAACGGCTACCTTTCTTCAAACATCTTATACTACTGCTTTTGCCAGTGCAGGTTCTACTTCCTACGCATTTTTGAATTCATCACTTGCGCAACGTGCTTCACAGGAAAGTTCTTTGACTGGTGTAAAGAATATGTATTACAATGTCGGATGGTATTTTCCTGCTTTTACAGATGATTTTGTGACGGAGCTGATGGCTTTTATGGATAATGGCGGAAATCTGTTTATTAGCGGCCAGGATATAGGATGGGATGTTTGGACGGACCCTGCAGATTTAGGTCATGCCACTCCACTTTCCCAACAGTTTTTCAATGATTATATGTTTGCAGATTTTATTGACGATGGCAGTACTGCCAACAAGCCGCTTACCGCGAATACCGCTGATCCGGTATTCGGAGCCCTCGGTTCAACACTGATCAACTATTATTATACAAGCACCTATTTCTTTCCCGATCAGATTGTACCTTATGGAATTGGCACACCCATTTTTTATTACAATAACAACACAGCAAAAACTGCCGGAGTGCGTGGAGATAATGGAACTTATAAAACAGTTTACATAGCACCAGGCATTGAAATGCTGGGTACGCCAACAAATAAAACTGCCATCATTAAAACAGCTTATGATTGGTTTTATGGTGTTACCGGAACCGGAAATATTGTAGCTGCAAACGAACAAATGGGACAGAATTTCCCGAATCCCGGCAACGAGATTACGTACATTCCTGTTTCTGGTCTCACTGAAGACATGACCTTAACGGTAATGGATCAATTGGGCCGTACCCTGATTTCCCAACAGGTACCTAAAAACGCCAGCACAGTTACAGTGAACATTACTTCACTCAGTAATGGTGTTTATTTCTATCGTTTGGCAAATGCATCAAATCAGGGCATAACCAAAAGCATGGAAGTAGCACGTTAGTCCTTATCAGTCTTAAAATTATTGGAAACGGAATTCTTACAGGGTTCCGTTTTCTTTTTTTAGAATCATGAAAAGCTCGCGGCCTGCTCTTGGAACAATCGAGTTGGTTGCTCTTTCGAATGTGCGCAGGGTAAAATAAGGCCGGAAATGTTTTAGGTATTCTTCCCTCGTTCCTCCGAAAGGAGGACCATCTTTCATCAAAGGATCATCAAAAAGTAATCCTGCCAGTGTGCCCGGCGTGGCCAGTAATGAATACATTTTTTTTGCATAGGCAGACCGGAGTGCCGGATCCAGTGCACAGAAGAAAGTTTGTTCGATAATCAGGTCATAAATACCGTTATGTTCAAAAAAGTTTTCATGGACCAAATGAGCTTTTGGAAAAGAAGGATATTTCTCTTCAAAATTCAGAAGCGGTGTTTTGGAAATGTCCAGCATAAATACATTATTGAAGCCCTGATCTAAAAGGAAGGCTGCTTCATGACCATTGCCTGCACCTGGAATTAAAATCCTCGCGGATTTATCTTTTAGCTGTTCAAAATAGGATTTTAATGGCGGGGAAACAGTACCGATATCCCAACCGGTTTCCTGATTTTTATACCGTGCTTCCCAATAAGCGGCATCCAGCTTCATAGTTTGATTTTTTAGCAAATTATCAAATTTTTTATTTGCCGAAATCGATAGTTGACTTTATGAAAATGAATGGAATGACAGTAGTACCACAATAATTTCCCGGAAAAAACATTATTGCCTCCATTGCACCATCACGGTGAAAATACCAAAATTTGATACTTTAAATGGAACAATAAAAAATTACTTTATCTTTGGCCACCTCCTTAACAGCAACCTTTTAGAACTAAATTTTAGAAAATGAAACAATTGAAGTTTATTCTTTTTATTCTTCTTGGAATTACGATCCTCAATTTGTGGCAAAGTTGCGCGAAAGGTCCTGAAGATCCATTTATCTCCTTTCATTCCCGCCTGTCACGTGTGTCAGGTAATTGGAACATTACTGAGTACAAAATCAATAATAAGGATTCCCTCCGCCGTGTAGGTGATTCTATTGGACCGTATATTGGTTTTTGTGGAAGTGAAATTGATAAGGTGATATTGAATTACAAATACATCTGGACATTTGAAAAGAATGGAGTTTTTCAGGAAAAGTTGACTATAGATTCATCTTACATTTATGACATTGCAAATAATACCCCTATTTGTAAAGATTCACTATACAGGGACAGTTCAACTACTGTAACGATTCTTACCTGGAACTTTACAAGCAATGTAGGCGACTTGAAGAATAAGGAGCAACTCTATATTCTGGATCCTTACACCAAGAAATCATTGTTGTTTGATATTATCGAACTGAGAAACAATGAGATGAAACTTGAACGGGATACTATCGATCCATTTACTAGTATAGCTTACCAGAGATCTTATACGCTTAGCAGGATAAAATAATCAATAAGCGGCATCACTGAAATCCTCCCTTGTGGAGGATTTTTTTTGCCATTGCTTATAAACGCCCGCCTTTCCCTTCACGTCCCATTTCACGCTTTGCTTCGCGTTCTTTTATAGTATCCCGCTTATCATGAAGTTTCTTTCCTTTCGCAAGTGCAATTTCCAGTTTTGCGAAACCGCGGTCGTTGATAAACAGGCGAAGCGGAATTACAGTCAGGCCTTTTTCTTTAATTTTATCCTGCAGTTTGTTCAGTTCCTTTTTATTCAGCAATAATTTACGTGGTCTTAATGGTTCATGGTTGTAATGGGTGCCTTTGTCATATGTGGAAATGTTTAGATTCTTGATCCATAGGTCGTTCTTCTGAAAATAGCACCAGCCATCATTCATATTGACTTTGCCTTCGCGGATCGACTTAATCTCTGTCCCTGTCAGCATGATGCCCGCTACAAACTGATCAATGAATTCAAATTCGAAATAGGCCTTCTTGTTTTTTATATTGATGTTATTATTCATTATCGATGCTCTTGTTTTTTGCCGAAGAAAATAATTGTTCCAGCTTTTTACGTTTAAAAATTTTTTGACCCTGTTCTCCGCTTGCAATAAGCCGGGTGCCTGATCTTGCTTCAAATGAAGTAATTACCTCATGATTCCGGATTTCTTTAAGTGTAGCTGTAAAAACAATTTCTTCACCTGGAAATGCCGGGGCGTGGTGATTTACAGAAATGAAAGTTCCAATTCCTTCTTCATCTTCTTCACGGAGATCCAGCACAAACAAACGACCACTCCATTCAGCATCACGTGCAATGCTGAAGGTTGAATAGACAGGATGTACCATGCCATTAAAGAAACCTGCTGTATCAATTTCCTGTACGCCCCTCTTGAATTTTTTCTGATCACCTGGTTTGAATAGCTTCTTCATATTGTAAAAGTGAAAAAATCTGCGCTGATCTGTTGTGTTTTCCAAAAAAGCTTCGACTTTTTCACGCTGCGTTCATCTCTGGCGAGAAAATCATTTGCAACCTTATAAGAAAGTTACTTCGTTAACCTCATTTACTTTACAGCCAGTAACGGTATGCCAATGCTGTGTCGTACAGCATTAATCGTTTCACCAAACAGCAGGTCTTTAATTCCATGGTGTCCATGTGTTCCCATCACTAACAGATCCGCGTTAAATTTTTTAACCAGCTTAGGAATTGTTTTATAGCGGCGGCCAAATCCTAATTCATAACTTACCTGATAACCTTCCCTGGTAAGTGCCGCTGCATATTGTTTCAGATTTTCATAGTCGGTGCCTGACTCCAGGTCAGCCACATCTTTCTCCATTAACATTGCGCTGGCAGACTCTACTACATGAATCAGCAGATAAGCGCTTTGTTTGCCACCAGTTGTTAGTGCGCGTGAAATTGCTTTTTGATCTGTTTCTGAAAAATCAACTGTAACAGCTATACGTTTGAATTTTTCATTCACTGAAAAATCAACAGGCAGATGTTCCAGGTGTGGAACACGCAGCTTTGCACTCTTCTTTGACAAGAAAGGATGAAGAATGATGTAAAGCAATAACAAAGCGGCTCCTGCTATAATTGGAATCACGATGAAATAGACAGCCCATACATATTCTCCACTACTTTGAATCATTGCAACCACTTCATTCAACACCAGTTTAGCATTTAAAGAAATGATAATAGCGGCTGTTATCCATGATCCGATTTTCGACCATGTACCAATTGCGAAACCTCCCATTTTTTCTTTGTCGCTTACAAAATGTATCAAGGGTACGATTGCAAACCCAAGTTGTAAACTTAAAATCACCTGGCTCAGAATCAGCAATTGCCCGGTGTTTTCTTCGCCTTTAAGCCAGATCACCAGAAACGCAGGAATAACAGCGATAAGTCTCGTTAGTAGTCTCCTGATCCATGGTGTGATGCGAAGGTGAAGGTATCCTTCCATCACAATTTGACCTGCAAGAGTTCCGGTAATGGTGGAGCATTGACCTGAAGCGATTAATGCTACCGCGAAAAGAATAGGAGCCAGTTGTGTTCCCAGCAAAGGTGCAAGCAGCTTATGCGCATCCTGTATTTCTGTGATTTCAAAATAACCGTTATTAAAGAAAGCCGCGCCGGCAAGTATAAGAATGGAAGCATTTACAAGGAATGCGATATTCAATGCAATGGTAGAATCAATAATGTTGAAACGTAACGCCCTTTTCTTTCCCGCTTTGGAAGGATCAATCTTCCGTGTCTGAACTAATGCTGAATGCAGGTAAAGATTATGTGGCATTACCGTAGCGCCGATTATACCGATTGCAATGTACAAGGCGATATCATTTGGGATGGCCGGCATAAAACCTTTCATAATATCGATCGGATCGGGCTTTGCAAAAAACATTTCCACAAAAAAAGAAGCGCTGATAATGAAGACCAGTGAAAAAATTAATGCCTCCATTTTACGGATGCCAAAATTTATAATTACCAGCAGCAGGACAGCATCAAGCACTGCTATAGTTACACCTACAAGCAGCGGCACACCAAACAAAAGGTTTAGTCCGATGGCAAGTCCCAATACTTCCGCGAGGTCGCAGGCGGCAATTGCAATTTCTGCCAGCAGATACAGCGGAATGTTCACAATAGCAGGATAGGAAGCTTTTGATGCCTGTGCCAGATCAAGTCCGCGAACAATACCCAGACGAGCGCTGTGGCTTTGCAAAAGGATAGCCATCAGGTTTGACATTAGCAAAACCCAAATGAGGGAATAACCAAAACCACTGCCGGCAGCAATATCTGTCGCCCAGTTGCCCGGATCCATATAGCCTACACTTACCAGGTAGGCCGGACCAATAAATGCAAATAGTGATTTGAAAAAGCCGACCTTTTTAGTTGTATCCACTGAAGAATGTACATCTTCAAGTGATTTGGAAGGAATTGAACTTACAGTTGTCATTTTGAGATCAGGATATTTTTAGCAATGTCGTGACTGATATTAACGGTTGAAGAGTGATTAATGGAAATGGTCATGCTTTTATCGAATTCGATGCAGTCGATAACTTTCAGCGGCGTACTCATATGAATGTGCAGTTTATCGAGGTGTTTAAGAAAAGCCGGTTGTTGCTCAATTACAGCAGCAACTTTTCCTTTTTCATTTACTTTAAGTGAAGAAAGGTTTTTGAATTTGGAAGCAGACAGCTTTCCGAGCTGATCAGGTATTGGATCACCGTGCGGGTCAAACTTCGGATGGTTGAGAAAAGCGTCGAGTTTGTCAACTAAAAGATCGGAATTTACATGCTCCAGTTCTTCAGCAACCGCATGAACTTCATCCCATTGAAATTTTAATTTCTCCACCAAAAAATATTCCCATAATCTGTGTTTTCTGACTACTGAAAGCGCTTTGGATTCGCCTGCATTGGTAAGGAGCACGCCCTGGTATTTCTTATAGTGAATCAATCGCTTGTCTGATAACCGTTTAAGCATATCTGTTACGGACGCAGCTTTGGTCCTCATCTTTTCAGAAATCTCGTTCGTAGTAACCGGTTGTACTCCGTTTTTCTCCGATTGAAGATAAATGCACTTGAGATAATTTTCTTCGGTGGGTGAAAACATACAGCATGAATTTAGGACAAAAATAAAAATAATTTAGATTAGTCTAAATTTATTTTTAGATTGGTAAGTAATTTAAATGATCAGCATAATCTATAAAACCAACGGTGGATTTTGTAGCCGGTAATATTTAAAAGCAGGAAAAGCGATGGCGATGTGGTATGTCAAATGGGAAGGAGGATTTTATCCTTTGATGTGTTAATTTTGGAGTTTGTTGTTAAACCAACATATATTCAATTGAAACGGATGAAAAAAACAGGCATCAGCATATTATTTTTTGCAGCCCTTGCAGCCAGCATCACCTTGAGCGCTCAAAATGTTCCTGTCATTGAATGGCAAAAGTCTTTTGGTGGCACGATTGGTGAAACGGCAAATTCTGTTTTGCAATCACCTGATGGAGGTTTTGTATTCGCAGGCTACACAAAGTCTACAGATGGAGATATTTCAGGCAGCAATGGCAAGACTGATTATTGGGTGGTAAAAATGGATCAAAGCGGTAACCTGCTTTGGCAACAATCATTGGGTGGAAGTGATCATGATGCACAATGGGATTTTCAACTGACCGATGATGGTGGATATGTGATTGCGGGTCAGTCAAAGTCTGCTGATGGTGATTTAATTCTGAACAAAGGAGAAGAGGACTATTGGATTGTGCGTCTGGATGAAGGTGGAAATATTGTCTGGCAACGATCATTTGGTGGAAGCAGTGAAGACGAAGCCTACTCTGTGCAGCAAACGATGGATGGTGGTTTTATAGTTGCTGGCTATTCGGAATCTAATGACGGTGATGTAACCGGAAATCACGGGGAGGTGGATTACTGGGTCATTAAATTAGATGGGGCAGGCAACCTGATATGGCAGAAATCTTTGGGAGGAAGCGATGAAGATGAAGGGTATTACGTGCAACAAACGGCAGATGGTGGTTTTGTAATTGTGGGTGAATCAGAATCTGATGATGGAGATGTGACAGGCAATCACGGCGAAGGAGATTATTGGATTGTGAAGTTGGATGCGAATGGTAATTTAATATGGGAAAAATCGTATGGTGGCAGCAGCGTGGATTATGCACGGATGGTGAAGCGTACAACAGATGACGGATTCGTAATTGCAGGTTGGACAAGCTCCAACGATGGTGACATAAGCGGTAATAATGGTGACACTGATTATTGGATTGTAAAGCTGAATGCGGAAGGGGAACTTCAGTGGGAAAAAAATCTAGGCGGCAGTGATTATGATTTTGCCTATTCGATAAATCAGACTGCTGACCAAGGTTTTATTGTAGCTGGCTATATACATTCAAACGATATGGATGTATCGGGCAATCATGGAAGCACAGATTATTGGTTGGTGAAACTGGATGCTTCTGGAAATTTAAGCTGGCAGAAAACCTTGGGTGGAACCAACTACGATCAGGCATACGCTGTCCAGCAGGCTTCAGATGGTGGTTATATTATTGCCGGATTATCATTTTCAAATGATGGGGATGTTTCCGGAAATCACTCCACCACGATTGGAACGACGCAGGATTGCTGGGTTGTAAAATTGTCGCCGGAGATTACCGGAATTGGTTCGGTTATGGCCAATACGGTGAGTGTCTTTCCGAACCCTGTGAAGGATGTCCTTACTATTCAGGTTGATGATTTTATTAGCAGTGGATCAACCAAACAGTTTATGTACGGTGATAAATTTGATGTGTTGGTTTATGATGCAACCGGTATCATATTAAAGGTGCCGGTAACCTTCACAAATACAGGAATTCAATTAATTACAGCAGGTTTATTTTCCGGATATTATTCTTTTCAGATTGTCAATCACAATAAGGAATCAATTGCAAGAGGAAAGTTTGTTAAGCAATCTGATTGAATATTTAATTTGTTCTGAATGGCGATAGCATTATCTAACCATTAAATGGGTGCCGGAATACCTGCTGCCAATCAATTATTATAATCCGGAATCAGGCTTCAAATATGTCCCCCTGGTCTTCATCTCCTAAATCACGATTCTCAATAAAATCATGTGCTGCTTTTATCGGTTGAGGTGAGATACCGATGATCGCGGTATTGATCATTTGCCATACGGTAACAGTTGCTGCTGATCCGTTTGATTGTTGTTGCTCAGTGGTGACGGTTGCTTTCATGATTTGCTGATTAGCGGTGAATAATGATTTTGACAAGTCTAAAGTAGTTTGATAACAAAGCCATTCCAATTTTGATTGACTCAACAGGATACTATATCTGTTGAAAGAGCATATTCAGGATGTGGCCGGTAAGGTTAATTGATAATATGGTTACCTTATTCATCAAAGGCAAGGTCTGCATAAAACCATAGAGCCTAAAATGTGAAAGCCCTGCAGCAGGTTGCTGCAGGGCTTTCGCTTTAATCAATAAATCTTTTTTAAAAGGTTACTTGGCGGCTACCGACCTTTTAGTTGGCTCCGTTACTTTGATCGGTTTAATTTTAGTTAGATCTACTACAATCGGTGTGGCCACAAATATGGAAGAGTATGTTCCGAAAGCAATACCCAATAAGAGTGCAAAGGAGAATCCGCGAATGGCATCACCACCGA
Source organism: Chitinophagaceae bacterium (assembly GCA_016717285.1). Classification (NCBI taxonomy): domain Bacteria; kingdom Pseudomonadati; phylum Bacteroidota; class Chitinophagia; order Chitinophagales; family Chitinophagaceae; species Chitinophagaceae bacterium. The sequence continues at coordinate 335,789 of JADKFU010000001.1, forward strand.
AAATAAAAAGGATGAGTAGTACGAGCAACACAGTTGAAGAAGTGATTACCGTTCTGTTCAGGGTCTTATTAATAGCATCATTGATGGTATGTTTCATGTCGGCGGCCGGATGTTCTCCCAGGAATTCCCTTACACGGTCAAACACAATTACAGTATCTGCAACAGAATAACCCATTACTGTTAAACAAGCTGCCACGAATGTTTCATCTACTTCCAGTGCGAAAGGCATTATACCTGACAGCAAGGAATAAGCACCCATTACCATCAGCACGTCATGAGCGAGGGCGATGATAGCTCCCAATGCAAACTGCCATTTTCTAAACCGGAACAGTATATATAAAAATATACCGATGAGCGAGAAGATGATGGCTTTGTAAGCATGATCAAGAATATCTGCCGAAATACTTGGTCCAACTACCTGAGAACTCAATTGATTTCTTTCCTGGAAAGTTTTAAAGGAAACATCACTGGCAAGGAATTTTTTCAAGCCGGTGTATAATTTATAGTTTACAGCGCTATCTGCTACTGAGGTCGTATTCTCTACCAAATAACCTGTTGTAATCTTTACCTTATTGTTGCTCCCATATGTTTTAACCTGTGGTGGAATACCGAATTCCTTCGTCAATTCCTGTTGAATATCTTCAGTAATTACTTCGCGGTCGAATTGAACAACATAGGAATGCCCGCCGCTAAAATCAACGCCGTACTCAAATCCTTTGGTGAAAATAGACAGCAATCCAACGAGTGCGAGTGTTCCTGAAATCACGTAAGCGTACTTACGCCATTTTACGAAAGGGATATCAAAATTGGTAAAGTTGAAACGGCTGATGCTGGTAGTGAATTTAATGGTCTTGAATCTTTCTAGCCACCAATCAAAAATAAGGTGCGCCATAAATACAGCCGTAAACAGTGTCATGATTACGCCGATGTTTAATGTTGTGGCATAACCAAGCACAGGTCCGAGGCCGAAATAGGCAAGTATCAAACCTGTAATGAGTGTAGTAAGGTGCGTATCAAATACGGCTGAATAGGACTTTAAATGCCCTTCAGCTATAGACTTTGCCAGATTTTTTCCCTTCTCCAATTCTTCTTTAATCCGTTCATGAATAAGAACGTTCGCATCCACAGCCATACCCATGGTAAGTACGATACCTGCAATACCTGCGAGCGTTAGTGTTGCGCCTAAAGAAGCTAATACGCCAATGATAAAGAACAGGTTAAAAAACAGGGAGATGTTGGCAATGATACCTGAAGTATTATAATAGAAAATCATGAATGCCAACAAGGCGATAAAGGCAATTACAATAGACCGTATACCAGCAGCAATCGACTCTTTACCCAGTGAAGGTCCCACAACATCTTCCGCAATAATTCTTGCCGGAGCCGGTAACTTACCTGCTGTAAGAATGTTAGCAAGATCTTTTGCTTCATTAATATCAAAACCACCGGTAATGGATGAACGTCCGTTTGGAATTTCCCCATTAACACGCGGAGCGGAATAAACATAGTTGTCGAGTACAATGGCGATGCTTTTGTTGATGTTCTTGCTCGTCATTACCTTCCAGATCTTTGCACCTTCATTGTCCATAGACATGGAAACTTCAGGGCTGCTGTTTTGATCAATATCCTGACGGGCATCATTCACCTTATCACCTTCTAAAGGAGCTCTTGTAGTACCCACCTGCATTTTAATCGCGTATAAAGCATAAACATTACTCTTTTCATCAGTTGCTTTAGCACCCCAAAGGAATTTCACATCCTTTGGAAAATTTGCACGCACAAAATCTGTTGACAGGTAGTCATTTACTTTGGCTGTATCTTTTCCAAGTGAATAACCAATTACGGGACCAGGTGCAAGAGCTACCTTATCATCGGCCGTCCGGTAAACATTTGGTTGTAATATAGAAGTGAGTGGATTTTCTTTCGCCTGATCTTTCGCAGATTGTGCAGCAAGAGCGCTGGAATCCGGCGTCAGCAGATTACTATCGGCCAGGGAAGCGAGTTTGCTTGTATCACCGGTTTCTTCCAGCAAAGGATTAGATTCTGCTGAAGTGGTAACTGTTGTGTTGTCAGCTACTGCCTTGTTTGCAGTATCAATGGCATTCAATCTGTTTTTTAAAGAAGTATTCGCTGCATCGAGGTATTGTATGAAAGTTGGGTTATCATATGTTTCCCAGAATTCCAGTACAGCCGTCGCTTGCAACAATTTTCGCACACGCACCGGATTATCAACACCTGGTAACTCAACTATAATCCTACCTGTTGATTGCTGAGCGGTAATGTTAGGTTGCGTAACACCAAATTTATCAATACGTGACCGTAAGATGTTGAACGTTTGATCGAATGCTCCATTCGATTCCGTGCGGATAAAGCTGATTACTTCATCATTGGTAGAGTTAAACTTTACCTTATCCTGGTTATCGCGTGTTCCAAAAATGGAGGCCAGTTTTCCCTGAGGTGCCACCTCGTTCCAGGACTGTTGGAAAAGGCTTACAAAATCCGCTTGTACCTGCGTCTTTTGTTTTTCTTTCGCAAGCTGAAGTGCGCTATTAAAAGTAGGATCAGCGCTGTTATCCGCCAATGCTTTTATCAGATCTTCAGTAGAAACCTGGAGCACTACGTTCATACCTCCTTGCAAGTCAAGACCGAGATTCAACTGTTGATCTTTGCAATCCTGGTAAGTGTATTTTGCAATGCCAAGGTTAAAGACTGTCTGGTTTGAAACAGAATCCAGGTATGCTTGTCTTTTTTTCCTGATTTCCATCAAAACGCTGTCTTTAATAAAGACAGCATTAGGAGTATTCGGAGGCGTTAATGATTCCAGTGATTTGCCTTGCAATACTGCAGCTTCTGCCAAACCGGTTGCCCTGTTTTCTACTCTGCTTGTTACAAAATTGAAGGATAACTGATAAATACAAATCAGGATCAACGCTATTGAGAAAAACGTGACCAGGCCTTTTCCGCGCATGATTATGAGGGTTTTAGAAAAAATTAAGGCTGCAAATATAGAAATTTATCGGGTAGTTAAGACCTAATCTTCGAATATGGGTGCAAGACAGAATTTTAGCACCAGAATTCTCCGTGCTTCTCTAACAATTGATAGCTGATTTTATTACCACGAAGATGCTACGGTATTACAAAACAGGAAGGCATGTTTTCGTCCGCTGTTTCGGTTAGATCACCTGTAAAACAAATCCTTTCAGATAGTTCGTTTCTTCGATGTTCCAAACGATTGGGTGATCTTTTGCCTGCGAAAGAAAGGCCACTTGCCGTATTATTTTGCCTGAATCATAAGCTGCCTGCGAGATCATATCGAAAAATATTCCCGGCTCCATAAAATGTGAACAGGAAAATGTAAGCAGGAAACCGCCTTTCCTGATAAGTTTCATAGCACGAAGGTTAATCTCTTTATAACCTCTTGCAGCAGCTTCGATACCTGCCCTGTTTTTGGTGAAGGCCGGCGGATCGAGTATTACGATGTCAAATTGTTTTTTCTCTTTGGCCCAAACCGGTAACAGATCAAACGCATTGGCTGCTTCAAAGCGGCAGATGTTTTCAAAACCATTTAATGCAGCGTTTTCTGTGGCCTGAGCTACCGCATTTTCAGAAACATCCATTCCTAAAACACTCTTTGCTCCAAACTTTGCAGCAAACAGCGAGAATGAACCTGTGTAACAAAAACAGTCCAGCACTTCTGCGCCTGCAGAAATATGCTGCAAGGCTTGCCGGTTTTCTTTTGATCGAGGAAGAAGCCGGTTTTCTGACCATTTTCCACATCAATCATGAATTTTACACCTTGCTCTTCGATTTCAAATTTTGTGGTAAATGGTGCTGATAGAAATTCTTTCTGTTCTTTCAAACCTTCGAGTTTCCTTACCGGCACATCATTGCGTTCATAAATCCCTTTCGGGGAAAACAATTCATGGAGCACATTCACGATAGTATCTTTCCATCGATCCATTCCCAGTGATAAAGTTTGAAGCACGAAATAATCTCCGAATTTATCAATGATCAAACCCGGAAGAAAATCCGATTCACCAAAGACCAGTCTGAAGTTTTCTTTGTAACCAAGTTTATGTCGGTAGTCGAGGCATTCAAGAATTCTTTTTCTGAAAAATGGCTGATCAATTTGTTCCTGTTCGTCACGCGTAAGCACACGCACTGTAATTTGAGATTTGGCATTGTAGTAGCCGCGCCCTGCAAATCGGTTTCTGGAATCAAAGACATCTATGATTTCTCCCGGAGCAATGGAGGCTGATACACTTCCGATTTCATTCGCATACACCCATGGGTGACCGGAGAAAATGCGCTGATAGTTCCCTTTTTTTAATGTTATTTTCGTCATTGGTTAGTCATTTAGACATTGGTCATTAAGTCAAATCCTGGTTTCCCGAACATCAATTAACTGTACAAAAAAATCGTAATGCTATGAAAGGATATCTTTTTTCATTTACTGCTTTTTTTCTGGTGTTGCTGCTTGCTGATAAATCATCGTGTACTCAGCAGGCAAGTGCAACCGGAAAGGGAATTCTCCCGCTTTCAATGGGCAACTACTGGGTGTATCGCGATTCTGTTTTTACGGATGGTCAACTCACAACGGTGTCCAATGATACGGATAAAATCGTGAGCACTGAAGATTGGAACGGAAAGACCACCTATGTTTTTGCAGATGGAAAAGAGTGGTTTCAAAGCGGCGATACCATTTATCAGTTGGGTCGTCAAAGAACTGGTTTTAAATTTCCCTCTCCGGTAATGATGCCAACAGAGAAGGAAAGCAATTTTAATTATGTATTCGGAGGAGATGTGGTGATACAGAAAACAATTGTGAAGCTTTTATCCTGCAATGACGCAAAATGGAAGTCTTCAACCTGTTACAAAATATCAGATAGCTGTGAAGGATATCAAATCGTAGCGTACGGCATTGGAATTATAAGGGAGAAAACTTCGGAGTGTTTTTCAGGAAAAAATAACTATTCTACCCGCACATTGATTGATATGCAGGTGAGATAGAATTTTAATTGGGAAGCATATTTTTTCAGCGTAAAGTTTTAAACAAAAAAAGCGCACCCGTTGTGCGCTTTTTTTAGAGAGAACCATTTAAACATTAATTTTTCATCAATTTCAATACCTGCACTAATTTCCCGCCTGATTCAATTTTAGCGAAATATACGCCTGAAGTTAAATTATTTCCAATCGCTGTATTCTCATTTATCACAGTATAAGTTTCAAGCATTTTTCCTGTTAAGTCATAAACTTTGATGATGCCATTCTGTAATGAAAGCGATGAAGTATTTACCACAAAATAATCCTGAGTCGGATTTGGAAATGCGGTGGCGGTTACTGCAGGAACTTCAATTTTACAATTCGGATTTACAGTTACACTCACAGCTTTTGATGTTTTGTTGCAGCCGGTACTTGTCTTAGTCACTTTGCATTTGTAATCACCGGTAGCAGTAACCAACAAAGTAGTACCCGTAGCTCCGGATATGTTGGCACTTCCTTTTTTCCATTGGTATGTTTGATTGTTTGCAGAACTTACCGTTAGTAAAACCGGCTGACTGGCGCAGATATTTAAAGGACCGGCAGGCGTAATATTCGCTTTCGGTTTTTTATTTACAGTCACACTTATCGCGTTAGACGTAGATGAGTTACCACAACTATTGGTGCCTGCTAATGTATAGGAACCTGTTGCATCTGCATTAAAAGTAACGGTAGTGGCGCCGGCAATGTTCGAACCATTTAATTTCCACTGAAGCGTGGCGAAAGTTCCCACTGAGGTTTTTGAAAGTGCGACAGTGCTTCCTGTACAAAATGTAGTTGCTCCGCCTGCAGAAATAGTTAATGAAGGCGCTGCCGGGCATACTACCGTGAAGCTGGCCAGCATCGTAGTTGGATGAATATTACATTTATAATTGTAAGTGCCTAAAACAGTTGGGACGTAACTAAAACTCAGGTGCGCTGCATCAATTGCATTGCTCCAAGCGGCAGCACCGGCAGGAATAGTGGTGGAGGTGGTGGTATGTGATCCACTTGACCACGTCCAGACTACAGTATCACCGGCATTGATAGTCATGGAAGACGGTGTAAACACAAAATTTGCAACAGTTACAATATGCTTTGTGGCCTGCGAGCTGAATATTCCAGTCACAACGAACACGAGGGCTAAGGAAATGATGCGCAATGTGTGAGCGTAAAATGTTTTCATACTTAAAGATTTAGTTTGTGAATTAAAATTATGGGAGTATAAAAGTAAAAACTTTATTTTATCATGCTGGTAGTTGACAGCATTTAAATATTTTATGAAATTCCGTTTAATAGGAACGAGCTTGCCGTGATTTTTTAGTTTCACGGTAAGTAGCTGCAGTTTTTTTGCTGTAGTTATTGTTTGAATGGGGTTTAGCAATAAGATTTTCTTTTTTTAAATGCGTATATGTTCGAATTGAAACATCACCCGGATTGCTATATTCCAGTTTGTGCTGTCTTTTCTGCATGGAATATTTCCCCTCCTTTATTGTTTGCTGCGCAAGAGAGAATTGCAATGCGCCAATCAGAAATAAAATAAAGAAGATCAATTTTTTCATGAGCAGATAAAATGAAGAGTTGGACAAACCATTGAACCGATATTTAAAAATAGGCAAAATTTAGATGGTCAGTTCAATCAACATTTTTCACTAAATAAAAAAGGGAAGCAAACGGCTTCCCTTTTTTAAAGCAATCCTTTTCTTATTCTGCCTGAGACTCGCTTTTCTTTTCATCTTCAAAATGCTGGTATTTCCATCCACATCGTTTCTTCCATTCCTCCCTGAATTTCTCCCTGTCTTCCGGGCTCATTGTTTTAAGCTTTTCTTCCATCTTTTCTTTCCAGACGGAAGATCGGTGATTATTCCAATGTTGAGTATAGTGGCCCTTGTGTCCCCAACCTCCGCGACCAAATCCAAAGATCAGTTTAGACAATAAGAGTATTCCGAGAGCTTGCCAAAAAGTAATCACACTCAATCCGAATACTACAGGCATTAACCAGTTCCAGAGTGTCATTACAAGATAAGTCATGGCTGCACCTATCAGAACAAATAAAAAAAACATTTTAATTCCTTTCAAAATCCACCACCGTTTCATAATTATTTTTTTAGAGGTTTAACAATTCATTGTACAATGTTTGAAGTCTTTCCCGCAAGTGCAGCACTGCATATCGTTTTCGTGACAGCAATGTATTTACCGGTTGACCGGTTTGAGCGGCAATCTCTTTAAAACTTAATCCTTCTAATTCATGCAGGTTAAATACATCGCGTTGTTCCACAGGTAGTTCCTCCAGCGCTGCGTTCAAGGTATCCCATACCAGCGATCGCATATATTGTGCTTCCGGTGTTTCAGAAATATCCTGCATCAGTTCGTCCAGGAAATACCCGGGCGTTTCTTCATCACTGCCTTCATCACTTACTGGCAAAAGGCTTGAAAATGTTTCTGTTTTTTTCTTGCGGTACAAATCAGTGATGCGATTGCGTGCGACAGTAAACAGCCAGGACGTAACCTTTTCAATCGGTTCCATCATCCGGTAGGCATTCACAAACTGGTAAAAGACATCCTGCAGAATGTCCTCCGCATCTTCCTCACTGTTAACCCGCTGCCGTATAAAATCAAGTAGCCTTTTTCGTTCCTTGCGGACCGTTTCCTGGATCTCTGAATTTTGGCGGGTCGTCATTGTTGCATTTAAGGTCATGGCTTCCATCGTATGGGAGTGTTGACGATTGAAAGCGGATGGATATTTTATGGGTGTGGTATTATGTTAAAAAGTAGTGAGTAGTGAGTAGCGAGTAGTGAGGAAAAGTCGTTAGTCCTGAGTCGTTAGTAGATAGTCATTGGTCATTGGTCATTAGTCATCGCATAATCAAACAATTCTCAAATCGAATTACCGGCGCATTGGCACATCGAATCATACCTCAAAAATTTATCTGCGCAAAGAAACAAATTGAATTCCTTATGCAGTGTCGAAGTTTTGTGTTTCAGCAATACACCGGCGACACATTGTCAGTCAACTCCCAGTTGGCAAATGGTTTGTTAGCTTCGCACAAATTTTTTTTATGTCGAAAGGAACCATTCAGGTACATACCGAGAACATTTTTCCCATCATCAAGAAATTTCTTTACAGCGATCACGAGATATTTCTCCGCGAATTAGTGTCGAATGCTGTGGATGCCACGCAAAAATTGAAGGCATTGAGTTCAATGGGAGAATTTAAAGGTGAATTAAACAACCTCACTATTGAAGTGCTGCTCGATAAGGAAGCAAAAACGCTTACGATCCGCGATCATGGAATTGGCATGACGGGCGAGGAAGTGGAAAAATACATTACACAAATTGCCTTTTCAGGAGCAGAAGAATTTGTGCAGCATTATAAAGAAAAGAGCGACGCGCAACTGATAGGTCATTTTGGCCTTGGTTTTTATTCTTCCTTCATGGTTTCTTCTTCAGTTGAAGTCATTTCGAAATCCTATAAGGAAGACTCGAAACCTGTTCGTTGGGAATGTGATGGCAGCCCTGATTATACGATGGAAGAAGTTGAAAAGCAGGAGCGCGGAACGGATATTATTTTACACATTGCAGAGGATTCAATTGAATTTCTTGAAGAATTGCGGATCAAGACGCTGCTAAAGAAATACTGTAAGTTTTTACCTGTTGAAATTAAGTTCGGTACAGATATTATCAACAACACGCAACCTGCCTGGACCAAAAAACCGTCGTCGCTTGTTGAGAATGATTACACCTTATTCTATCGTGAATTATATCCGTTTGCAGATGATCCGCTTTTTCATATCCATTTGAATGTGGATTATCCTTTTAACCTGACAGGCATTCTTTATTTCCCTAAATTCAAAAATAATTTCGAGCAGCAAAAGGATCGTATTCAATTATACAGTAACCAGGTCTTTGTAACGGATGCTGTTGAAAACATAGTGCCTGACTTCCTGATGCTCATGAAAGGTGTGATTGATTCACCGGATATTCCATTGAATGTTTCGCGGAGTTATTTGCAAAGTGATGCAAGTGTGAAGAAGATAAGTGCGCACATTTCGAAAAAGGTAGCCGAGAAACTGGAAGAACTTTTTAAGTCGGACCGTGAAGATTTTGAAAAGAAATGGGATGACGTAAAAGTATTTATCCAATATGGAATGCTTTCGGATGACAAATTTTATGAGCGGGCAAAGAACTTCTGCCTGTTGAAGACGACAGACGGTAAATATTATACACTGGATGAGTTTGCTGTAAAAATAAAACCGCTGCAAACCGACAAAAATGGTAAGGTGGTCTATTTGTATACTTCAGATGCTGTTCAGCAGCATTCTTACGTTGCTGCCGCAAAAGAGCGCGGATTTGAAGTGTTGCAGATGGATAGTCCGGTGGACGCACATTTTATAGGCATGCTGGAGCAGAAACTGGAGGAGACTACTTTCGCGAGAGTGGATGCAGATATTATAGATAAGTTGATTGATAAGGATGAGGCGATGCCTTCTAAACTTTCAAAAGAACAAGAGGAAGTTTTAAGGCAGATGATTGAAAAAATTACAGACAAAGAAAAGTTTGCCATTGCATTTGAATCGCTGAATGAAAAAGAAGCGCCGATGCTCATTACCCGTGATGAGTATACGCGGCGGATGAGGGAGATGAGTTCGATGGGAGGAATGAACTTTATGGGTGACCTTAAAGATCGTTATAACCTGGTGATAAATGCCAATCACCCGTTAATTTCAAAAGTGTTGTTAGAAACAGATGGTCTGAAGCAACATCAGTTGATCAGGCAGTCATTGGATCTTGCCATGCTCTCCCAAAATTTATTGAAAGGGGAAGAGCTTACCGGCTTTATTAACCGGAGTCTTGAATTGATGAGTTAATGGAGAAGTAGGTATTTTTCAGGAACGAAAACATAATAGCACTTTAATTCCGATTCTTAATTTTGTGCATGAAAAAATCTGTACTGCCTTATGTTGCCACCGGATATTTTAGTACGGCGGTAGCCGATTATATAGAAGGTAACGATAAGCTTAAACAATTTTATGAATACAGTCCTCAGCCAGATTCTTTTCTGCAAATAATAAATCGAAGAAAGGAGTTTCCGTTACACCGCGAAACATTACACGGTGTACTCAGCAAGCAATATCAGCCGTTCCTCAACAATAATGAACCGGATAAAGTAAGCACGAACATAAACCGGTTAAAGGATAGCAACACATTCACGGTAGTAACAGCGCATCAGCCGAATTTATTTCTTGGACCATTGTACCTGGTTTATAAAATCATCAGCACCATTAATCTTTCTCGTAAGCTGAGCGAAAAATTTCCTGATTTTCATTTTGTACCTGTGTATTGGATGGGAAGTGAAGATCACGACAAAGAAGAGCTGAATCATGTGCAGCTCTTCTCAAAAAAAATTACGTGGCATACAGACCAGGAAGGCGCATTTGGGCGAATGAAAACGGAATCGCTTTCTGGCTTAATAGAAGAGATTAAATTAGTGCTTGGCACTTCTGATGATGCCATCCGTTGTGTCAAATTGCTGGAGGATTTTTATCTTAAAGAACAAACTATTGCAGCTGCTACTAAAAAAATACTGTATCATTTTTTTGCAGGAGATGGTTTGGTGATTGTTGATGGGGATGATGCTGCATTGAAGCGGTTATTTGTTCCGGTGATAAAAAAAGAGTTGCTGGAGCAATTTTCATTGCCTGTTGTGAACGAAAGTTCTGAAGCATTTTCTGAAAATTATCAATCACAGATTATGCCCCGTGAGATCAATCTGTTCTATCTTGATGATGGTATTCGCAAACGTATTATTAAAGAAGGAGAATTATGGAAAGTGCTGAATACAACGCTCACGTTTTCGAAGGACGAAATTTTAAAACTGCTTGAAACACATCCTCAAAAATTCAGTCCTAATGTAGTATTGCGTCCCGTTTATCAGGAATTGGTATTGCCGAATATTGTTTTTATTGGTGGCGGTGCGGAAGTTACTTATTGGATGCAGCTGAAATCATTGTTTGATACGGCCGGTGTTGCCTATCCGATGTTATTACTGCGCAATTCAGTTTTATGGATTGACAGTGGTAATGTATCAAAAATGAAAAAACTGAATCTTTCCGGGAAATCAATTTTTGAATCTTCCGACAAACTTGTTAATCAATACCTTGCTGAGCAGACTGGTGATTTATTTTCACTCGAAAAGGAAAAGCTTGAATTGAAGGACCTTATGAACAGTATTATGCATCGTATTTCGCAAATTGATGCTGGTTTAAAGGGATCAGTGGAAGCGGAAAAAGTGAAAATGCAAAAATCACTGGAATCACTTGAAGATAAGTTAAGGAAGGCTGCTAAAAAGAAGGAAGAGGTTGCCATTCAACAATTGCAAACATTGAAGGAAAAGCTGTTTCCGGCCAATGGTCTTCAGGAACGATATGAAAACTTTCTTCCCTATTATATGAAATACGGAGAAATGTTTTTGACTGAATTGAAGTTGCATCTTGATGTTATGGAGTTGCAATTCACGATACTTCAGGAAGAATAAATGATAAAATGCAGCTGCTATACTGGCTTCATTTTATTTCAATTCATACGCTCAACTTTTTTCGAACATTTCACCTCTCAGAACAGACAACTATCAACTCTTAAAGTCCTGTCCACTCATGTAAAGTATTTACTATCTTAGTAAAAAATTAATCACATGAAAACATTAAAACGCATCGGAATTTTCATAGCGGCTTTCTTGCTTCTGCTATTGGTCATTTCGTTTTTCCTTCCCGCGAAAGTGCATGTGGAAAGGGTTGCAGTTATTAATGCGCAACCAGCAATCGTATTTAACCAGGTGAATAATCTTCACAACTGGAACAACTGGATGCCATGGAATAAACTTGATCCGAATATGAAGATTACGTATTTCGGACCAGAGGAAGGAACAGGTGCAGGCTACTCCTGGATGAGTGACAATGAGCAAGTAGGCAAAGGGAAGTTATCTATCACTGAAAGTAAGACCAATCAATCCATCATCACTTCATTGGATTTTATGGAACATGGTATTGCAACAGGTTCATTTGGTTTTGAGGAGGCTGATGGAGGAACGAAAGTAACCTGGGGCATGGACATGGATATGGGTATGAATCCTATGGCGAGATATTTAGGTTTGTTTATGGATCAAATGTTGGGTGGAGATTTTGATAAAGGGTTATCCGATTTAAAGAGAACATCGGAGAGCTATACACCACCAGTGCAACCAGAAATAAATCCTATGCCTGCTGACTCTACGGAACCAGCAGTGAAGCCTTCCTGATAAGGAATTTCTTTTTTAAAGAAAATGCAAAGCTCCGGAAACAGTGGACTTTTTGTTACAACTGGTTTTTTAAGTGAGTGATATTTCGAAAGCTGAATGCAGGTAGAATAAAAGTCAATTTTTTCTTAACCTTATTTTTGTTGCTCTTCGATAACCTTAGGAACACGCTTGTTCATTTATATCCCGGAACAAATTTTTGGAGTGCATCAACAAAGCTGCATACTTATCCTGTTGACGTACGATGCTGATTGGGCTAATACTAAATTACCCGGTGAAGTAAAACTTCTTTAAGAATAAATTCTGCTATGCGTGGAAACAGATTTCTTAGCAATATAAAAGCTAAAGAGATTTATCTGATAAGTGTCAGATTACCTTTTAAATTTCCAGCTGACTCAATACCATCCAATGTACCAGTCCAGGTCACATAATAAATGTAAGTGCCCATTTCGCATTTCACTTCTTTGGCACGACCGTCCCAGCCAACAGTATAATCTGAGGATAGATAGACGATTTGTCCCCAGCGGTTATAGATGCGGATGTTGTAGGTTTTGATGTTGTATCCAATAGGAAGATAAGTATCATTTACGCCATCGCCGTTAGGAGAAAAAGCAGTGGGCATAAACACACTGGTTGGACATTTAAGCGCAACGGTAGTTGAGTCACTACTCTTACATCCGTCACTTGAGGTGATCGTGAGTCCATAGATACCGGGTTGCAATACTGTTATTGCGCTCGTGGTTGAACTATCGGTCCATAAATAGCTGGCATATCCAAGCGGACCTTCGAGCAAAATAAACTGACTCGTACAAAGTACGGTATCGTTTAAAAATGAATCCGGTGGTTGCTGATAAAATCCAAAAATTTCTGCAGTATCAGTTTGTACACAGCCGTTAAAATCGGTTACGGTAACATAATAAATTCCTGGTGTTGTAGCAGTAAAAATGGGTCCTTTAGAACCATCCTGCCAGATATAATCTGAAAAAGCTCCGCCGTTAAATATTATCTTATCGCCTTCACATAAGGACGTATCATTCCCGATCTCAAGCGGTGCAATTCCAAAATTATTCACCTTAATTGAACTGAGTCCGATGCATCCATCTGTATCAACAACGGTAACAAAATAGACACCGGGATCCGTAGCATTGTAAGTTTGTGTGGTTGATAAATCCTGCCATAGATAGGAGCTGAATCCTGCGCCGGCATCAATTACCACTAATTGTCCGGCACAAACTATAGTATCATTACCCATGCTGTAAACAGATGGAGGTAAAAATCCAACATGAACAGTATCAGCACTAAAACAACCAAGCATATCAGCGGCTTTTATTATATAGCTGCCGGAATCAGTCACAACAAAAAATGAATCGGTAGAACCGTCCTGCCACAAAAAAGAACTATAACCGGCGCCGGTTGAAATAGTGTCAGTCCCCAGTGGACAAATATTAAAATCACTTCCTAATGAAACAGGAGTACTTGAAAGTGGAAGTGTTTGTGATGGAAAGTTGAAAATAGTTGTTCCAGCCGCACCGGCAGTAGCACCGTTAGGCGTATTGAAGCAAACACTGGCTGGCTGCAACATTAAGCCGGGAGATCCACCATTGGCAGTGAAAGAAACATTTATAGGAACTGCCGCACCAGTACTCCAAAGAACTCCTCCGCCTCCGCCACCACCAGGTCCCTGGCATCCGGTAGGAATCACATTATTGGAAATTGATCCGCCATCACCTCCATCTGCTGAAATCGTCAATGGACTCAATACTGTTATGACATCAAGCGCTACTACTCCTCCGGCTCCGCCACCACCGGCACCCTCATCACTTGTAATATTGGTTTGATCTTTTCCATCTGCTCTGATAGCGAATCCGTTAGGGTTAATCGTATTTGCAGAAATCATTACAATTCCGCCACCATGTGTTCCGGGGAAGATTGGTTGTGAATCATCACCTGTTCCATTACCTCCTGCACCACCTAAAAATATTTTTCCTAATGTATAATTCAATCCTAATCCACCAATGCCCTGCACAGCGGTTATCCCGCAACTGTTATCTTCGAAACCGCCTAAACCACCGGCTCCTTTATTTCCACCACCACCTCCGCCATTATTACCGGGATTCGATCCACCACCACCATTGGCTAATTTAGCACGACCGCCGCTCTGCGCATTATTTACATATTCAGCAATGCCTTCACCTTTCCAGCCACCAAGGCAATTAGTAGGATTGATGAACCAGTTTGCATTGTTGCATGCGTAAAAGCCGGTGTTACAGGCCGTGCCAGGGCGAAATCCTTTTCCGGTTACATTGATGTCAGCATTCATGTTAATCGTACCACCCGACATAAATGCAAGTATACCTCCCATAAGTCCGTTCCAGGGTGCGCAGGTAAGTGTATCCGTGATAGTTACATCACAATAAGCAGGCACTGTTACCAACTGAACTTTACCGGTAGTAGTATAAGCATTCACAAAGGGGGCGGCAACGGTGATATCATTTCCATTGATTGCCGAAATAGTTGCAAATTCCCAATTGCCTGCATTGTTGAGATTGGTGATATCTCCATATGCCGAAGTATTGGTGGTGGTAATGGACGCACCTTTCATCTGAATGATGATGATCTTATCGCCTACTGCAAACCCTGCGGTTGATCCAGCAGTAACCGTGGTTCCTGCAATAGCCAGCACTTGTGCGTAACTGTTGATAATGCCACTGATATTTTGAGCAACAGATAGATGGCAACAACATATTATAACGAAGACGGTCAGTAATTTTTTCATCCGGAAAAGGTAGTAGTCTGTGGCTTTTTTACTTTTTGAGATCAGTAAAGTGGCCAAAGTTAAATTTTTTCAGTTATCCGGCTGAAGTAAGGAATCCAAATGTTGAAAAGATGAGGAAGCAATTTTATTTGTCATATGTTTTACCATGTATCTTCGGACCGATACAGTGGATAAAATCTGTTTCATTCTTTTCTTCTCACCTACTAAATAAAACAACATGAACATGAATCTTACAACAATTGGCCGTATCCTTTTTGGTTTAACGGTTGCTTTTTTTGGCGTAGGCCATCTTACCAACGCGAATGCAATGAGCGGCATGATTCCTTCTTTTTTATCCGGAATGGCCGTTCCTATGGTTTATTTTACCGGCATTTGCCTGCTTGCGGCGGCAGTTAGTTTTATCATCAACAGGTACACTTACTACTCAGGGATTCTGCTGGCTGTTTTTCTCATAATCATTGTAATCACTGTTCATATGCCGGGACTTGCTGATCCTGCATCAGCACAAATGGCTGTCAGTATGGTTGTAAAAGACACAGCGATGGCGGCTGCAGCGCTGATGGTTGCAGGCATGGGAAAGAAATCATGAGCAGGATAGGTTCTAAAAATGTCAAAGTCCTTGCATATGGCAGGGACTTTTTTTTTGTAAACTGAATAAGTTATTTATTGAATTCCATGAAAGAGTCTGTCCCATCTGATCTTATCAAAACCTGACGCTTCCGCTTTCCATGACATCCATACAAACCATGCTTTCCCCACAATATGATCTTCAGGTACGAAACCCCAATAGCGCGAATCCAATGAATTGTGACGGTTATCACCCATCATCCAATAATAATTCATTTTAAAAGTATACGTGGTGGTTTCTATGCCGTCAATTAATATGCTGCCATTCTTTTCAATGTGGAGTGTGTGACCCTCATATACACTTATAGTTCGCTGATACAGCGAGATGTTATTGGTATCAATGGAAACAGTAACTCCTTTTTCAGGAATCCAGAACGGACCAAAGTTATCTACGTACCACGAAAAATGGTGAAGGTCATTTGGAAAGATCGACTCCGGAACCGTTCCTTTAGGCCAGATTATTTCTGTGACAGACCGTACATTCTTCAGTTTAAGAAGCGAATCAACTGCAGTTTTTGTGAGACTGGCACGAAACTCACCCGGATTAGAGAGCCGCGAAAACTCAGTTATATCAAGGTCGTCCAATAATTTTGCACTTATAGAAGTACCATCCGTAATAATGGAATACTCTTGTTGTTGCCTGGGCCGGTCAGCAACTTTTTTTCCATTGATAAATATTTCTGCGTCTCTTATCTCCAGCGTGTCACCCGCAATAGCGATACATCGTTTGATATAATTTTCACGCTTATCAACAGGACGGAAATCTTCCATCGGATAATTAAAAACTACCACATCGTTGTTTCTTATTTTTTGAAATCCGGGCAATCTTAAATAAGGAATGGTGATCCATTCCAGGTATGAATTACCATTTGTGAATGGCAATGTATTATGAACAAATGGAAAGCTGATAGGAGTTTGCGGTATTCTTGCACCATAATGCATTTTGCTCACGAAAAGAAAATCACCGATCAACAGTGATTTTTCCATCGAGGCTGTCGGGATGGTGAATGCTTCCATCAAAAATGCGCGGATAATTATCGCTGCTATTACTGCAAAAATAATAGCGTGAACCCAATCACGTGATTTGGATTTTTTCTTTACCCCAACCTGACTTTTTTCTTTTGGTATTAATCCAAACATTTCAACAATCACTTTTATAATCCACTGAATACCGAGATTTCAATAGGCATGAACAAGGATGAAAAATTGCAGAAATCCGGTAGTGCAACTGCTGTTGCGACAAATATTTACAGACGTTGTCACTTTTTAATGAATACCATGAAATAACCTGCTCCATCTGATCTTGTCAAAAACAGATCCGTTTTTATTCCACGACATCCAGATAAACCATGCTTTACCTACTATGTGATCTTCAGGAACAAATCCCCAGTAACGTGAATCATAAGAGTTGTGCCGGTTATCGCCCATCATCCAATAGTAATTCATACCGAAGGTGTACGCTGTAACTTCTTTGCCATCAATGATTATTTTTCCATCTTTGGTAACGTCCAGCTTATGTCCTTCGTAAATCGTAATCAACCGTTGATAAAGCGCGATATTATCTTTGTCGATATTTATTTTCACCCCTTTTTTTGGAATCCAGATCGGACCGAAATTGTCAATGTTCCAGGGAAAATGTTTAGTATCTCCGGGAAATAATGCTTCAGGAACCAGGCCTTTCGACCATACAAGCGGTTCCATTGATTTTACGTTTTTAAGTTTAACAATCTCTTTTGAACTGCTTTCAGTAAGATTGAAACGGAATTGCCCGGGGTTGTTGGTCGGACTATATTCAGAAATATCGAGATCCTGCAAGAGGCGCTCGTTGATGCCTGTTCCATCGGTTGTTACCAGGTAATCAATTTGTTGACCTGGCCAATCGGTATTTTTTTTTCCGTTGATATACACTGCTGCGTCACGAACTTCTAATGTATCACCTGGAATTCCAATACAGCGTTTGATATAGTTCTCCCGCTTATCAACCGGACGGAAATCTTCCATCGGGTAATTGAACACCACCACATCATTATTCTTAATGCTTTGAAATCCGGGTAAGCGGTAATAGGGAAGGTGTATCCATTCCAGATATGATTTACCTCCGATAACCGGCATGGTATGATGCGCAAATGGAAAAGAAAGTGGCGTTTGGGGTATGCGGGCGCCAAAGTGCATTTTGCTTACAAATAAAAAATCACCTACCATCAGCGATTTTTCCATCGATGGCGTTGGAATAGTATATGCTTCCAATACAAAAGTGCGAATGATGGTTGCTGCGATTACAGCAAATACCAGTGCATCAACCCACTCGCGCGTCTTTGACTTTTTCTTCTTTGATTTTTTTGCTTCCCTCTTTTGCCAGAATTTCCAATTCATTTCGTTTTGTTTAAGTCTTAAGTCTTTGGTCAATTAGTCAAATAGTCAATTACTCAATAATCAATAGTCATTTGTCATTAGTCAATAGGCACTTGACAATAGTTGAATCTTTTCAATTACAAACCTTACGAGTTGTTAATTTTTAATTGCTTTTATTAAACGGTTCTACAACTCACTACTCACTACTCACTACTCCAACTCACCAACGATATCCCCAAATTCAAAAAAACCTTTCTTATCATGAATCCAGTTGGCTGCTGCAATTGCTCCTTTTGCAAATCCTTCGCGTGAAAATGCTTCATGCCTGATTTCAATTTTATCTGTTGCAGAAGTATAGTCAACAACGTGTGTGCCTATGATTGCTTCTTCGCGGCGCGACAAAATTATCAATTCAGATGGATTGTCGCTTTTTGTTAATGGAAGTTCATTCTCGGTATTTACCCATTTCTTTTTTTCAACAGATTCCTTAATAAGATCATTGGCCAATGTTATAGCAGTGCCACTAGGTGCATCTTTTTTCTGAGGGTGATGAATTTCAGTTAAAATAGGGTTGTATTCTGGTCGTACACTCATCAACTGAGCAAGTTTCCTGTTGAGTTGAAAAAAGATATTGACACCAATACTGAAATTGCTGGCAAACACCAGTGAACCGTTTTTTTCTTCACACCACTTTTTTGCGTCATTTAATTTATCATACCAGCCGGTTGTTCCAACAACCATAGGAACACCGGCTCCCAGGCACCATTTAATATTATCAATAACCACTGAAGGAGTTGAAAATTCTATCACTACATCAGATTGTTGTAATAGTTCGGATGTGATGGCATAACGATTTGAAGCATTAATCTTCAAAACAACAGTATGCTTGCCTTCCTCCACAATACATTGCTCAATCATCTTCCCCATTTTTCCGTATCCGAGTAGTGTAATATTCATTTGTTAAGCAATTATTGAAAGTAATATAAATCGAATCATGTTGAAAATAAGATGCTCGTTTTTTTACTTCATGGTCAGGGTAAGCGTTAGTCCTCCACGCGCCACTCCCATAACCGGTGGAACATAAAAGGGTTGCACATTCATGCTTAAATCATCACTCACATCAAAGTGAAAAAGGTGTGCATCCACTACGGCATCAATGATATTAAGCGCATAGATTCCGGCAGCGATGATTATGGAAAGGTCTGTATTATGGCGATAAATATTGCTCAACTCTGATAGCTGCGTGCTTTCATAAACATCTGTATAAATAGTTTGTGTACTGGTGATGTACCAGACATCAAAAGAACTTAAATTAGTGGCTGTGTCACCATCACCACGTAATTGATAGGTTTTTTGAAAATTGGAGTAGATCGTATAATTGTAATAGATGAAATAACCGGCTGTAGCCAGGCCTGCATAAATAATCGGAATCTTCCAGTATTTTTTATTGTATGCCTGTCCCAATCCGGGTATAATGGCAGATGCAATTCCTGCTGCTTTGGGCGAATGTTCATCCGGAAAGAGGCGGAAAGTCTTCTGGCTTTTCAGGTTAGAAGCAGTATCCACTGGGGAGACTTGCAATGTATCCTGCGCCATAATTAAAGCATGGTTCGAAAAGAGCAGCAGTAAAAGCAGTGAAAGGAACTTTATGACAGAATATTTTATGAATGCTGATTTCAATGCAGGGCTTCTTTATCAGAAAAGGAAACTATAACGCAAAGAAACGCAAAGAATTTTTTATGCTTGAAAGTGCCTTCGGAAGTAATAAGTTATTCCGGGTTGTATGGATGCAACACAACTTGAGTTTTTACCGGGAAAATAATTCATTCGCCGAGTAATTCATAAAGCCGTTCAAGGTCGGTATCAGAAAAAAAGGAAATCACGATTTCACCTTTGCCAAGACGCTTTCTTTTAATAAGCACTTTAGTGGCAAGATGCGAAGCGATTTTTTCCTGGAGCCGTTGGTAAGCAGCAGGCAAAGTGGCTGATTTTTTGGTAATTGTTTTTCTTGTCTGTGTATAGTCACGTACAAGTGTTTCTACTGCCCTTACAGACAAATCATGCTTCATTGTTTCCTTAAAAATATGCAACTGTACCAATGGATCTTCTACGCTAATGATGGCACGCGCGTGCGCCATTGTAATCGATTTGTTTTTTATTGACTGCTGTATTTCAGGTGGGAGCTTCAGCAGTCGTAAATAATTGGTAACCGTAGTGCGGTTCTTTCCTACTTTCTCTGCGAGGTCTTCCTGTTTCAGGTTACATTCATCGATTAATCGTTTATAGTTGATCGCGACTTCCATTGCATTGAGGTCTTCACGGTGCGTATTTTCAATTAACGCCATTTCCAGCATCTGTTCGTCATCGGCAGACCTGATAAAGGCCGGAATTTCCAGCAGGCCGGCTGTTTTTGCTGCGCGCAGGCGGCGTTCACCGGCGATCAACTGGTATTTTTTTACAGAAATTTTTCTAACAGTAATAGGTTGAATTACGCCATGTACTTTGATTGAACCTGCAAGCTCCTGCATAGCAGTTTCATCGAAATCATGACGCGGCTGAAATGGATTCACCTCAATCTGATCGAGTTGAATATTGGAGGTGCTGCCAAGGATCGTGGCTTCATTGTTTACAGATGAATCCATATTCTCAAGCAGTGCACGAATGCCCTTTCCTAAATCTGGTCGTTTGTTAGTCATGGTCAAATTCGATAATTTTTTCAGCGGACTTCATTTTCGTGCTGTCATTTTTCTGCAGTATTTCACGTGCAAGATTCAGATAGTTGATGGCCCCTTTACTTTCTGCATCGTACATGATCACCGATTTTCCGAAGCTGGGTGCTTCCCCTAATCTGGTATTGCGATGAATGATCGTATCAAAAGCAAGATCACCGAAGTGCCGGCGTACTTCTTCCACCACCTGGTTGCTCAGTCGGAGACGGCTGTCATACATTGTTAATACTATACCTTCAATTTCAAGATCCGGATTCAGGCGTGTTTGAATAATCTTAATTGTATTCAGCAATTTACCAAGGCCTTCCAGTGCGAAGTATTCGCATTGCACAGGCACCAGCACAGAATCGGCTGCAGTGAGCGCATTCACAGTAATTAATCCGAGTGAAGGAGAGCAGTCAATGATGATATAATCAAATTGGTTTCTGATCTCCTCCAACACCTGGCGCATAATGCGTTCCCTGTTCGGATGATTAATCAATTCTATTTCTGCACCAACAAGATCGAGATGCGCAGGCACCAGGAAAAGGTTGGGTGTTTGCGTTTTGAGCAGGATGTCTTTTATTTTCTGTTCTCCAATCAGGCATTCATAAATGCTGGTGGTAATATTCTTAGGGTCGAAACCGATTCCTGAAGTGGCATTTGACTGCGGATCGGCATCAATCAGCAGTGTTTTGTATTCCAAAACCGCAAGTGAAGAAGCCAGGTTAATGGCCGTGGTGGTTTTTCCCACACCGCCTTTTTGATTGGCTATGGCGATAACTTTTCCCATGTATAAGAAGATTTCAATGGGTCATTATTCCCGACGGGAGACCTCTTGTCAAAGGTACAATTATGATGATGGAAGAGTGGAATCAGGATTGAAAGTTATACACAGGTTGCGCCATTTGCAAGTTAGTATTTTATACGTTCCGCAGAAATCAAGTACCGGCTTGCAAAGTTTTGTGTGCAAAATATTCCAACACTTTACAAGCCGGTGATTATTTTTTTTACTAAAACTTTAAGCCAATTTTCGCGAAAAGAAATGTACCATCAAAACCCATTTGCACTGCATCCCAGGCTCCACCGGTTTCTGTTTCATAAGGATCGTAATAATCAGGATAAGTATTGAAGAGGTTCACTGCTCCAATGTTCACTGAGATATTGTCAGTGATGTTGTAACCAAGCGTCAGATCAACAGTAAACTTCATGTCGTAAGTGTAAGGCTTGGGGTCATAATCATAAAATGTCAATGGCGCCCATTCATTAATGTGGAGGTTAGCAGTAAAGTCTTTGTGTTGATACGCTATACCTAAGTTAAATTTGGTGGGCGGCGCAGAATTCACGAGGAATGCACTGTCGCGTTGCCCGAAATAAGAATCTTCTTTTCCCTCCAGCAATCCGCTGGTGTTTACTGCATCTACTTCCATTTTATTGATATTGCTCACGAAAGAAAACGAAAGCCGATCATTATTCCCTAAACGCATTGAATAATTCAATACCACGTCAAGTCCGAAGGTTGTAGTATTTACTGCATTTGTAAAAAATTGTGCTGCCGTTACATTCAAAGCATCCAGTGTAGGACCAATGATCGGATCGCTGTTATCAAACTGTCCGGTAAGTACGATGCGGTCATTTATTTTTACATAATAGCCATCAACCGTAGCTGTAAATCCCTGGCCATTGCTCGCAGTAAATCCAAGACTTCCTGTTAATGCTGTCTCTTCTTTGAGAGGTGGAATGCCAAGCGCCTCCGTAATAGGGTCAACATTATTGGCGATTACCGCGTCAAAAATTTTTCCATTTTGAACATTCGTAAATGTCTGGTTGAAATAAACCTGTGCAAGTGAAGGAGCGCGGAATCCTGTACTTACAGATCCTCTCAATGCGAAGTTACTTGTAAAAGCATATCGGGCTGCGAGCTTACCATTGATGGTACCACCGAAATCGCTGTAATTCTCAGCACGGATAGCGGCATCCAACATAAAGTCATCAGTAAGATCTAACTCTACATCAGCATAACCTCCGATATTAGTTCTGTTTTCATTCACTTCATTTGCGGGACGGAAACCTGGAAATCCCTGAGAACCGCCTGGACGAAATGTTGTATCGTTGGTTTCTTCATCAATAGAAAAAATTACGGGACCGTATGTTTGCCAGGATCCTTCTTCACCAGCAAAAATCTGGTAATTCTCCGAACGGAATTCTCCTCCAAAAGCGATGTTTAATCCACTCATAACGTCTTTGTAAAAGCGGCTTGCATCAAGTGTAATTGTGTTTTGCGAAAGTTGAGTTCCACCATCGTCGAATGATGTTGGAGAGGCATCAACTAAAGAAGCATTCAGAGTATGATCGCCGTAGAAATGAAATTTATTGGAACCGTATGCATCGCTCAGATCAAATTTCCATTCTCCCAGCCGGGTGCGGATACCAACCGCTGAAGTGAGATCACCAATTTTTGATTGAATGATGGGATCAAATCCATCCGGGTAAATGCTGATCACATTTCGTGCATCATCAGCCACACGAGTGAATGCGAATGCATCTGTCTTACGATAATTGTAACCACCGAATGCATACACATCTGTTTTGTCGCTGAGCGGAATTTCAAGGTTTGCCATAAAGCCCGCACCCTGAGCGGCAGCTTCACCAAATTCATTTCTTACATCAGTATTACCGGGATACCAGTCTGCAGGAATATTTGCGCGATTGGTATGGCCGCTGTTCTGATAATCTCCGGAAAGATTAAGATACCCGTTTTTCGCAATCTTAAAACCATAATTGGCGCCTAAAGTAATTTTTCCTCCGTCAAAACTTTTATCATCAAAGCGGTATTTCGCAAGGTTGGCACCTCCACTCGCATTGCCGGTAAATTCTCCGGTAGATTTTTTCAATACAATATTAATTACACCTGCTATCGCATCAGAACCATATTGCGCGGATGCGCCATCGCGCAGAATTTCGATGTGATCAATAGATGAAATGGGAATAGCATTCAGATCGCTTCCGGTATTACCCCGGCCACGTGTTCCATAAATATTTATCAATGATGATTGATGCTGACGCTTGCCATTAATGAGCACCAGCGTTTGATCAGGACCTAAACCTCGCAATGTTGCAGGATCGGTATGATCAGCACCATCTGATCCTGATTGCTTGTTGGCATTAAAAGAAGGTGCGAGGTAATGAAGCAATTGATTTACATCAAGCTGTCCCATTTCGTTGGAAATTTTTTTCAGATCAATGTAATCAACAGGAACCGGCGTATTGGTTATAGAACGATTGAGAGAGCGGCTGCCTACTACTTCAATCGCAGCCAGTTCTGTGGCAGCGTCATTCATAATTACGTCAAGGCTTGTTGAACCGGTAATCGCAATTTCCTGAGGTGCATAACCTATGTAACTGAAGACAATTGATGCAGGAAGTTTTTTTATGATAATTGAGTAGCTTCCGTTTTCATCGCTATAAGCTCCATTAGTTGAACCTTTTTCCGCGATGGTTACGCCTGTTAGTGTCTCATTGTTTTTATCGGTAATTTTTCCTGTTACAGTAGTCTGTGCAAAAGAAAGAAGATTACCAGAGACTATGACAAGCAGCAGTAGTAAGAGTTTTTTCATGAGTATTTTTTTTGATGGAAGAGTAATGTAGGAGATTTGTAAATTGTCGTTAATAATAGGGACAATTTTTTAATAACATACTTTTCAACATAGAAGATGTCCATTTTTATCAGGTATTCTTTCTCAACAATTTAAATGACGAATGGCAATAATAAACCTGACCATTCAGGTTTGCTGCAAATACGCCTGGATCATTTTTGCCACCAGCTTATCAATTGAAAAAGTAAGTAAATCTGGTTGAAAATTTCCGGCAGCAATCCATCGAAAAGATTCCGCCCCATCTTTCTCTTCCGCAAAATCAAAAGGAAGTGCGGATATTTTGATTCCCATTTTCTCCAGAGGTTTGACCCGGTAGTAAATACTGATTACCTGTTTTGCGTTATCAAAAGCAGATATTTGATAAAAATCTGTCGTATAAAAATGTTCAGTTACTTCAATACGCTGGTTTAATTCCTCTCTCCATTCACGAACCAGGCAATCCCGTGTTCCTTCACCCAATTCCAATCCACCTCCCGGGAATTTGGTAAACCGCCGGCCATTTTGAAATTCATCTGCAACCAGTACGCCCATTGATTCATCTAACAGGATACCGTAAACCCTGATAGTGAATTGTGTTGGAAGATCAGATAGATTGTTCATGCTTTACAAACAAAGATAGTAATGAGCGAATAAAACGGTGAAAGCATAGACCGGGATAATTCCATAAACAGTCTATTATTCAATCAATATTTAGATACCGGATTGTTCTCAAATGAGGTCATTTGTAAAGACACTGTATATATCTTTTAAGCTAATTTTTTCAATCCAATTAATTTTTTACTACAATTGTTACACTAAAACCAAACGCGCATGAAACAAATTATTTACAAGCTATGCGTCACTCTGATTGCAATACCTGCGTTTTGCAATGCTGTATTTGCACAGTTTGACGTCAACGGCACCGTTACCAGTAACAAGGGCGAACAGCTCATTGGAGTAACCGTATCCGTTAAAAATACCAATACCGGTGCTGTGACTGATGAAAATGGATATTATACAATCCATGTTTCAGGGTCATCTGCCACCCTTATTTATTCTTACCTGGGTTTCCGGACTCAGGAAAAACAAGTGACAACAGGAGGTACTATAAATGTCGCTCTTGAAGAAACCAACACAGAACTTGATGAAGTAATTGTGTCCGGCTTGGCAACTAACGTAAAACGGACGAACTCGGCAAATGCTGTGGCATCTATTTCTGCAAAGCAACTTACAGGTATCACCACGCAATCAACATTGGATGCTGCGATCTACGGTAAGTTTACAGGAGCACAAATAACACAGAGTTCAGGTGCGCCAGGAGGCGGAATTGGAATTAGAATGAGAGGTATTACATCTATCAATGCTCCGGCGCAGCCGTTGTTTATAGTAGATGGTGTTTATGTTGATAATTCATCTATTGCAGCAGGACTTAATACTATATCCAATGCAGCAGGTGGTGGAAACACGGCAGTGTTTGATCAGGATAATGCATCCAACCGTATTGCAGATATAGATCCGGGAGATATTGAAACCATAGAAATTTTAAAAGGTGCTTCTGCTGCAGCTATTTACGGCTCAAGAGCTTCGTCAGGTGTGGTGATTATTACCACCAAACGTGGCAAGAATGCAATTAAGGACCATGCTAATGTTGAGTTCTCGCAGAGCGTGGGATTTCAAACTATGCTCAACCCCCAGGGAACACGTGAATGGGATGCAGACAAAGTAGCAAGTAGCTTTGGAGAAGGTGAAGTTCAAAATTTTCTTGATGCAGAATCCACCAATACCCTGCACGATTACGAACAGGAATTGTATGGAAACACCGGTTTTCTTTCTGATACACGTCTTTCATTCGCAAATGCAACTGATAAATCTTCATTTTATGCAAGCATTTCTCACAAAGCCGAAGATGGCATTGTAGAAAATACCGGCTATAACAAAACCAGTATTCGTCTGAATCTTGACCATAAGGTAAGTGAGCGCATTGATCTCGCAGTAAGCACTAATTATGTTAAAAGCTCTGCTGATCGCGGATATTTTAACAATGATAATACCAGCACCACGATGGGTATTTCATTTGCCGGAACTCCTTCATGGGCACAATTGCAGGCCGATGAAGAAGGGAATTATCCGGATAACCCGTACAGCGCTGCTAATTTTTTGCAAACACGAGACCTGATGACCAATAATGAAGCGGTTGACAGGTTTATCGGAGGTGCTAACCTTACGACAAAGATTGTAACGAATGAACGTCATTCACTAAAGTTGATTCTGAATGGAGGACTGGATGCCTATACATTCAAAACCACAGCGATATTTCCAAAAGAATTGCAATTCGAAAAGAATGGTAATGGTACCAATGGTGCTTCTATACAAGGTACTACTACCAGCTTCAATGATAATGAATCTGCGTTCCTGGTGTATTCGTTGTTTCCGGCGGCAGGCGGATTCAATTTACGCGCGCAAGCAGGTTTAACACGTGAAAGTTTCGACCGCAATACAATGATAGCAACGGCCACTCAGTTGATTGGTTCTCAAACCAATGTCAGTCAGGCTGGTGCAGTGGACATGTACCAATTTAGAAGCAAGCAGCTTGATTTGGGCGGCTTCGGTCAGTTAGAATTTAATTTCAATGATAAGCTGATTCTCACTGCTGGTCTCAGGGGCGATAAATCATCGAACAACGGAGACCCGAACAAACTTTACTATTACCCAAAAGCCTCAGCAGCTATCAACTTAACTGAGTTTGCTTTCTGGAATTCTGATGGCATGAACCAGTTTAAATTGAGAATTGCCTATGGCCAGTCAGGTAACTTCGCTCCGTTCGGATCGGCATTTACTTCATTGGGCAGCACAATTATTGAAGGTACAGCAGGTTCATTAATCAACACTACTCAAGGTAATAATGAGGTGGGACCTGAGCGTCAGAGTGAATTGGAATTCGGAACTGATCTTGGATTTCTTGATAGCCGCATAACCGTTGAAGCAACTTACTACATTAAGAATGTATCAGATCTTTTGTTGATTTCTCTGGTTCCGGCATCAACAGGCTACGTGAATAAAGTTACCAATGCTGCAGAGTTGAGGAACAAAGGGCTTGAGCTTGGATTAGGTATTGATATTATTAAGAAAGCAGATTTCAATTGGTTCAATCAAACTAACTTCTGGTTTAACCGATCCGAAATTACCAAGCTGGATATTCCATCTTATGCCGTAGGTTCTTTCGGAGCAACCCTTGGAACATTTTATATTGAAGAAGGCGCCAGTGCCACACAAATTGTTGGTATAGGTGATCCATCCGGAAAGGATACTTCTGATAATGGCCTGGTAGTTTGGGGAGATGCTGAACCTGATTTTCAGATTTCCTTTAATGAAAATCTCACATGGAAAAACTGGGAACTTGCATTTGTACTGCACTGGAAACAGGGCGGCGACAACGTGAACCTTACAACGCTGCTGACTGACATTTTCGGAACAAGTCCTGACTTTGATGATGTAAACCTTGATCCGGCAGGAGCTACTCCAAACGGACCGTACCGTCTTGGTCTTTTGGGTTCTTCGGCAGAAGTATTTGTGCAGGATGCCAGCTATGTAAGATTGCGTGAAGTGGGTCTTTACTACACCTTTGGTGATCTCAGTACCAAAACAAATAATACGCTTCAATCGGTGAAGGTGGGGCTTTCAGCTTACAACGCATTGAACTTCTTTAAATACCCGAGTTACGATCCTGAAGTTTCTAACTTCGGCAGAAACGGAATCTCCAGTGGTGTGGAAGTTAATCCTTTCCCTTCTGCGAAAAGATTTTATGCATCTGTTACCCTTAATTTCTAATCAGTTAAAAATTTCAGCACATGAAATTCAATAATATCAAATCACACATGCTCAACACGATTGTTGTTGTCATGTTGTTATCGGGTTTTAATTCCTGCAAAATTGATGACCAGGTAGATCCGAATAATCCTTCGCTGGAAGGTATTGAAGCAAATGCAACTGTTGATGAGCTTAATAACCTTGTAACAGGAATGCTCTCTGGTATGCGTAATCGTTTCGATACCTATCTTGATGATATGTCGGTGATCGGTCGCGATTATTATCGCTATTCCGGATCAGATCCAAGATTCACTTCCGATTTGCTGGGAAAAGAATCTTCTGTTCTTGACCCTAATACCTTTTACACCACCAATCCGTGGGCAGATCATTACCGCATTGTAAGAAATGGATGGATATTGAGACATGCGGTGGCAAATACCACGGCAGCCCTTACAGATGAGGAAAAGAATGGCTACCTGGGCTTTGCAAAGACGATCCAGGCGCAACAAATGCTGAATGCACTCAACATGCAATATCAGAATGGAATCAGGGTAGATGTAGAAGATGCGGATAATCCAGGTCCTTTTCTAAGTTACGAGCAATCATTGCAGGGAATACTTGATCTGTTAGACCAGGGTTATACTGATCTGACCAATGGAGGCGATGCATTCAAATTCACGCTTACCAGCGGATTTGCGGGATTTGATACACCAAGTACTTTTGCTAAGTTTAACAGGGCACTTGCTGCGCGGGTAACACTTTATGAAGGAGATTTTTCGGGAGTTGAAGCCGTATTAAATCAGTCGTTTTTTGATTTGGCAGGAGCACTTACAACAGGGGTTTATATGGTATATTCTACTTCCGGCGGTGATTTGCTCAATGATGCCTATACTCCTTTGAACTCGTCTACAGGTTCCAATGCGCGTTGTGCACAGCCTTCATTTAATGCAGATGCGGAGCCTGGTGATTTGAGGGTTGCATCAAAAACCGTTTTGAGAGATGAGCCGGCCTTCGCTGATGATCTCACCAGTAATTACGATGTTTGGGTATATAAATCTAATGTGGATCCTGTCTGCATTATTCGCAATGAAGAGTTAATTCTAATTTATGCTGAAGCAAAAAATCAGACGGGTAATTCAAGTGCTGCCATAGAAGCTATAAATGTTATCCGTGCAGCAGCAGGTCTGAGTATATATTCAGGAAGTACGTCACAGGATGAAGTAACCAATGAGATCCTGAATCAACGGCGTTATTCATTGTTTGCAGAAGGGCATCGCTGGGTTGACATGAGAAGGTATAATAAGTTAGGTGAGTTGCCCATTGACAGGCCAGGTGATGATGTATGGGTGCAATTCCCAAGGCCTGCGAATGAAGAATTGTAAATAAAAAGAAATTGCATTTTAGAAAGAGGGGCATTTGCCCCTCTTTTTAATTTGTGACCTCAGGAAATCCAGACTGGCAATTTATAAGGTGGAAAGTATAAAGCTAAATCTTCAATATTGTCTGATACAAAAAGAAAAGGCTGCCTCTGATGAAGCAGCCTTAAAACTTGTAGTTAAAGCGATTTAAAGTCTTACTTTTTGAGTAAATACTTCACCGTTTTGTCGAACAGTAACCAGGTAAATAGATGATTCCTCACCAGCCATGCTAATTGCCATTACATTTGAATTGATTTCAACTGACTTAATGGTTTGACCCAGTAAATTGGTAATGGTAACATCTCCAGAAAGATCGTTTTTTAGTTGCACATGAATTGATTGATTAGCAGAAAAAACTTTGTAACCAAGTGCATTCACAGGAGTAATACCGATATTGCCGGCATCACCTGCTGCAATAGAAGCAGCTGCGGTGGCTTCGTATGCGTAATCTTTTACGGTAAATGTTTTTCCATCTTCTGAAACATCAAATCGTGCCCATCCATAATGATCACCCGTACCTACTTTGATGCGCAAACCCATATACGCATCAGTAGCGCCAAACCAATTACCATAAGGGTTCTGAAAATAACCGGATGTTGCCATTGTCTGATAATTTCCTTCTACCCAGGTTAATGCATCTCCAATTACATCATTGGCCTGAAGTAGCGATGGATATTTATAAGGATCACTGCTTGTGCCTGCTATTGCATTATTATCAATGGCATTTATCAAAAGTTTAACATCAGCTCCATTACTGGTAATATTAACCTGGAAATCGGTAGTGCCGTCGTTGTTTAAATCCAGATCATAACTAGCCCCATTACCTGTACCGACGAAGTCAGGATTTACATCGGTATACACAATTTGGGCATTTGCAATATTCGAGATCGCCAGCAGGGAAGCTGCCATCGATGAATAACCTGTAATTTTTTTGGAGAGTGTAGATCGTTGTTGTTTCATGTTAGGAGATTTAGTTTGAAGCAAAGTAAATAAAAAAGATTATGATCGTCAATAAAAAATGACAAGTAATTGTAAATAAAAATCAGGCCATAAAATTCAACATCGATGCAGCAGATTCTATTAAATATAAAGAGTGGAGCGCCAATCCCACACCATCAATTCCCAGTTTTCACCATCAGAATCTGTATAGCGATGTATTGTTTTCAAACCTACCCGCAAATGGGCATTAATTGACCGCTGATTCCTGTTCGCAACTTCAGTAATTAACAGTTGATAGCGGTTTGAAAGTGAATCACGAAGTTTTGCATACAGTTGATCGAACACACCTTGCCCTCTGAAATTCTTTTGGATGCAAACCTGACCCATTATAAAATAGTTGTAGGATGAAAGCGGCAAACTTTTATAGGAAAGGCTGTCGATAATTCTGAACATTGGCTCGAGTACCGGCACACTGTTTCTGAAGTTTTTTGGCATTACCAAAGCGTAGCCTACCACCTTCTGATTAAATGTAGCAATGATGGATGGAGATTGGTGATTCATTGTTTTCAGTACATCAGGTTCATGCTGAACTGTTACGAAGCCCTGTTCTGATATTTCTTTTTCATTTAGAAACTGTGCGAGATTGGATTGCTGCAATTGTAGAATTTCTTCCACCTGAGAATCTTTTGATACCGGTTCTATGATTACGGCATTCAATTTAAAAAATTGGTTTTTTATTTAACACATCACAATGTTAAAGATAAAATTCTATGTGATATTGTTGCATCCAATTGTAATTTTCCAGAGAAGTTTTCAGGAAAGAAAAATGCGTTAAATCTTTTTATGGTTCCCGCTTTCTAAAAAAGATAGCGAATGGACGCAATAGTTTTGAGCAATTAATCATCATTTGCATTGTAAAAAAAATCGCATTTTAAGCAACTGCTTACTGTATGTCTAAATTATTACTGATCGATTAGAAATCATTTTTTAGGTGCAGTTTGGAACATACCAATAAGCACTTGCAACGGCCATGTTATTATACGAATCACAAAACGGCTTTTCTTTCCGCTGAGCCGTTTCACTCCACGTTCAATGGATGTTCCGATTTTGATGCCGAAAGGCGCAGGTTCTTCACAGACCTGGTATAGTTTCATAAATTCTTGTTGCATGTAATTTTTAAAGTTTTTGACGGTCGCCGCAAACTAAAATTGTGCCATAGCCGGTAAAAAATTCCGGCTTAAGAAATAAATAATCTTAAGATTCAATTGTTATTTTTTAACCGAATTTTTAATTAGAAAAATCCCGCGTAATTAGAACTCTGGTTTGATCAAATTCAAAACAAATGTTACACAAATACTAAGTTGACCTAGCCAGCCAATAAATGCCTGGAATTGAACACAATTTTTCAATTCAAATCTTTACGATCTTCTTTTCTGATTTCTGCAGCAAGGCCAGGCGTCAAATCCACTTTTATTTGTTTGTTGATAATGCGGTAGACATTTTTTACATCCGGTAATAATTCAAGTCCCGGCACAGAATCGGTGGTGAAATAGAAACCTCCTAGCAGCCACGGATATAAAGGATTTGTATTGCCGAAAATTATAAATCCTGAACCGTCATTCTCTTCGGTAATTTCCATCCGGTCTATGTTTTTAAGTGGAAGGGTCTTAATCAGGCGTTTTCGCTTGCCGGTTAATACGATTACTCTTTTATTGGTGATGCAATAAAAAGTAGAAGCGCGCCGGGCAGCATCCATAATGAAGCGGATCAGTCCGAGCTCGATACCTGCAAGTGCCAGCAGTCCGCCAAAGAGTTTAAAAAATATCCCGGAGTTATAATGAACCAATGTATAATCCAGGATGATGGAGAATCCGATCAGAATGATACTCATCGGAATCAGGATAAGGTCAGCGTCACGGATCTGAATCCCGCGTTTTGGCTGACCGGTCCACAGTATTATTTCTTCCTCTTTAAGATATTCTTTAAATAATACTGCTGTATCCATAAAATTTATGGTGGTGCGTTTTGCCTGAGTTTGTTAATTCAGGGTAAAGTAAGGGTTATTTGAACTTTAAATTTAACATGGAATATTTAGAGAAGTTACTACTTTGGTTCTCCCAATCCGGATATTCAGCGACCTTAATAATGCAAAATGATTTCTATTATTTGTTCTGTATATCCGCTTAAAATACTCAACTAAAAATTCATTTGTGCGATTAATAAACAGGGAGATCAGTTGGTTATCTTTTAATGCGCGTGTATTACAGGAAGCCGAAGATCCGGCTGTACCATTATTAGAGCGGCTTCGTTTCCTCGGTATTTTTTCATCTAATCTTGATGAGTTTTTCCGTGTGCGCGTGGCCTCGCTAAAGAGGATGGCCGTACTTGGCAAGCGTGCAAAGAAAACCATCGGAGAGTCACCGAAAAAGGTGTTGGCGGAAATATTCGACAGGGTAATTACCATGCAGAATAAGTTCAACCTGGCGTACCAGCAAATTATACACGAATTAGAGCAGGAAAGTGTTTTTATAGTGAATGAACTGCAGCTTACTCATGAGCAGGGCGCTTTTGTCAGAAATTATTTTCAACAGGAAGTACGTGCCGCGTTGGTTCCTATAATGGTAGATGCCATTGTGGAATTTCCTTACCTGAAGGACCATGCTATCTATCTTGCTGTTTTACTTTCAGACAGCAAATTCAAGCACAAACCAAAGTATTCAGTAATCGAAATTCCTACCGACAGGCTTTCCCGTTTTCTGGTATTACCAAAACATGGTGAGCGTAATTTCGTGATACTATTGGATGATGTGATCCGGTTCTGCCTGGATGATGTTTATTATATCTTCCCCCATGATACGTATAAGGCAGCAACAATAAAACTTACACGTGATGCAGAGCTTGATTTATTAGAAGACTTCAATCAAAGCGTCACCGAAAAGATAGAGAAGGGAATTAAACAACGCAAAAGAGGCAAGCCAGTTCGCTTCATTTATGATACCGGCATTGATTCAGACATGCTGGATTATATTTTAAGACGCATGCACCTTAAAAAGGGCATCGATAATCTTGTGGCAGGAGCAAGGTATCATAACTTCAAAGATTTTCAACGGTTTCCTTCCCTGGGTAAAACTCATTTGCTTTATCCGAAGTTGGAAAGATTGCAACACCCTGATATAAAACCCAACAAGAGCATAATTCAGGTAATACGTAGCAAGGACATACTGTTGCATTTCCCTTATCAATCATTCGACTCTTTTATAGACTTTCTGCGGGAGGCGGCTATTGATCCGAAAGTGACAGAGATAAAAATCACCCTTTACAGGATGGCAAAAGGTTCAAAGGTTGCCAATGCCCTGATCAATGCAGTAAGAAACGGAAAAAAAGTACTCGTGGTGATGGAATTACAGGCGCGGTTTGATGAAGAGCATAACATTTTGTGGAGTGATACGCTGCGAGATGAGGGTGCGCATGTGATCTTTGGTATTCAGGGTTTAAAAGTGCATAGCAAGGTTTGTTTGATCTCGAGAAAGGAAAAGGGGGAAATTGTACAGTACGCAAATATTTCAACCGGGAATTATAACGAGTCAACAGCAGGTGTATATGCTGATCACAGTTTGTTTACCGCTGATCTCAGGATAACCGAAGAGTTGCAATGGATGTTTGAGTTCTTTTTGAATACGTATAAGGTACCTGACTATAAATACCTGGTGATGTCGCCGACGCATATGCGAAAACGGCTTGAAAAATTAATCCAGCGCGAAATTGAATTGGCTCAAAAGGGAAGGGCTGCCAGGATTGATATCAAGCTTAATAATTTTGCTGATGAAGGAATGGTTGCTAAAATTCTTGAAGCAGCAAAAGCCGGTGTGAAAATCCGTATGCTCATAAGAGGTACCAGCACTTTGGGTGTGTTAGCCGAAGACTTACGGCCGAACATTGAAATCATAAGTATCGTTGATAAATTTCTGGAGCATTCACGTTTGCTTATCTTTAATAATGACGGAGATGAACTGGTCTATCTGACATCAGCGGATTGGATGGTTCGTAACCTGAATAGCAGGGTTGAAATGGCTTGTCCTGTTCTTGATCCTGCAATCAATAAGGAACTCAAAGATTACTTTAATATTCAGTTCCGTGATAATGTAAAGGCACGTGAAATGGATGCAGACCAATTAAACCACTATAGAAAAGATAATAATCCTCCTTACCGGTCGCAGGATGAAATCTATTATTATCTAAAGGAAAAAATGGAAGTCGTAAAGTTATCGCAACAATCAACTGAGATTTCACCTGAGCCGGAAAGTACTACTGCTTCGGCTTAAATTTTTTTGGATTGTTGTTGGCGGTAGGTGTTGTGAGTTGTCTATTGTCAGTTGTCAGTTGTCAGTTGTCAGTTGTCAGTTGTCAGTTGTGAGATTGTCAGTAATTTCAAAAAGTTAGTGTATAAAAAAAGAGCGGTCATTTACCGCTCTTTTTTTAAAATTCAATCCTGGTTTTCTATTCAAAATATCTTCAAACGAACTGTTTCCTGTTTGACTGATTTGAAATTTTACAGAAAATCTGCACTCTCATTTTACACGAATGAAAACTATTGATTGCAATTCCGCGAACAAAACTTATTCAACAATAAACTTTCCATTCATTCTTTGCCAATGTCCAGGATAGGTGCATACAAATTGATAATTGCCGGATGGCGGTGCTGCAAAAATCAGGTCTTCGGACTGTCCGGGTTCCAGCACTTTCGAGGTGTAGAGGATATTTGATTTATCATCAGGCACGAAACTTTTATCAGCTCCTGCTGTAATTGCCGCTGTAGCAACAGCTTCCATTGCACCGTCTTTTACAATAAAAAAATTGTGCTTCATGGCAATATCTGTTGCCTTATTCACAAAATGAATTTTAACGGTAGTGCCACTTTTTACCCTGATTTCTGATGTGGAGAATGCCATTACGTCCATTGCATTGCCCTGTGCTTCCAGCGAAATTTCCATCACAGGGGCATTCGGATCAATCTTACTCGGGTCATACGCTGCAGCAGGTGTTTCCGAAACATACGTTGTTGAAGTATCTGTTGCAGCAGTCTGACTCTCCTGATTTGAGCCACCACCACAAGAAGCGAAAAAAAGTGCACTTACCAGAATGGGAAATGTTAAAAGGAATTTTTTCATAGCTTTATTTTTTTTAAGTAAATTAACCAACAGTAAAATTGCCAATTTGTTTTCTAATATCCGGAATAAATACCGAATGTTTTTTGGCACGGCGTTTAATGAACCTACCCACATGAATAGACTCCGATTTATTTTCGTTCTGATTTCGATACCGGCAATTGTCTCAATAGCCAACGCACAAGCAATTACTTTTTGTAAGTCAGTAGATAAAGAGGGGCATGCAGTGAATGCCGCTAAGGAATTTACTTTATCAGGGAGCAGTGCCAGAATTGTTTTCCTGTTGCAGTTTGGTTCGGTCAGGCCTGCTTTGGTCAGCTATGATCTTTATAAATTGGAAAATGGCAAAGAAGTGTTCAGCTCCACCTTGAAACAATCACCTGAACCAGGAAAAAACTGGTTGTCGAAAGAAGTAACCCTGTACGATGTCGCAACTTACCGCGTATATGCCTTTGATGACAAAGATAAAGTATTGGGCAAATCCGAGTTTACACTTAAACCATCCCCAAAATAGAAATGCTGCAAGCTATTACTGAAGGTTTTCAAGCTCGGATCTTATTTTTTTGGGTAAGCTTGCTACTACGAGTTCATAAGAGTGATTAATCATTTTTGCAATTTCATTTTGTGGAATACTTCCATCATCCTCCACGCTGTTCCAGTGTTTTTTATTCATGTGAAAGGCCGGATAGACAGTGTCGAATTTTTCTCTTAATTCAATCGCCAGCTCAGGGTCGCATTTGACATTTATACGAACAGGAAGATATTCCAGGCTGGTGAGCAAAAACATTTTGTTCATTACTTTGAATACAAGTGTATCCTTATCGAAAGGAAATTCTTCCGTTACTCCCTTTTTGTTCAAACAAAAATCGCGGATGAATTCGTGTGTCATGATTAAACTGAAGTAGAAAAGTTTGAATGAAGTAGTGAGGTCTTACACTTTGAATTGACACTGACTTTTGACTGGGGTTACAACAACAATGAAATTATCTGAAAGGTAGACTGCCCATGTTTACTTAACAAAGCAGCAGTTTATTCTTCAAACAGCAATTGATTTAAAGCTTCCTGCAATTCCTGATAAGTTTTTTGTTCTTTACCCAACGAGCGTTTCAATCCTTCTTTATAAGTTTCTTCCGCCTTTTCTTTTTTGTTCAGCTTTTCATAGAGTTTGCCCAGATGATAATAGGTGCCACAATAATCCGGATCATCGGCTAAAATTTCTTTGAAATAAGAGAGTGTTTTTTCATCATCACCTAATTTGGCGTATTCCAACGCCAGTGCAAATTTTACAAAACTGTCTTTAGGGTTACCGGACAAAAAAATCAGTAACTGTTCCATTCTGGAGTTATTCATTGCTTATCAGGAAAAAGTTTTTGGCTACCTTTGCAGCTCTTTCAATGATGCGTAAACCCGCTTTTATTGACTTAACCAACACGAAGATAGACATGAAGATTCTAGTTTGCATCAGTAAGACTCCTGACACTACCACAAAAATTACGTTCACCGATAATAACACGAAATTTAACAGTGACAAGGTGCAGTTTATCATCAATCCTTATGATGAATGGTATGCTTTGGTTCGCGCCATTGAAATAAAAGAACAATCCGGAGCAACAGTAACTGTAATAAATGTGGGCGGTGCCGACTGTGATGCCATCATTCGTAAAGCGCTTGCTATTGGCGGAGATGACGCGGTAAGAGTTGATGTTGAGCCTGAAGACGCCTTTTTTGTAGCGGATCAGATTGCGCAATATGCGAAGACTGAAAATTATGACATCATTCTATCGGGAAAAGAAACATTGGATTATAATGGATCGCAAGTAGGTGGTATGGTAGCGGGCTTACTGGACGTTCCATTTATTTCAATGGCTTCTAAATTAGATATGGCCGGAAATGTTGCCACTGTTGAGCGGGATATTTCAGGAGGTAAAGAAATAATCAATGTTCAGACTCCATTTGTAATCAGTGCTGCGAAAGGAATGGCAGAAGCAAGAATTCCCAACATGCGCGGAATTATGGCGGCAAGAACAAAACCTATTAAAGTCCTCGAGCCCTTTGCTTCGGAAAAATTTACTTCCGTAAAGCATTACGACATGCCAAAAGAAAAGGCAGGACCGAAAATGATTTCTGCCGATCATCCCGAAGAATTAGTGGCACTGCTTCACAATGAAGCGAAAGTGATTTGAATTTCTTTAACGCTGTAATCCAATAATAATGAGTGTACTTGTTTTTGTAGAAGCATCAGAAGGAAAATTTAAGAAGCCTGCATATGAAGCCGCAACCTATGGGGCGAAAGTAAGTGCCATGCTTGGTGTTGAAGCACATGCACTGTGTATAGATGAAGCGGATGAGGCGGAGTTGAAAACGCTCGGCGACTATGGAATTAAAAAAGTCTGGTTTGTTAAAGATGCAAGGCTTAAAAATTTTGATCCGCTTGTTTTTGCTAAAGTAATTACCCAGGCTGAAGCTCAGATAAATGCTGACGTGCTGGTGCTGATTCAAAATTATAATGGCAAAGCTATTGCGCCGGTATTATCCGCAAAACTTCGTGCAGGCCTCGTTTCAGGCGCGATTGATTTACCTCTTAAGGATGGAAATTCATTTTTAGTCAGGAAGAATGTATTCTCAGGAAAGGCTTTTGCGACTTATGAAATGCATTCTGCACAGAAGATTATTTCATTGATTGCTAATTCTGTAGCTCCTGAAAAAACAGAAAATTCCGCTGTATTAACGGAATTCAAACCTGAACTGATGGACGCAGATTTTAAAATAACTGTTAAGGAAGTAGTAAAAGCATCAGGCACCATTTCGCTCTCGGATGCTGAAATTGTGGTATCAGGCGGCCGCGGATTGAAGGGTCCGGAGCACTGGGGCATGGTGGAAGAGATGGCAGGTATTCTGGGTGCTGCCACTGCCTGTTCAAGGCCTGTTGCCGATATTCACTGGCGTCCGCATACGGAACATGTAGGGCAAACCGGAATCGCAATCCGGCCTAATTTGTATATTGCAATTGGAATTTCAGGCGCTATTCAGCACTTGGCCGGAGTAAACGGAAGCAAAGTGATGGTAGTAATTAACAAAGATCCGGAAGCGCCATTTTTTAAAGCCGCGGATTATGGAATAATCGGTGATGCCTTTGAAGTAGTTCCAAAACTGAATGAAGCATTGCGAAAGTTTAAAGCAGGAAATTAGTTTTTTTAACCATCGGAGGAGCATGAAGAAAATAGAATTGGAAATCGTTGCCTTATCACATAGCATCACGCAATCGCATTCGTATGCTGTTGTGCTGGGAGAGGTGAGCGGAATCCGGAGGTTGCCGATTGTGATCGGTGGCTTTGAAGCACAGGCCATTGCAGTTGCATTGGAAAAAATGAATCCGACACGTCCGCTGACACATGATCTCATGCGCAGCATTTGCCAATCGTTCAATATTGAAGTGAAAGAAGTGATCATCAATAATCTGCTGGATGGAATTTTCTATTCACAGTTGGTTTGCAAACGTGGCAATGAGTTGATTGAAGTGGATTCACGAACGTCAGATGCATTGGCGCTGGCGGTAAGATTTGATTGTCCTATTTATACCTATGAATTTATTCTTGATTCTGCAGGCTTGATATTGGAAGAACCTGTAAAAGAAGAAAAACTGGAAGTGAAAGAGCGCAAATCGGAAAAAAAATCAGGAACAACAACAGCGGTAAAATCTATGGACCTTGCCCGTCAATCATTGCCTGAATTGAATTTATTACTGCAAACTTTATTGGAAAAGGAAGACTATGAACAGGCGATCATGGTAAGAGATGAAATATCGAGAAGGAAGAAGCAGTCGTAGATTCTTACTTCAAATTTTATTTTATTTAAAGAGACATGGTTG
Source organism: Chitinophagaceae bacterium (assembly GCA_016717285.1). Taxonomy (NCBI): domain Bacteria; kingdom Pseudomonadati; phylum Bacteroidota; class Chitinophagia; order Chitinophagales; family Chitinophagaceae; species Chitinophagaceae bacterium. The sequence goes on from JADKFU010000001.1 coordinate 375,394, forward strand.
AAGTACTATCCAATAGACGGAGTATCATTCGATAAATCTTTTTTTCAATTTCGGTGCAGGAACCATACAAGTAGGCTCCTTCCCAAAAATCCGATACCGATATTTTGCGATCAGATTATAGATTCCGTCTCTTAAAAATTTCGGGACAATAATAAATCCATAGAAAAGACTCCATCCTCCTGCAAGTTGCTTTGCAATTCTTAAAGCGGCAGTTGACTGCGTATAGATCTTTCCCTCTTCAATCAAAATAACGGTGTTCATTTTTTCAGATGAATACTCAAAACCATCTAATAATTTCGTGGCAGCTTCTGATTGCAAAGTGCCAAAAATAAAACGCTCAGTCTTATCCCTTTTTATTACAAACTGCACGAAGCCATTGCAAAGGTTGCAAACGCCGTCAAACAGAATGATGGAGGAAGGAGATGGATTCACTTCAGATGAATTATTTACTGTAAATGCCAATGTATGATTTCAAGTTCATGATCCGGGGCACATTCGCAAGGTCATATTTCAATTTCATCAGATTAATTATCATCTTTCCGACAAATCACTGTTGATGGAAATTGTAAGAGGACTTATAGGGCTTGCTTCACTCCTTATTATCTGTGTTATTTTCAGTAACAACCGAAGAGCAATTGACTGGAAATTGGTAGGTGCTGGATTGGTATTACAACTTTTATTCGCGATAGGAATTTTGCATGTTCCTTTCTTTCGCGACATTTTCCAATACATATCACAAGGCTTTGTCACTCTTATAAATTTATCACATAAAGGAACAGAATTTCTTTTTGGCAATCTTGCTGATCAGACGCAGTCGTGGGCGTATGTATTTGCAGTGCAGGTGCTTCCGAACATTGTCTTTTTTGCGGCGCTCTCGGCATTGCTGTATTATCTAGGCATTCTGCAGATTATAGTTTTTGGATTTGCATGGGTGATGAGCAAAACAATGAAGCAGATTTCCGGAGCAGAAAGCATGTCCACTGCGGCCAATATCTTCCTTGGACAAACGGAAGCACCGCTCATGGTGAAGCCTTACCTGGCCGGCATGACGAAAAGTGAAATACTCTGTATAATGATTGGCGGCATGGCCAATACAGCGGGCAGTGTGCTGGCAGCATATGTAAGTTTTTTGGGTGGCGCAGACAGAACACAACAGGAGTTTTATGCTTTGCATATGTTATCGCAGTCCATCATGTCGGCGCCGGCGGCAATAGTTTGCGCTAAAATTTTATTTCCGCAAACAGAGATGGATAAAGTGGCGAAAGACTTACAGGTGCCGAAAGAAAAAATCGGAAGTAACGTGCTGGATGCCATTGCCAATGGAACTACAGATGGACTGAAGCTTGCATTGAATGTAGCAGGCATGCTGGTAGTATTTATTGCATTGATGGCAGTACTTAATTATCTCCTGCATTTATTTGGCGGCATCGGAGGATTGAATAATCAAATAGTTTCACTTACAGGTAACCGATATGATGGACTTTCCCTGCAGTTCTTGTTCGGATATCTTTTTGCTCCACTGGCCTGGCTGATGGGTGTTTCCTCTCATGACATGCTTGCGATTGGCCAACTTCTAGGCGAAAAAACGGTGATTAATGAATTTGTCGCCTACATTTCCATGGGTAATCTGATGAAGGAAGGATTGCTTACTGATCCAAGATCCATCGTGATTGCAACTTATGCGCTCTGTGGGTTTGCTAATTTTTCTTCTATTGGCATACAGATAGGAGGCATTGGTGCACTGGCGCCCAATCAACGACAGAACTTATCATCGTTGGGGTTAAAATCTTTGATCGGTGGCACCATTGCATGTTTCATGACGGCAGTAATTGCCGGAATGTTGTACAGCGGTTGAAATTTTTAAACCAATGGAAACAAATCCATTTCTATTTTTGCAGACTAAATTTTTGTAACCACTATGTTTGATTTCCTCATGACTGCTGACGGCTGGGTAAGTTTGCTTACGCTGGTTTTTATGGAAATTATTTTGGGCATTGATAACATCATTTTTATATCGCTCATTGCCGACCGGTTACCCAAACATCAACAGCAACGAGGCCGGGCCATTGGGCTTTCACTTGCTTTAATTGTAAGAATATTGTTGCTTTTTTCAATTTCATGGTTAACACATCTTACTGAGCCGGTAGCCACTTTTGGCGCATTCGCACTCAGTGCGCGGGATATTATATTGATTGCAGGAGGATTATTTCTGCTTTATAAAACCACCAGAGAAATTCATGAAAAAATTGAACACGTTGATGAACAGGAGAAGAATTTAAAAGGCAAGAACACTTTTGGGTCAGTGATTATCCAGATCATCATTATTGATGTCGTTTTCTCTGTTGATTCGATATTAACTGCGGTTGGCCTGGTGGATCATGTTTCCATCATGGTGATTGCAGTGATAGCAGCGATGGGCTTTATGCTCGTGTTTTCCAAGTGGGTGAGTGAGTTCATAAATAAACATCCAACAATAAAAATGCTCGCACTCTCTTTTCTGCTCATGATCGGTATATTGCTGGTGGCAGATGGCTTACATTATCATATTGAAAAACAATATCTCTATTTTGCGATGGCCTTTTCTTTCCTGGTAGAGTTTCTCAATATGAGGGTGCGGAAGAAGAAAAGTCCGAAGATGTGAGTGGCGAGTAGTGATTAGTGGGAAAAGTCGTTAGTCGTTAGTCCTGAGTCGATAGTAAAAAGTGATTGGTCATTCATGGCATCATCAAAACCATTTGCACATCCAGGCATCGTGCACATCGGCACATCAAATACTTCATACCTCATACTTCATACTTACTATTGGTCTTAGCCCAGGCAACGCTATACTTCCTCCAATACCAACTTACTCTTCACCTTCACCACCCAACCGAAAGGGTCGGGAACGCGACTGGTTTTTATGTCTTCGAGGTCTTGTTTTAATCTTGCTGAAAAAGTGGTTTCATCGATCGGTGGTAATTCCATCACAGCACCTTTGTAACCAATATGCGAAATGGCAGTAATGGAAGCTGCTGTCCCGGCTCCGAAAGCTTCCGTAAAAAGTCCTTTTTTGTGCGCATCCGAAAGTTCATCCAGCGAAATTTTGCGTTCCTCTACTTTTGTACCATAACTTTTTAAAAGTTCTTTCACGCTGTCCCGGGTAACGCCATCTAAAATAGTTCCATCCAGGTTTGGCGTAATAGCCACACCATCCACAACAAAAAAAACATTCATGGTTCCAATCTCCTGCGCATATTTATGTTCTATACCATCCGTCCATAAGACCTGATCGAAACCTTGCTTTTGTGCTTCCTTGAGTGGCAACATGGTAGCACCATAATTTCCCGCTGCTTTAGCGAATCCAACGCCGCCTGCAAATGCTCTTACGTAATGATCTGAAGCAATTACTTTCACCGGTTTGGAATAATAAGATCCAGCGGGAGAAGTGATGATAAGAAACTTGAAAAACTCAGTGGGCCGAATGCCGATAAAGCGGTCAGTGGCAAACATAAATGGCCGAACATATAAAGAACATCCTTGTTCTTCAGGGATCCATTCATGATCGAGACTGATCAGTTCATGTAATGCATCGTGCCAAAGTTCGCCGGGAATTTCAGCCATTCCCATACGTGCGGCGGAAGCATTAAAACGTTTGTGATTTCTTTCAGGACGGAATAATTGGGGATTGCCATAAGTATCCTTATATGCTTTCATTCCTTCAAAAATAATTTGACCATAATGCAAAGCAGATGATGCAGGGCTGAATGACAAATTTCCATAAGGAATAATTTTGCAGTCTGACCATCTTCCTTGCCTGCATTCAGCAACAAACATGTGATCACCATATAACTTGCCAAATGCAAGCTCTTTGAAATTAACGGTTCCTAAACGGCTGGTTTCAGTCCGTTCAATGTGAAATGGATATTTCATAAAAGGAGGTTTAATGGCTCAATCCAGGCGGTAGCTAAAGTCGGATTGTGCCATAAAATTAAAAAATCCTTTTTTCGTAAAGAAACTATTCCGGGAATGAATATTTTTAAGCGCGAAGAAGGAATCGCAGAGTTGGAAGGGTTTAGAAGGTTAAGTGAGCTTGAAATGTTTAGACACAGTATAAAATATTTGTCATGCAGGAAACAATATCAACAGCGTCATTGAATCAACTATTCAGGAAACCAATTTATACACCGGCAGAAACTGTTTTGTTAACATTTAAAAACCTTGATCATAAAATTGTTGAATCGCCGCTGTTGTTGTTTCTCTTTAAAAATGCTTTTAATCAGGAGATTCCTGAATCTGATTTTGAATTGCTGAGAAAAATGGCAGCCTGGCTGGGCGTTGCGAGTGACAATGCTGCCTGCCATTTATATAGCGAGCACCCGCTTTCATTCCGTGATTTATCGGTTACTCAGGGCATTGTTAACATGATTTGTTGCGGAGTTACTCCCGCTGATCTTACATTGAATATTGATTATGAAGTTAATAAGGGTATCCGGTTTATGAATTGCAATCTGCTATTTACCGTATCTTTTGCTGAGGTACAAAAGAATGAAATACTGAAGAAAGATTTTTTTAATGAAGCGGGGAAATTATTTAATCATCTCAAAGCTAAATAATGCACACGCTGATTTTCGCTACACAGAACCGGTTTAAACGTGATGAAGTGCAGGCAATGCTTGGCAATGATATCCATGTGCTTTCTCTCAGCGATCTTTATTATGAAGGAGAGCTACCTGAAACACACGAAACATTGGAAGAGAATGCATTGGAAAAAGCACAGTTTATCAGCAATAAGTTTTCGATGGATTGTTTTTCTGAAGACACCGGATTGGAGATTGATGCATTGAATGGTGAGCCGGGTGTTTATTCAGCTCGCTATGCTGGTAATGGTAAAAGTGCCACTGATAATATTGAACGGGTACTTCGAAAGATGAGCGGTGAAAAAAACCGCAAAGCAAAATTCAGAACCATAGTATGCCTTATTCTGAAAGATCAAATTCATTATTTTGAAGGAATAGTGAAAGGAATAATTTCGGAAGATATAACAGGTAATTCCGGATTCGGATATGATCCGGTTTTTATTCCGGAAGGAAGTAACAAGACTTTCGCGACGATGAGTAAGGAAGAAAAGAATAGAACCAGCCATCGCCGCATTGCTGTTGAAAGGATGAAAGAATTTCTTAAAACCCATAATCATTCAGATTCACATCCGGGCCCGTAAGAAAGTCTTCGAAGATGATAATGGCTGTTTGAATTTGTGGCACTGTTTAAAGCTGACCAAATGATATTGTGCGAATGCAACTATTCTTTCTATTTTTAAGTCAATAAATTACCATCCATGCGACTTTGGGGTAAAGATAAAATCAGCGAACAGCAATTAATCGAAGGTTGCATCACGGGCGATCGTAAAATGCATGAGGAATTTTATAAAGTTTTTGCTCCCCGCATGTTTTCGATCTGCCTGCGATATGCTGGTGATTATTGCCAGGCTGAAGACATGTTACAGGAAGGATTTATCAGGGCATATGCAAATCTTCATAAGTTCAGAAACGAAGGTTCGTTTGAGGGTTGGATGAAAAGGGTTTTTGTAAATACCGCTATTGAAGGTTACCGGAAAAACCAGGTAACCAGAAATATGATGGAAGTGGAAGACATGAAGAATGACCTGGTACAACAAGATGATTTTCATCACCTGTCAGCCAATGATTTACTCAACATGGTGCAGCGGCTGGCTCCCGGATACCGTACCATTTTTAACCTGTATGCTATTGAAGGCTATTCACACCAGGAAATTGCAGACCTGCTTTCGATAAACATTGGTACCTCTAAATCGCAGTTGGCAAGAGCGCGATACCTTTTACAAAAGATGGTTTTGAATTCACAAAGAATACAAAAATATGCCGCTGTCTTCTGATAGACATATTATTGATGAACAGTTCAGCAAGAAGTTGCGGCAACACAAGTCGCACCCATCAGGCAAAGTGTGGAATCATTTGACTGATGATCTTCATTTGGCAGCGAGGCGTAATCAGAATGGCAGGCGTTTCTTGCTGGTAGCATTGTTGCTTTTACTTGGTTCCGGTGGCGTATTGATTAACTCAAACATTCATCCGGGAAAGATTGTTTCAAGTAAGTTGATACCTCAACATTCAGCAAATGATTTTTTCATAACATCAGGCACATCGAAAGTGATACCATTTGAAAAGGCGGTGGAATCGAATAGTGAGAAGGCGTCCGAAAGGAATACCAGCAGCAATGATCAGGAAATGCCACTTGTTACTGCTACAGCTAAAGATGAAATTGATTTTTATGCTGAAGTTGAATCTGACTGGAAAGAATCTGTAACAAGGTTAATTGGCGGTCCATCCCTTGTTCCCTTCGAATGGTATGCCGGGAATGGTTATGTGGCACCGTTAGCGATTAACAATGCATTTGATATTGATGATCAGCTCGCGTTTGCAAGAACTAATGAACTTCGTCAGCATGCTTATCCTTCCATTTCCAATGATCCTGATTTCTACATTGCCGATGCGGCAGGTTTATATTTCGGATTTGGACAAACATTCAATTCCACCTTCATCGTAGATGGAAAATCTTTTCATGACGATAACCTGAGATTCACGCCAACATTTGGCATGGCCATCATGGTGCAAAGCGGTTATAATTTCAATAATAAATGGGGCGTGGAAGGTGCATGGGTTATTCATTCACAGGAAGGACAACGTTATAAATATTTACCGGAAGATAACAGGACCACCAGCCTTGAGTACAATCAAAAGCATGTTTCATTTAACTATATGCAGTTTCCTGTTCTGATGCGCTATAAGGTGCAGGGTTGGTCAGGAATTACAGAGACTCCTTTCTTTGTGAATTACTCGTTGGGTGTGCAATATGGCCGGATGATAACTTACAGCGTGGATGAAAGTAAGGAAAGAGTGAGCAATCAAAATCTTTTTCGCAAGAATGAATATGCTGTAGTTGCAGCGCTCGACTATGATTTCATTAGCAGGAAAGCCGCTTTTTTTACAATCGGGCTCCGTACTTCAATTGGTTCAAATTTATTTGTAAAAGATACACCTGAATATCTTGAGTTTGATGATCCGCACAATTTTTTATTGGGTGTTCATGCGGCTGTGAATTTCTCATTAAAGCGGACTCAGAAAGTTCCTTCTTTATAGCAATAAAAACATTATCTGCTTTTAATTAACCTGGAATTGTTTCTATAGCTCTCCCGAATCCAGGAAATTATTTAATGCAAGATGATACGCTTGAAACTGATGGAGGTTTTTATGACGTCCATTTTCTATCACAACAAACTGATCCCGCTCTTTTAGAAATTGCTTCAGTTTTTTTCCTGATTTGATGGAGACGACTTCGTCCTTATTTCCATGCAGGATCAGGATAGGAATTTTGACCGACTGTATTAAGACATCTGTTCTGAAACTAAAGCGCAGATAGTTTCCATCCGGAAACAACATACCGTATCTTCTTCCAATGTCGTACATGTTTGCAAAAGGTGTTTCCAGGATAAGCTGTCTGCACGGTTGGTGTGCAGCCAGATAGGTTGCAGCGGCAGTTCCTAAGGATCGTCCATAAATGAAAATTTTTTCGGCTGCACAAATATTAACCGCTATCCTGTACCAATGTTCTGTATCGGAAAAGAAAAGTTGTTCTGTTAACCGGCCTTCACTTTTACCATAACTTCTGTAGTCAGGCAATAGCACACTGAAACCAAGATCAGTAAATTTTTTAGTGAATGGTAAATAGTTGTCGAGGTTTTTCCAATTACCATGAAAGTAAATAATGATGCCTTTTTTTGCTTCAGGTTGCAGCAATATTCCATTCAGCTTTGTACCATCGGCTGCGTGTGTATTTAGTTCTTTGAAGGAAACCTTCGGATTGAATACATAATCATCCTTCAATTTTTCAGGCCGGAAAATCAAATAGGGTTGAAGTAAAATGAAAGCAAGGCAATATAGAACGTATAATATGATGAAGCTTAAGATCAGCCAACCCATTCGTTTTATCTTTTTAGTACAATAAAATGTCGCGCAAAAATGCGTGATATTGAGGAAATGACGGAAGATTATTATGCTTGCCATCTTCGATCCTGATGAGCGTGATTCGTTTTGGTGCAATCGAAACGAGTTGTTCACTGCTACTGATGGGAATCAGCTTGTCTTTAGTTCCATGAAGAATGTAGGTATGACATTTTACGTATTCCATCCACAGATCAGCCCGAATCGGATACTTGAGTAAAAATGGCATCGGAAGGAATGGAAGATAACGACTTGAAATATGTTGAAAGCTGTAGTAAGGAGAATCAAGAATACAAAACCTGGGTGTATTTAAACTTGCAACACGCACCGCAAATCCGCTTCCTATGCTTCTTCCATATACAATGATCTGGTCTTCTGCATATTTTTTCTTCAGTTCTTCATACACAAACTGCGCATCTTTCAGCATCACATCTTCTGATCTTTTACCGGTGCTTTTTCCAAAGCCGCGATAATCAATCATCACCAGGTCGTACTGGTACCTCGTGAAATCTTTTGAATACTTCGCCCAACCTTTGATGCTCCGGGTATTACCATGAAAATAAAGGATGAGGCCTTTGGGGTTTTCTACTGCAAAGTGTAAACCATTGATTCGGACATTGCGCTCCACATCAAAAAACAATTCAGTAAACGGGCGGTCATATTGAAACTTGAAATTTTGTGGCAGTTTTTCAGGATGAAAAATAAACCGTTCCTGCACAAAATAAATGATCACACAAACCACTACCCATGCCAACCCGATGTAAATAAGAATGTTCATGCTTCACGAATTCGAATTCCAAGATATTGTTTCCTGAAGATAAGAGCGGGAAAAAATACACGCAGGATTGGTGAAAGGTTATTCATTGGAATGGGTTTTTGAATGAAGCAGCTTTTCACATGTTTTTTCATTATAGTGCGGGATCATGATGATGAATAGTACCAATGGAGGATTGATATTATAAAGAGTTTAAAAATTGATCAATAATTCCGGACTTGCAAAAATCTTAAAAGTTTTAAATGAATTTTGAAGCATTAAATATTTTAGCAACTAACGAAGAATGTATATATTGGACCCTGAATCTATAAAACTGTATCATATGAATAGCAAACCCTATGAATTGCCTGGCAAGTTAATGTCACTGTCTATGTTTGAGTTGCGACCAAACTATAATTATGCATTTACATTAGAGGAATTACGTTGTGTCCACTACCTGATCTGTGACTATAGCATCAATGAAGTAGCTGAAATATTTGGCTTATCACAAGAGGCTACTTACAAAATGCGTGAACGGACAATCAAAAAGGCGAATATGCAATGCTTTGAGGGACTAGTTGGATGGTTGTTCACTCATGGCATATTTGTAGTTAAAATGTGAATCGCGTGTCGCTGGAATTGTGCCGGTTTATCCCAATGTCTGCCTGCATTCAATTTATAATATGAGAGTTCTTAAAAAGGATTGAAGAGGTTGCAGCATTTCAACCATGAATACGCGAAGCAATTATTCGTGAATTATTCGCGTTGAGGCAAAGGGAAGGGGTCCGGCCCCCGCGCCCCCCCCCCCTCCCCGCGGCCCCGCCCCCCCCACTTCCCCAAATTCCCCTTTGGGGCTCCTTCGTTTGTACCCTATTCAAAAAAAATCCGGAATCGTTTTCACCATTCCGGATTTATAATTTTAGCATTCGCCAGGTTATTCTTCCAGCACTAATTTCCTGATAAACGTTTGATCATTCACTACTATGTGCAACAGGAAGACGCCTTTCTGATAAGCAGCTAATTCAATTTCCATGTGAAGTTTGCCATCTGTTACCATTGATTTTTTTTCATAAACAACTTGTCCGACCATATTGGTGATCTGTAGGGTAGCATTTTCATTGATCCAGGATGCAAGCGTGAGATCTGCAACGAAATGTCCATTGTTAGGATTCGGATATACCTGAAAGAGATTTCCGTCATCCAAAGTATTTAATGGAACAGATTCTTTTAACGGAAGCGTTGTGAACTTATCTGTAAGTGTATAAACTGTCTTCGTGTTTCCGCAAATGCTACGCACTTTCCATTTGTATTTAGTGGAAGCACTGAGGCCTTTGATGACAATAGAGGTTCCGGGAGCATTTACACTCATTGGAAACCATGTTGCAGTTGGATTCGCTAAACCATACTGAATACTGTATTTGGTAGCTCCGGGTACGGCTGTCCAGCTAACCAATTCATTGGAAGAAGTTAAAGCAGTATGCACCAGTCCTGTTGGGGGTACACAATTAACCTCATCAATTTGCCCGTTACAATTGTCATCAATACCATTTGCAATTTCTATGGCTCCCGGATTTACGCTTGCATTGTCATCGTTACAATCTGTGCTGTCTGTCACATAGCCTGCAACAGGAATGCAGGATTGAACAATCACTGCAGCATTTCCATACAGATCTGCGTCAGCATCCTGGTAATAGGCGACAATGGGCAACACTTCAACCGACAGTATTTCTGTTGAAGCGATGGTATCACAATAAGTGATTTCACTTACAGAATAATCTCCGGAGACATTCACCGAGATTGAATTTCCCGTGCTGCCATTGCTCCATACATATTCACTTCCCACTTTCGGATTCGTTACTGTCAGCGTCACGCTATCTCCTTCACAAACGGTATCTGCTGAAGCTGTAAAGTCAGGAGGAAGGGCGTCAAAGTTCACAGGGAATGTATATACCCTGCCACTTCTTCCGGTGATATAAGCAAGACATCCGTTAGCCGTAATGTGCAGCAGGTCATCGGTATTACCAATGCTCCAGTGCACCCACGTCATGCCACAATCAGAAGTGGTGAGAATGATGCCATGATGCCCCACACAAATCATGTGTAATGAATCAATCACAATCACACCGGTGAGATCATACGTTGTTCCGGAGTTGCACGGATGCCAGGAACCACCGGCATTGTTGCTGATAGAGATACTGCCATAAGCGCCAACACTGCAACCAACACCGCCATAACCACCGCCGCTGAATCCTCCACCAGGACAAGTGCAGCCAAAAGCAATTGCATACAGATTATAAAGTACACCGGAGTTAACTGCAATCCATCCAAAGCCGGGTTGATAGCGGCAGATGATACCGTTATAACCGACTGTCCACAGATAACCATTCCAAAAATTAACACCATAGAAAGTATTGGTCACTCCGGGAGAAATATTGCTCCACAAAATTCCATTCCAATACCACACTTGTCCATTGGTGCCAACAGCGTATCCACTATTAGGATTGCTGAAATAAATATTCTGAATATCGCAACCACATGGAATGATGTAAGTGATCCATCCTCCTATTGTTCCTGTATAATTTACTGCCGTGAAGCCGCCTTCGCCTGCAATCCAGATCGCACTGTTTCCCTGAGTGCCTGTATAGCTCACACCATTCAGATGACAGGTACAAGGCAAGCCAAGTGATAACCAGGTGGTGCCGCCATCGCTTGTCTGATAGACTTGTCCGTTTGGTTGAACAATACAACCATGAAGCGGAGAGATGAAAGAAGCACGCACTACATCAATGTTGGAATAGGAAGCGAATGTGGTGGAAGTATGATTGAAAATATTCCACACCCTGATCATGTTGGTGGTGGATACTGAATCTGTGCATCCATCTTCACTTGTAACTTTTAATTTCACCGTATAATAGTTCGGTGCATTAGCCAGCGAATACGTATGCGACGGATTGGGCAGATCGGAAGTAGTGCCATCACCAAAATCCCACAGGTAAGTAGCGATTGTTCCGTTGGTGCTGCTGTTGAATTGAACGGTGCCGCTTCCCGGTAGGAAACGTTCAAGACTATCAGCAGTAAATCCATTCAGCGGATCAATACTGGTTACCACCACAACATTAGAAACTGCACTGCATCCGGAACCATCAGAAGCGATTACACTATAGTTGTCTGCGGTGCTGACAATAATTGATTGCGTTGATTCTCCGTTGCTCCACAGATATCCTGCTGCTTCGCTTGATGTAAGTGTAACTGTTCCGTTGCCGCAAAGATTGGTTGAACCACTTGCAGTAATGATAGGCGTTGCAACTCCACCTACAATGGTGTGAATTGCAGAAACAATCGTATCGCAGAAAGTTGTTTCTGTAACTGAGTAGTCACCACTTGCAGTTACGATGATTGAATTACCTGTACTGCCATTGCTCCAGGAATATTCGCTGCCCACTTTCGGATTGACTACGCTGAGTGTTGACGGACTTGTTAAACAAACGGTATCTGTTGAAGCAGTAAAGGTGGGCGGAAGCGGATCAAAGTTTACAGGGAAAGTATAGACACGGCCACTTCTTCCGGTGATGTAAGCAAGACAACCATTTGCTGTAATGCTTAAAAGATCATCGGTGTTACCTACACTCCAATGCACCCACGTCATGCCGCAATCGGAAGTGGTAAGAATGATACCATGATGACCCACACAAATCATGTGGAGCGAGTCCACTACAATCACGCCTTTCAGATCATAAATGGTTCCTGAGTTACAAGGATGCCAGGAGCTGCCGGCATTGTTGCTGATGGAAATACTTCCATTGGCACCAACTGAACATCCAACACCACCATAACCGCCGCCACTAAATCCTCCTCCAGGACAAGTGCAGCCAAATGCAATTGCATAAAGATTGTAGAGTACACCGGAATTCACAGCTATCCAACCTGAACCGACCTGATAATAACAGATGATGCCATTGTATCCAACCACCCATAAATATCCGTTCCAATAATTTACACCATAAAAAGTATTGGTAACTCCGGGCGAGATATTACTCCATAAAACTCCATTCCAATACCACACCTGACCATTGGTGCCGACAGCGTATCCACTGTTCGGATTGCTGAAATAAATATTCTGAATATCGCAACCGCATGGAATGATGTAAGTCGTCCAGCCGCCCGGTAAGCCGGTATAATTCACTGCCGTGAATCCGCCAGCACCGGCAATCCAGATCGCTGAATTGCCTTGTGTGCCGATATAACAAACTCCATTCAATTGACACGTACATGGCAGACCCAATGACAACCAGGTTACACCACCGTCTATTGTTTGATAGACCTGACCGTTGGGTTGCACCACACAGCCATACAGCGCTGAAATGAAGGAAGCGCTATGAACGTCAACAGAAGAGTAAGTCGTAAATGTTGTAGCTGTACAAGCGAACTTGTTCCAGACCCTGATCATGTTTATGATAGAAATGGAATCTGTACAGCCATCATCGCTTGTTACTTTTAAAGTGACGGTGTAAAAATTCGGTGCATTGGCCAAAGTATAAGTGTGGTCAGGATTTGGAAGATCGGAAGTAGTTCCATCGCCAAAATCCCACAGGTAAGTAACGATGGTTCCATTAGTGCTGCTGGTGAAATGAACAGTGCCATTTCCCGGTAGGAAACGTTCGAGACTATCGGCTGCAAATCCGTTCAATGGAGAACCTGCTGTAACAGTTGTTATTGCAGAAGTCGCGCTGCATCCGGAAACATCCGTTACCGTGACACTGTAATCTCCGGCCGTATTCACCACAATGAAATTTGTAGTAGCGCCATTGCTCCATAGATAATTCGCAGCGTTGCTGGAAGTGAGCGTTACTGTTCCGTTGCCACAAAGATTGGTGGAACCACTTGCCTGAATGGTGGGTGTAACCACTCCGCCAACAAGCGTATGTGCTGCTGAAACAAGTGTATCACAGAAAGAATGTTCCGTAACGAAATAATCTCCACCAATAGCTATAACAATTGAATTTCCTGTTGCTCCATTACTCCATACATAATCACTGCCGACTCTCGGATTGATAACGCTAAGTGTTGCAGGACTTGTTGAACAAACAGTATCGCTTGAAACGCTGAATGTTGGAAGTACAGGATCAAAGTTTACAGGGAAGGTGTACACCTTGCCGCTCTTTCCGGTGATATAAGCAAGGCATCCGTTTGCAGTTATGCCTGTGAGGTCATCGGTATTGCCGACACTCCACTGTATCCATGTCATGCCGCAATCGGAAGTGGTGAGAATGATACCATGCTGTCCGACACAAATCATGTGCAGTGAATCAACTACGATTACGCCAGAGAGATCGTATGTGGTTCCTGAATTACATGGATGCCACGAAGCGCCTGCATTATTGCTGATGGAAATACTTCCATTTGCACCAACTGAACATCCAACACCACCATAACCGCCGCCGCTGAATCCTCCACCGGGACAAGTGCAGCCAAATGCAATTGCGTAAAGATTGTAGAGCACGCCGGAATTCACAGCTATCCAGCCTGAACCAACCTGATAATAACAGATGATGCCATTGTATCCAACCACCCATAAATATCCGTTCCAATAATTTACACCATAAAAAGTATTGGTTACTCCGGGAGAAATATTACTCCATAAAATTCCATTCCAGTACCACACCTGACCATTGGTGCCGACAGCGTATCCACTGTTAGGATTGCTGAAATAAATATTCTGAATATCGCAACCGCATGGAATGATGTAAGTCGTCCAGCCACCCGGCAAACCGGAGTAATTTACTGCCGTGAAGCCACTTGCGCCGGCAATCCAGATGGCACTGTTGCCTTGTGAGCCAACATAACTTACCCCGTTTAGCTGGCAGGTACAAGGTAATCCAAGTGAAGACCATGTAGTTCCGCCATCAATTGTTTGATAGACCTGGCCGTTGGGTTGCACCACGCAACCATAAAGTGCTGATATGAAAGATGCGTTGTAAACATCCACTGAAGAGTAAGAAGCGAACGAAGTTCCCGTACAGGCAAATTTGTTCCATACTCTTATCATGTTAACTGTAGTGATCACATCACTGCAACCTTCGTCATTCGTAACAGTGAGACTTACGGTATAGAAATTCGGAGCGTTGGCCAATGCATAAGTATGTGATGGATTTGCCTGATCAGAAGTTGATCCGTCGCCAAAATCCCAGAGGTAAGAAACAATGGTTCCGTTAGTGCTGCTGGTGAAATGAACAGTGCCATTTCCCGGTAGGAAACGCTCAAGACTATCAGCAGCAATACTGTTCAACGGACTCACACTTGTGATAATGACAGGATCAGCAACTGCCGCGCATCCTGATACATCTGTTACTGTCACGCTGTAACTTCCGGCATCATTCACTACAATGAAACTGGCAATGGATCCGTTACTCCATAAATAATTAACACCACTACTGGCGGTGAGTGTTACGGTTTCATTTCCACAAAGATTGGTTGAACCGCTTACATCAATGGAAGCAGTTGCGATGCCCTGATAAATTGTTTGAACCGCAGAAGTAATCGTATCGCAGAGAGAATATTCAGTTACGGAATAGTTTCCGGGCACATTCGTGATTATGGAATTGCCAATGTTTCCATTGCTCCACACATACAAACTTCCGATTTTCGGATTCACTACGTTTAATGTTGCAAAGCTTCCCGCGCAAATGGTATCATTTGAAAGCGTAAATTCAGGAGGTGCAGCATTGAAGTTGATCGGGAAAGTATAAACGCCACCATTGTTTCCGGAGATATAAGCAACACATCCGCTTGCTGTAACACTGGTGAGATCTTCTGTATTGCCGATACTCCACGGAACCCATGTAAGTCCGCAATCTGCTGTGGTAAGTACGATACCATGCTGACCCACACAAATCATGTGAAGTGAATCAATCACATAAGCGCCTGTTAAATCGTACGTGGTTCCCGAATTGGAATTGTGCCAGGTAGTACCTCCATCATTGCTGATAATAATCGTTCCGCCGGCACCTACACCAAGTCCGACACCACCATATCCTCCACCACCGCCGTTATAACCTCCGCCTGCACAAGTGCAGCCGAAGCTGATGCTATAGAGATTATAGACGGTTCCTGAAACAATATTCACCCAACCAAATCCGGGCTGATACTGCCAGATGATGCCACCATAACCAACAGCCCACAGATAACCGCCCCAATAATTTACTGCATAGAAATTATTGGAAATGCCGGGAGAAATATTTCCCCAATACGTTCCATTCCAGAACCACACTTGTCCGTTGGTGCCAACTGCGTAGCCATTGTTCGGACTGCTGAAATAGATGTTGGAGATGTCACATCCGCAGGGAATAACATACGTAATCCATCCTCCCGCTGTGCCTGTATAATTCACAGCGGTAAACCCATTTTCTCCTGCCACCCAAATGGCGCTGTTGCCTTGTGAACCAACATAACTTACACCGCTTAGATGACAAGTGCAAGGCAATCCGATGTATTCCCATGTATCACCACCGTTACTTGTGATGTACACTTGACCGTTGGGTTGAACGGTGCAACCATAAAGCGATGATATGAAAGAAACATTGGTAACATCCTCAGTGGAATAAGAATAAAAAGTGGTGCCTGCATGGGGAAACTCATCCCACACACGGATCATATTATTTGCCGTGATAGAATCAGTACAACCTGCATCGTTCGTAACAGCAAGTTTTACAGTATAAAATCCCGGAGCACTTGAAGTTGTATAAGTGTGTGACGGATTCGCAAGTATTGATGTTCCGCCATCACCGAATTTCCAGTTGTAAGCTGTTATGGTTCCATTGGTACTTGAAGTGAATTGAACTGTTCCATTGCCTGGTAAGAAACGTTCAATGCTGTCTGCGACAAAACCATTTAATGGAGAAGAAACAGTAACTGAAACAGGAGTTCCTGAAGCAAAACAACCATTAGCATCTGTAACATTTACATTGTACGATCCTTGTAAAGTGGCGGTAATAGTTTGCGAGGTAGCTCCATTCGACCAATAGTAATTAAGTCCGGAAGGTGACGCAGTTAAATCAACACTTCCTGTACTGCAGATAGATGTAGAACCTGAAGGAGTGATCGTAACTACAGGTGGCGCAACAAAAGTAACTGCAACCACATTTGAAGTTGCTGTACAACCCAATCCATCTGTTACACGACAGGAATAATTTCCCGCTATGGAAGTATTGAAGGAAGCATTCGTTGCTCCATTGATATCGTTTCCGCTTTCCATCCATTGAAAACTCAGATTCGTTCCGGTTGCATAAACAGCAAGCGATGCCTGGTTGTAATTGCAAACTGTTAATGGTCCTGCCGGATAAACGCTGATGGTTGGATTGTGCACATCCACAATTACAGGCGTTGTATTCGTTGCCTGACATCCGTAAATATTGGAGACGGTAACGAAGTATGCGCCGGTTGAAGTTGCATTAATAGATTGTGTGGTGCTTCCTCCATCATTCCATAAATAACTATTTGCAGCAGATGAAGTAAGTAACACACTTCCCCCCATACAAAACGCAGTTGAACCGGTTATGTTAATAGTAGGTATTGCAGGATTTGGATTTACGGTTACTGTTAAAGGTTGTGAAGTGGCAGAACAACCTGCACCTGATGTTCCTGAAACGGTGAAGGTTCCGGTTGCAGTTACGTTGATGGATTGTGAAGTAGCGCCATTACTCCATACATATTGTGAGAAACCACCTGATCCAACCAATGTTACATTACCACCTGCACAAAATGTTGTGACACTCAAAGGCGTAATCGTAACACTATTTGCAGAAGTAGTATCCACCTGCACATAAGCAGATTGACCGGGGCAGCCATTTGCATCGTAGCCGATTACTTTATAGAAGCCGGGTTCTGATGTGGAATAAGTTGGACCGCTGCCAACAGTTACGGCACCACGAATCCATGTATAACTTACCAGGTTGTTGGGTACAGCACTTAATAAAATGCTGCTGCCTGTACAGATTTGTTGTGGTGTAGATGGAGTGACTGAAACAGTGGGAGAGGAGATACAAGGATCAACAAACACCATGGACTTCATTGTATTGCTCCAATTGTTGTCGAAACTTTTAGCACGCACATTGAGCAAATGAAATCCGGAACCGGTTAATCCGGAGTTGGCTGATGCTGTGATTTGTTCGAATGCACTATTGAAACTTCCATCGAATGCAAACATGATTTGTGCATTCGTGCTGTCAGCATCCCACCAATATTGTGCACTGATGATTTTTACATCACGTACTGTGATCGGTTGTTCTACACTGATAATGGTGCTGAAGGTATTGCTGAAACTTCCGTCAAAGCCTTTTGCATGAATATTTAGTTTGTGAAATCCTGCTGAAGGCGGGTTGATGCTTCCGTTGGTGATCAGTGTTTCAAATGCATCATTGAATGTTCCGTCAAATGAAATGAGTTGGATAGTGTTGTTGGTATCATTGTCCCACCACAATTCACCCATGGTAATTTTAAATGTGGTGGCAGTAATAGGTTGTTCTACACTGATGATGGAGCTGAAAGTGTTGCTATAATTTCCGTCAAATCCTTTTACCCGGATGTTCAGTTTGTGAAATCCACCGGAAGGAGGATTCACTGTTCCGTTATTCACGATAGTTTCAAAAGCATCATTGAAAGTTCCGTCAAATGAAATCAGTTGCGTGGTGTTGTTGGTATCATTGTCCCACCAGAATTCGCCCATCGTAATATAAAAGCTACCGGCAACGATGGCTTGTTCAACGCTCAATATTGTGCTGAATGTATTGCTCCAGTTTCCATCCAATCCTTGTACATGAATATTCATTTTATGAAAACCTGAAGAAGGTGGAATGAGCGCGGCATTGTTAATTACTATTTCAAATGCATCATTGAATGAACCATCAAATGAAATCAATGGAATTGCACCGGCTATGTTTTCATCCCACCAGAATTCACCGGCTGTAATGTGAAGGTTGGGGATTGCTAAAGCTGTGTCCACGGAAATCACTGTTGTAAATAGCGGACTCCATGAACCATCATTTCCTTTTACGCGGATGTTCAGTGTATGTGCTCCATTAGTGAGCGTTGAACCTGAATTATTGGTGGTAATAACTTCCAAAGCACTGTTGAAGTTACCATCAAAGGCAATCAACGGTGTTGCCAAACCTGGTCCGGGATCTGTGTCGAAAAAAATTTCGCCGGCTGTAATTTTTATTATGCGTGAAGTTTGTGCAGGATCAACCCGTGTAACGGTGGTGAATACCGGACTCCATGTTCCGTCAGGACCATGAACGCGGATGTTGAGTGTATGAAGTCCTGCCACGGTGGGTGGTAAAAATGTTCCTGACTTTACTGTTTCCAATGCATCATTGAAGTTGCCATCAAAAGAAATCAATACTGTACCTGCACCTTGTCCCGGATCGGTATCAAAGAATACTTCACCTGCTGTAATCCTTATATCACGTGCGACTAACGCAGGATCAACTCTAACTACGGTAGTAAAAACAGGGCTCCATGCAGCGTCATGACCTTTCACACGAACATTCAGCGTATGCATGCCGTTGCTGAGTGGTGGCAGGAATGAATTGCTCATCACTTTCTCCAGTGCATCGTTGAAGTTACCATCGAAGGCAATCATCGCAGAGCCATTGCCTTGTCCGGGATCAGTGTCCCAGAATACTTCGCCTTGTGTGATGTTCATCGCACGGGCAGTAACGGCCGGATCCACTTTCATCACGGTAGTAAATACTGGTCCCCAATGATTGGTGTTATCACGAACACGCACATTAAGTGTATGAAAACCGGTGGTGAGTCCGCTTATGTTTTTGGTAAGCTGTTCAGTAATATTATTAAACGTGCCATCTGCGGCATTCACCGGCGTAGCTAAACCAACACCAGGGTCGGTGTCAATATAGTATTCACCGCCAGCCACGTAATGGTATTGTGCCTGCGTAAAATTTACCATCAGTAAACCGATGGCGAGCAGGTAACATTTTATGAGTAGATAAGGCTTCACGAAATTCTTTTTAGTGTGATGGTTGACTGCAAACTACTTGTCGAATGAATCAGCTTTCAGATTCACATTGTTTCCCATCAGCACTCTTCGCGGGGAATTTACAAAGGTGACACGCGCTCCGTTCGTAAGATTGTTCATCGGGTGGAAGTTGGTGATGCGCAAGGAACCGCCACCACAGCCGGCATCATTCCTGGTAAGATCGTGATCTGCATACCCATCGTTAGGATATCCGCCGTCGATGGCCGTTCCCGTTAGTGCAATGCCTGTATTGATATCGAAAGTGGTGTTGGAACCGATTACGTTGGTTCCGTCATTTACAATTCCGTACATCGCATTTGAATTTCCGAGTTGAAAGTGATTATAACTCATCACATAGTTGTTTTGAGAACCGGCCATGTAAAATCCATAGGCACCACTGCCACCATTCATCACCAGATTATTATATACGAATGTGAAAGAACTTACACTGTAAAATGTGATGGTCTGATATCCTGAACTGTTGTTGTAAAATGTATTGTTGATAAGCGTATTGCCGCCTGTTAAATTGGAATTGCTGGCATTGACATACATGGGATATTGTGCATACGCATTGTTCCTGACGTAATTATTTGCGATGTAAAAGAAATTGGTACTGTTTGCCCAGTAAAGACCAACCTGGCCTGCACCGGTGGAAGACATTTCAAGCTTGTTGCCCACTACATAAACTGTGTCTGCAGCTACAGCAGCTTCACTAATTATGTAAATGCTGTATGCACTACCTGTTCCTCCATTAATGTAATTGCCAATTATTTTACCAAAGCGCAGACTGATTGACGGATTCGTTCCTATTAAAGAATCCTGCATCATATTCAATTCCCAGTAAGCATTGGTATAAAAGTCAACATTACCGTTTCTGATCTTGCTTCCCACCATGGTGAACTTAGATCTTACACCTCCGGGAACTGCAGCGCCAATAATATTACCAATGATCAGGTCCATTCCCTGAATGATGATATTCGAACCTGCAACCGGAGGAGTAACCGTAATATTTGCACTCACCTGGAACTGCTGTCCTTCTGTATTGCTGAGTATTTGTACATTCTTGTTGATGTTGATGGACGCTTCATTATATTCCAACCCGGGAGTAACCAGTATTCTGTCACCGTTGGAAGCCGCAGCAATGGCCGCATTAATAGTGGAATATTGTGGGAGCACACCACCGCTTACTACAACGAGGTCGGCAGCGTTTGAAAAATTGGTTGCGACGATAATGCAGGTTACAATCGCGGAAAGTTTATGTAAGAATTTCATGATGTAAAAGTTTAAGATTTGTTAAGGTTGGTTTTCAGTTTCTAACGGTCGAAGGCATTGGCTTTGATATTCACAGACTGCCCGATGGTGACCCTTCGTGGTGCCAGCATGTAAGTGATGCGTGATGCACCGAGATTCATCGGATGAAACTGAGCGAGACTAAAAGAGCCGCCATAACAACCGACATCATTGCGTGTTATGTCCAGATCATAGAAAGCTGAATCTCCATAACCTGCATTAAGCGCATCAGCACCCGCGAGTAGTGAGCCGTCATTTATATTGAAGAATCCCGCAGAATTTGTATTGAGATTATTCGTGCCATCGTTAGCCAAACCAGTCAATCCGCCGGTGCTGCTTTTGATAAAGTTGTAGCTCATTGCGTTAAAAGAAGCGGTAGTTCCCCAGTAAATACCTCCGTATCCGCTGCTGAGCGTTGAAAGAATCAGGTTGTTGAATACATCGTTATAACTATTGCTATAAAGACTATATTCATAAATGGCCATCCACATATAGCCGGCAGAATAAATTGTATTGTTTACCAGTGTGTTTCTTCCTGCCAGCGAACTTTTATTGGTATAAATGTAGATGCCGCCGCTGTATCCATTTGTACTGCCACACAGGATGTAGTTATTGGCAATGTATTGGAATTGCGTGGTTGATTCCCAATAGATACCCGCACAATATCCGTTTGTGGGGCAGGTGATGATGTGATTGCCTATGATTAAAACGGAATCATTTGTATTAATAGCGTCGCTCGTAACGTAGATATTATGCGTGCTGCTTAACGTTTGATTTTGAATATAGCAACCAATTACTTTCCCGAACCTCAGTTGAATGACACCATTCTTTAAAGAATCACTGGAGGCATTGAGGTCGTAATAATACTGTCCGTAGAAATTAATACTCCCGTTATCAAGACGGCAACCGAGGATATTAACTTTTGTCTTTCCGCCTGAATTTGCCTGCGAGGAAGCACTGATGTTTCCGTTTTGCAGATTCATACCAATGATGGTTACCACGCCATTTACAGGCAAGGAAGCGCCATCAATATTTACCGCGCCGTTTACGCCGTAGTATTTACCCTCGAGCGCGCAGAGCAACTGTATGTTTTTGCTGATCACAATATTTTCTGTGTAAGGTGAGCCGCCGCTTTTTGGATAAATGAGAATACGGTCACCTGCTGAAGCTTCGGTGAGCGCAGCGTTAATAGTGGGAAAAGCGCCACCTTGCCCGCCGTCAGCTACAATACGATCGGTAGCTTGTGCAAATGAAGCCAGTGCGATTATTGCAAACAGCGCAATCAGAGTCTTAAAGTTTTTCATGTTGTTTTATTTGTATTAGGAGGAAAAATCAAATGTAACAAGTTTGGATTCACATAAACAATGACGGTAAGAAATTTCCTGATAATTGCATGAACCCGGCAACACCTTTTGTTATGATGTATATGCTGCTGGTAAATTGATGATTCATCAAACCAATATTCCCGGACTTCCCGGCAATGACGGATTCAAAACAAAGGAAGGTGCTGTGAAAGTGGTGTAGCTGAAGAAGAAGCAATCAATCGAAAGCTGATCATTCAATGAATTGTTGATGTGCCAATGGTCTGATGTGAAGATATACCAATGAATCAATGACCTGTTGATGTGCCAATGATTTGATGTGCAGATGTGCCAATGACACAATGACCAATGACTAAATGATAAACGATGATAGATTCTTCCTTCGTCAGCATGACAAAGACAGAAGCAATGACTCAATGACCAATGACTAATGACGAATTCCCAACGCTTGTTCCAAATCACTAATCAAATCTCCAGCATCTTCAATACCAACAGAAAGCCGCACGAGCCCATCCGTAATACCATATTGTTCACGCACTGATTTTGCAACACCAACATGACTCATAGAAGCCGGATGCTGAA
Organism: Chitinophagaceae bacterium; assembly: GCA_016717285.1. NCBI lineage: Bacteria > Pseudomonadati > Bacteroidota > Chitinophagia > Chitinophagales > Chitinophagaceae > Chitinophagaceae bacterium. The sequence continues at coordinate 398,389 of JADKFU010000001.1, forward strand.
TAATGGTATCAACTGTTCCGAGTGAAACAGCTAATTGACAAAGGCGGATATTTTTCATCAGATCTTTTCCTGCGTCCAGCCCATCTTTCAATTCAAAGCTCAGCATGCCGCTGAAATCGCGCATCTGTTTTTTTGCAACAGCATGATCACGGTGAGAAGGAAGTCCCGCATAATTAACTTTAGAAACTTTTTGATGTGTGATTAAAAATTGAGCCACCTGTATTGCGTTCAAACAATGTCGTTGCATACGGATTTCAAGTGTTTTTACACCTTGTAATAATAGCCACGCATCAAAAGCATTGCTATTGGAGCCCAACAATTTCCTGTGATCGAAAATAGCTTTGTTCATAGGTGAATCTTCGCGACTGATCAACATGCCGCCAATGGAATTTCCATGCCCGTTCATATATTTTGTGGTGGAATGCACCACAAAGTCAACACCGAAACGAAAAGGTTGTTGCAGATAAGGTGAAGCGAAAGTATTGTCCACTGCAACAAGCAGATTTTTGCTTTTTGCAATATTCGTCAGCGCTTCAATATCATAACAATCAATCGTAGGATTGGAAGGCGTTTCGATGTACAGCATTTTTATTTTTCCATCCTGCTTCACCATTTCTTCCACACGCTGAAGGTTTTTTAAATCCATCAGCACTGGTTCCACATCATGTTGTGAAAGAAATTTATTCAGAAATTCTGAAGTGCCGCCATACAGATTTTCCTGCGCCAGCACTTTGTCGCCGGTTTTTAAGTTCGCCAGAAATAACGTGCTGATGGCGCCCATGCCGGAGCTGAACATTTTAGCAGTCAGCTTTAGTGGTAAACCATCGCTATCATTGAGGCCGCAAGCTTCCAACGCGGCAACTTTATTTTCTGCCAGTTCAATCGTAGGATTGCTCCAGCGGGAATAGATAAACCCCTTTTGCTCCCCTAAAAAAACTTCCATCAATGCTTCAGGATCATCGTAGGAAAAAGTAGTGCTGGCAACGATGGATTCCATATGCGGTTGCGCATTTTGGAATTTTGTTTGAGGATTGCGAACGCAAACGGATCCGAAGTGGAGGTTCATGGATTTTTTTTGCTAAGGTATTCAAATGAGTAGTGAGTAGGGAGTAGTAAGTAGTGAGTCGGGAGAGTCGTTGGTCTTGTAGTCTTATAGCTTTTCGTCATTGGTCAATTGCCACTAGTCATTGTTTGAGCAATTATTCACCCAATGAAACCAACAGGTACAAGTGTGTCATTCAGGAAAAGCCTCCTTACAAGTGAATGCATAATTTGTGTAAAGACTGAACATTATTCTTCATTAATGCTAAAGTTGACACGTTCAATCCAAGTCGTGTCATTCAGGAGGAACCTCCTTAAAAGTGAACACACAGTTGATGCGATAGTCAAAAATTTCTGAATTGAAAGTTATCAGCATCCATGTTTAATGTAAGGAGGTTCTTCCTGAATGACTACAAATTTTAAAGGCGTTGAAAATTGGAGAATGATAGTTTAAAGCTTTTATGGAGAGAATTATTTCTACTCCATTTGCACCTGCGCATTTCTGATTCAGCACTTTCAATTGTTTATTTGCAGTGGCATTCCAATTCAAAATTTTCAAACATGAAAAAAATAGTTCGTGATTATGTCGCCTTTAACCTGTGGGCGAACGATAGAATTTGCAGTGAGATTATTTTGTTGTCGGATGAACAACTGCTGCAGGAAATGAAAAGCAGTTTCAAAAATATCCGTGAAACATTGCTGCACATCTGGTTTGCGCAGGATATCTGGCAGGCAAGACTGGAAGGAATTTCACCTTCCACATGGCCAAAAGTTCCTTTTGCGGGAACCAAGGAAGAATTGACAGCGGGCCTGATGGCTTCATCAAAAGCACTGGAAGCAAAAGCAATTTCATATGATAAAAAGCAATTGAATCAGGAAGTGAGTTATAAAACTTTGAAAGGCATTACCGGCATTTCACCCGTGTACCAGATTTTGATGCATGTATCAAATCATGGCACCTATCATCGCGGGCAACTTGTAACTATGTTGCGTGAAGCAGGTAAAACAGAAATTCCCGCCACTGATCTCATCGCCTTCTACCGCGAAAAGCGAAAATGAAGAATCAATAAAAAATTACAGCCATAAATCCTCTCAGAAGATTTATGGCTGTAATGGAACTTTTAGCTCAATTCCTATTCTCAATTCTTAATTGATTCTTATTTAAGCGGTGTAAACTTCATATAGTTCACCGAATCCAACTGCAACACCATCGTGTCTTTATTGAATTTTACTTTCACAGAAGAAGTCTGGTTTTCAATTACGGTAAACAGCATGCCGAGTTTATCATCATACGACCATAGGCCTTTTCTCGGACCGTCATTTTCGGTAGCAATAAAATTGCCACCTTCCTGAAATTCCCACGTATTCTTTTTAAGTGCGGAATCGCGGCTTGCCTGAAATGCCTGCAATTGATTTTTAATCTGATCGATCTGCGAGTTGAAGGTTTTGATTTTGGCAGTATCCGTTGATTTTGCTGCACTGTCCATCAGTGATTGCATTTGCTTTTCGCCATATTCCTGCTGCTGCATGTAGTATTGAATGTGCATTTCATCAATCTTCCATTTGCCAAGCATCTGGCTGGATAATCCTGCCTGATTGCAGGCTGTAAAAACAATAGCAATACTCATGATCATAAAGAGAAGTGCACCGGGAAATTTTTTCATGATTTGGGTGATTTTTATTTTGAAGTCGGCAAAGGTAGGTGAAAAAGTGGCTTTTGCAAAAGAGGAGTGCGTAGTGAGTAAGTCAATAGTCGGGAGTCGTTAATCCTTAGTAGGTCGGCTTTCTTGTCGAACTTAGAACTAAACTATTTCCCAAGGCACAGTAACAAGGGAGAATACATCGGAATGGTTGTGTGGTTTTTGCGTGGAGCCCTTTTCGATGGATTTACAGTATTTACTTTTTTGCATTAGGTAAGCCTTAGCAATTCGTATGATAAATATTGTTATTAAGATGATAAAAGTCACCTGTAAAAATGTCAAAAATCATTTTTTTCAGGTGTTTGAGCGCCTTGTTTTGCAGGCTGGATTTATTCTTCAACCAAAAAAAAGCGCTATGAAAAATACACTTATCAGCATCTTGCTTGTTGCAATTATTGTATTGCCCTTTAATAGCTCCGAGGGTTCTTCCTTGCAGGGCCCGGAGAATCTGCTTACCTATTGCTCAGCGCATGGGGCCAATACTTACTATGAATATATTGATTATGTTTCCATTGGCACCATCGCAAGAGCTTCCGGTGCTGAAACAGGGGGCTATTTTGATGGTACGGCACTGAGTACCGATGTTTTAGCTGGCAGCAGTTATACGCTTACCTATAGTCATGCGAACCCGTGGGGCGGATATGTGGAAAATTGGAAAGTGTACATCGATTGGAACGCTGACGGAGATTTTGTGGATGCTGGCGAGTTAGTGGTTACTTCTATTGCATATACCGCAATCAACTATACTGCTCCGGTTAATGTTCCGCTTTCAGCCGTAGCGGGATCCACTCGCATGCGCGTGATTATGGGATTTTATCCTATTACCGGTCCTTGTGGAACATTGGTGGAAGGTGAAGTGGAAGATTACACACTCAATATTGTTGGTGGAAGTAGCTGCAGTGAATCGTATGAACCAAATAATACCAAGGCAAAAGCTAAATCCATTGCGTTGGATGTTGACATGCTATCTCAAATCAGCACAGCTACCGATATTGATTGGTTTTCATTCTCTAACAGCCTTGCAGCGCCGAATATTAACGTGACGCTTACAACACTTCCTGCTAATTACAATATGAAATTATTCAGTCCTTCAGGAGTGAACATTGCAACTTCGGCTAAGAAAGGAACCAATAATGAAAGTATCATTTACAATACAGCAGTAAGCGGTACCTACACCATAAAAATTTATCCTGTTGCCAGTGCCAGCAGTGCTACTGAATGCTACACGTTGCATGCAGCCATCAGCAGTTTGCCATATAAAATGGAAACAGAAGTTGGCAAAGCAATAATGAGTGATTTGATTTTGTATCCTGTTCCCGCTTCAGGCAGCGTAACTATTTCGATCAGTAGTAATAGCGAAGGTAACTGTCAGGTAAATATCTTCAACCTGCAGGGAGAAAAAGTGTACCTCGGTTTTCAGCAGATCAATGAAGGAACAAATCAGTTCAGTCTTGATATAAGTAAATTGAACAATGGTATGTATTTTATTCAACTCATCAATGGTGATGTTGTGTTGAGAAAAGGATTTGAAGTAGTGAAGTAGTGAGTAAGTCCTTAGTCGGGAGTCGTTAGTCGTTAGTAGGTCGAGCTTGTTGAATGACCAATGACCATCAATGACCAAAGTCAAATTCTTAATTCTTAATTATTCCTTCCACCATTTCAAATATCTCTTTTTCCCTGATCACTGCTTTCTCCTTCAGCTCTTCCGCCCGTTGAATAAAAGCTTCTTTCAATATTTCATCTTTTAAATCTTTTGCATTTACTTTCACATTTAAGTAAGCACCTAAAACTGCACTGCGAACAGCCAGTGCACCAACACCTGCATCAGTAACAGAATTCGGATTGCCTGTTTTAACCATCGCTTCAATAATTTCAAATGCATCAAATGAACATTGCATCACGCGCAACGGAACTTCAATGGCATTTTTTGTAGCGTCCTGAATGGCCTGGCTACGAATCTTTTTTTCTTCGTCACTGCTTTTTGCAAGTCCAAAACTTTCCATGATACGGTTGAAAGCAAAAGTGTCTTCATCCACCAATCTTAATAATTCATCTTTAAGCAACTGACCTTTCTCTGCGTAGCCTGAAAATGTTTCCCACTTATCATCAAAGCCTTTTTTATGCGAAGAAAGATTAGCAACCATCGTTGCAAGAGAAATTCCCAACGATCCCATATAGGCAGATACAGAACCACCACCCGGCGCGATTGACTCACTCGCAGTTTCATTTACAAATTCGCGGAGATTCATGCGAACGAGCTTGCTTTGTTTTTCCTCGCGGAGCAGGTACTCAATAATTTTCTTATTAGGATCGAAAGGAGTCAGCTCATCCAGTCCCAAAGACTTCACTGCTATACGTATCAATTCTTCCTCTGATACGCCAGCGCTGCGTTGTTGTTTTTTCAGAAAATATTTTCCAGCATCCAGCATTGCTTTTAGAGGAATCAATCCAACCAATTCTGAACCTGTTACGCGCATGCCTCTGGAAGCGGCACTCTTCACACATTCATCAAAAGCAATGTGAAGCGGCGTGATGTTGATGTTGGTGAGATTGATGCTGACTTGTGCAATACCATATTCTTCGATAAACCAACCGATTGCTTTCACTGCCTTCAATGTTCCGGGTTGAACAACCTCTTCACCTTTATCATTTTTTATTTTTCTGCCTGCTTCGCGAATATCAAACGCTATTGCATTCGCCCGTCGGACAGAAGTGGTGTTCAGATTTACATTATACGCCACTAAGAAATCACGGGCCCCAATTACCGTTGCACCTGACTTCGCAGGAAATTCATCGGGACCAAAATCAGGTTTCCAGTCTGCCATTTTAATTTTTTTGAAGAAGCCTTCGTATTCACCGGCACGAATGACGGAAAGATTTTTTCGTGCAGGATTACTTTGCGCCGCTTCATATAAATAAACAGGAATACCAATTTCATTTCCAACACGCGCTCCTAATTTTTTAGCATACGCTGCTGTCTCTTCCATCGTGATATTAGCAATAGGAATCAACGGACAAACATCGGTGGCGCCCATTCTCGGATGCGCTCCGGAATGCTTGCTCATGTCAATTAATTCGCCGGCTTTTTTTATGGCAAGAAAAGCGGCTTCAATCACAGCACCAGGTGTTCCCACAAAAGTTACTACTGTTCTGTTAGTTGCTTTTCCCGGATCAACATCCAGCAGGCGAACACCTTCTACACTTTCGATCTCGTCAGTAATCAGTTTAATGATTGATAAGTCTTGTCCTTCGCTGAAGTTGGGTACACATTCGATGAGCGGTTGATTCATGTTTCAGGGATATTTTACGCAAAAGTACTCCGTGATTCTGATGATTTTAAAAATTGTGAATTTGTAACCTGATGCTGCAAGAACAGATTTATATTTTTACTGAAAATAAAAAATCAATGCCGGGCTTATTTATTTCTCATTCATCAGTTGACAAGCCTTTCGTAATGCGGCTGGCAGTAGATCTTTTGAATCAGAATTTTCCTGTCTGGTTAGATACATTGGAAATTGAAGCAGGTGATTCGCTGATGGACAAGATTAATAAGGGAATTGATGATAGCTTTTTTCAACTGGTGATACTTTCAGGAAATTCAATGAAGTCGCCATGGGTAAAAAGAGAACTGGAGCTTGCGATGGAGAAACAGAAGGCATTGGGGCGGAAATTTATTTTACCTGTTTTGTACACTGACAGTGAAATACCTGATGTATTGAAACACGTGCTGTACATTGATTTCAGGAATGATTATTTACAAAGCCTTGAAAAACTAACCGGTGTGCTGATGAACTGGGGTGTAGATAAGCTGGACATTCCGCCTGAAAGAAAACTGATTCCATTGAAGTTCTACAACCAGCTTGATCTTGATCGCTGGACTTTCACCAACAGGGTACAGACTATTCTTAACCATCATCCCAAACATCAGTTCGTGACGGATCAGTTGCTGATCGTTGACGACAATAAGTATACAGTGGCCAGAAATAAATTATTACACCGGCTGGAAAATGTAGAACGGGATAAATATTACAGCGCAGATCTTGTAGAGAGTTTGCGGGAAGGATATGCGAACGTGAAGCAGATGGAGAATAAATTAAAAGTACTGACAGTGGAATTAGTCAATCACTGGACGGAAGGATTATTTGATTATGGTGAAGCCGCTTACTGGTCCTGTAAAAAGCTGCGTGGAAAATGCCTGGAAGTTTTCTGGTACTATCAAAATCCAAATGATCCTTTGTTAGATTTTACAAAAGAAGAGCGCCTGGCCTGGGATGCCTGCTCCTGGATTTCACCCGATAAAATTGAAAGCTTTTACAACGCCGGAAAACTTCGGCAGATAGGAGTACGATGGAGGGTTGCACCATACAGCAGCTTCACGATTTACATTCCGGATCATCACCCTGTTTTTGCTTTTTGGGAAGGCGGATATTTTACAGAAGAACCACTTAACGCCTGGCTTGGATTCGATGATCTTTCACGATTTTTAATTCCGCAAATGCAAGCCTTGGAAGAATCGAGATGGACGTGGGACTTTGACAACTGTGTAATCGGACCTGCATGAGCCAACTTGGTTTCATCCAAATTTCAAAACATATTTTCCTGCACCTGTAAATAATAATCCCAGAAAAACGATTCCCAGTTCTGCAGCGTGTGCCCAATTGTTGAACGATGTGCTTTCCTGCATGTTTACTAAAACGGCAATCAGCATGGTGAACCACAATAGTAAAATAACAGGGCGAAAAAATATTCCGGCTGCCATCAGCAAACCACCAACAGCTTCTGCAATTGCCGCGCACAGTCCCCAAAAGACGGGAAAGAAAGTAATACCAATCACCGACATACTGCTACCGATATCTTTCCATATATCTGTGCCTCCTGTAATCTTGGGCCAGCCATATTGAAACATCGTCGCTCCAATCCCAACGCGTATGATCAGTAAACCAAGATCAGGATAGGTTTTTGATAAAATATTTTTAGGCATTTGCGATTTGATTTTTCAATCTGCTTAATAATTTTCAAGAAATAATGACCCGATCAATCACATCACTTCCAAAACTGTAAGGAATATTTGCGATGGAGTTGATTGGTTTCGTTATAATCAGATTTGCTTTTTTACCAATGGTTATCGAACCGAGTATTTCACTCAACTCCATCGCAGCGGCACCATTTATTGTTGACGCATTGATCGCTTCTTCCGGTGTCATCTTCATTTGAATGCACGCTAATGAAATCACAAAACTCATACGACCGGAAGGAGAGGAGCCGGGATTAAAATCTGTGGCCAGAGTAACCGGAAGTCCGGCTTCGATCATTTGTCTTGCCGGCGGATAAGGCATGCGCAGAAAAAATGCTGCGGAAGGAAGCATCGTAGGAATAGTGTCCGAATGTATGAGGCATTCTATTTCTTCATCGCCCATACTTTCCAAATGATCAACAGAAATTGCATTATTCCTTACGCCTGCCTGTACCCCACCGGAAATCGCTAACTGATTCGCATGAATTTTTGGTTTCAATCCATATTTCCATCCGGCCTGTAAAACGCGATCCGTTTCTTCAGGTGTAAAAAACCCTTTGTCGCAAAACACATCGCAATAATCAGCAAGTCCTTCTCCCGCAATTTTTGGAAGCAGTTGTTCAATCAATAACTGAAGGTACCCTTCACGATTGTTTTTGAATTCAATAGGAATAGCATGGGCGCCTAAAAATGTGGCCTTAACAGGAATCGGTGAAAGTGATTTTAATTGCTTAATCACACGCAGCATTTTCAATTCACCATCATAACTTAATCCGTAGCCACTTTTAATTTCAACAGCACCTGTTCCTGAATTTTTAATTTCTTCAATCCGTTGCAACGCTTTCTCCAGTAATATTTCTTCCGGAGTATCGCGTAATTTAAAAGCAGAATTCAGAATGCCGCCGCCCTTTGCAGCAATTGCTTCATAAGAGAGTCCCTGTATTTTATAAATGAATTCGTTCTCTCTTGTATCAGCAAAAACGAGGTGCGTATGTGAATCACAAAAACAAGGCAACACCAATCGTCCGCTTGCATCAATTTCTTCTGTACGTGAAGAATCATAACCGTTAGGTTGCTGCGTTAAATGCTCCATCAAACCAAACGCAGCGATCTTACCTTCTTCAATAAAGAGAAATGCATTATCAAGTGATGGAAGGGTTTTTAATTCATTTCCACGCAACTGCTTAACGGTCACATCCCTGATTCCTGCAAGCGACTTAATATTTTTTATGAGTACATTCATCACCTGAATTTACGGTCGCGAAGATACTTTTTTCCTTTATTAGCACGGAGCAGCCTTAGGATTGGAGTATATCAAAATTTTACGTAATGCAGATTACTGTGGAAGCAAAGATTCCCGAAGTGCAATTAGCCGCTCGTTCTTTTAGCCAGGCACATTTAAAGAAATAAATATCAAAAAGCTGATCATCTCATGGCTGGAAATACAATAGGATCATTTTTTCGCGTCACTACTTTTGGCGAATCTCATGGAACAGGCATTGGAGCTGTTATAGATGGCTGTCCTGCCGGTCTTGAAATTTCATTGGAAAAGATACAGCACGATCTTGATCGGCGCAGGCCCGGACAATCACACATCACCACACAAAGAAAGGAAAGTGATACGGTGCAGATTCTTTCCGGAATTTTTGAAGGAGGATCTACCGGAACGCCGATCGCGATGTTTATTCCCAATGAAGATCAACGTTCAAAAGATTACGATCACATTGAAACTGCTTACCGCCCTTCGCATGCAGATTATACGTACCAGGTAAAATATGGATTGCGTGATCACCGTGGTGGCGGCAGATCATCTGCAAGAACTACTGCTTCAGTAGTCGCTGCAGGTTCTATTGCAAAACAGTTAGCTGCGCATGATAAGATTGAAATAGCTGCATTCGTGACCCAGGTGGGAGCGATAAAATTTTCGGGAATCAATTTTGGCGCGGTGGATGACATGGCATCTTTAGTTGCTATCGCGGAGAATAATATTGTCCGCTGTCCGCATCAGCCAACTGCTGATGTAATGATTGAATTAATTGACCAGGTAAGGAAAGAAGGTGATACGGTCGGTGGCGTAATTACGTGTGTCATTAAAAACTGTCCGGTTGGATTAGGTGAACCGCTCTTCGATAAATTACAGGCAGATCTTGCAAAGGCGATGTTTTCCATCAATGCGGTGCATGGTTTCGAATATGGAAGTGGATTTGAAGGATCATCGAAACTGGGTTCGGAAAATAATGATGCTTTTTATGCTGAGGGAGATGAAATCTTAACACGCACCAATTATTCAGGCGGCATACAAGGCGGGATTTCCAACGGCATGGATATATATTTCCGTGTAGCCTTTAAACCTGTTGCTACTATCGTGAAAGCCCAGGAATCAGTGAATGTGAAAGGTGAATCTGTTGAGGTTAAAGGTCGTGGCCGGCATGATCCATGTGTGCTTCCACGTGCAGTTCCTATCGTGGAAGCAATGGCAGCAATCATTATTGCGGATCATCTTTTAAGAAACCGCGCGGCGCAGGTTTGAAGAACTCGACTTACTGTGACATTGCTTTTGTTGAACATCTCCACTGTATTGAGCCCTTATATAAAGTGACGATCAATATTTTGCAGTGAGGGGAAAGAAAAAAATGTCATGCTGAGCGGAGTCGAAGCATGATATTTTTTTAGGAACCGGTGAACACAAAGCAATATCGCAGTTCGACTCCGCTCACTGTGACATTGCTTTTGCTTAACTGATCCACCTATTAAATTTTACAGTGACGATCAATATTCTACCGTGAGGGAAGAAGAAAAAAATGTCATGCTGAGCGGAGTCGAAGCATGATATTTTTTTAGGAACTGGTGAACACAAAGCAATATCGCAGTTCGACTCCGCTCACTGTGACATTGCTTTTGTCAGCACCTTGCCATAGTTTTTCCATTGATAAACATACTCAGTCTAAAAATTCAAAACTATCATCAACAATTATATTAACTTGTTTTTCAAATGTATTCAAGGCGTGGAAAAATATCTTTACGTATATATATTAAAATGCAGTGACGGCTCTTATTACACTGGTGTAACCAATAACTGCGAACGTCGCTTTGAAGAACACCAGCAAGGCGAGAATGCTAAATGCTACACCTTTAGCAGGAGACCTGTTGAATTAGCTTATATGGAGGCATTTCAAAACTATATCCAGGCTATCACCTGGGAAAAGCAAATCAAAGGTTGGACAAGAGCAAAGAAGGAAGCACTCATCCAAAATAATTGGAGAAAGTTAAAGGAACTGCCTCAATGCAAAAATGATTCGCATTCCAAAAAATATCTAAAGCAGGATGCTAGCATGGAGGATTTATAGCAAGCAATAATTGAGAATTGAATATTTATTAAACAAAACAATGTCACACTGAGCGTAGTCGAAGTGCGACATTGTTTTGTTGGCGACCTCCTCAAAAAAAATTGTCACCGTTCGACTCCGCTCACGATGACAATTTTTTTTACCTCGTAGCTGTGATCTGATCATGGGGTACTTTCCCCCGTTAAACTGGATTTGGAATCATTAGCGCTCGCAACATTCAGCTAATAAATTTATTGTGATGATTGATATGCCACCAATTGATTAAAGCACATTCTCCTCATTCTTAATTCCTAATTCCAATTCTCTCCTCCCTTTTACCTAATTTTCCACCCTCAATAAATCATGTCAGCATGCGCCACCGGATTTTAATTGTTATGTTCATTTTTATCTGCGCTGTTGCAAATGCACAATTCAAGATCGATCAATCAATACAGGTAAAGAATTTGGACGGCACAGGCATGAAACTTCCCTGGGTAGGAGGGTTGAACCAAGCACAGTTCTCCGCTGTAGATATAAATAATGATGGTACCGATGATCTTTTTGTTTTCGACCGCAGCGGCAACAAAGTGTATACTTTCATCAATCATGGAACACCTAATACGGTTGACTACACTTACGAACCTGAGTACGAAGCAAGCTTTCCAGCAATGGAAAACTGGGCGCTCATAGTGGATTACAACTGTGATGGCATAGCAGATATTTACACACATACGCATAATCCGGCAACGGGTATCCGGGTATTTAAAGGATCGTATGATATCAATAACGTGATACAATTTCAACTTGTGGATGATTTGCTGCAATATCCTTTTAATTCCTTCGAAGTGAATCTGTACGTGAGTGCTGTTGATATACCTGCCATAGTTGATGTAAATCATGACGGCGATATTGATATTCTCACCTTTCAGCAAAACGGAGGCTATGTTATTTATTATGAAAACCAATCACAGGAAAACGGACATGGCTGTAACGATTTAACGTATGAACCAGTAGACCAGTGCTGGGGCGATTTTTTTGAAAGCGGTTTCAGACGGGAAGATTCACTCAGTGTGCCTTGTCCGTTTTTTACGGGAGGTGATGATGAACCTGATGAAAGAGAGTTAAGGCATACAGGCTCCACCTTGCTTGCATTTGATGATGATGGTGATCATGATGTAGAACTTGTTACAGGAGATATTTCATTTTCAAATATCGTTTATCTGCACAATGGAGGAACACCTTCCAATGCTTTGATCACAAGTCAGGACACTGTTTTTCCTTCCTATAATTTAAGTGCGGATGTGTACACTTTTCCGGCCGCTTTCCTGGTTGACATGAACAACGATGGATTGAAAGATATGATAGTGACTCCGAATAACCAGGTTGGAACTGAAAATTATAAGTGCGTATGGTATTATCAGAATAAAGGAACAGTTGTTACTTCAGACTTTGATTTTCAATCAGACATCTTTTTGGTGAATGACATGATTGATGTTGGAGAAGGCGCCTTTCCTGTTTTCTTTGACGCGGATAATGATGGCCTGCCTGATCTGCTCGTTGGCAACTATGGTTATTTGAATCTTAGCTCACCGGGCACTTACGACGGACAGATTGCCTACTACCGTAATACCGGCACCAGTACAGCGCCCTCTTTTCAATTAGTGACCATTGATTATGCAGATATTCTTTCGTTGGGTGTGAAATCAGTCTATCCAACATTTGGTGATCTTGACGGTGATGGAGATGCCGACATGATTACCGGAAGAGATGATGGCACGTTGCTCTATTTTAAAAATACTGCCGCAGCAGGTGCACCGGCAAATTTTGTATTCACAAGTGAGAATTATGCAGGTGTTGATGTCGGAAATTTCAGCACTCCGCAATTGGTGGATGCCAACCACGATGGCTTGCTTGACTTACTGATAGGCGAACGCGATGGCAATCTGAATTATTACCAGAATACCGGTACTGCTTCCAATCCTGTTTTCGGTGCAGGCAATAATTTTTTTGGACAGGTGGATGTACGGCAGGTTGGATACACAACAGGTTATAGTGCGCCGTATCTTGTTCAGTTGCATCCGGGCGATGATTATACATTGTTGGTTGGTTGCGAACGCGGATTTATTTTTCAATACACAGACATTGAGAACAATTTGAGTGGAGCTTTTCTGAAAGCAGATTCCACGTATGCGGAAATATACCAGGGACTTCGCGCTACTGTGAATGGTGCCGATATTGATGCTGACGGTAAATTAGAGTTGCTGGTTGGCAATTACAGAGGCGGCGTAACTTTTTACAACGATGCACCGAATGTTGCCGTGCCGCTGGTTAGTGCCGGCCAGGTTATCAGTGTTCATCCAAATCCGGCATCTGAAGACATTCAGGTGGACATTCCTTTTTCCATGCAACACGAAATGATCAGGATAATAATGGTCAATAGTTTGGGAGTAGAAATTTTTTCAGATGAATTTAAAGCTGAAAATTCGTTGCATATTAATAGTTCCCGTTTCCCGTCCGGCCTCTATTTTCTCCGGATGAACGATGAAATAAACAGTTTTGTGGGTAAAGTTCTTATCAGTCATTAATTTGTCTTCAAAGATTAGTTATCTTGCCAAGGCCAAATTTTAAAAATGCGTCAACATTTAGCATCCATTCGAACCGGGTATGTTTTCTTAATGGCTGCATTATGTTTGTTCCCGTGTTTTGCATTCGCTTCACACATTATCGGAGGAGAACTTTCTTATGAATGTAATGGAAATAACAGTTATCAGGTTACCTTGAAAGTTTACCGCGATTGTTACAACGGACAGGCTCCATACGACAATCCGACTTACATTTTTATTTACGATAATACAACGAATCAACTTTATACTTCCCTGTCCATCACATTTCCGGGTTCAGATCAATTGCCAAACAGTACAGGCGACCCTTGTTTAATTGTTCCACCTAATATTTGTGTGGAAGAAGCGATTTTTACCAAGCAGGTTAACCTGCCACCTACCGTTGGCGGCTACAGAATGATTTACCAGCGTTGCTGTCGCAATTCCACGATCGCGAATATTGTTGATCCTGCAAATACCGGTGGAACCTATGAAGCAACCATTCCTGGATCAGCGCTGGCGGTTTGTAACAGCAGTCCTTACTTTGTAAATTTTCCACCCACTATTATTTGTATCAATACACCTTTTGTTTTCGATCATTCTGCAGTTGATCCGGATGGCGACGACCTGGTGTATGAATTATGTTATCCTTATGATGGTGCAAGTTCTTTTAATCCGCAACCTACGCCGGGCAGTCCGCCTGTTAACTATAACAACATAAATTTTCTTGCTCCTTATTCCTACGATAACCCAATGGGAGGCGCTCCGCCAATGGCCATTGATCCGGTAACAGGTGAATTAACAGTAACACCTACAGCGGTAGGGCAATATGTGGTGGGAGTTTGTGTGAGTGAATACCGTAACGGAGATTTATTATCTGTTCACCGGCGCGATTTTCAATTTAATGTGACCAATTGCAACAATGCGTCTGCTTCTATCAATGGCGGTAGTAATACGGTGAACAGCCCGGCGCTTTTCAATTCGTGCGATGGATTTACTTTTTACTTTCCGAATAATTCAAACAATGCAACTTCCTATCATTGGGATTTCGGAGTACCCGGACTTACGAATGATACCTCTAATCTTGAAGTGCCTGTATATACTTTTCCGGATACGGGAATTTATGTAGTGACATTGATTGCAAATCCCGGTTCTACATGTGGAGATACAGCATATGGAATTGTGTATGTCTATCCTGTTTTAGATGGGGAGTTTTTATTTCCGAATGGTTGTGTGATTGATTCACTCCAATTTACTGATCAGTCAACCTGTGGTGTTGGTAATATAAATTACTGGTACTGGAGTTTTGGAACATTTGGAAATTCATTGGAGCAAAATCCTGTTTTTGCATTCGACACCACCGGTACGTATTATGTACAATTGATTGTAGGAACAGACCTCGGGTGCCTCGATACAACATTTGGTTTCATTACTATTCATGAAAAACCGGAAGCAACGGCTTATCCGGATACGATTATTTGTTCGCTGGATACTATTCAGTTGTCAGGGTCGGGTATTGGAGATTACAACTGGAGTCCAGCATACGGTTTGAACAGCAATACTTTGCAGACGCCATTGGCCAGCCCGAATGTGAACACACATTATGATCTCACAGTAACTAATCAGTGGGGTTGCAGTGATACGGCTAGTGTGCAAATTAATGTATATGATACCGTGATTGCTTTTGCAGGAAATGATACCACCATTTGTCCTGGTGACGTTTTGCAATTAAATGGTACCGGAAGTGTGTATTTCAACTGGTCACCGGCCGCAGGATTATCTGATCCCACTATTCCGAATCCGCAGGCACAACCGGGCGCTTCCGTCACGTATGTTATGACTACATTCATTGGTTCGTGTGTTGATGCTGATACTCTTCAGATACTTGTGAAACCCAATCCTTCTATTGAGGCAAATTCAGATCAAACCATTTGTATTGGTGACAGCGCATTCTTAACTGCATGCTGCGGAACAGTTTATTCCTGGAATCCTTTTAACTCAGTGGATAATCCTTCCGCTCAAAGCACATTTGCGCATCCTACAGCTACAACTGTATATCACTTGCAGGCTTCTGATTCCAATAGTTGTCCGGTTATAGTGCATGATTCTGTCATCGTTTATGTAATTGACCCATTGCCTTTGATTGTTACTCCGGATACCATTATATACTTAGGAACTTCTGCCACGCTTCATGCATATGGCGCTCAGACATATTTCTGGACACCTCCGGATTATTTAAGTGATCCTTATATCAATAATCCGGTGGCTACTCCGGTTGAGACAACAGTATATACCGTTAATGCGATTACGGAGGAAGGCTGTCCGTTAACTGCTACTTTAAAAGTTGGAGTAATTGAAGATCCATTGGTGGTTTTTCCAAGTGCATTTACGCCTAACAGCGACGGATTGAATGATCAGTTTTTACCTGTTGTGTTCGGATTATTTGAATCTGAAAGTTTTAAAATTTTCAACAGGTGGGGTCAAATGATATTTTCTTCCAAAGATTTTAAGGCGGGTTGGGATGGCACTTTTGAAGGAAAAGAGGAAGCTATGGGAACATATGTTTACTTATTGTCCGGAAAGTCCCTGACAACGGGCAAAAATTACTTTCTAAAAGGAAATGTTGTATTATTACGTTGATTAAATGAGTTGAAAAACCCGAATTTCACATGAAAAAATGTTTACGCTTTTTCCTATGTGTAGCCATTGTTACCCTGCAACCGATTTTCTCCAAAGCCTCGCATATTGTAGGTGGTGAAATGACTTATGAATGTCTGGGGAATAATGAATACCTGATCACTCTTAAAGTTTACCGTGATTGCTTTAACGGTGCTGCAGGATACGATGATCCGACTAATGTTTTCGTTTTTGATGGTAACGGGAACATTGTTGCAACACTTCCTATTCCTTTTCCCGGTTCAGATACTTTACCAAATAACACGGGCAATCCATGCTTAGTGGTACCACCCGGAATTTGTGTAGAAGAAGCAATATTTCAATACAATGTATTCCTGGATCCTTCACCCGGCGGCTACTCTATGGTCTATCAGCGTTGCTGCAGGAATTATTCCATAGACAATATCGCCAGTCCTGATAATACCGGAGCTTCCTATCTCGGTCACATTCCCGATCCTGATTTAGCTGAATGCAATAGCAGTCCTTACTTTAAAAATTTTCCGCCACCTATAATTTGTTTAACTGAACCATTGATATTTGATCACTCTGCAATAGATCCGGATGGCGATTCGCTGGTTTATATGATCTGCGATCCGTATATCGGAGGAAGTTCCTTAAATCCAATACCCAATCCGGCATTACCTCCTCCTTATTCTTTTGTAACATTTGTGTTGCCTTACTCTTCATCGAATCCAATGGGTGGATCGCCTTCATTGGCTATAAATTCTGCCACAGGAGAATTGACAGTTACGCCTACCACCACAGGTCAGTTTGTAGTCGGCATCTGTGTTTCTGAATACCGCAACGGACAATTTCTTGATGAACACAAGCGCGATTTCCAGTTTAATGTAGCGCAGTGCATTGGCCCGCAGGCTTCTATTGATGGAGAAGCGAATACAGTCGATAATCCGGCAGTTTTCAATACCTGCCAGACGTATACTTTTAATTTCCCTAACAATTCTTCAAATGCCACTAGTTATTTCTGGGATTTCGGAGTTTTGACTTCTTCAACTGACACCAGTTCAGCTATCAATCCAACCTTTACCTTTCCGGATACAGGACTCTACCACATCATACTGTATGTAAATCCGGGAAGTACCTGTGCAGACACTGCTTATGGAGATGTGTATGTGTATCCATTTTTTACGGCCGCCATTTCAGCTCCGGATGGTTGTGTTGGGCAACCGGTTCAGTTCAGCGATAATTCCACTACCACTTTTACTACAGTCAGTGACTGGCTATGGTCGTTTGGAACCGGTGACACCTCAAATTTGCAAAACCCTGCTTACGTATTCGATGAAGTGGGAACTTACACTGTAACATTGATTGCAAGTAATGAAGCAGGTTGCACCGATACCATTTCTGATGTGATTATTATTTTCCCTAGTCCCACCATCAATGCAATACCTGATGATACCATCATTTGCAAACTGGACCAGATTCAATTGAATGCTGCGGCAACCGGAGCAAACAATTTTAACTGGGAACCAAATTACAACCTGAGCAACCCGAATATTTCAAATCCGTTGGCCGGTCCTGATGTTACAGTCACTTACACGGTTTCAATCTCCAACAGTTATGGTTGTGTTGCAATGGACAGTGTGCATGTGGAAGTATATGATACCGTAATTGCCCATGCCGGAAGTGACACTACTATTTGTCCCGGCGGTTCTGTGCAGCTAAATGGTTCGGGAGGAATTAATTTTTTGTGGGCGCCACCCACAGGATTAAGTTCCACTTCAGTCTATAATCCAATTGCATCACCTGCTTCCACTACCAGTTATATTTTTTCTACCTCGGTGGGTTCCTGTGCTGCAAAAGATACGGTGATAGTTTACGTAAAACCGTTTCCAACTATTGTTGCTGGTCCTGATGTGAGCATTTGCCAGTATCAAAGTGTTCAGATTTCAGCTTCGGGAGGAACGTCTTATTCGTGGTCTCCTTCGGGCACTTTGGATAACGCCGCTTTAGAAAGTCCGACTGCTACACCATTGGTTACCACTACTTATACCGTATCCGGAACCAATGCAAATGCCTGTCCCTTTGTAGGACAGGACAGTTTAACCGTAAGCATCATTCCAATTCCCCCGATTTTTATTACAGAAGACACAACCATCATCTTAGGAACGTACACTGTGCTTTCAGTAACCGGCGGTGCTTCCTATGTTTGGGTACCTTCAACAGGATTAGATGATCCGACAAGCCCGACACCTGTTGCATCTCCTACAGAAACTACTACCTATGTGGTTTATATTACTACTGCGGATGGTTGTCCGACTACTGATAGTGTTACCATTACTATTGTGTTGGATCCGCTGGTAGAATTCCCGACTGCGTTTTCTCCCAATGGTGATGACAAGAATAATTATTTCCGTCCTCTGATTCTTGGTCTCGCACATCTTGATGAGTTCAGAATATTTAATCGTTGGGGACAAGAAGTTTTTGCCATCAGCAATGTGAATGTAATCGGAGGACCGCTGCCTGAAAATCTCAGTTGGGACGGAACTTACAAAGGAGAAGTTCAGCCTGTAGGCGTGTATGTTTATTATCTGAAAGGAGTAGCATCAGCTACCGGACTCACGATCGCGAAACAAGGCAATCTTACATTGGTTAGATAAGTAGCAATAATAATTTAAAAAACGCGCGGTATTCATTTACTGCGCGTTTCTTTTTTTTATATCCGAAGCGGAAAGATTTTTTACTTTTGCCCCGCTTCAAAAAGCATCCACCTCATTCACAATGCCCGGGTGGCGAAATTGGTAGACGCACCATCTTGAGGGGGTGGCGCCGTAAGGTGTACGAGTTCGAATCTCGTCCCGGGCACTATACGTATTGATAATGATTAGATTGATGTGAAGCGTTTAGGAATTTTTTCCTAAGTGCGACATAGTAGTAAAATATTACAATTAATTCGTGCCTCTGTGCTGGCGGAATTCCCATCGGAATTTCCAATGGAACAGATAAAAAAAATTTTGTTTTCGCCACCCGTTTTACATAAAGGAAAGAGGTGGAATTTAGTAGTATTTGCTACCCTGCCCACGGGAACAACTCTACGGCTTAAGACCTGCGGGGGCATCAACCGAGGCAATACCACTGAGGAAAAAGAAAAGAAGGCAGCTGCCTTCTTGAAAAAATTTAAACCGGAAAGAGATCTCTTTACCGGTGTAAACAATGATAGCTATCAAGCGAAGCTTGACTATTATATTAAACAATACATCGAGAACCATAAATACTTCTGGAAACCACGCACCAGGGACACATATTTGCCAATTCTTCGAAGATTCAACAAGTGGTGCAAAAAAAATAAAATTCTGGTAAAACTTCTGAGCGATGATCAGGCAAATTTATTCATGAGTGAAGCTGTCGGATCATTACACCGCACTACTCATAACCTGTATAAAACAAGCCTTCAAACTTTCTACAAAACCTTCAGGAAGAGAGATAATCCTTTTGAAACAGTTATTAAGTTCGCTGAATGTAAAACACCACAGAGGGCCTTCTCTAATTTAGAACTTAATAGAGTACTCAACTATTTCCACGAAAAGGATCCACAGCTTTTCCTTTTTGCTTACTTCATACTGTTTACTTTTTTAAGAGTTGAGGAAACACGAACGCTTCGGGTAGGAGATATTGATTTCAATGAGAATATCATCAGGTTACGATTTGAGAACAGTAAAACAAACCGGAATAGATTTCATGCCCTTACACCGGATATATTAGATCACATGGATCAAATACGTAAGAGTGCATTGAATTTTTATGTGTTCGGCAGTAATGGCGAACCTGGAGCTACTATGAGGGGTAGAAATCATTTTGGTGAGCTGGCAAGAAAGCTGCTTGATGAATGTGGTTTTGATTCACATTATTCACTATACAGTTTCCGGCATACTGGGGCAATTTTACTATATAAACAATGCCATGATGTGAGGATTGTGCAACAAGCTATGCAGCATACTAATTATGGAACTACGGAAAAATATTTACGTAATTAAGGTGTGTTGCAATCCTCTGAAATATTCAAAAGAAGAATCCCATTGAATCTTACGGGCATTTCTGCGGATAATCGAACATCAGTAGAGATACCGATGTGATATCATTGTCTGAGTTTATTAATAATTGCAAATTCTATGAATTCTATTTCATCAGGTTCAAAGACTGATTCAAAGCCTCCTATGTCACTATTCCACGGAAAAAACAAGACAACGACCTTCTAGTGGCATGCCTATATTTTCGGCAGGTTTTAAAAAGGAAAAATGAAAAAAAAGGATTGTAATAGGTAAAAAGGTCTAAAGGATACCGAAACCAATTGGGTAAATGGACTAATTTGTACTATTCGTTGATAATTAATGATTTAATAAGTCCGAATGGCACCCAATTGCAGCCCATTTGCCCTAAAAAAGCAGTCCAATTATGTTTCCAAAAAGATCTTGTGAACGGAAAAAGAAGTTTACAGGATTTGCAGATTTCTTTTTTAACTATCCATTTAGAATTCTTATTATCTGTATTGTGAGTTGCAATTGCGAAATGAAAAGAGTACCCCAAATTTTTATTCATAAAAGTATATTACTATATTTATGAAGTCTCTTCTATGTTATCGCAATAAATAAAGGAGTCACTTCAGCTAATTTTAAACAATAATATGATAGACCCTACTGGTAAAATTACTTTAGCTAAGGAAGCTGGAAATTTCCTGTATCAAATCTACAACTCTATAAAGGTTAATCGTCCGGCAATTGCAGAGGCAGTGACAGCTATTCAAAAAGCGGTAATTAAGACACGCAATTTCATTTCAGATCAAGGTTACGTAAGAAATGAAGAATTAACAGAGTTATGGCATATTGCTTTAAATAAAGTAGTCGCTGCAGGAATCAAGGAAAAGCTTCCCACATACCTCTATCACAAAGCAAAATTCTGGGGTACTCCCGAGGATTGGTTAAATCATCCTCCAACCCTTGAATTAGTACCACAATTGGATCAATTGGATGAAATATGTAATATGCTATTACTAAAGATCTCATAGAAAAAACTTAGGAGGATAAAATTTAATTTTAATTACCCTTTTTCGGTAATAATAACTATCTTTGTATGAAGATTGAATACAGCAGTAATAAACTCAGAAAACAATTAAGTACTGCTTCTGAGATGAAAAAAGGATTTGGAACTAATGCAAAAAGGCTTTCTAATAGATTAGACGACATTATTGCTTCTCCCAATCTTCTAATTTTAAAACAGATACCAGCTGCGAATTGCCATGCTTTAGTAGGTGATAAAGAAGGCCAATGGGCAGTGACTGTTACCGGTAACTTTCGTTTGATATTTTCAATAGCAAATGATCCCGTACCAAAGAAGGAGGATGGAACAATCAATCTTGAATTAGTAACTGAATTGTCCCTTTTGGAAATTACAGACTATCACTAACTAGTTAATTATGGAATTTGTATGACTAAATTAAGAGATGAACGCGAACTTCTTTCAAAACCTGGTGATACTATCCTGGAAACAATAGAGCATCTCAAGATGAGTCAAGTTGAATTAGCCGAAAGGATGGGGAAAACTCCTCCCAAGATTAATGATATAACTGCAGGAAAAGAACCAATTACAATATTGACAGCCCTTCAATTAGAAAAAGTTCTCGGAATTGACGCTCAGTTTTGGTTAAATCGTGAAACTCTTTACAGAGAGAAATTATCAAGAATTCAAGAAGAAGAAGCGTTAGAATTATCATTAGAATGGTTAAAGGTTCAACCCAGAAAGCATTTGAAAGAATATGGTTATCTTAAAAGTGATAAAATCGATTACCAAACTTTAAATGAATGTTTACAATTTTATGGAATAGCATCACCAATTCAATGGGAAACATTCTATGTGAACAATATTGTATCTACCCAATTTAGGAAAAGTGGTGCCTATAAAGTGTCAGTGAGTAGTTTAATAGCATGGTTAAGAATTGGAGAATTAGAAATGAAAAGACTTACTCTACCTGCCTTTAATAAAGAACATTTCAAAGAGTCTCTTAAAGATATTCGCAAACTTGTAAAAATTCAACCAGAAGATTACGCCCAGCAGTTAAAAGCCATTGCATTCAAAGCTGGAGTTTGTATCGTATTTTCTATATGCATACCCGGTGCACCTGTAAGCGGTGCTACTCGCTGGATTGCTGGAAATCCATTAATCCAAATAACAGACCGCTTTAAATTTAACGACGAATTCTGGTTTACAATTTTTCATGAAGCAGGGCATGTATTATTACATGGGAGGAAGGATATATTCATTGAAGATTTCATTGAAGCAAATCAGGATGAGGAAAAAGAAGCACAAGCTAATGATTTTGCAAACAAGGTTTTGTTACCTTATAATATTGAATCCGAATTTGAAAATAAATTTTCCGAAAGTGATATTCGTCGAGTTGCTATTAAGTATGATACACATCCTGCAATAGTTCTCTATCGGTTAAAAGAACTAGAACTAGTAAATTACTCATTTGGAAATTCACTTAGGTATAGAATCACATTTGTTAACTTATTAAGGCGAGGAGACCATATGTAATAAAAATTCGTAGCATGAATTCTCAACTAAGGTATGTACCAGCATTTAGATGTCGTCAGCAGGAAATAATAGTTATAAAATCTTTCGATTTTGGCGATCGAATATATCCACTTCTTGAAATTATTCAAGAAAATCTTTTAAGGGAAGAATCGGTAAATAAATCGAAAAAGAAATCCAATAGAGCTAAAAGAACAAGAACCTTTGAAGATGAATATTTGCCCATACTTAAAAAGATTAAAGCAAAAAAAATCTTCATTGACCTTCCTGTTCAGTTAAATCCAACCGGGAAAAAAAATAAAATCATTCAGTTTCTGCAGGAAATTGTGGGGGATATGGAAAAACGCATTGAATATATTAAAAAATTATCTCCACTTTCTACCTATATAATTCCTGTTATTTCTACATACTCCCAAAGATCCGGTACGCTAAACTCAATTACAACTCAAGAAGCACGACTGCGCAACTTCTTTCCGATAATAGCTTTTCGAACTTTTCGGATAACTGTGCAGAATGATTTAGCCCAGATTAAACCAATAATAAAACCATCTGACTATATCATTCTAGATCTTGAAGATGCCTCAACAGCTGATATAGACGGGGAATTAAAAGAGAACATTTCACAAATAAAAGAACTGAATTGCACAAAAATCATCCAGCGGAATGCCATACCTAAAAATATTACTTATACAGGATTAGAACATGGCGCGCCTATTTTGAATATAGATAATGAATTGCTTAATAGGTTTCACGACCTTGGTGGAGATTGTTTCTCCGATTACGCCGGGATTAAAAAAAGATTTTGGAGTAGGTGGCGTGATAAGCCCTGGTTATCTTTATTACGACGCTGTAAGCAATTCATTTTATGGGTATAGATTTAAGCATGGAAGCCATAAAAAAGATGAAAAGGGTCCTGAACCCTCTGAATTTGAAACTACAATAGTGCCAGCTGTAATTGCTTCTGAGGCCACTCAGAGAATGAAAGAACATTCATTGGATTTTTTAGGTAGTGACAATAAAGGTTGGAGTATTATCAATAAAATTCATCAGGGTTTAGAAAAAGGTAACAGCGCTGCTAAATTTAAAAGAATTGGAATGGAACATTATCTACATTGTTTAAAATGCAGAATAGCTAATCATGACTTTGATGTTACATGATACATCTAATTACTGTAAATAATTGACGGATGAATATTTGTATTGAAGAAAAACTGAACATCGATCGGGAAGATAGCATTCGAATTTTTACATAAAAAATCCCATCTATGCCTATAACGGGTTTTCAAGATTTTCTTGAATAACGAATTAATTTCTAATGCACTATGCGCTTGTAAAATATTCGTTGTAACTCCGTCACAATCAGGAAAATTCATTATTAATTCCTTTTTTGTTAATAAATCCAATTGGCACTTAGGTAAAATGTGATTATTTAAGGTTGCCTTTCTTAAAATTATAGATCGACTATCTTTGTAAATCAAAATACCCGCATTTTGAGGTAACAAAGCAATAGCATTTTTCTCGTGTTTGTGATCAATTAAGACATAATTAAACTCGAAAACAAGCATGTAATCTAATATTTGCTTTTTTAGTTTTGATAAATTATCTAATTCTGATTTTATCTCAAAGCTTGTGGTATGACCATTAATTGACAAAAAGTCTAATCTACTATTATTAACTTTTATTTCAAAAGCGCCTATCACATTCTGTTTTCTTTCGTGCATTTCAAATAGAGCATGTTTTAGAATCTCTTCCCCTCGATAATTTTCTATTAGTCTTTTATTCAAAACTTTGTGAAGTTCATACTTTGAATATCCTGAAAAGGATTCATTTGGAAATGCACTTTTAAGCAGTGATGCAAGCTCTGGGTAATAATTCATTGTCTTATATCTCTTTGCCAATGAATTAATATCTCTAATCAACGGACTTTGAAGCTGCATACTTGGATAGGTTTAGTTCGTAACATGTATATAATGGAAGATCAAAATGTGGAGTTGCATCAGCGATTTATTCTTTTTTACGAAGTTTTTTAAATCATTCTTTTTTTAAGAGAAAAGAACCATATTAAATGGGTTTAAAAAGTAAAATGAATTCAAAAAGATCATATCATCGTCAATGAGTTTGCTAGTAATGTAATCAATTTATTGAAAATTCAAAGGCCCTAAAAATTAATCAAGTTAAAATGCTAAAAAGGGAGATCTGAATCATCTCTTTTTACTATGTCGTAATCCTGCATAAATCTTTCCAATTTTCGAAATGATTCTAAAAAACCCACTCTATTTCCCCAATTACTTCCTTCATCTTCAACATTTGGTTCAAGGAAATTTCCTCTTGGATCAATATAAGATTGGATCGACCCAGAATCAAGACAAGATTTAGTATGTTCCCAATCCAAATCAAAAATATTTTGTGTTGATAATACAAAGGAATTTACAAGACCCTCAAATATATCTATGTCATAGTTTATTTTTGGAGTTGATAATTTTTTTTCTGTTGAAGTGTGTTTTGCTGTAAACCTAACGATTGCTAAGACCTCTTCTAATAATTCTCTATCATCGCGTAATGAGGTGTTCTCAACCTTGTTTTCTTCAAGAATCTTTAGTATTTTTTGATCAAGTTTCTGCCACCATAATTCAAATACTTCATCTAAAATCTTATCCTCAAGTTTTTGGTCACTAAGGCTATTGTTTATTGTCCTCAGAAGTTTTTTTACATCAAGCTTATTGAATTGAGAAGTTTGAAATTGAGTTAATGGTCCCTTAAAATCTGAGTTATCAAGACCAAAAAGTATTGGGCAAACTTTTGAGGTGTCAAGTGTCTTAGAAAGAGCACCGGCTTCAAACATCATCCATTGGCTATCTAAATTTTCTTTTGTAAAAATAAAAATCCCAATTTTACATTCTTCCAATTCCTTTGCGATATTAGAACTCCAACGACTACCTTTTTCAATGTCTGAAGGTGTGAAATATGGCTTAACTGCTTGTAAAACCGCTGGTAACCAATCCTTAAAAGTCTCACCAATTCTTTGACTTAATGGTCCTGACCAACTTATAAAAACTTTCATGATTCTATTTTAATTAATTCATTAACAAGGTTACATATTTTTTGCAGAAATTGACTAATATTTAAATTCAGAACTCATTATCTTTCGGAAGTTAATCCGAGAATTAAGAGGCCAGCCAATATACCAAATCCAATTTTTGCTTCACTAGCTTTTCTTTCATTTTCAATTCGTATTGCTTCAAGTTGTCGTTGTTGCATTTGTTGTTGACGAGTTCTCTGTGCCTCAATTCTTTTTAGCTCCTTTTGCTTTCAGTACATCAAAAGTGAACGACTCATGTTTTCTAAAGCTTTCTGAGGTTGATTTGGATCATACAAAATGTATCCTTTCCCAAAGTTAAAACCTGTAATTTTTTTGTCAATCCCCACTTGTACAATTTGCAGGTAGGGTTTGTTGAGTGATTTAATGTAGCCAATTTCTTGCTGGACAAAATTTGAATTGAACCCGTTTTCAGTTAACAGGATTAAAGCAATATCACTTGTCTTAATCATATTTTCGATCTTCTCTGTAATTGTTCTTTGCAGGTCTTCATAGTGCTCTGCAACAAGTAATGCAATTCCATGAGGTTCAAGAGTTTTCTTAATGCTATTTATAAGCTCATGGTCAATTAAAGCATGACTTACAAAAATTTTCATGTTAATTATTGTCTTCTTATTATTTCAAGTAATCATTATAAACTTTATAGTTTCAAGTTAATTGAGGTTTAATCATTGCAGGAAACAGATTGAAACGACCAAATTGAAATGTGGGACAAAAACTACCTGCGGAGCATGAAACTCAGTCCTTTTCACGTGTGCTGTTGGCAGCTGCTTTACGTTTCACGGTAATTCGTCATTTAGTTACTTCCTCGTTGCTCAATGATTTTACTTTCTATTCTCACATTGTCAATGTCTGTAGAAATATGATAGCCTATTGACTTTTTGTTTTCGTTATAGTCGTATTCAAAAAGGGGAATCACATTCTGTCCGCTTGCAACTTGATATGGGGTAACGACAATTTTATCTTCCGTAAGAAAAATAGTTTGTGTTGGATAATTTTTTAAGTAATAAATGTTCAACTTGCCCTTTTTAGAACTTCTATCATAAGTTGTGGTTAAAAGTTTGACAGTTTGATGAATTTTATTTTGAAGGTCTTGCACTTGAATTCCTGTTTTTGTCGCAAGTGATATGCAAAATTCAGTTTCTGGGTCCACAAAAAAGAATTCAGTTAAAGTTGAGACTCTATTAAATCGTTCCTCAAGTTGAGTTGAGTGAATGGAAAATCAGATTCTTTTGACTTTCAAAAGTCAGATGAAATTTTGAAATCAATTCAGTCAGAGTTTGGAAACAAATCCGTGAACGAACTTCTCACTCAGGAAAATGCTGACTATGATGCACTCTGCAAAAAGAATGAGCAATACACAGTAAGTAAATTCTAAAAACAAATCAAGATGGAAACTTTGAAATATAAAATCATCAAAAGCAAGAAGCAATACAATGAGTATTGCAATCAACTTGAAGAAATTCTAAACAGCCGCAGCAAATCAAAAGCGGTGAATGAGGAAATAGAATTGCTGAATTTGCTCATTGAGAAATGGGATAGTGAACACAATTCATTTCACGACTTGGACCCAGTTCAACTTTTGAAATCTTTGATGGAAGACCATAACATCAAGCCAATTTCATTGGCTGAATTGTTAGGAGTTAGCAAAGGTTTGGTTTCTGATATTCTGAATTACAAAAAAGGATTGAGCAAAGACATCATCAGAAAACTCTCTGACACTTTCAAACTTTCTCACGAAGCATTCAACAGACATTATGATTTGATTGCTTCAATCAACGGCAAACACACTCATTCAAAAGCTGCAACTTCAAGAAGAAGAATTGCGGTTTAATATTTTATCTACAACTCAGAAAATGGAAGAGAAATCAAAAAGTAGTTTTAAAAAATATCCAGAAGCGTGGAAGGTTTACATTGACTGTGTTCACAAATGGAAAGTAACGGAAGACGAACAATTCCCTAATGGTTGGAAATACGGAATACCAAATCCTGAAAATAGAAACGACTACTTATACTCTGACTGTCCAGCAAAATTATTTATTGAGTTCAAAAATCTTTTTTACCAAAATCATGGAATCATTGGGGTAAGAACTTTTTTATGGCGATTGGAAAAGATGGAAGGAAAAATTTCCAAATCAGAATATGAAAGCAATTTAAAATTCTTAGAAAGAATTTGAACTACCACTGCGATTTTATATTTGCGTTGTAGAGTTCGCTTTCTATGGAAATAACTTCAGCACGGTTAGCTTTCCCTCTTTTCTCCATCGTTTCAGAAACATAATTATGGCTATTGCTGAATGACCAGCTTCGCCAATAATGATTTTCCGTTGGCTTCTAATTGAAGAATATATATGCCTGAAGGGAGTTTTCTCAAATCCATGGAAACAAGCTGTGTATTTTCTTCTATCATATATTCAGACGATTGGACCAATTGATTCCCCGGTGTAAAAATTTTAGCCTGCAGCGAAACAGCTTCCGGTGAAGTAATCTTCATGGTAACGAAATCGGAAGCAGGATTAGGGAAGAGGCTCACCTGCATGTTTAATTGGTTGGAGACAATATCCTCTTGCTCCAGTTTGCAGAACCAGGGTGAGTTTTTGGTGAATGCATTTAGCCGGTAGCAGGCTTTTTTGTCGAATGAGCCTGTTGCTGATACAATTTTCAGCAGGTATTGACCGGCCGGCGCTGTATTAAAAATGATGGATTCGTCAGTTGCTCCCGGATTAGTGGACGAGTTGATCAACTGACCGTTTTTTTTGTATAAATAAAGATCATAATCAATTTTAAGATCCGAAAGTAGCAGCTTTAAATTGGTGACGGATGTTGTTTTGAATTGAAACCAGTCTGTATCTGTGCTTGCAGAAACAGAACCGGTATATCCAAAAAAATACGTATCATTTGTAGTGCTTATCTGTTTTGCAGTAGCCGAGGTATTGTTGGGTTCATTTTTGTCAAAGCATTCATCTGCAACATTTAGCTTAATCAATTGCACTTCATCGCTACCATTCGATCCTGATTGATAGACATCTGACGTAGTGAAGAAAGCCTGATCTGTGACGGCCACCATATACAGGGAGTTGTTTTTATCCCATTCAACATCAAAAACAGTTTGATCTCCTTTACCGCCTGCCGCATAATTCCAGACCAATGCGCCGTCAACGGTATATTTTGCAATGAATCCGTCTTGATTTACCGAACCGGAATCGGCGTCAAAAATATTACCATCGATACCCTCTTCTGATCCGGTTTGACCGACGAGGTATATGAAATTATTCGCCTTATCAACTGCGATTCCCCTTGAACGATCGAGGTCAGATCCGCCATAATAGGTTCCCCAGGCAAGTTGTCCATCAGGTGTAAATTTGGCCAGGTAGCCATCCGGAGTTGGATCTCCGTTGTTATTATAGCCTTCATTCCATTCAGTTTGTACAGCACCGGATGTTGCAATACCCACCTGGCTGATGGTCCAGCCTCCCATATATGCATTTCCATATGCGTCAATCTGAAGTCCGCGTCCATGTTCATCACCCTCGCCGCCGTAATAACTGCACCAATAAAAATGGCCTGTAGTATTCCATTTGGAAATGAAAGCATCTTGTGGCCCGCCACCATATACACTTTGATGAACTCCGGGCGATGCAAATTGAGTGGTGCTTTCACAGGTTCCCTGAATGTAAAAGTCACCGTTAGTCATTAATACGAGGTCGTGGGCTCGATCCTGACTTGGCCCGCTCAGATAAGAACACCAAAGCAGCGTACCACTATTGGTAAATGCACCTACCATTACATCTCCTGTCACTTCATCCACACCATTATAAATTTCCTGATAAGCACCAGGTGTTGAAATATTGTCAGGGCTGCAGGTATAACCATCAAAATAAACATTGCCTGAACCATCGCACTCTATTGCACTGATCTGATCTCCGTATCCGGTACCACCAAAGTAGGTTGCCCACTGACGGATGCCATAGCTGTCGAACTTTACCAGGAAGGCATCCATCGCGCCACCAAAAACGCTTTGATGAGATCCTTCAGTTGCGATACCGGTGCTGCTGTATGTATTTCCACCAACAAAAACATTGTGAAGTGCGTCAGCGGCAATTGCATGACAACCATCGCGACTGGTAGACCCATAGTAGGTAGCCCAGGTAAGTTTACCATTGGGTTTGAATTTGGCTGCAAAACCATCTACTACGCCTCCGCCAAAAGTAACCTGATAAGCACCCGTGCTGGCAATGTAACTTGTGCTCATGGTATTGCCCGCCAGCAATGGATTGCCTTTTTTATCAATTGCTAATTCACCTTCAAAAAGATCTTCATCTGCGCTGCCGCCATAGTAAGTAAACCAGGTAATGTTGGGGTCGATGATGAGGGTATTATTTGTTTTTTCTACTATATGATAACTTACCGTATTTTTTGTGACTACGTATTGAACATCCATTTTCACCTTTTTCTCTTCTGTATAGGCGAATATTTCGCCTTCATTTATCTTTCCTTTAGAAGAGAGAAGGTCGATGCTTCCATCAGCTTGTGGATTCAATGCAGTGGCTCCTGCATATTGCATCTTAATGATAGAAGCATCCGCTCCGGGATGTATTCTCCATTCATATTTCAAGAAATGATTTGTTTGATCCGGAGTTGAAAAAACGAGGTCAATTCCGGGATAGACATTTTTATAAGTAATCGAATGATAACTGCGCACGTTGGTAATTCCATTGGTGCCGGTATTGGTGGTATAGAAATTTAACAATGCTTCACTGGCGTCAGCAGGAATCAATTCAGCGGAAGAGGCTCCGATAAATTTAACATCTATCCTTTGCGATGAAACCTGCTGATTTTCCTCCGGCAAATCAGCATGCTTATTTAAGCCAGCCTCTGAATTTAATGAAGCTGATGGTGAAGCTTCATTGCCTGTAGCCTGAAATAATTCATAGCTGAATCCATCAGTTTTCAATTGGAGGTTGAACTGGCCGGCGGAATAAATATACCGGACAGAGGAATTTGGAGAATGGTGCTGATCCATCACCTGCCCTTTGTTTTCAACAAAACCCGTATTGATTTTTGAGGAAAACTGTTCTGTCTGAAAATGCTGTGAGAAAGCAGTTTGATAAAAAAAGCAAAGGAGATAAATGAAGCGCTTCATAATTTTATATTTATGGTTGAATAGAAACTGACTGCAGAATTAACGACAATTTTAATTTCCGGCTGCCGTAATTGCCTGCATCAGGATATTTTTAACAGGATGGTTCAGCTCTTTTCCTTTGATAAAGCTACAGTTTTATTCAAAGTAATTTAAAAATATATACGGTAACACAAGCATGTTAATCTTCTGAGGTAGTGAGCAATGAGAGATGAATAGTGAATAGGAATATTTAGCTGTCAGTAACATTCAGGATTTCTTTTTTTTCTTCTTCTTTGCCGCTGCAGTCATTTTTTTAATTGCTTCCTTATTTAATTGCTGCTTCATCATTTTCTCATATTCGCCGGCCAAATAGAAGTTACAAACCGGTCTCATAATGCACTCGGGACACATAGGAGCAGGCCGGCAAATTTCACGGCCGAGGAAAGAGATAGCCATGCCTGCTTCGCCCCAGTCTTTCGGATCGATAGCTTTCATCAATTGTTGTTCAATTTTCTCAGGATCTGTTCCTGTCGCTATTCCTAACCGCGGAGCCACGCGCATCACGTGCAGGTCAACGATAATGCCTTCTGCTTTTGCACCGGCTTCACGCATGATCACATTTGCTGACTTTCGGCCAATACCTGAAAAGTGAATCAACTCATTCATGCTAACCGGTGCTTTGCCTGACTTAATTTCTTTCGCAATTCCAATGATCCATTCGGCTTTTTTCCGCCCTCCGGGCACGCCTTTTATCAATGGATAAAGACCTTCCGGCTTTGCAGCTATTGATTTGAAATCAGGATATGCACCAAAAAGTGCAGGCGCAATTTGATTGATATATGCATCTGAAGAGCGTGCTGACAAAACCACCATTACCAGCAACTGATAATCATTCCGGTAATCCAGCGGATGTTTCTTGTTTTTGTACTTCCTGATAAGCGGTTTAATCGCTTTTTTCCAATCGGTTGTTTTTGCCATGGTTCCCAATTAAATTACACCCTGGTGTATAAGGATGAAGTCAAAATATTTTCTTTTTCTATTTACAGAATGCCTGCAGAACTATTGCACCATTACTTTTTTAGTGATGTGATCATTACCGGAAACTAAAGTAACAAAGTAAACACCATGTGCCAGGTGTGATAAATCAACTTCAATTCCTTCAGCGGTGGAGTTTTTAAATTCGTAGTTATAAACAGATTGCCCAACAAGATCGGTTATCTCTACTTTTCCATCCTTGCGTTGTGCCAGGCTGATGTCGATGAAGAAGTGTCCGTCTGTAGGGTTCGGATAGACATCTACCATTGTTTTGTCAGTAAATAAATATTCACCCGTTCCTGTGGTGAGTCCAACTGTAAATTGCTGGTACACTTGTCCGCCAAAATCACTGTTGAAGTTTTTAATGATGGAACCATTAGTGGTTTTCCTGAAGCGAACATATCCGTTGCCTTGCGCCGGATTTGCCCACCAGGTCAATCCGTCTTCTCCGGAATCCGTTAATTCAAACTTATAACAACCGGCATCCAGTGTTACTGTATCACGGTAGATTATGTTCGGATCTAAACCTGTTTTGTTAATCAAAATATTTCCTGATTCATCTTTCAAGGTGTACTTATTTTCATCAGACCAGTTGTTTGTTTTCAGTTCGATATAAAACTGATCGGGCATCACCACAGGATAAATGAAATGCGATGTCCTGCTGTTGTTCAGCGCATATTCGTCGTTGCCGCCATTTGGTTTGCTTACTGATACATTAAATGTTGTTGCATTGCTCACCCATTCAAAAGTGCTGAGTGTGATGGTTGCTTCCTCAGTTATTTTCAGCTCGCCGGTCCAGTTATAAACGGAAGGTGTCGCGCCATCTAATCCATAGGTGATGGTTAATGAAGTAAGTGTGGTGGAACCTGTGTTCCTGATTTTAACTATAGGATTGGTACAAACCGGATTCATACGTCCCCACATCTGATCGGTGCTTGGTGAAAGAATTTCTTCTAATGATGCATCCAATGTAAAGTTAGGAGCACCGTAAGTGATCAGTTGATCTTCAATCTGATAATAGTCCCAGCCACCCGTATTGGTGTAAGTCTGCACATCATGATCCAGTGTAACAGCAGTTCCAGCAGTTGTAAATGGAGTAAGTTCCCAGTCATACGTCCAGACTTCAGCGCCGGGACACCAGTTGGCGCGGTCATATATCCAGGTGCCACCCTGAGGATAGACAGGATTCAGATCACAATTGTTTCTCCATACGGCTTTGGAATATTGTTGCACACCGTTCACTTTGTAGTAATGCGTTTTGGAACAAAATTCCGCACAGTTTTGTGGCGTGTCCATGCCATGTCCTGTTACGCGTGATTTCCATCTTGTATTCACGGCAGTGGAAGGAAGATTGATAGTAAGTGGCTGAAGATGATTTTCAATCGGATCACTTGGTTGTCCGTAATTGAAACCACCATTCCATAAATTCTGAACACTCAATACATCGCGCGGCGGTGTGCCTTCAATCATCAAAAACTTTACATCCAGCAATTCCTGCCAGTTACCTGCATTCAGATGAACAGTGTCTGCAAGCAAAGGACGGTAATCACTCACATCAAACGTCCATGTAAAGCCATCACCCAAACTGAGATTTATTCCGTAAGGAGTAATGTAACGCGCCAATTCAAACCTGAATACCTGGGGATATTTATTATACCAATCGTAATACACAAGAGAAAGCGTGCTGTCGGGATTAACAAGTGATGAATCAATGGCTACGCCTTGTTCGTTGTACACATAATTGTGGTAATAGGCAGGCCACACATTTTGGGTGCTGGTGGCAACTCCCGGATTGTTAACTGAATCAGTGTAGGTAATGAGTTGTACAGGCGCCATAATGGTGGAATCAACTACCAAAACAGAATCAAGATATTGCTCGTACACGCCACGTTCAAATTTTATATCAGGCCGTACAGTGGTGGTAACAAAATCATTGATTTCATTTGCTTTTTTGAAAGGGTTATCCACTCCGTTTGAAAGGGCAGGCGCATTATTTGCCGGTGCTGCATCTGCGAAGGTTTGGTAATTGCCGTCATCAAAATGATAATACAAAGCGAGGTTAGTGTAATTAGGATGCGTTGCATCAATCGTCTTAAACATATATTCCTGAATGGTAGTCGCAGGCAGTTCTTTGTTGAACACGGCAAACTCATCTATTTTTCCTTCATACGTTTGTGAACCATTCCAGTTGCCCCTTCCAATCTTGAAATATTTTATGCCCTTCATGCTTTTTGTTTTACCG
The DNA here is from genome assembly GCA_016717285.1 of Chitinophagaceae bacterium. Lineage (NCBI taxonomy): Bacteria > Pseudomonadati > Bacteroidota > Chitinophagia > Chitinophagales > Chitinophagaceae > Chitinophagaceae bacterium. The sequence continues at coordinate 432,785 of JADKFU010000001.1, forward strand.
GAGCCGGTGTACCATTGCACACCATTCAGGTAAATCTTCATCGAACCGGTTGCAACATTCTTTGTAAACGCCCAGTGGTTCCATTGCCCTTTTATCTGAGTAGCAGTGGCAACTTTGTTAATGCGGTCATATCCCGTGCCTGAGAAACCGGCATCCCAATATACATTGCTGTCTGACCATGGAAGATGTGAATTCAGCAACCTGTTTTGCAAACTGTCGACCGCTTCAAATGCAGTTCCATCCATCGGTTGAAGTTCAGGTGTTCCATAACACCAAAGTGTAATGGTTACGAATGAATCAATGGCAGCTACTTCTTCATTCACCGGAACATCTACATATCCGTAAGAATGAAAAGAAGCGACACGGTCGTTGCCCGCTCCTGATAATCCGGAATTATAGGTGGTTGAAGTTGCTGTCACTACATTATTTAATGCGGTCTGCGAATTATCATAGGTGATATCAATGATCAGGTTGGAAGTGCCATCCCAATTGAATGGAGTGGTGAATTGAAAACTGTTCCAACCAGTGTTATTGAACGAAGTGTTTTTTGAATAAACCGTTGTGAGTCCGGTAGCAGAATAAGTTGCTTGCGACAATGAGTCGAGAGTGGAAGTTTTAATTTTAATAGTGAGATTGGACAATTCAGATCCCAATGTTTGCAGGTAGAACTGAAGTCCTGTAATGTTTCCCGCACTCATACCTGCAGCAGTGATTTCACTTGCTTTCCAAAGATATTGTGTATGTGAAACAGGATTGACCGTACCGAATGGTAAGGTCGTATTTGTAGTGCTGATTCCAACCTGGTAAGTATTTAGCGAAGTGGTACTTGTATTCACCATAAAGTATTGCCATGCGGGAGAGTATTTCCATGATGGTGTATTCATGTAAGCAACACTGGAAGGCGTTGCACCATTTACGGTATATGTTGGCTGATGAATTAAAGTTGAATCAAGGAAGCCGGTATTTTTATACAGATAAGTGTACGTAAGATAATCCCATTCTCCGCAGGCCGGACTTTGAGCAGGATTACATTTCAAGGTGTACTTCATCATGATTTTTTCGAACTTGACAGTATCAGATGGAAATACAAACGATGCATCCTGCGGTGAACCAAAAGTGAAGGCCTGTACAACAATGGTATCACCCGGATCTGCAACAGCTTTTATGGTTATAAAAAAAACAGGAAAGAAAATCGTGAGTAGGAATTTTTTCATGATGTGTGAAATATTTAGGAGCCCGAAAATAAGGATTCTGTTGCAACCAATTTAAGTTAAAGAGCTGCTATATTTTACCATTACTTTGAAACAAAAAGTTTATACCGTATCAATACTGCAAGCTATCTGCTTTTACACAAATTGCGCTGGTTTTTTATTATGCCGCAATCCGAGTAGTTTTGGCCTCCTTCATCCATTCTTTATGAGAAAATGTTTCCTCTTTAGCATCTGCTTTTTTTTCCTGATAAGAAGCCAGGCCCAACAACTGGTATCCTACGAATTAATTGCAACTTATTCACTCAACCAGATTGACAGCATATATACTGCCAATGGAATTCCGGGAATTATTCTTCCGAGCACCTATGGCGTGCAAGCTTATAAAGTGCTTTATAATACGCTGGATGCCGACAGTTTACCCATTCTTGCATCAGGCGCTCTCTTTGTGCCGGTTGCACCTAACTGTCATGCGCCACTTGCCAGCTACCAGCATGGAACCATACTGCTGAAAGAAGATGTGCCATCAAGGTTAGCAGGCGGAGAAGTGATTATCGGTCTCTCTATGGCTGCTGATGGTGTGGTATTGTGCATGCCGGATTATCTTGGTCTTGGTGATTCACCGGGACTACATCCTTATGTGCATGCGGAAACTGAAGCAAGAGCGGTGGCTGATTTGCTGGTGGTGTCATTAACCATCTGTGATGAGTTGAACATCACTTTAAACAATCAATTGTTTCTGATTGGTTATTCACAGGGTGGTCATGCTACTATGGCCGCACATCAGATGATACAGGAACATTACAACAGCTACTTCACAGTAACAGCTTCCGCTCCGATGTCGGGGCCGTATGATCTTTCAGGTGTGCAGGCCGGTATCATTTCTCAGGGTGGTGAATATCCGAATCCTGGATACCTGCCTTATTTATTGTTGTCCTACAACAGTGTCTATCATATGTACGATGCAGTGTCAGATTTCCTGGTGTCGCCTTATGATGTTTTGTTGCCGCCATTGTTTGATGGGTTGCATACCATGGCTGAAGTGAATGCGGTTATGCCGGCAGTACCGAACGACATCATTGTGCCTGCTGTGCTGGATTCCTTCAATACCGATCCGGATTATAAGCTGCACGGATTTCTTAAAGACAATGACACCTACAACTGGAAACCGGAAGCACCTTTGCGCATGTATTTTTGCGAAGGTGATAAGGATGTGAATTATTTGAACGCCTACGTTGCATACGATACGTTTACTGCCAAAGGAGCAACCGGCATTTCATTAGTGAGCTCAGGCGCAGGACTCGATCATACGGGTTGTGCATTCCCTTCTTTACTGAGCGGAAAATTCTGGCTCGATACGTTCAGGTTGGATAAGCTGAAGTTGCTGTTTGATTATCAATTTGAATCTTATGTAGGGGCCGGTGATGGTTCACTCACGGTGCATGTTACTGGTGGATTTCCGCCATACACCTATGCATGGAGTAATGGTGGAACAGATTCAACGATTGCTAACCTTACGTTTGGAATTTATTCGGTGGTAGTGAAAGACAACACCGGTTGTCCGGTTGATGCTTCTATTTATCTTCCGGTTCAGGTAGGTATTGAAGAACTCTTTGCGCAACAAGTAAAAGTTTATCCCAGTCCCTTCAGCGATTTTGCGACTGTCGAATTTCCTGTTTTTGGAAATTATACATTGCTTCTTGCTGATGTTTGGGGCAATAATGTAAGGTCGGTAAACGTAGAGGGTGATAGAGTGATTTTGCATCGTGAACAATTATCAGCCGGCATTTATTTTCTTTCCATCATGAACGAAGCAGGAGTCATTGTCCGAAAGAAGCTGGTTGTTCAATGACCGCTCTTTTTTCATCGCACTCATCTTTTGAATAAATTTCACGTACAGTCATAGCATTGAAATTACCATCTCCCGAACAGTCTGTTATTAAAAAACGAATCGCCATTCTTGGTTCCACCGGTTCCATCGGACGCCAGGCATTGGAAGTAATCGCGCAGCAGAAAGATTTCCTGGAAGCAGAAGTGTTGTGCGCCAATACGAATGCGGAGCTGCTGATTGAACAAGCCATTGCTTTCAAACCCAATTGTGTAGTAATAGGCGATCAGGATAAATATGCTACCGTGAAAGCAGCACTTGATCCGCTTGATATTAAAGTTTATACAGGCATGGAGTCTGTTTGTGCAGTGGTTGGCATGGATACCGTTGATCTTGTTTTGACGGCCATGGTAGGTTATGCAGGTCTGAAACCAACGCTGGCTGCAATAAGAGCTGGCAAGCCTATCGCGCTGGCGAATAAAGAAACACTCGTGGTAGCTGGTGAACTGGTTACTTCGCTCGCACAAGAGCACGGCGTGAATATTTATCCTGTGGATTCTGAGCACTCAGCCATTTTTCAATGTCTTGTTGGCGAATGGAAAAATCCCGTCGAGAAAATTTATCTCACTGCTTCAGGCGGACCCTTCCGTGGAAAGGATGTTGCATTTTTAGAAACGATTACGAAAGAGCAGGCATTAAAACATCCCAACTGGACGATGGGAGCTAAGGTGACCATTGATTCTGCTTCGTTGATGAATAAAGGGCTGGAAGTGATAGAAGCTAAATGGTTATTCGGATTGAAAACAGAACAGGTAAAGGTGATCATTCATCCGCAATCTATCATTCATTCGATGGTACAGTTTGAAGATGGTTCGATGAAAGCGCAGATGGGTTTGCCGGATATGCGCTTACCGATTCAATATGCATTGGGTTTTCCGAAGCGGATGAAATCAGATTTTCCCCGGTTTGATTTCATCAATTATCCTTCGCTGACCTTCGAACAAGCCGATACCAAAACATTTCGTAATCTTGCGCTCGCATACGAAGCGCTCAACAGGGGTGGAAATGTACCCTGCATCATTAATGCAGCCAACGAAATTGCTGTAGATGCTTTCCTTCACGATAAAATACGTTTTGTCAAAATGCCGGAAGTGATAGAACTTTGTATGGAACACATTGCATTTGTAGGAAAACCCTGTTACGAAGACTACGTGGCAACGGACAACGAAGCACGAAAATATGCAACAGAAGTAGTGGCGAAACTTGCAGCTTTTTAATGTGCAACATTATTCATTTAATCAAGCAGCATCAATTCAATGGACATTCTCATAAAAGCCGGACAGTTATTCTTAAGTCTTTCCATCCTCATTTTATTGCACGAGTTAGGCCATTTCATGGCGGCTCGTTTATTTAAAACACGGGTAGAGAAATTTTACCTCTTCTTTAATCCATGGTTCGAAATATTTAAATTTAAAAGAGGAGAAACAGAATATGGATTGGGATGGTTACCCTTGGGCGGGTACGTAAAAATTGCGGGAATGATTGATGAATCTATGGATAAGGAAGCGATGAAGCTTCCCGCGCAACCTTATGAATTCCGCTCTAAACCCGCCTGGCAACGATTGATCATCATGCTCGGTGGAATTATCATGAATGTGCTGCTCGGCATTTTTATTTATTGGATGTTGTTGTTTTTCGTTGGGGAAGAATACATACCTACCACCAATCTTAAGTATGGCATTGCTGTAGATTCTATTGGCCGGGAAATGGGATTTCAGAATGGCGATAAAATTCTGGATGTAGATGGTAAGCCGGTAGAGAATTTCAACAGGGTTACTTCCACCATTATTATTGATATGGCGCAGAGCGTAACGGTTGAACGAAACGGACAACAGGTGAAAGTTCCGATTGACCAACTCATGATCAAGAAAGCTATTGACAATAAATCGGTTGATTTTATCTCGGCAAGGATGCCTTTTGTTGTCAAAGCATTTTCCGCCAACTCTATTGCAAAGTCTGCAGGCATGGAAGTGAATGACCAGGTGCTGTCAATAAATAATCAACCTGCTTTCTTTTACGATGAAGTGCGCAACCAGTTAACGGCCAACAGCGGAAAGGATATTGAAATTGTACTGCTCAGAAACCAGGACACTGTTGCCACGAAGATGCTGCTTGGTTCCGACGGATTATTAGGAGTGCAGGTAGCGCCGGGAACCGACTTCATGGAAACAAAGGTGATTAAGTATACCCTGGTCAGCGCATTGCCTGCAGGTGTTCATAAAGCGTGGGAAACGTTAAGCAACTATGTAAAGCAATTCGGGTTGATCTTTTCTTCGAAGGTGCAAGGCTATAAGCATGTAGGTGGATTCATCAGCATTGCGAATGCGTTTGAACCTACCTGGAACTGGCTGGCCTTCTGGTCCTTCACCGGATTTCTTTCCATTGCACTGGCTTTCATGAACCTGTTACCGATTCCTGCGCTGGATGGAGGACATGTGATGTTCACCTTATATGAAATGATTACGCGCAGAAAGCCGAATGAAAAATTCCTCGAGTATGCACAAGTGGCTGGCATGATCATCCTGCTCACGTTACTGGTCTACGCCAATGGAAACGATATTGTAGGATTGTTCAGGTAGCAGAAGTATAACGAACTTGAGTTCGTTAATTTAATTTTTGCACAACGATCAGCAGTTCGTTTAGCCTCCATCAATAAGTCAACGTACAACGAACTTTAGTTCGTTAAATCCACATGAATGAACTACTTCGAGTTATACGAACTGCCCATATCTTTTATAGTGGATCAGGACCAGGTAAAGAAGAAATTCCTTGAGCTCAGTAAAAAATTCCATCCTGATTTTTTTGTGAACGAAGGAGAAGCAAAGCAGCAGGAAGTGCTGGAGAAATCCACAATGAATACGCGCGCTTTCCAGGCATTGTCTGATTTTGACAAGCGCATGCAATACATTCTTGAATTGAAGCAACTGATTTCAGAAGGAGAGCGCTATGAATTGTCTCCTGTGTTTTTAATGGACATGATGGACATCAATGAAGCACTGATGGATTTGGAAAATGAAAAGGATCAGCATAAGATCGAAGCACTGCGCAAACAAGTTACCGCTTTGTTTGAAGAGCTGTATGATGAAGTGCGCAGTGAAATAACATCCTACCGGGATGACACTGCAGATGAAGATGTATTGAAGAAAATCAAAGACTATTATTACCGCAAGAAATACCTGTTGCGCATTCAGCGGAGTTTAGATACTTTTGCTGCCCGTTCGTGAAATGAGTAGTGAGTAGTGAGTAGTCAGTTTGCATCATTCATTTCAACGAAATGTAACCACCGGCCCGGGTGGCGGAATTGGTAGACGCGCCAGACTCAAAATCTGGTAGTAGCAATACTGTGGGGGTTCGATTCCCTTCTCGGGCACATATAAATGAAGCACTCTCCTATGAGAGTGCTTTTTTATCTTACGATTGCCTTAAAAACTAGTACTTATGAAAACATATCCCGAAAATGATTTCGATCTTAATTTCTCAATTGAAACAGTTAAGAAGGTCCTTGAAATGCTATTGCGTACTCCTGGTCACATCAATGTAGAGATCAATCAGATGTTAAGTACCTATAAGTTTGCTTACGGAGTTGGTCTATACGCCGGCATAATTAACATTCAACTAAGCAGCATTGATGACCAAAAGACAAAATTGCACATCTCAACAATGCCAGCAGTTGGTGGAAATTCTGATCCGGCTATTTTATTGAAGATACAGAATAAATTTTTAGACTCACTTACAGGTTATTTATCCGGATCATTAAGTATTGAGAAGCTTGCAGAAAAGGCCAAGGCGGGAAAGGGATGTTTGCTTCTCTTGTTTGGAATCTTGCTAACAACTGCTGTTCTATCTGCATTTGCTTTTTCAATGATATAAATAGGCCTACAAGATTGAACGATGGTTTCCTTGCTGAACGTCCATTTCAATATTAGCATTATCTTCGTTGCAGATTTTCAATCCAGTTGCCCTGTATGATAATTGAACAGCAATTGCCGGCTCCCGCCGGCTTTTGTTTTATAAGGATGAGGAGAAAATGGTTTATGAGATGCCAGCGGTATTGAGGTTGCCTAATGTAACTACATAATTACTATACGGACTATTAGCTTCTAGTCGTGTTATTGCTTGTAGGTGAAGATTGTAAATATTCAATATGTTAGCTTTAACCATAACTTTTCCAATTTTCAAAATATCTGCTGAAATAATCTTGCGGTGGTCTTCAAATAAATATGATTTTTTCTCAGAACTGTAGTCTTTAAATGTTGGTATTGTTAGTAAATCCTTCTTTTCAATATCCATGAGATTTTCAACGGAATTAATATTTTCAGTGAACCAATCGACACTTGATTGGTCGATAAGCAATCGATTTAAATTATCTTTTGAAAGAATCCTTGCATTGCTTATGATTGATTCACCATAAAAAATTTTATGATACATGTAAATATCGCCAAGAGTTATAACATATCGCAAATCAAATGCCTTTATAAAATTAAATAAATTTAAGGCGAACGGAACGATGTTTTGTCCAGCCAGATATCGTTTGGTATTAACCTGAAAGTAAATGGCGAAAATTATGGCTTGTAGTGGATTATCGAATACTTGATACCCTCCATCTCCTGCAGAGATAAATTCGGTTTTAAATTGATCAGTTGTATCGTGTGAAAAGAAAAATTTCTCATGATGTATAACGGCTGAACATGTCGCTTCATATAGGCTTTCAAAAAGTACGGGCACCAGTATTTGAGGCACTTGGTCGTATTCGCTATACTTGTAAATGTCAATTCCAAGGATAGCCTTTTTCTGTATAAACTTTCTTAATTCAATAGGTAAGTTAGTATTACCACTACTAAGATTATGCATAAACGTCTCTGGAATAAATTCTTCTATTTTATCTTCTGACATAACCAAGATTTCAAGAAAGATGATCAAAATCTTTAGTATTTGAAAATATAATCGGTATGATCGCTTCAAAGAAGCTACTCAATCACTTTGATAATATCCTTTGCCGGAACCATTAACTTTCGCTTGTCCGGTCTGATCAGCTCCGTCATTTTGCCGTTAGCAAGTCCATAAGTGATCTCGCAGATTTCCTCTTTACCATTAATCACTGCTATAACTTTCATTGCTTCTTTCAGGCTGTAGGTGTTGTCCATGATACAATCATTTTTGGTGACTGTATTGTAAAGCATTTTTCTTTTTTAGTCAAATAATTATTCATGCATTTTGTGAATGGTTGCTTTGATTAAGCCTATTTCTATTGATAAAGCACCTCCGGAGTCTAATTTTTGGAGATTTAAAAGCACATCGGGTATATCGGTGTTATAGGTGGATTTGGCTTCTTGAATGTGACTTTTATTCACGCCTAAAAGTATTTGATTGGCTACTTCCAAATACATTTTCAATTCTAAGAGTTGGAGGGGTTGTGCCGTCGAAACAATTATGGAATTGAAAATATGAGAAATTGCTTTTATTCTATAATCTCTAATTTTTAAATGGTCAGCATTTGGATTTATTTCGATAATTATCAACATCATGGCCGCTTTTAAGTATGACACCTCAGCTATGTGATGTCTATGTGTAGTTATTAATGGTTCTCTGAAATTGTCAATTCTATTTATTTCAGTATTGGTGAAATTTGTTAGGTTTCTTATCCTGCCATCAATATCATTATCTAATCTGCTTACCTCGCTATTCAAATAACCTCTGATATCTGAAATATTTTTATCCATCGGAAGTACCAATTTTCTTAATGAGGCAAGAACCAAAATGAGATAAATCGTTAGTAAAGGATAAATCCATTCTGACAGCCAAACTGCTTTATCAATTAATGTATAAACCCATCTTAAATTTGAGTTCTCAAAAAATCTTTCGTTCCTTGAATATTTCCCAGGATATCTAGTACTCCTAATAAAAGGGCTATTGATATCAGTACCCACAATGGAAATATTTTTAAAATTGCTTGTTGAATCTTATCATTAACATTCATGATTTGAAATTTTAAGCAAGTTAACCGAATACCATAAAGCTTGTGTAATGCTGAAATGAGCTTTTTAAGAAATCATCATATATTTATGTAAAATAAAATCACTATTTAATGAGGCGTTAAATCGAATAATGAAAATTTCAATGTCCTTATTAAATTTCTGCTATATGATAAAATTACTCACTATTACTTTCGTATTACTTGAACACAATCTACATTCTCAAAGTGTAGTACAAGGATATGATTCTATTGCAAACGAATGGCAGAAGAATGCGGTTGTGCTGCTTATAGAGGATAGAGAGTTTTATCGAGCCCTAGAAGCATTTGATAGCTGTTTATATTATAATAATCTTTGGATGAAAAACCATAAATCATCAGGGTACCTGTCTTTTAAATCTCTTGCGAATATGGGAAAATCCTATGCGGAGTATTTAATGGGAGATAAGGTTATGTCTGAAAAATTTTATAAGATCGCCAAGGCAGATACGACCATATTTAATTTTAGCTTTGTTTGTTATATAGGGGGTGTAGATTACATGTCAAATGAACAATATGCCATAGCAATAAGATATATTAAGGCTGCTATATGGAGAAATGAACCCAAAGAGATATTCACTGTCGGAATGTATTCTGATCTTGGGAAATGTTTGTTTGCTGTGGGAGATTATGCGGAATGTATCAATAATTGCACAATAGCTATTAATGCGATGCCTGGTAATAAAGATGCCTATTACTATAGAGGCAAAGCAAGAATTATATCGAATAATTTATTAGACGGATGTAAGGATTTAAGTAAAGCAGGTGAATTAGGGGAAGACGACGCCTATGTACTTATGAAAGAATATTGCAGATAATTCTGAATCAAAATAGTACCTATGAAATCCAAAATATTTGCTGCTCTTTTAGCGACAGTTATATTTATTTCTATTCGTTGTAATTCATCGCAAAACATGGTTTATATCTGTAATGGCAAGTTATCCCACGCCTACCACAGTATTGAAAACTGTAAGGGGTTAACTCACTGCACTACAGACATTGAAACAATTACATTGGATAATGCTAAAGTAATGGGCAGAACTCCGTGTCATTTTTGCCATTAAGAACATCAAAAAAATCCGCTGTCAATCATAGGCCTAGGACGATCCGGTGTTTTGCTGATACCACATGCTGTGTAATCTAGATACGTTTCAAACACTTGATTATTACCAATGAAGCTGCGGATACCACAAACAATTAATACTATAAGAATTAGTTTTAATGCACGTCGATTGGGCATTGTTTATATTTTTAAGATTTGGTCATTTGATTTTTTTCGTACTCCTTTTTTCGGGAAGAACCGTTCTTAAAATGCTTTCAATCTGAGTTAACTGATCAGGATTTAACTTCTTGATTTCATCCTGACTCAGTGTTAATCCGTTTATTTGAATGTGATTATTTTGGTTATTGATGAACGTTGGATTGCCATGCAAAATATTCGGGTGACCGTTAACTCCAAGATGATTGAACTTCATGCATTGAAGTTTACTATCTTCCTACTGCTGGTGATTATTTCCAGAAGAATTATGGAGTATCAAAGAATTATGCGAGCAGATGATATCATCGCTTTAGAATAGAGTAAAGCAGTAAGTTTCTTTAAATAGCTTCGCGCCCAACAACTCCAGCTTACTTCTCCAACAATTTTTTCATATTCTCCAACACCATATTCCAGTTGGACTCTGAATGTGCTTTCATTTTTTCGTCAGGGATATTTTCCTGTGTAACAGTAAGTGTGGTATGGTTATTATTTTCTGACAAATCAAATGTAATGTCAGCATAGTTCTCCGGCTTATCTTCAATGCCAGACATCGAACTCCAGTAATTGTATTTGAGCAGCTTGCCCGGTTCATTTTCGAGTACAGTTCCTTTATCAGTATAGGATTTGCCTTCCCATTCTCCGGTAAAAATTAAGGGGCTGCCTACTTTCCAATCACTATTCGCATTCGTACCGAAAAAATATTGCTTGATGATTTCCGGTTTGGTCAATGCATCCCAAACTTTAGAAGCCGGGGCATCAATTGTGATAGTAGTATGGCCGGTTATGTTCGATTTCATGTTGTGATTTTTTAGTTGGTAGCACAAATGCCAGAAACCTGCCAAATCCTCAACTCCCAACCCAGGTATAGTCATCGGATGACTTGAAAATAATTAGCAAAAAGAGACAAACAAATAGGAGTCATCCGATGAATCCACAACTTTTTCAATATCTAATATCGATCTTTGATTTAAGAATTTAAAAAATGCAGCTCAAGTGTTTATACTAATGCTTGTTATAGATTTTTAAGGAGGAACCGTTAAGAAAAACCTCACAACGAAAAAATTTATTTCCATACGTAAGGACATTTTTCAATTCTCTACACAGGAGAGAGCAGTGACCACTGTCAGATCGCAACCTGCGGCGAAATGTCTTTAAACAATTCAATTAGACACGAGGGATTTTCACTTTGAAAGATGCTTTTAATGGGGAGCAGATGAAACATCCGGGTAAAATTATTCTCAGCACGTGCTTTTAGGAGTTAATGTGGATTAGGGTTTGAATTGTTTAGGATGGCAGATTCATATTTATGGAATGTTTCATTATCTTTTACTTCGGAACCAGCCCTTAAAGATTAAAGACCTTCTGATTAAATTGCAAAATGAAAATACTCCTTATCTCTTTATTGTTTAATCAATTATTAATGGCGCAGGAAGTGAGCATTATGAGTTATAACATCCGTTATGGCACAGCAGCAGATGGAGAAAATCATTGGGAGAAACGGAAAAATAAAGTAGCTGATTTAATGAATTATTATGCTGCTGATTTTATCGGCATGCAGGAAGCGCAAAAAATGCAGATAGCTTTTTTGCTGCAACAGATGCCCCAATACGATGTGATCGGAAAACCGAGAACGAACGATGAAAACGCCGAGTACTCGGATATTTTTTACAACAAGAGCAGGTTTGATCTGTTTCAGCAAAACACATTCTGGTTATCGAAGACTCCTGATACTATTTCGATAGGATGGGACGCTGCGCTCCCAAGAATTGCCACGTATGGTTTATTCAAATTTAAAGACCATAAGAAATTTATTTGGATCATCAACGCCCATTTTGATCACCTGGGTGCCACTGCACGTTTGGAATCCGCTAAAATGATTGTTGAGAAGATCGCGGAATTGAGGAAAGCAAAGGACTGCGAGGTTGTGTTTATGGGCGATCTGAATTCGAAGCCTGATGAGTCGCCCGTGCAATATTTATTTCAGCATCTATTGGAAGCAAGGACACATTGCCTTACAAAGCCGTACGGAGAAAAAGATACCTGGAACAATTTCCATTTCCAGGAAAAACCAAACGGACAAATTGATTATATTTTTATTGCTGATACCGGTGATCTGCAAATTAAAAAATACATCACCATCGATGATTTTTATGACTTTAAATATCCATCAGATCATTTGCCGGTGATGGCAACATTGTGGTATTGAAATGAATTAAACAGCATTAAAAATAGCCCCGGGCAGGGCAGGAATAATTTTCTCCACGTTGAATAATTCATCGCAGCATTTGTAACGGTGAAGTCATTTATAATTAAGGAAGCAAGAGCATAAAAAAACCGCTGCTTAAAGAGCAGCGGTTTTATATTGAAAGAACGAAAATTATTTCTTCATATCTTCCCAATGATCTAACAAACGATCATATTCCTTATGTAGTTTTTCAAGCTCCGACCTCATTTTTTTTCTGTATTTCTCCTGATCTTCTGCAGGAATAGTCTTTGCATTTTCCATCCGTTCACCAAATGATTTCGCGCGTGCTTCGAATTTGCTCAGCGCCTTTCTGAATTTGGGATCATCAATCTTTTTTTCTGCCATTTGTTTTTGGATGCGATCTACCTGATCCAACACATTTTGATAGCGGGTACGAACGTCTCTGTTATACTCGTCGTAAGGCATCTTTTCTCTCTGTGCTTCCACTTCAGGGGCTTCCCTTGGAATGCGGTCCTGAGCATATGAAGTATTGATTGTAAAGAGTCCTGATAGCGCTACAAATGCCAACGAGGCCAGCATTTTTAAATTTAATCCTTTCATTTTTTTTGCTTTTGTTTGATACATAGGAGAGATTTGCACAAATCATTCCAAATTCATTCCTGTTCGCTGTTTAAGATGCATTACATTGTTTGGGGAAAATATTGCCCTATAAATTTTTATGTAAGACGAACAACACAATACAATATAAAACACGAAGGATAAAATGAATGGAAGTTTTTTTAGGAGTAAAATATTTTCCAGTCAATGCTTTGATTTCAAAAAGCATGCTCACATCTGTTCGTCGAAATTATTTTATCTGCCTATCATTTTTTGTAATTTTAAAGAGCATCATTTGCTTCCTTCACTTATGAAAAACAATTTCTTGCTTTTGATTACGGTGTTTCGCCAGTCTATAATTGCTTTTACATGTTGCTTTGGTATAGTTTGTAAGAGCGAGGCACAAAATCTTGTTCCCAATCCCGGCTTCGAATCATTTACTACCTGCCCGGTTGGGTTTTCTGAATTCAATGGTCATGTAAGCAATTGGATCAATCCGAGTATTGCCTCTCCTGATTATATGAATGCATGCGCGAATCCATTTCCCGCCGGTGTTCCTGAAAATGGAACCGGTTATCAGCTAGCGCATGGAGGCAACGCTTATGTTGGATGCTATTTATCAGGAGGAGGAATTTATATGGAATATGTGCAGGTGCAACTTGCTGCAACGCTGGAAGCAGGTAAAACATATCAGTTTAAGATGTACACGGTACTACATAACAATTCAAATAAGGCAACTGATGATGTAGGCGCATATATTTCAGTAGCGGCCCCGACTTCTACAGGAACAGGATATCTTTCGGGATATCCGGAACCACAGATCACTAACCCTTCCGGAAGTGTGATTACAGATACGCTGAACTGGCAATTGGTTTCAGGTACTTACACTGCTACAGGCGGAGAAAACTATCTTACGATTGGTCATTTCAAACCTGATGCGCAAACGATTTATTTGTCATTGCCCTATGGAAGTCAGGGCGCCTACTATTACTTTGATGATATCTCATTGGAACCCATGCAGAGTGTTGGATTTAATGCCTCGGATACAAGTGTTTGTGAAAAGTTTTGCATTGATTTTACAGATCAATCGACAAATGATCCTGTTTCATGGCTGTGGAATTTCCCCGGAGGAACACCTTCTTCTTCTTCCTTACAAAATCCATTTCAGGTTTGTTACCAGGAACCTGGTGTATTTGATGTAACGCTGATCACCACGAATGCAAATGGCAGTGACACGCTAACACTTACAGATTATGTAACGGTGCATTCAACACCACCTATACCTGCTATTCTGCAAGATGGATTTACGTTGACCTGCAGCAGCGCATTCAGTTACCAATGGCAATTCAATGCTGTTGATATTCCGGGTGCCACCGATCAAACTTATGTTGTTACGCAAAGCGGAACATACACCGTAATTGTTTTGGATGAAAATGGATGTAAGAATTCTGAGAGCCATGAGGTCATTATCAGTGGCGTTGATGAAATCATGAATGAATCAAATGTTGTGGTGTATCCGAATCCGAACAATGGCCATTTCATACTTGATGGATTTTTAAAGCCGGGAGATATTGTTTCGATTGAAATTGAAAACGCAATGGGCATGATGGTTTACAGTAAGGAAGAAAAATTGAAGGGTAATTCAATTCCTATTGCAATCAGTCACCTTTCACCTGGTGTTTATGTGATTAATCTGAAAACAAATGGTGGAGTGATTTCAAAAAAACTTTTGATAGAATGATTGGGGGAAATAATTTCTGTTCAATTTAATGATGGCTTTTTTTTGCGCCCATCGACTGCCTCAGGGAGCAAAAAAATCCGGTCGCTGAGCGTAGTCGAAGCGTAAGGATTTTTGAAAATGGACAGTCCTTTTTTTGGGCCCTACGTTATTTAACCGCTCAGGGAGCAAAAAAATCCGGTCGCTGAGCGTAGTCGAAGCGTAAGGATTTTTGAAAATGTACAGTCCTTTTTTTGCGCCATACGTTATTTAACCTATTCTTAAATTGCATGTGGTGTTTAATTGACTCAATAATGGGTGTGTGAAAAATTTACCATGCAATCACCAAACCGTGCCTCGGTTCGGTTCAACCAGGGAATTTCCTTTCAAAATGATTATCGATGAATAAAATTAGCCGTGACACGGTTACAAGGTTTGTGCTACATGCCCAATAATGGTCTGTGATTTAATTTTCAACTGAATTGATACATTTATGCACTAATCATCCCGTAATAAACTCACTGCTAACTACTAACTACTCACTACTCGTTTCATGAACAGCAAACTCATATTATGGTCCATCACTGTCGGCCTTGGTGGTTTTTTGTTTGGTCTTGATGTTGCCGTTATTTCAGGGGCAGAACAGGACATCCAACAGCTCTGGCATCTTGATGGCTGGAGTCATGGGTTGGCTATTGCGATGGCATTGTATGGAACTGTGATTGGTGCAATGTTTGGCGGCGTTCCTGCAGACAATTATGGTAGGAAAAAAACACTGATTGCAATTGGTGTGCTCTTCTTTTTTTCTGCAATAGGTTCTGCGATTGCAGATAGCGTAAACGTTTTCATGATCTTTCGTTTCATTGGCGGACTGAGCATCGGTGCCTCCTCTGTAGTGGCACCTGTTTACATTTCTGAAATCGCACCACCCAAATACCGTGGAAGAATGGGCATTTCTTTTCAGATGAATATCGTGCTGGGTATTTTGATCGCGTATGTTTCCAACTACCTGTTGGAAGGAGGTGCAAATGATTGGCGCTGGATGCTTGGCATCGTTGCAATTCCTGCACTCTTCTTTTCTTTATTGATGCTGTTTACTCCGGAAACACCACGTTGGCTGCTGTTACATAAGGGTGATGAAAGCAAGGCAAGAGATATATTGTCAATTACAGAAGACAACGTTGACGAGGCCGTGATCGCAATTAAGAAATCTGCAGAGGAGCAACTGAAAGGTCATAAAGAAAGTCTGTTTCAAAAGAAGTATTTCAAATTGATTCTGCTTGCATTTTTGTTTGCAGCCTTCAACCAGTTGTCAGGTATCAATGCGATCATTTACTATGCACCGCGCATTTTTGAAATGACAGGTTCTGCAAAATCAGGAGCATTACTTTCAACTATTGGTATTGGTGTTGTGAATTTAATTTTCACCATTCTCGGCTGGGTATTGATTGATCGTGTGGGGAGAAAGGTATTGATGTACATCGGTTCCATCGGATACATTGTTTCCTTAGCGTTGGTTGCAGGTGCATTCTTTAATGAATCGTATGCGAATGTTCCTGTTTATGTTTTCATGTTCATTGCTTCGCATGCAATAGGTCAGGGTTCAGTTATCTGGGTATTCATTTCTGAAATATTTCCAAATGCAGTGCGTGCTTCCGGAATGGCCCTGGGTTGTCTTACGCATTGGATTTTTGCAGCCATTATTGCCAACATTTTTCCGGTGCTGGCAGATCAGTATGGAGGAGGTGTGATCTTTTCTTTCTTCAGTGTGATGATGGTGTTTCAACTCATTTATGTTTGGGTAATGATGCCGGAGACGAAGGGCGTTTCGTTGGAGGAACTTCAGAAGAAATTGACGCAGAGTTGATGAGAAGGGCTATATGGTTGAATGGCTGAATTGTTTAATTGATTAACTGTTTAATTGTTTAATTGTTTAATTGTTGCGGCGAAGCCGGAGAAGAGGACATTGAGTCTTCGACTTCACGTTCACTGAGCGGAGCCGAAGTGCACGTGAAGTAGAAGTACGCAATACAACGAATCAAAGAAGTGTTCCCGGCGCGCCTAAACTTCCCGTTCACTGAGCGGAGCCGAAGTGCAGGTGAAACTGAATTACGTAGGGGGATTTGCAGAAGGAGTTGACGCAGGGTTAAATGACTGTATGGTCGAATGGCTAAATTGTTAAATTGTTTAATTGTTGCGGCGAAGCCGGAGAAGAGGGCATTGAGTCTTCGACTTCCCGTTCACTGAGCGGAGCCGAAGTGCACGTGAAGTCGAAGTACTCAATACAACGAATCAAAGAAGTGTTCTCGGCGCGCCTAAACTTCACGTTCTTTGCCTGCAGCTTCACAATTATTAAATCCTGAAAACGGGAGAATGGGAAGTTATGAACGGATGTGGGCTTAATTCACTGAGGAATATTTATTCGAATTTAATAGGGGAGTGCTTCTCATGCCAATTCGCATTTTTTGTATTAGCTGCCCAACACATGTTTCTTCTCCGCAATCATTTCACCATTCAGGTAAAATTTGATGATCAGTGCCTGGCGCAATAAAGCATTTTCATTGATAGGAAGGTTGAAGTGATAGTTGTAATTGTACGTTCCTGCCGGTTGTGTTTCATCGGTAACTAATTTTTTTATTTCCTGTCCGGCTTCATTGTAGATAATGAGATCTACTTTCTTGGATTTTTGAATGACGTACGTAAATGTGCCATCCACCATTCTGAACATGGGTGCTGCTTTTTCTGCCCCGCGATCTTTTTCAAATTTCACATTCGTAAGTTCACAAACATATTTTCGAAATTGATTGCTGATAAGCGAATCTTCTGATGAAATGGAATAAGGAGAATATTTATCGGTAATACACCAGATGGCTTGTTGCGCCACTTCATTTTGAAAATGATGTGCAGCTATGAAATTTATTAAAGGTAATAATTCAGGGGAAGCCATTTTGCCGGCCTTGAACTTGCTGTCAAAACCCGGTGCTCCGTCATTTGCTTCTGTGCACATGGCATACATCGGCATGCTGCGTTCCTGTTGTGAAGCAAGTGTAAAAGTGACCGCTTCAGTTAGTACCATGCGTTGAATAGTGGTGTCGTCCGGTAAGAAAAAACGGCCGGCAGCTTCCGTGATTTCTATTGGCGTTGTTCTTAAATTTTTGCACGTTAATACAAGACAGCTTCCATAAAATGAAGAACGATAGACAGCATCTTTCCGGTAATCAAATCCACGAACCGTGGCCGTCACCCATTTATTTTTCAAGGCTTCTTCAAGTGAGATTCCTGCATTTACGCTGAAATGACAGGCAATAACAAAAACAAAACTTAAAATGAAAAATGAAAGTTTGGATGGCGTCATAAAGTGGAGCGTGATGACGCTTAACGCAACCCTAAATGCGATAGTATATTAATATTAGTTAATCGCTAATAAATTCCTGATTCTAAATTCTTAATTCCTGCTGTAGCTCTCAAAAAAACTCTTCCACTTCATTTTCAAAACACCGGTAGCAGCTTCATTAAAAATGCCTTTGCTCATTTTGGAAATTCCTTCAAGGCGATCACTGAAGACAATCGGGACTTCTTTAATCTTAAATCCGAGTTTCCAGGCCGCGAATTTCATTTCAATCTGGAAGGCATATCCGGCGAATTTTATTTTATCAAGGTCAATGGTTTCCAATACTTTTTTCCGGTAGCAAACGAAACCTGCCGTGGTATCACGTATGGGCATCCATGTAATCACTCTTACATAAATGGATGCATAATAACTCATCAATACCCGCCCGGTGGGCCAGTTCATCACCTGTCCACCTTTAACATATCGTGAACCGATCGCAACATCATAACCTTCAAAAGCACAAGCGTTGTAGAGTTGCTGCAGGTCTTTGGGCGGATGTGAGAAATCGGCATCCATTTCAAAAATGAATTCATAGTGGCGTTCAATAGCCCATTTGAATCCTTTTATGTAAGCAGTTCCGAGGCCCTGTTTCCGATCGCGTTCTTCAATAAACAATCTGTCCGGAAATTCTTTTTGCAATTCTTTTACGGCCGTTGCCGTTCCATCCGGCGATGCATCATCTATAATAAGTAGATTTGTGTCCGTATAAAGAGAAAAAATCTCACGGATCATCCTGGAAATATTTTCCAGTTCATTAAAGGTTGGTATTACGATGAGGGAGTTCTTCAACTCTTAATTAATAATTTTTCAAATTTTGTGAGCAGGGGGCTTGGTATAAAGTCGTTAGTCGTTAGTCGTCATCAATTAGTCATTGGTCATTGCAGATTGCGGAAACGGAGAAGGTATAGAATTATTTTCTCATCCGTTCGCGGATGCCTTTTATTTTTTCTTTAAAGTCTAATGGAAATTCACTTTTCATCAGCCAATCGAAATAGCTGGGTTCAATTTTAAAAATTTCTGTTACTACTTTTCCTTTGTGCTTTCCAAAATTGAACATTTCGATCTTGTTCTCATAGTACATCCTTTTTCCAAGGTCAACATAATCACCGTCTTTTGAGAAATCATGCAGGAAATCAACATCATTTTTAAGTGTATCGGGATACTGATCCAATTGTGATTTCAGCACTTCGTAGGTTGCCTTCACATCTGCCATAGCGCTATGTGCATCTATCAGTTCTTTCTTACAGTAAAATTTATAGGCAGCAGCGAGGTTCCGTGGTTCGAGGTTGTGGTAAATTCGTTGTACATCCACAAATTTCCTGGCACTGACATCAAAGATCACTCCTGCACGGTGAAATTCTTCGAGTAGTATCGGAAAATCAAATCGGGTGGAATTGAATCCTGCCAGATCACATTCATCCAGGAAAATAAAATACTGTTTTGCAATCTGTTCAAAGGTGGGTGCATCCTTCACATCTTCATCAGTAATGCCATGTATGGCAGTTACTACAGCAGGAATAGGTATCAGTGGATTTACACGCGTTTGCTTTTCGTGCACATTTCCATCCGGCATCAGTTTCAGCACGGCTATTTCAACAATTCGGTCTTTGGCGAAGTTGATACCCGTGGTTTCAAGGTCTACGAATGCAAGGGGTCGCGTGAGTTTTAATTCCATTGCTGCTTTTATGAATGAGTGCTGACAAATGTACTCAACTCTTTTAAATCCAATCCGCCGAAATTACCTGAGCTCATCAATAGCAGGTTCGCTTGTTTCCATGATTGCGATACCAGGAATTGATGAAGCGATGTTTTGTCTGTAAATATTATTATTGAATCGTCGTTGAATGCTTCTCTTATCAAATCAGGGGTGAGCGGATCGAGTTTTTTAATTTCGAAAGTATGGGCATCATAAAAAATAATCTTTACGGCAGCATCTTTCAAACTGTTCCGGTATTCAGTAAGAAATGATTTGTTCAGACTGCTATAGGTATGAAGTTCCATACAGGCCACCAGTGTGCGTTTTGGATACTGCTCATTCACTGCTGCAATCGTTGCTTTGAGTTTTGAAGGTGAGTGCGCGAAATCTTTGAAGACAGCCGATGTGGTGGTTTGATCGAGCAATTCAAGTCGCCTTGCAGCACCGGTAAAATCGCGAATGGCATCGAGGCAATCTGTTTCACTGATACCAAGCGCTTTACATACTTCAATGGCGCCCATCATATTCTGCAGGTTATGTCTTCCGAATATTTTTAAAGGAATACTTTCATCATTTCGTTTCAGGTAGGTGAGGCCAGCTTCTATCGTGAAGTCAGGAGTTGCATATGGAATCTTTTGCAATGCAGGATTAGTTGATGATGCGATATGCATTACTTCCTCATCTTCCGAATTAAAAATCAATAAGCCACTTTGCGGAATGAGATCCACAAAGATTTTAAATTGAGCAACATAATTTTCAAAGGTGGGAAACACGTTGATGTGATCCCAGGCAATGCCGCTGATAAGGGCGATATCCGGATGATACAAATGAAACTTTGGAGTTTTATTGATAGCGGAATCAGGATATTCATCACCTTCGAAAATCATTACGGGTGCAGATTCCGACAGGCGAACCATAATGTCGAAGCCCTGTAATTTTGCGCCCACCATGTAATCAAAATCAACCCCGTTTTTTTTCAGCATGTGAAGAATCATGGCCGTGATGGTTGTTTTTCCATGGCTTCCTCCAATTACTACACGAGTCTTGTGCTTTGATTGTTCGTATAAAAATTCTGGAAAGGAATAGATTTTTATCCCCAGTTTTTTTGCTTTTAACAATTCAGGATTGTCGGCCCTGGCATGCATGCCCAAAACAATTGCATCAAGCGAGGATGTAATTTTATTTTCGTCCCAACCCAATGAAGGTGGCAGCAAGCCATATTTCCTGAGACTGCTTTTTGCAGGTTCAAAAACCTCATCGTCGGAACCTGTTACGGTGTAGCCTTTCAGGCTCAATGCAATAGCGAGGTTGTGCATAACACTTCCGCCGATTGCTATAAAGTGGACATTCATTTTTTTACGTTTGCAGGAGCTAACAATTCAGCGTACTTTTACGCCGTTAATGAGTCCGAAATTAGTTAGAAGTAAAACGCCTGTTCTAAATTTTTTTAAACATGTCCAATCAACCTTCAGTTTTCAAAACAATGGCATTGTGTGCAATGGCATTGGTAATTGCGATCGCGGTGAGTTCCTGTGGAAGTCAAAAGATGGGTTGTCCCGGCTCTATCACCAAGAGTGAACAACCGGCTGCCGCTCACGGTTAAGCAACTTATTTTACGATAAGGAAAGGCAAAGCTGCAACTACGTTGCGGCTATTTTCTTTTATAGTCACCAGATAATTTCCGGCAGGTAAATTTTTAACAAATACCGGCTGACTGCCATGAATACTTATGTTTGAAACTGTTATTCCTTTCATATCTGTGATTGCAGCATTGTAAGAATCCGACAAATTTAATCCTGCAATAATAAAATAGTCTGCAACAGGATTCGGGCTTATCAAGACATTGTTTTCGATGGTAGTTTTGATCGGAATTGATGTGATTACCGACAACCAGTTTACTGTGTATCGTTCTACATTGTTCCATACCTGAAAGTTATTATTCCAAGTTTGCCCTATAGATTGTATCACGTTTCCATGATCATCATTTGTATAAAGGTATTGATAGGTTGACACCCAGCCGGTTCCTGTCCAGTTGGAAATAATTTTCTGGCCTGGAAACCCGGACGCGTCATAGAAAAAAGCATTCATATTAAAGTTCTGCCAACTCGCTGACGAATTATCCCATAACTGGAAGATTATTTTGGTGAGCTTATTATTGTCGAATTCATACAGATATTGATTCAGGTTTTGGAATACAGAATTATTGTTGTCCCATGTTGAACTTGTTATCCTGATCAGGTTGGCGAAATCATCATATTCATAATCGTAACCGTAATAAACAATCCATTCCTGATTTTCTATGGACCAAATCTTTGATTCGCTGTGTATCAGTTGATTTAAAGAATTGTAAACCATCGTATCCTCCGTTTCATTCAGCCAGGCCACTGAGTCTTCATTCCATACGATCCCTTTGTAGAGCAGGAGGTTTTCATTATTGTCGTAAGTTGAAATGTATTGCGAGTAAGTGTACCACAACATGCTGGTATCTACCCAGTCAGAATGGGTTACGGATAGTTCTTTGCCATTGGCATAATAGGTATAATCATGCTTGTGATTTGCAAGCCATGATGTTGCGATAGCATTCCAATAGCTGATTTTTTCCTGCAATAAGTCACCCGTTGTTGTGTGTTGTTCTTCATAAAGTGTATTGTTGATCAGTCCACCTGACGAAGGATCAAATACCTGTTCCAGTCCAGAAGATTGAAAACCGAATAGGTCATAAGCGTAGGTGGTGCGCCTGGTGTTTATCCAGTCACCAACAAGCAGGTCAAGACTGAATTCATTCAGAATATTCAAACTGGCATCAGGATGGTAATCGTACTCAAACTTGTACGAAGGGATCCATTCATGCTCGAGCAGGTCATAATAATCATATTGTTCGTACAGGGGTTTGAAAATTAATTCCCTTGTTGCATCGTGGTCTGACGGAATCGACTGCTGCAGGTAATCAGGAACAGCAGACTCATATGGATTCACCATCCTTTTCAATTCATTTAAATGAAATGACGGTTGTGATAAAGCATAATTGAAAGGAAGAGCCGCAAAAATTATCAGCAATAAATGTCTCATTGTTGCATAAAATTAATCATATTCTTCAGCACAGGGTATTGGAAAATAGACTTTTGTGGATACGAGTTCGATTGCACCTGGTGTTGTTATCAAATGTTTGCGCTACGGCTTCGCCGCAACCATTCAACCATTCAACCATTCAACCATTCAACCATTCAACCATTCAACCATTCAACCATTCAACCATTCAACCATTTAATCACTCCACCCAAAATAAAATAATCATCTTTGTCTAAACAGTACAGACATGCATTTCGATGGTAAAGAAATAGGAACCATTTCCATGATTTTGTTTGCCGTTATCGATATTATGGGTGGACTTCCTGTGCTTGTTGATTTGCAACAAAAAACAGGCAGGTTAAAATCAGAACAGATCACCATGGTTTCCGGCCTTATTATGATTCTTTTTTTATTTCTGGGTGAATCAATACTTAACATCATCGGAATTGACATTGCTTCTTTTGCGATAGCCGGCTCATTCATCATTTTTTTTCTCGCGCTTGAAATGATTCTCGGCATTAAATTTTTCAAAGGGGAATCACCAGAAACAGTTTCCATTGTTCCGATTGCTTTTCCATTGATTGCAGGAGCGGGCACACTTACTACCTTGTTATCACTTCGTTCGCAATACCAGCATGTTGAAAATATAATAGCAGCCATTCTTATTAACCTTGTGGTGGTTTATTTTGTGCTGCGAAACACCCATCACATAGAAAAATTGCTTGGCATTGGAGGAATCAATTTACTAAGAAAAATTTTCGGTGTTATCCTGCTTGCCCTTGCAGTGAAATTATTCAAGTCGAATGCTTTCTGAGCAACGGAGCTTTTCTATTTGCTTTTTACTTTTACTTTTATTCCGCAATGATCATGATGCATGGCTGCATGATTTAATGATCAAATGGCTTCGTATCTTTTTCCTTGTTTGATCACTGCAATTGCACAACAATTTAATCATTGAATTGACTAATCCTTTAACATCAACACATGCACAAAATCAACAAAGTTCTTTTACTGCTCCTCTTTCCCATTGTTTTTTTCTCGGCAACTTACCAGCAAAAGCCATCGGTTGTACCCGCTACTTTTATTGATTCCTTATCGAAAAACACTTTCCATTATTTCTGGGATCTGGCGGGCGAACAAAATGGTCAGATCCCGGACCGGTGGCCTTCCAAGAGTTTTTCAAGTATTGCAGCTACGGGCTTTGGGCTTACCGCATATCTTGTTGGTGTGGAACGCAAATACATTACACGCCAACAGGCGGCAGAAAGGGTTTTAATGACCTTGCAGTTTTTCAAAAATGCAAAAATGGGAAGCGCGCAAACAGGTATTACCGGTTATCGCGGTTTCTTTTATCACTTCATTGATATGGTTACAGGGTTGCGTTTTGAAAACGTAGAGCTTTCAACAATTGATACGGGATTGTTGATAGCCGGAATTCTTTCCTGCCAGACGTATTTCGATGCTGATAATGAAACTGAAAAACAAATTCGTGATATTGCTGATGCTCTGTACCGAAACGTTGAATGGGATTGGGCGATGAATAACGATCCGACCATGAGCATGGGATGGCATCCGGAGAAAGGATTTATTGATGCCCGTTGGAAAGGGTACAATGAAGGCATGATTATTTATGTGCTGGCATTAGGCTCACCTACGCATACGATTCCTGCTGAAAGCTGGAAGGCATGGACGAATTCATATCAATGGGCAAACTATTATGGACAGGAGATGGTGAACTTCGGGCCTTTGTTCGGGCACCAGTATTCACATATGTATATTGATTTTAAAGGAATCACCGATGAATACATGCGCAACAAGGGAATTGATTATTTCGAAAATTCCCGCCGCGCTACCTATGCCAATCAGGCTTATTGCATCAATAATCCCGCTGGTTACATTGGCTATACATCTTCTATCTGGGGACTTACGGCATGCGATGGTCCCGGAAACGAGAACAAGAGTAATCCCAACATCGCTTTTATGGGCTACGGTGCCCGTGGTGCAGCACAGTGGTATGTGCAGGATGACGGGACCATCGCGCCCACAGCGGCCGGAGGTTCAGTTCCCTTTGCTCCTGAAATTTGTCTTCCCGCGTTAAAAGCGATGAAGCAACAATATGGAAGTAAGATTTATGATCGGTATGGATTTAAAGATGCCTTCAATCTAACCATCATTAATAAAGACGGATCACAGGGCTGGGTAGACCAGGATTATCTGGGCATAGATGAAGGACCGATCATCATTCAACTGCAGAATTATGAAAACGGTTTCGTCTGGAATCTGATGAAGAAGAATCCATATATCGTTGCAGGTTTGAAAAAGGCAGGATTTAAAGGTGGTTGGTTGGATAACACTAAATGAAGCTTCGTGAGATCAGCTTTCTTTTTTAGATTTTGAAAGATATTATTTTTGAAAATATGTTGAATGCTTAAATAGCCACATGGTTGTAACAAAGCTTTTGAAAAGCTGCATCAATTAGCATGCGGGTAATTGTAGGATTAAACAATATAAACTCTTCAGATAATTCAAAGAATCCAAACATGGTTGGCTTTAAAATAATTAGTGCATGGAATACACTTAACTTAAAAAGAAGCCTATATTTGTTTACAATTCCCTGCCATATATAAAGAAGATACTAAAGGTAAAACTACCTTAGCGGCATTCCGATTTTCTGTGGATTGCGTGATCTTCGTATTTGATAAGGAAGAATTGAAAGTGCTGTTGGTGGAATGAATGAATCGCCCTTCACGCATTTGAAACACTTACCCAGCTTTAGCATATTTAGGAAGCCATTCTTCACCGAAAAATTGATAAGCATAATTTAAGAAAGAAAAATCTTAGGTGCGGTTTACTGACAAAGTTGAAAGAAAAGCAGGAAGGTTTTTCACACCGTTCGGCAGGTTTCTTTAAGTTCAACAAGAAGTGGTATCAGAATTTGAACAGGAACGGATTTATTTTTGGAATGAAATAAAAATGCAATTGATTAAAACACCTCTCAGATATTCTGGCAATCAAATAACGAATCTCAAATTTCTAAATACTTGATATGGTAAGAAATTTACTTTTTGCAACAGGGTGCTTTTTTTCATTGGCAGCCAATGCACAAAACTTTCCTGTACAGGGCACAGTGACAGGTTCAGATGATGGTCAGCCGATGATTGGAGTGAATGTAGTGGTTAAGGCCGGAACGACTGGTGCTTCCACTGATGCAGATGGTCACTATAGTCTGACTGTTGCTTCAGGAAATGACAGTCTCGTTTTTTCTTATCTCGGATACATTACCAAATCTGTAGGTATTGAAAACCGTGCTGTTATTGATGTAGTGCTGGCACTTGATGTGGCTATTCTCGATGACATTGTAGTGGTTGGTTACGGAACACAAAAGAAAAGCGACCTGACCGGTGCAGTGTCTTCAGTCCGTGGTTCTGATCTTACTAAAATTCCCTCTTCATCTCCCTTACAGGCTTTACAGGGAAAAGTAGCAGGTGTGCAAGTAACAAGTACATCAGGTGCGCCCGGTGCGGATCCGGTTGTTCGTATACGAGGTGTGGGTACGTTTAACAATTCATCTCCCATTTATGTGGTGGATGGTGTAATCCTGGATGATATTTCTTTTTTGAATTCAGCGGATATACAATCCATGGAAATTCTCAAGGATGCTTCCGCAACAGCCATCTACGGTTCGCGGGGTTCTAATGGAGTAATCATCGTTACCACCAAACAAGGAAAGGCGGGAGGACAGGATAAACCTACCGTGAGTTTTGGTGCAGAATACAGCACACAGATTCTTGCTAAGAAAATTGAGTTGCTGGACGGAAGGGAATTTGCAACTTATGTAAATGATATTACGCCCGGCTCTTACAACAATCTCGATGCGGTTCCTAATACTGATTGGCAGGATTTGGTTTTTCAAAATGCACCCATGCAGAATTATCATTTATCTGTTTCCGGGTCATCACCGAAATCTCAGTACTATGTCGGCTTCGGATATTTCAATCAGCAGGGAATCATTGAGAAATCAAGCTATGAACGATTTTCATTGCAATTGAATAATACATATACACTTTCAAAAAATATAAAGCTGGGTAACAATTTAACCTTCGCACCCTACGAACAGCAAAACACTGCGAATGCAACTTATGGTGCCTATCGTGCACAACCGGTAGTAGCACCGTTTAATACAGATGGAAGTTATAGTGAAGTGCCCGGAGTAGGTAACCCACTGGCAGATATTGAAAATACCAACAGCTTCGACAAAGGATTGCGAACAGTTGGAAATATTTTTGCGGAAGTGCATTTCCTGAAGGATTTTACCTTCAGAAGCAGTTTTGGTGTTGACATGGCTTTCCAGAAAAACAGGCGATTCACTCCAGTATTTTATGTTTCACCACAACAGCAAAATGAAATCAATGATCTTTTTGTTGGCAATACAGAATATGTAACCTGGCTATGGGAAAACACTTTGAATTATAATAAAACAATTGGCAAACATGCGATTAATCTTTTGGGTGGTTACACCATGCAGGAATCATCATCTGAATTCCTTGGTGCTGCAGCAATGAATATCCTGAGTGATACAAAGAACCTGTGGTACCTGAATGCTGATAATATCACACCAACATCCATAGTCAATGGTGTGAATGATGAACAGAATTATTCCATCATCTCTTATCTTTTCCGTGCAAACTATTCCTATAACTCTAAATATCTCCTCACTGCTACTTTCAGAAGAGATGGATCCTCAAAATTCAATGTTGACAACAGGTATTCGAATTTTCCATCTCTTGCCGCAGGATGGAATATCTCGAATGAAACTTTTATGGAAAGTGTGCCTTTTATTTCTAACCTTAAGATAAGAGGCAGCTGGGGCATCATTGGTAATGAGAAAATTAATTATCTCGATCAGTATGCCCTTGTGTTAAACCAGATCAATGGTGTTTTCGGAACCAATGAAGTGCTTACGCCCGGATCGAGCTATGGAAAAACCGGTAATCCTGATTTGAAATGGGAAAGCACTAATCAGGTTGATATTGGTCTTGAAATGGGATTCATTAAAAACAGCATCACTGCAGAGTTGGACTACTACACCAGAACCACTGAAGATATTTTAGTAGAATTGTCTACACCCGGCTATCTTGGAAATGGACAAGGTGTGAAGGTGCGGTACAATGCCGGTTCGGTGCTGAATCGTGGTTTTGAATTAAACTTAGCTTATAACGATGCCGTGGGAGAATTTAAATACAGGATAGGTGTAATAGGAGCAACCATTCATAATGAAGTGCTCAGCATCGGAGGTAACAGTGGTATTGACTCAGTCTTGTATGGCGGTAATCTCGGCAACGGTCAACTTGTTACAAGAAGCACCGTCGGTATTCCGATAGGTTCTTTTTATGGATATGAAACTGATGGCATTTTTCAGAATGAAGCTGAACTGGAATCATATCCACATGAATCACTGACCGGCGTAGGAGACCTGCGCTTTGTGGATCAGAATGGTGATGGAGAAATTAATTCGCTCGACCGTGTTAACCTCGGGTCTCCGATTCCTGATTTTATTTATGGTTTTAATCTTGAAGGATCTTTCAAGGGATTTGATATGTCTATAGACTTTCAGGGTCAGGTAGGTAATAAAATTTATAATGGTAAAGAAGCAGTCAGACCTGATTTGTATAATTTCGAAACACATGTTATCGATCATTGGACAGGTGAAGGCACCAGTACTACGGAACCGAGAGCATCAGCAGGTGGTGTCAACTATGCACCATCTGACAGGTTTGTTCAGGACGGTTCTTTCCTCAGACTCAGGAATGTATCTATTGGTTATACATTGCCGAAATCATTTAGTGAGAAGATTAAAATGAGCGAAGCAAGATTTTATGTGCGTGGCACCAATCTTTTTACGGTAACAAAATATACCGGTTACACTCCTGAGATTGGTACCAGTGAAGCACGGGCCGTTACTAATGGAACAGGTAGTGCAGGTGATCTTGATCTTTCACCATCTACTGATGTGCTTTCAAGCGGTATCGACAATGGAATTTATCCGATCACTACCATTTATTCTATCGGGCTTAACCTAACTTTCTAAAATTACAGACATGAAAAAAATATTCGTCAGATCATTCTTCATCGTGCTAGTATTTACTGTTGGAAGCTGCAGTGATTTCCTCGATAAAGTACCGCAGGGAAATCTGACACAGGAAAATTTCCCTCAAACTGCTGATGATGCATTGCTGGCAACCAATGCTGTTTACAACACGCTTCGTAATTGGTCTTATCACTCAGGAGGCTATCCGATTCTTGACATAATGTCTGATGACGCGCATAAAGGAAGCAATCCTTCTGACCAGGCGAATAATATCGGTCCGTATGATGATTTCACCATGTCGACCAGCCAGGAACCTTTGGGTGCCTGGTGGAACAGTTTGTATGAAGGCATCAAGCGTGCGAACGTAGTAATTGAAAAAGTACCGGACATTAGTATGGATGAAACTTTACGGAACAGGTACATCGGGGAGGCAAAATTTTTAAGAGCACTGTTTTATTTCGACCTCGTGCGTGCATGGGGAGGTGTACCCATTGTTACCTCCACCGTTCCAGAACTGAAATTACCACGTGCTTCAAAAGAAGAAATTTATGATTTGATAATAAATGACCTGTTAAATGCCATTGACAATTTACCTGAAAAAACAAGTCTGAATCCTGCTGATTATGGTCGGGCAACAAAAGGCGCTGCAACGGCCTTGCTGGCAAAGGCGTACCTGTTCGATGGCGATTTTCAAAATGCAAAGGATTATGCATTACAAGTCATCAATTCAAATTTGTATTCATTGGATCCGGATTTTGAACATACATTTTCTCTCGACGGTCAATACAATTCAGAATCTGTTTTTGAAATTGGCGCCATAGAATTTGAAGGACAGGAAAATGGCGGAAACCAATATGCCAATACGCAAGGCGTTCGCGGAACACCCAATCGTGGCTGGGGATTTAACAGGCCATCCATAAACCTGCGTGATTCCTTTGAACCCGGCGATCCTCGTATGGAAGGAACAATTATTTTCCTTGGTGAAGTGATTGATGGCGTTACCATTCTTGGTGATGGAAGTACACCTGATATAACTTATACGGATGCGACCAATACAGTTGTTAAAGAAATAGAATGCTACAATCAGAAAGTGTGGATTCCCGGAACTTCCACCAGTGAACAATGGGGACACAACAGAAGGTTAATCAGGTATGCAGAAGTTTTATTGATTGCTGCCGAAGCATTAAATCAATCCGGGCAACCTTCTGATGCATTAATCTATCTGAATCAGGTGCGCGCACGTGCGCGTGAAGGCAGCAACACCATTTTGCCAGACATAACAGAAATGAATAAAGATGCGTTGAATGACCTTATCTTAAAAGAACGCAGGTCAGAATTGGCAATGGAAGGTGTTCGTTTCTGGGATTTGGTGAGAACTGGCAAAGCTGCTGAAGTGCTTGGCCCGTTAGGCTTTCAAACCAACAAAAATGAATTCTTACCCATTCCGCAAACTGAAATCGATATCTCACAAGGCACACTTTCTCAAAATCCGGGATGGTAATCACGATAATTTAGTTGAACTTTGCACAAACCAATTTTTTAATCTAAACTTAAAAATCACAATGAAAAACATGAAATGGATTATGAGTTCCATGGTGGCTATTGCTCTTTTCGCCATTCTGGTACAAAGTTGTAAAAAAGATGAACCGGTAGCCCTTACGCTTTCATCACTCACTGCCGGTGGTGTTGACCTTAACGGTGCGTCAAGCGCTACAGGCGTACCTACAGATGCTGCCATCACGGCAAGCTTTTCAACTGCTGTTGATGCATCTACTGCCAATACTACGAATATCACACTTACCCGTGATTATGACAATGTATCGGTTGATCTTACCATTACAACAAGTGGCAGCACCGTTACAATCACCCCGAATGATGATCTTGCATCAGGTGCATTGTACGCATTGTCCATAAACAATCTGAAATCAACTGAAGGAGAAGTATTGAGTTCTGCAATTAACAGAACCTATACTACTGTAGGAACTTTTGCTCCATCCGGTGCAGTTGCTTACTGGAATTTTGAAGATGGTTCTGTAAACGATCTTACCGGTGCTTATGCTGCTACAGAAAACACGGATGTAACATTCGCTGCTTCGAAGAGCACAGTATTGGGTCAGGCTGCTTACTTCAATGGAAAAACTACTTACATCGAATATCCGGGCGGACCTACTTTGATGAATACTGACAATTTCACACTTAGTTTCTGGGTAAGAGCAGAAAGCGCAGGTCACGTAGATGCCAGCGGAAATCCAAAAGGAAATTTTGTATTAGGAACAGGATTCTTCAAAGGATTCCAGTTTGAAATTCCAGGTGATTATGCATGGTGCAAAATGGCTGCTCAGTATGATTGCGGTACCCTAA
This sequence comes from Chitinophagaceae bacterium, assembly GCA_016717285.1. NCBI lineage: Bacteria > Pseudomonadati > Bacteroidota > Chitinophagia > Chitinophagales > Chitinophagaceae > Chitinophagaceae bacterium. The sequence goes on from JADKFU010000001.1 coordinate 464,274, forward strand.
CTGAAGGAGATGACATTTTCTTCCCTGGCGATGGCTTGACTAAAGACAATGGTGGCTGGCAAGGTTGTATTTTCAACAAAGATCTCACCGGAAGTGGTGGTGTAGCTGCTTTGCTTAAAGACACCTGGGCTAACGTTGTTGTGATGTATGATGCAGCAGGAAAAGTTGGTTCCATGTATATCAACGGTGAATTGATGAAAGCTCAGGATTTCGATTTATGGCCTGTACCTTCTAACAAACTGAATTGCGTAGGATTGAAATTTGACCCACTTGCAACGGACGTTGGACAAGGATTTGTATTCGGTTTTGCTGAAGATAAATCAAGTGCATTGTTCTCGGGCGAACCATGGGGCAATGTGAATTCACCTGACAGTAATCACTTCCAGGGCTGGCTTGATGATGTGAGAGTTTACCACAGAGTGCTCACGCAGGATGAAATCACCCTGATGTACAATTCAAGTAAATAGCATTTCGCGAGTTGTTCAAAGCACCTGGTTGCAGGTGTTGAATAGCTCACGAGACAGTCTTCTAATTTAACTCCAAAGGTTCCCCGCAAATAATGTTGGGAACCTTTGGTTTGTTTAGACCTTCCTTCACAAATGACTTTTAAGAAGAGTTCCGGTTATGTTGTTATACTCCTCCTGTTAATCAGCTTCTCATGCAAGAAGAATGACGGTGGACCTGCAGTAACAGGCACCCTTCAATTGTCTACCATCAGCATAGGCACATCTCTGTTGAATGTTTCTTCCGGTGCTACCAATGACCAGGTGCCTGTTGACCAACCTATTGTCGCTACTTTTTCAACAGTTATTGATACTGCATCCGTAAAAAATGCAGTAAACCTTACTGCTGCAGGAATAGGAATTCCCCTTAAGTTTTCTTTTCCCGATGGTAAAACTTTGTCAGCAAAGCCACTGACTGTTCTTGAAAATAATACGACGTATGAGTTTCAGATTACCACTAACCTGGAAGGTGTTCAAAACGAAACCTTCTCAGGTGTCACGGTCAACTTTACGACCATACAGGGATCTTTAAAAATTATTTCTTTTACAGTTTCCGGAAAAGATTTGTTGACCGCGGATCGTGTTACTGATGTTGACCGTAATTTTCCGGCCATCGTAACATTTGATCATCCTTTAGATCCCGCATCACTGGATCAATATACTGTGCGGGTTTATAATGGTGGGGAATACGCAAACATCAGTTATACACTTTCAGACAGCAATAAGAAAATTTCTGTTGTGGCAAATGAGCCGCTTATACACTACGAAAAATATTTTGTGACACTCTCGTCACAAATTAAGGGAGCCAACGGTTTTCTTTTCGGCGGTTATACAAAAGCATTTTATTCAGCGCTTGATACTACACCAAAATTTCCGGTGATATCGGATGATGCTTTGCTGACACTGGTGGAAGAACAGACTTTTAAATATTTCTGGGATTACGCGAACCCAACAAGTGGTCTGGCGCTTGAGCGGGAATCGTCGGGTTACCTTGTAACAACAGGAGGTTCAGGATTTGGCGTGATGGCTATTCTTGTTGGTATCAACAGAAATTTTATTTCCCGGCAGGAAGGAGTGGACCGGCTGGAGAAAATTGTAAACTTCCTCACCGATGCAGATCGCTTTCATGGAGCCTGGCCACACTGGATGAATGGAAGCACAGGAGATGTGATTCCTTTCAGCAGCAATGACAATGGTGCAGACCTGGTGGAAACCTCTTTTATGATGCAAGGTCTTTTAACAGTCCGGCAATTTCTGAATGCGGGAAATTCACAGGAGAACGCGTTGATTGCAAAAATTAATAACCTCTGGAATACGGTTGAATGGGATTGGTTTACCAAAGGCGGACAGAATGTATTGTACTGGCATTGGTCACCGGATAAAGGATGGATCATGAACATGCAAATCAAAGGATATGACGAAGCACTGATCACCTATCTGTTAGCAGCAGGTTCACCAACACATACTATTGATGCTGCGGTGTATCACAATGGATGGGCCAGCAATGGCGGTATAATAAATGGAAACAGTTATTACGGTTTTCCATTGCCATTAGGTGGAGCATTTGGTGGTCCGCTTTTCTTTGCACATTATTCTTTCCTCGGATTTAATCCGCACAACCTCCAGGACGATTACGCGAATTACTGGGAGCAAAATGTAAATCATACGCAGATCAACCGTGCCTATTGCATCGATAATCCGAAAGAGTATGTGGGTTATGGAAGCAACTGCTGGGGACTTACCGCAAGTGATAATCAAAGTGGATACAGCGCGCATTCGCCAACGAATGATCTGGGCGTAATAAGCCCAACGGCGGCACTGTCTTCTTTTCCTTATACACCTGAATCGTCGATGGAAGCACTTAAATTTTTCTACTACACTTTAGGAGATAAGTTGTGGGGACCTTATGGATTTTATGACGCGTTCAACGTAACAGAAGGGTGGTACGGCACTTCAGCTTTAGCAATTGATGAAGGGCCGATCATCGTGATGATGGAGAATTACAGGACAGGATTGTTGTGGGATTTATTCATGTCAAGTCCTGAGGTGGATGTTGCTATGAATAAATTGGGATTCACCAATTAGTCAATGCCAATTTTTACATTTGAAAACAATAGCTATATTGTTTCTGCACACGTTATTTCATCAACACTAACAGCAAATTCATTCCATGAAGAGATATTACTTCCTCCTTGCAATTTTTATAATCAATGCACTGATACCTGCGTCTTTAATTGCGCAAAATAAAAAACAGCAATTCATTGATTCATTGTTGGCAAAAATGACACTGGAAGAAAAAATCGGGCAAATGACATTGTTCACTTCCGATTGGGATGTAACAGGACCTACCGTGAGGAGTAACTATCTGCAGGATATTAAGTCAGGTAAGATGGGTTCAATTTTCAATGCTTATTCAGTAAAATACAATACAGAACTGCAACGCGCTGCTGTGGAGCAAACACGCCTTCACATTCCTTTACTTTTTGGATATGATGTGATTCATGGACATCGTACCATTTTTCCTATTCCATTGGGCGAAGCATGCAGTTGGGATTTGGCAGCCATGGAAAAGTCAGCAAGAATTGCTGCAACAGAAGCTGCTGCAGAAGGCATCAACTGGACGTTCGCACCGATGGTGGATATTGCACGTGATCCTCGCTGGGGGAGAGTGATGGAAGGTGCGGGCGAAGATACTTACCTCGGAACGCAGATTGCAAAGGCGCGTGTAAAAGGATTCCAGGGTGATCAGCTCAGCAGTTCCAATACCATTGCAGCTTGTGCAAAACATTATGCAGCATATGGTGCAGCGCAGGCCGGTCGTGATTACAGCACGGTTGACATTTCTGAAAATACTTTGCGGGATGTGTACCTGCCGCCATTCAAAGCTTGTGCTGATGCTGGTGTTGCAACATTCATGACGTCTTTTAACGAAATCAATGGCGTGCCTTCTTCCGGCAATCCATTTATTTTAAAAGATATTTTGAAGAGAGACTGGAAGTGGAAAGGATTCGTAGTAACAGATTATACTTCTATCAATGAAATGGTACCACATGGTTTTGCAAAGGATGAGAAGGAAGCCGGTGAAGAAGCATTGAATGCAGGTGTTGATATGGATATGCAAGGCGCTGTCTATTATAAATACACAACACAATCATTGGCAGAAAAGAAAGTAACGCTCGTTGAAATTGATGATGCTGTAAAACGCATTTTAGGAATCAAATATGACCTCGGACTTTTTGAAGATCCTTACAGGTATCTTGATGAAAAGCGGGAAGCATCTGAAATAATGACCAAAGAAAATCTGGATGCGGCAAGAGATGTAGCACGCAAGTCGATGGTGTTACTGAAGAATGAAAATAATATTTTGCCTTTACGCAATGAAGCAACGATTGCTGTTATTGGTCCATTAGCCAAGGACAATGTAAATATGATAGGAGCGTGGTCAGCAGCAGGAGATGGTAAGAAAGCAATCTCGCTGTTGGAAGGACTCAGGGCGCGAACAACAATCACAGGAAATATTCTGTACGCTAAAGGCTGTAACATCAATGATGACTCTACAAATAATTTTGCAGCGGCTGTTGCGATAGCTAACCAGGCGGAAGTGATTTTGCTGGCAATCGGAGAAAGTGCTTCAATGTCCGGTGAAGCATCCAGTCGTTCTGATATACGGCTTCCCGGCGTTCAGCAACAATTGTTTGATGCATTGAAGAAAACAGGAAAACCAATTGTGGTGGTATTGATGAATGGAAGGCCACTTGCTATTCCCGAATTAGATGCAAATGCCAATGCGATATTGGAAACCTGGTTTTCAGGAACAATGGCAGGACATGCCATTGCTGATGTTTTGTATGGTGATTATAATCCTTCCGGGAAATTAGTGATCACTTTTCCTAGAAACGTTGGCCAAATTCCGATTTACTACAACATGAAGAACACCGGTCGACCGTTCGACGCTAATAATAAATACACTTCCAAATACCTTGACATTCCAAATACTCCTTTGTATCCCTTCGGTTATGGATTGAGCTATACGCTGTTCAAGTATTCAGATTTAAAATTGAATAAAGTAAAATTTGCAATGAATGATTCATTGAAAGTTTCTGTAACGGTAACTAATTCAGGAAAGCGTGATGGTGAAGAGGTAGTGCAATTATATATTCAGGATTTAGTGGGAAGTCTTACCAGGCCTGTGAAAGAATTGAAAGGGTTTAATAAGATTTCACTTAAAGCGGGAGAAAGCAAAACAGTTAGCTTCACCCTGCATGCTGATGATCTTGCATTTTATAATGTAAAAATGATTCGGCAGGCAGAGCCGGGTGAGTTTAAAGTGTATGCGGGGGGAAGTTCTGCAGGTAGCTTAGAAGGAAGTTTTGAGCTGGTGAAGTAGCTGTAAGTTGAGTCAGCCTGTAGCACAACCAACAAGTGTAGGACTAGTTAGTTTGTTTCATCATGGAGGGGGGGTGGAGGGGGGGTTTAAAATTAAAAAAAAATTTTTTTTTAAAGCCGGGGGGGGGGGCGGGGGGGCTAAATGGTTACATGGCTAAATTGCTTAATTGTTGCGGCGAAGCGGGAGAGTAGCTGCAACATAGCTAACAATGACTAATGCCCAATGACTCAGCTAACGACCAAGGACTAACGACTTTTACTCACTACTCACTACTCACTACTATACTTCCTAAAAAACCGCATCACCGTCTCATTAAACATTTCAGGATGCTGCAGACAAACTCCGTGTTCTGAGTCGGGGAAAATGCAGAGCTCGGCATTTTGCAGCGATTGATAAATTTTAATCGTGTGTTCGGGTCTTATAAGATCATGATCACCTGCCATCACAAGTGCAGGACATTTTATTTTACCAAGTTCCTTATAGGGAATATTCGGTTCATTGATCATCATCACATTCAGTGTTCTTTCCACCGGTGATATATCTTTTCGTTTCACAAAGTCTTTCATTTCCTGAATCATTGCTGGGTTAAATGCAGAAGTATCAGGAACTATATTAGCTCCTGTAAATGCGATTCCTTTTATATGTTCCGGGCAATGCATTGCCATGATAATCGCATTGATTCCACCATCACTCCAGCCCAAAACAAATGCTGAGTCTATTTTTAAATAGTCAAGCAGCTTACAGAAATCGTCGGCCATCAAATCATATGAAAGCGAATCCGCCGAACCTCCTGATTTGCCCTGCAAGCGACTGTCAATAGCAATTACATGAAAGTGTTTTTCAAAAAAAGGAATCTGAAATTTGAAAGCATCAATAGCGCCACCATTCCCGTGTAGCATGATAAGCGGCTGACCTTTACCATAACTTTCATAATAAAGCTGAATGCCATTGATGGATGCATAATGTCCTGCGGAGCTGTTATTTCCATAAACAATTGCCGCTGAATCAATCACACTTTTATTTTGAGCATAACAATTTGTTTTAACAGCGAAGGTGAGCAGTAATAGAAAAGTCAAACTAGCTTTCATTTTATGTAATTTGAAATGAGTATGGAATTAGAGGTACACAAATCTAACGGGAATATGTAATTGTGGGAGTACAATGATGACAGTATGCTAACTGTTGCAAAGTAGTCATCAAAAGAGTATATGCTTCTGCCTAATGTAGTGGCAGTTATATTTGCGAATGCCTGATGGCGAATCGATATGCCGGCCTTATTTTTTTTTAATCGCTGATGATAATTTTATAGACGCAACTTCATGGAAGGCTGCGGCCAGTGCATCTGCGCACATTTCTCGCTTAATGGTCTTTAAGTTGATATGTGTCCATCCCTGATCACCCCATTTATTCGGAACAGGATACATTACCTGCTTATCATAAAGACAAAACAAATCCTGCTCCTTTTCTGAAAGCTTCACGGTTGCCCTGTTTTCTTTTATGTTCAGTGTTGCAAAGATCTTTTTATTCACCTTGAAAGCGGTGTTTTCAAAGTGAGGTGCTTCCATTGTTTCAGGAAATGACAACGCAATTTTCCGGAAGGCTTCTATACTAACCATTGCATTTCGTTATAGATTCTTTAATATCTAAGCTATCGAAGTCTGACATTTTTCGGCAGAAAATTTTGAATATCCGGGCAAAAAAATCGGGACAGGTCGAATATTGATTAACAATGGATGATTTAAGAATTTTTTTTCGGAACTGTTCCGCAAACCTGCTTCGCTTCGTTCACTTCATCATTCAAAAATCGTTGATCTATGTTCGATGTTTATTTTGATGCTGGTTTATCCGGATTAGGAATTATAATCAACCGTAAGGCAGGAATTATTTTACTCTGAAGGTATATGTAATGGTCCCAAACTGTTCTTCCGCAGCATCAGGATCAGCATTCACCCGGGTTTTCATGGCAGCAGCTTCGGCGAGTTGGAAGAGATAAGTGTCTGTAGTAGTAGAACCTTTCTGTGTTGCTTTCGCAAAAGTAACATTGCCGGTTTTATCCACTTTAATATTCACAACCACTTTGCCCGTGCGCTGAGTGTTATCAATTATGGAAGGAAAATAAATTATTTTTCTTCCACTCATGCCCAACTGTGCTTTTCCTCCATCACCACCTAATCCCGGGCCTCCCATTCCCGGATTGCCTTCATACGAATCACCAAACGGGCTTCCATTCGGTTTGCCCTGGTCACCGGTTTTATTGCCGGTTCCTTCACTCGTGCTGTTGTTGGCAGTGCTTCCCGGGTACAGTGCTTTCGGTTGCGGTTTGGGTGGAGTGGGTGTTGGAGCAGCAGTATTGTTTTTTGTTGTTGTAGCAGGTGTAGTGGTTGGACTTGTTTTCTTCGGCGTTTCCTTTTTCTGAATTACAGGTGCCTCTTCTGTTTCTTGTGTAACTACGTCATTTGTTTTCTGTTGTTGCGCCGCCGCACTCGTAGCAACAGGAGTTGGTGCAACCAATTCCTCAGCGGTTCCCATCGGTTGTATATCTCCTGAACCTTCTTCCACCAAACCAATATTCAGAAAAACACCCTGATCAGATAAAGGAGGATCAGGAGGAGTGAGCGTGAAAAAAAACAGGAGGATCAATATCAATGCAGCATGAACAGTAATAGTGGTAAGCAAGCTGTTCAACTTGCTTCTTCTATCCATCCGCACATTTTCCGCATCGAAAGATGGATTAATATCCACTTCATGTTTCAGAAAATTGGAAGAATCTATGGCGTGCATTTTATTAAATCTTGACTTTTTTCTATTGAACTGTAGCTTGCTATAAAAAAGTTAAACTACTAATGACAATGACTAATGACTATTGACTATTTCTTTTTATCCGTTGCCAGTACCATTTTCGCTTTCAGTTTCGTGCCAATATCAATTACATCTACCACATCCTGCACCGTGAGTAAATTATCTACCCGAAGTACGATGGTTGGTTCATTCATGGTTGATAGTTTAGCTGCCAATGCTGCTTCCAGATCCGGATACGCGACGGGACGATCATCCACTGCATAATTCATATTGTGATCAATCGACAACGTTACCATTTTCTTTGCAACAGTTTGCTCACTGTTCGTAGATTTTGGCAAGGTGAGTTTGATCACAGATGGATTCATCATTGTAGAAATGATCAGAAAGAACAACAGCAACATAAACATGATGTCGTTCAGCGAAGAGGTAGACACCTCTGCTTTCATTCTCGTATTTCTCCTGAATCTCATGCGGTTGGCTCTTGTATGAGGTCAATAAAGTCAACTGCATTTGCTTCGAGCATGTACGACACACGATCGATCATATTATTCAACAGATTAAAGCATACATAAGCAAAAATGCCAACAAGCAGTCCAGCAGCAGATGTAATCATTTTTTCATACAAACCACCTGCAATGCCATCAATGCTGATTACTTTTTCAACAGAAATGGTGTAAAAAATTTTTATTACTCCTGAAATAGTTCCAATAAATCCCATCATCGGTGCAATGGCAGCAATGATGGCGAGGTAATTCATGTTGTGATCGAGCTTATAAATCTCCAGCCTTCCTTCACTCTCCACAGCAGATTCCACTTCCTTGATAGGTTTACCGATTCGCTTGATTCCTTTACCAAGCAGCCGTGCAATAGGCGTATTGGTATTTCTGCAAAGCATGATGGCCGGTTCCATTTTTCCGGTTAGCAAATAATCGCGGATGTTAGACATGAAATTCTGATCGATACGTGATGCACGCCTGATCACCAGGAATCGTTCCACAGCAAAATACACAGCAAGCACTGAAAGAATCACCAACGGATACATGATCCATCCTCCTTTCATGATGAGCGAGAGCAGGCTCAGCGGCTCAGGTGGAGCTGTGACAGCAGGTTGAGTTAATGCATTATTCGCCACAGTGTCAATGGCGGTTTGGGTAATCTGAAGCAATAGAGTCATAGTGAAAAATCGGCTTAAGAACGCAGTCGGGAGTCTTTTATTTTTTGAGAATGACAAATATACCGGATAGGAAAAAAACTGCTGCTAATTCTGACTCAATCTTATAAACAGGCAATTCAGCGAATGTCTACTCTATTGTTTTCTAATTGAAAATCAATAAGTTTCTGAAAATGAAAACGTGAAAAATCTCTGGATAGCTCTTCCGCTGTGCCTTGTAACATTGAATGTTTGCATGTGTTTTTCTCAGTCAACTATTCAATCGGACAAAAGCCTTTTTCAGATAGGAATAATAGCTGCACCGGAATGGAATCTGCCGCATAGATTTTCAACGGATCTTATACTTGCCGGTTACTTTAGAATATTCTTAAACCAATAGAAATGAATGTTCCCATTCTGAAACTCTCACAACTGCAAATAATATGGTTGCATCAGCTCAATAAATGATTTTGAATAGGTTCCATCGCCGTTTTTAATTACCAGTATTTTTTCCGTCTGTTGATCAGTAGCATTGTTTGAAAAAAAAATAATATGGCGAATTACCTCTTGTTGCTCATTTTCCCTGATTAAAATTCGTTCGTTGACGTACAACTCTGAAAGTGATGCCTGTTTAATAAATCTTTCAGAACTGTTTGCGGGAAGTAAAACCGAGAACATGCCATGAGCGTTTAAACTTCTTTTTATCACATCTATCAATTCCTGATAAGAAAGTTGTTCTGCATGTTTGGCTTTATTTTTTTTCAGGTAAGGTGACTTGAAATGTTTTTCGTAAAAAGGTGGATTGCAAATGATGAGGTTATATTTCCCGCGGTGATGAAATGTTCGTACATCAGTATTTATCACGTTGATACGATCCTTCCATAAACTGTTTTGCACATTGGCAGTGGCTTGAAGAAAGCTCGCTTCATCCAACTCCACGGCATCAATCCTGCTGCTGCATTTTTGTGCCATCATCAAGGATAGCAAACCTGTTCCTGTTCCAATATCGAGAATAGCACCATCAGCAAAAGCAGGAGTAACAGCTCCTAATATGCAGGCGTCAGTCGCCACTTTCATGGCGCTTTGATCCTGATCAATTCGGAATTGTTTGAATTGGAAGTAGGTGTTACTCACAAATGCTTCTGTTGAGGAATAAAGTGGAAGATAAAGATTTGAAAGTTTGTTTCCTTATTTCTTCACAAACAATTTTACCTGCATTTCTTTTCCCTGGGAAAATTTAAGCACATAAATTCCCGGAGGCAGATTGCTCACATCGATGCTGATGGTATTCACAAGTGAAAGGCCAGCCTGCGGAAATTTCTTTTTCAAATAAGTTTTTCCTGCTGCATCAGTAATCAGTATATCTGCTTGTTCAGTTAAATACAGATCAAATTGAAGCGATAAAAAATCAGTTACCGGATCCGGAAAAATCTGAAAGGAGAATTTGCTTTCAGTGAGCGAAGAAGCTGTTGAAAAAATCGTGTCAATATTCAGCAGGCTACAGGAAATGTTGATGGCTTCCGTTGTATCTCCCACTTCTATTCTCAGACTATCAAGTTTGAATTGATATTCACTGATCAGCGATGAGTAAGCAGGATTAAAGATCTGATTAGTGTCTTCATGCGTGTCGTTTTGCAAATCGTAAAACTCTTCAGTCAATTGATCGCACGACGATCTGATGTACTTATATCGCATGCTACGAACACTTCTGAAATCAGGAATTTCGGGTTGCGATGTTTCATGAAAATATTCATAGAGGAAGAGACCTCGATGCTGCGTGTTATTTGCAAGTTCACGCAATGAAATACCATCATCATCAAAAGTATCAGCGATTCCTGCTACGTCTAAAAATGTTTTAAAAAAATCTATGTTCAGCGCAAACTGATCATCAACCACCGTATGCGCGGGAAACCATTTTGGGTAGCGAACAAACAGTGGAACATGTATGGACTCTTCATATGCCAATCGCTTGCGTTGCAGGTAATGATCTCCAATGAATACTCCATTGTCACTTGTATAAACAATCAGTGTACTGTCCAGGATGCCTTTGCTTTCGAGCACACTGAACACAGAATCCAAGCCTGCTTCCACACCCATCAGTGTTTCGTAATAGGTTTGAATATCGCTCACACAGGTAGCTGAATCATTTGCATAATTGTTTTCGAGATAGATATAATTAGGATAATTCTTGGTGTAACCATGAAAGTTTTCCGGAAACGGAACAGGCGCTGAATGAAACGCATTCTCATAACCCGGATAGGCGACGTAAGCAGGATGTGGCGCCTTGCAGGAGTAGAGGAGAAAAAACGGCGTGCTGTCAGGCACAGATTGCAAAAAGTGAAGTGCATAATCGTTAATGGCAACCTGAACGTTTTCATCAAGGAGTGTATCAGTTCCATTTAAATCAAACACTTTTGGTCCATAGTTTCCCTGACCGTTATAAGCACAGTAGTAATTATAGTCCGCGTCGGGAAAAGCAATGTATTCGTTGAGAAATTTGCCAACCAATCCGGTATAATAGCCATGATTGCGCAGGATCCGTGCGATAGTCAGTGTGCTGGTATCATACACCTGCAGGTTGGATGTAAATCCATTGTGATGTGGATACTGACCAGTGAAAATACTCACGCGGCTGGGCTCACATAATGAAAGCACCACATAATCTTTTTTGAAGTCGGCACCTTCATCGGCAATACGGTTGATGGTGGGAGTATGAAACCATGATGGCCCTCCGGTGGAAGCATAATCCTGGTATCGTCCGTCATCAACAACTATGAACAGAATATTCGGTAGCTGATTGTTTTGTGCAATTAATTTTTTCGGAAGAAGAAAAACTAATATGCAGATGAATAAAATCAGCAGCATTAACTTCTTCATACGAGGTAATTTTCAGTATGATTAAAGATAAGACTAAAAGCTTACCTATATCCATCAAAAGAAAAATGATTTTCTGAAGCGCACCAGATTCTTCAGATAATTATTATAATAATTCATATTTGAATAAGAAAAAAAATGCAAGTGCAGCAACAAAAATAAAATTCCCTGATCGCAGGTCAGCAACCGGGAAATTTATTTACAGAAAGAGTAAGTGATGAAGTGAACCAGGTGAAGTGTCGGTAAAAAAACCGGCTACTGCACCATTATGATTTCTACCCGCCGGTTCATTTTGCGGCCTTCAGGTGTATTGTTATCGGCGATCGGATCATTATCACCATGACCATCCGCAAATAAAAGATCAGCTTTAATTCCTTTACTGATAAAATAACGTTGTACAGTGGTTGCCCTCTTGATGGAAAGTTCAAGGTTGCTGGCTGCATTCCCGGTATTATCGGTATGACCATTAATAATCCATTTTCTGTCCGGATATTGTTTCATGATAGTCACAATGGCATCAAGCTGTGGATATGATTCTGCTGTAAGTTTATCTTTTCCTGATTGAAAGTCAATGCTTTTGGCGCTGGAGTTTATCGAATTTAGATCTTCTTTTTTTATTATAGTATCGATGGTAATATGTGAATTCATAACGGGCGCTTTAACGGTCTGTCCGGGTTCCGGTTTCAGGAAATCAATGAAATACACTCTCACTTTGCGATTGCCTTCCAGCATATAAACAGGTGACATGGCGTCAATAATTGTAAATGATATTTTGCCATCAGTTTCGCGATAAAAATTCCGGTCAAAGGTGCCTTTTGTTTCTGTCATTGAACCATCTTCCCGGGCAATATAAAGTGGTGGAACAACAGTGTTATCCTTCACCATGATCTGACCAACCCTGCAATTTGCTTTTCCCCTGGCATCCACCACGGAAACAGTCACTTTTTGCATGCCGTCCGTTACAGGAATGGTACCTCTGGTGGTAAACATATAATTATAATCGTCGAAGCAATTTTTACGGGTGTTGGTATCCTGACCAAAACAAGAAGCTGCTATCAACAAGCATACTGTGGTGGAGAAAAGAAGATTCCTGAAGTTCATTTTTTTTCGATTTAGATAGTGCAAAGGTTGCAAACAAAAAGCGATAATAAAAGTGATAAAAATTCACCGGAATTTCGAGACATCTGAATTGCACCTCATTTAATCTTCAATATGAGTTTAGCTGAGGAGAGCTTCAACCTTTATTGAATACCCTCTACAATAGCAATAAATTCCGGTTCTGATTGCAAAGAAGATAATGCGGGCTCATTTTTCAATTTAGCAGGATCTTTTAATCCCAGGACGACAGCTCTTTTTAATGAAGTAATTGCTTGTGCAGGATTTTCAGTTTTTGCAAAATAGCAGGCTTCTAAAAATGCCTGATCAGCATTTTCAGGGTCAGCCAACCGATAGACTGCGAGTATTTTTTTTGCTGTCTCCCATTGATTTTGATGAATTGCGTTTCCGGAAATGGAATAACATGCAAGAGAAATAAATCCCAGCAAACGCTGATACATTGGTTTTGAAACAGGATCAGAAATGCTGTTCATACGCGCAATTTCCTGATTCCACCATTTCAGATCTTTTTGAGAGAATGCGCTGTAATATTCCTGTTTCAAGGCTTGTTCTTTTTGAACTGCTTGTTGCTTTCCGATTATTTCTTCCTGGTAAGTTTTGTTCTTTCCAATGGTTGTAAGTTGTTGGGAATATAGTTCAGTGGAAGAAATGCCATGAAGAAAGTTAAGTGCTTCATTTAATAACATCGCCTTCGCAATCGGCGCAGTACTGATCTGCATCGCTTTTTCATGCTGGTGCTTATACTCTTTTATGATTTCTTTATCAGGTTCTTGTAAGTGGGAGCGCATCGAGTTAAATGTGATCCAATAAAACGCATGCTGAAAAGTGGCTGCATCCGGCCATTCATGTTTTCCATTCCATTCGATTAAATAATGAGTCAGGTTGTGCGCAGCCAGCGACTGATCAAAAGTTAACAGGTCGGTATAATTCATATCATTTACCCCTGCAAAACCCAAAAGAACAAGACCTGGATTGGGGTGTTGCAAAGCAACAGCAGCTCCTGCATAAATTACGTTGCTGATTTCATTCTGATCTGATGCATAAGAGAGCGCAACCTTCGCACCACCTGAAAATCCCGCAAGGGAGATTCTCTGTTCATCAATTGAAATTCGATGTTTACTATCGTTTAACAATGTAGCAATGATTGTATTGGTTTGTGAAAGTGTAAGTCCGTTTTTAGCATTATTGGATCCAATCAAAATGTAATTGAATTGTTTTGCCAGGGAATGGTATTTTGAAACCGGCAATGATCCATCACCATGCGGATCGAAAAAAACAATCACAGGCAATTTAACTTCAGATGAATAGGACGGCGGAAGATAAAGTGCAAGCGATTGAGTAGGATCGTTAGCACAGGTGAGAGAACGAATAACAGAATCAACCGGAAAAATTTCTTTTGGAAAAACAGCACTCGCAGCAACACTGTCTTTTATTTCAACCGGTTGCTTTACCTGTTTTGAAGAGCAGGATAAAACAATTATGAAACCGGCAAAAGTTATAATTAAACGGAACATCAGTAACTGCCACAAAACCCTTCAAACAATTCAAAACATTTAAACATTTCAAACTCTTGTCGTCTTAATCGATCCTGCTCACCTTAATCGTATTCGTTCTGCTTCTTGTATGCAGCGGCATGCTTGCCGTATTGATTACCAAATCACCTTTTTCAACAAATCCCAAATTGTGTAAAATGCTGTTTACATCATGGATGGTTTCATCGGTAGTCGCGAATTTATTGTAGTAAAAACATTTTACACCCCACAACAAATTGAGTGTGTTGAGGAGTTGTTTGTTATCCGTAAAAATAAATACAGGCGCTTTAGGTCGGAAGCTCGTTAATTGAAAAGCAGTATAGCCCGAATGCGTCATGCTCACAATCGCTTTCGCATTCAGTACCTCGCAGATGAGGCAGGCCTGATGACAAATTTCGTCGGACAAAAAAGTTTTTGAATGCTTGTTTACCAGTTTACGCTTGTTATAAACGTCCGCTTCTTTTTCAGCAAACCGAACGATCTTGTCCATAATCTTTACCACCTGCACCGGAAAAGCACCTGTAGAAGTTTCTGCGCTCAGCATCACAGCATCTGCACCATCAAGCACAGCATTGGTAACGTCATTTGTTTCTGCCCTTGTTGGTGTAGGATTTGAGATCATACTTTCCATCATTTGCGTGGCAATGATTACCGGTTTCGCGGATTGTATGCAGGCTTTAACGATTTGTTTTTGAAGAATCGGTACTTGTTCCAATTCCACTTCCACCCCCAGATCGCCGCGAGCCACCATAATGCCATCTGAAATTGCAATGATCTCATTGATGTTTTTTATGGCTTCCGGCTTCTCGATTTTAGCAATCACTTTTGCCCGTGAATGAGCAAGGTGAAGCAAATCTTTCACCTGCTGCACATCGTCTGCCGATCTTACAAATGATAGCGCGATCCATTCTACTTTGTTCTTAAGAGAAAAATCCAGATCTGCTTTGTCCTTTTCCGAAAGTGCAGGAACCGAGAGCTTGCTATTCGGAAAGTTCACGCCCTTTTTGGAACTCAGTTTGCCACCATGAATAATCAATGCTTCAAGGGTATCTATATTATCGCTGCTCAGAATCTCTAAAGTAAGTTTGCCGTCATCCAAAAGAATACGTTCGCCAGGTTTCACATCCTGTGCAAGATTTTCGTACTTGATATAAAGCAGGTTGACAGTGCTTAGGGTTTCTTTCGAGGTGAGAAAAATCTTTTTACCATTTTCTAAAAAGACTTCATTGTTTTCTACCATCCCAACCCGGAGTTTAGGACCCTGCAGATCTCCCAGCAGACAAATATTACTGTTGAATTCGGTATTGTAACGTCGAACAGAGTCAACGGTCTGCTGATGGTCCTCATGTGTGCTGTGAGAAAAATTCATCCGTACCACATCCAAACCGACATCTATCATGGCACAAATAGTTTCATAATTTCTGGAGGCAGGGCCAATGGTGGCAATGATCTTTGTTCTTGTTCTTGCTGTTTCTTTATCCATAGGGTTGATGCGGGCAAATATAGTGGGAATTAAGAATTAAGAATCAGGAATTAATGTGCCCATGTATTAATGCGCCGGTGTGCAGATAATTTTGCTGCCCATTACTTTGACTAATGTACCAATGACGAATCAAAAATGCCTAATGTACAAATGAACAATCTGCAAATGACAGATGACTAAAGATTTAAAGTTTAAAGACTTAATGACAAATGACTAAATATCTAATGACTCAATGCCTAATGACCGATTCACTAACGACTCATGAATAATAACATGCTACTCACTACTCACTACTTTTCCGGATACAATTTTAAAACTGCGGTACCCTTTTATTTTTTCCGGCGGCGGAAGCAGGAAGCCTTCGGCTCGTGTATCGGTAATAAACACCTGCCCGAAAGAATCATTTGCAATCATGTCCAGGATTTTTCCGGCTCTTTGTGCATCAATCTTATCAAATAAATCGTCGAGTAGCAGGATGGGTGTTTTATCGAGTTCAGATTTGATGAGTGCCCATTGTGCAAATTTCAGCGACATCAGAAAGGTTTTCTTCTGACCCTGTGAACCGAATTTTTTTATGGGTTGATTGTTCAGGTAAAATTCAAACTCATCACGGTGAATGCCTTCTGTTGTCCTTTCCAACTGCCGGTCTTTTTGCAGTGAATCCTGAAGTGCTTTTAGAAAATCCGTTTTTTCAATTACCGAATGATATGCTGCATGAATCAATTCTTTTTCATCACAAATCAAATTGTAGTAATTCTTTACCAACGGAATCATTTTTTGCAAGTAGCGTGTACGGCTATGAAATATTTTTTCTCCAAAATCAACCAGTTGCGTATTCAACACATCAATAAGTGCTGCATCAAAAGTGCGACGCATGGCAAAACTTTTTAACGCCGCGTTTCGCTGCTGTAATACTTTATTATACGATAAAAGATCTTCAAGATAAAAATGATCGATCTGTGAAATGGTATTGTCAATAAAACGACGGCGCTCGTCACTTCCTTCATCAATCAGCGAATGGTCGTCAGGAGCAATCATCACTACAGGAATAGTCCCCACATGGTCCACCAGGCGCTGGTAAGTGACGCCGTTTTTTGAAAAGTCCTTTTTGCTGCCTCCACCAAAATGGCAGTTAACGAACAATTGCTCCTTTTCATGGATGAAACAACCCTCTAATCGGAAAAAGGCATGCTCAAGTTGAATTGCCTGATGATCACCGTTATGAAAATAACTCCTGCCGAGACACAGGTAGTGAATACTGTCAAGAAGGTTGGTTTTGCCGGCCCCATTTTGGCCTGTAAAAAAATTCAATGTGGGGCTGAATTCAAGCCGGACTGAGCTATAATTCTTGAATTGGGTGAGTGATAATGCTTTAAGATACACAGGTCGTGAAAATCGCTTCGTTCTAATTGACTTTTTTAATTATTTTCGCACCCTAATTCGATAGAATTGGCGAAAACAAAAATAGCAAAAGAAACCAATGGCATGGCTACAGAAGTAGCTGATTTGTTGCCGGAAAGAAAGCTCACTATGGATGCAGTAAACGCAAAATTTTCCAAAGTAACTTATCTCTCCTGGTATGAGCTTATGCTGCGCATTCGTCGTTTTGAAGAGCGTTCCGGTCAGTTATATGGGATGCAAAAGATCCGGGGGTTTTGTCATTTATACATCGGACAGGAAGCCATTGCAGCCGGTACTATTTCGGCTCTTCAGGCTGAAGATTCTATTATTACTGCCTATCGTGATCATGGCCTGGCTCTTGCCAAAGGCATTACTGCTAATGAATGTATGGCTGAATTGTTTGGAAAAGCAACAGGCTGCACTAAGGGTAAAGGTGGTTCCATGCATTTCTTTTCAAAAGAGAAAAAGTTCTTTGGCGGACATGGCATTGTTGGAGCCCAGATCCCACTCGGCGCAGGCATCGCCTTTTCAGAAAAATACCTTGGAACGAAGAATGTTTGTGCCTGTTTTTTTGGAGATGGCGCGGCACGTCAGGGAGCACTGCATGAAACTTTTAACATGGCCATGCTTTGGAAAATACCGGTCATCTTTATCTGTGAGAACAATGAGTATGCTATGGGCACTTCGGTGGAACGTTCGAGCAACGTAGTTGACATCAGCAAAATGGGATTGGCGTATGACATGCCTTCTTTTCAGGTTGATGGAATGCGTTGCGAATCTGTGCATGAAGCAATTGCAGAGGCGGCTGAAAGGGGGAGAAGAGGCGATGGTCCAACACTGCTCGAAATCAAGACTTACAGGTACAAAGGTCATTCAATGAGTGATCCTGCTAAATATCGGTCTAAGGATGAAGTGGAAGAATACAAACAAAAGGATCCGTTAGAAACAACGCTTGCCACCATTTATAAAAATAAATACGCGACTGAAAGTGACATCGCGGCCATCAATGAAAGAATTACTGAAGAGGTAAATGAGAGCGTAAAGTTTGCTGAGGAATCTCCGTATCCTGATCCATCCGAAATTTACAGCGATAATTATATGGAAGCAGATTATCCGTTTCTTGCCGACTGACACGAAAAAGTTAGATAAGGCACTTACTACCGATTAATCATCAACAATCATAAATCACGAATAACAATTTGAAATGGCAGAAGAAATAAAGGACCAAAATCTGAGACTGGAAGACAGGCTGAATAATTTTGAGCATTGGGTGAACCAGAATAAGACATTGCTTAGTTACGTGGCCGGCGGATTGTTCGCTTTGGTGGCTGCGTACCTTGGTTTTACAAAATTATACCTTGAACCCAAAAGCACAGAAGCCACCAATCAGATGTTTATGGCTGAAAAATATTTCGGACAGGATTCGCTGGAACGTGCATTGAACGGAGATGGTAATTATCTCGGATTCAACCAGATTATGGAAGATTATAAATGGACACCGGCAGCTAACCTGGCTCATTATTATGCTGGTATTATTTATCTGAAGCAAGGGAAGTTTGAAGATGCTATCGATCATCTGAAAGATTATAGTGGTAAAGACAAAATGGTAACCAGCATGTCGTTGGGTGCTATGGGTGATGCATATTCTGAATTGAATAAAATGGACGAAGCTGTGGATTACTATAAAAAGGCAGCTTACAATTTTGAAAATGAACTTACTACTCCGATGTTTTTGAAGAAAGCAGGCATGCTGCTTGAAAATCAAAAGAAGGTTTCCGAAGCAAAAAAGTTATATGAAGAGATCAAATCCAAATACCCGAATACTGCTGAAGGAAGGGACATGGATAAATATATAGCAAGGGCTGGTGGGGAGCAGAGTTAGCCATTGGTCATCGGTCAATAGTCATTCATCGTATTTAGTTTCAGTTAACTTCATTTGCGCTGCATTGTATAAGTCACGTTTTGCCTGCTTCCTGATTTCCTTTTTAATTCCTGTATTTATTTCTTCTTGTTCATCTCCACAGACCGGAGGTGATAAAGTGGCCGCAGATTCTGCGAATGTTTCAGCAATTGCTGATTCTTCCCTGGAACATGAATATAATTTCAGGGAACTAAAAACCGATTTTTCAAAACATGCTATTCCGATAGATTCAATACGTGATGGTGGCGTTTCAAAGAATGGGATTCCCGCTATCGATTTTCCGGAATTTATCTCTGTTGCCGAAGCTAAAGGTTTTCTGACTGAACCGGATTATGGAATCTTGTTGCAGGGAAAATCAGAAACTAAATTTTATCCGTTGAACATTCTTGATTGGCATGAAGTGGTGAATGATGTGATGGAAGGTGTTCCTGTAGCTGTAACATTCTGTCCGTTATGCGGATCAGGAATAGTATATGAAAGAGTAGTGGAGGAAGATACCCTGGAGTTTGGTGTGAGTGGAAAATTATACGAGTCGAATTTATTAATGTTTGATGATGTGAATGAAAGTCTTTGGTCGCAGTCAATGGGCGAAGCAGTGGTTGGTAAATTCACCGGAAAGAAATTGAAGCTGGTAAATTCAGTGCTCGTATCGTATGAAGATGTTATCTCCGATTTTCCCAATGCCAGGGTTTTAAGTCCGAAGACAGGCTTCGACCGCAATTACACGCAGAATCCTTACGCAGATTATATGTCAACGGAAGAATTGTATTTCCCTGTCAGCAACAGGAGCAATCAGTTTCCGGCAAAGCAAATGATGTATATCGTGTCCACCGGAAATGGAACAGTTGCTTTTGACTGGATCAGTTTATTAAAGAAAGGTGCGGCAACAGTGAAGTCGCCTGACGGCATCGTTTCCGTTACCGTGAAAAAAAATATTCCTTCAGCCACCTTAAATGGAGAAGTCGTTCCTGCTTATTTTTCATATTGGTTTAGCTGGTACACTCACTTTGGAAATACCGGAATTGTATGGGGAATTAAATAATTTACTCTTTTTAACAGTCCTCTTTTTAAGAATCCTCATAGTCTCTACACTTTTTTCCCATCTGATTACAATCTCGTTCGAATGGATAGGTGGTATTACCTAAGTACTTAATTATGAGCCATATAACATCTTATGTCTGTATGCATGATTGACTAACCTGGCAACTATACTTTGAATAATTGGTGCTTCTTTTATCATGTTGTAAAATACAAGACCAACAGTTGTGCTACCAGGATACGCATAATGGTTGCAATGGGATATACCGTAGCATAAGCCTGAATCGGAAGGTCAGATCTGAAGTATGAATTACTGAAAGCGAGTGCTGCAGGATCGGTGTAGGTTCCGGAAATAAGTCCAAGTAACGGAAGATAATTTATCCTGAAAAAAAGTTTGGCAACTATCACCATACACAACAAAGGAAGAATAGTAATGCAACTTCCATACAGCACCCAGATCCAGCCATGGTAATTGACGAAGGTGTCATAAAATGTTTCTCCGGCATGAAGTCCGACAGCGGCAAAAAATAAACTGATACCAAAATCTTTCATAAACAACATTGCACTCTGGTTTAAAAAAGAATGGATAGTAGAGATACCTCCAAACCTGCTGATCACCAGTGCAACCAACAAAGGACCGGCAGCCATCCCAAGTTTTACAGGCGAGGCAAGTCCGGGTAATAGTATTGGAATGGAACCGATTCCTATTCCCAAAACAATTCCAAGAAAGATCGAAAGCAATTGAGGTTCCAGCAATCGTTTCTCTGAATTACCGACCAGCTTTGCAATTTTCTCCAGCGCCTTTTGGTCAGCAACCACTCTTATCTTATCGCCATAATGTAATACAAGACTGGGCGATGCAAGCATTTCAAGACCGGCTCGATAAACGCGGGTGATCCGTGCGCCAAATTGATCTTCAAGGTTCAGTTGTTCAATTGATTTTTGAACCGAACTATTGCGCGTGACCAGTAGACTTTTTGTGACCGTTTTATCCTGCGACTCAATAAAATGATCGGTTGAAGTATACCCAAGCAATTCAATCGCTTTTGTAACATCTTGTGGTAAGCCAACAAGCATCAGCACATCACGCTCCGTTAATACATCGCTGCCGGCAGGAGTTTCCACTATGGTGGAACCACTGTGTTTCAGCCGGGATACAATTACTTCAAGTTTACTTTCAAGCAGGAAATGATCAATGGTATTTCCAATAAACTGAGGGCTGGTCACACGGCATTTTGCAACGGACGGCGAGGGATATTTTTGTCTGATTGTATTTTCAAATTGGGAAATCTCAGCATCAATATCAATGCGAAAAATGCTTTTACCTGCAAGCATAACCAGTATTACTCCCAAAACACCGAATGGATAGGTTATGGCATAAGCGTTTGCAGGATCATTGAAAATCAACCCCGGATTCCTGGATGCGACATCGTTTAATGCTGCCTTTGCCGCGCCAAGTCCAGGAGTGTTAGTAACAGCTCCCGACATGATACCGACAAGGTTATCCATTCCTGCATTGGTGATTTTGAAAAGTAATATCGTGACAAATGCTCCGCCTAGTATTGTTCCGATAGCCAAAGCATTGAAGAGCAATCCATCCTTTTTAAATGAGGAAAAAAAGGAGGGGCCCACCTGCATGCCGACTGCATATACAAAAAGGATTAAACCAGCATCGCGTAAAAAGTCGAGCGTTTTTGCTTCCATCCTGTACCCGAAATGTCCCATGATGATTCCGGCAAACAAAACACCTGCTAAGCCGAGTGATACTTTTTTTATCGTGATTTTACCCAGCGCAATTCCTGCTGACATTACGAGGAAAATCAACAACAGTGATCCGGCGATTCCGGGCTGATCAGTAGGTTGGATAAGCGAAAGAAGCCAGTCAGGAATCATTTGTAAAGACTTATATTTTAATTCACATTGAAGAAATCAGGAGGATAACTGCAATGCGATATGCATTGTAGTGAATTGAAACACAAGGTATGGCAGCTCTATAAATTGTGGCGTTAAAAACAATTCTGCAGTTAAAAAGCATTCGCAATAAAAACTGACAAGTAAGAAAGCAGCCATCATTTTATCTGGGTGGCACGTACGACTTTTCAATATATCGTTCAAGCATGATACGTGTGTGGTGAATTTCATGGCCTGTTATCACATACAAAATTGAACGGACTGAAATGGGTTTTCCATTCGCAATGCCGGAACTGTTCAGCATGTCTTTATTCATATTCGAAAATAATTCGATCGTGCTGTTTCTAACGGCAAGATACTCTCCAAGAATTGAACGCAGCTTGCGATTGTTGGCATTGCTGTTTGGTACCCATTCATTTTCTTCAAATCCCGGAAGTTCAGTGGTATCTTTTCTGGCAAACCGCAATGCACGGTAGCAAAAAACCCTTTCACCATCCATCAGGTGCACCAGGATTTCCTTGATGGTCCATTTGCCCGGTGCATAGCGAAAATTCAAATCTTTCCGGCCAAGCTTCAACACCATCCTGCGAAGTGTTTTATAGTTTGTCTTTAATTCTGTTAACGGATCGCCGGAAACTTTGGCAATATATTTTTCATAATATTCAGGGTAATCGTTTTTTTCTGGTCGGTTGATACGCATAAGAGTAGTTGTGAGTTGTGAGTTGTGAGTTGTGAGTTGTTAGTTGTTAGTTGTCTGTTTGTTAGTCGTTGGTCATTGGTCATTAGTCATTGTCATTTCTAATTTCTAATTCTCAATTCTCAACACCTGTCGTAAGATGCCTTCAAAACCCTCATCACCCCATCAGAAAGATCGCTGATGTCGTTGAGTAAAAGCTTATGGGTGATGCGGTCGCTGCCTAAATTTTTTGTAAGCTTGAATTCTTTATTCTTCGCATCTTTCACCGCAACTGCCGGCACACCGATCACCATGCCATCCTTTGTTGTTTTAATAATGGCAAATTGCAGCCGGTGAATAAGAGACAGATAAGTTTTATTAATGGCGATTTTGTGATCGCCCCATTTTTTTAATGAGTCTGTAATTTTATCATAGATGGGTTTCTGGTAATCTTTGTCGCCGTTGAAATGCAGTTGCATTAAATAATCAGCATCATAATCCGACATGCCTTCATACATCATCTTTGTGATGGTAGAGGCCTGCCCGCTGCCTAAAAGATGTTTTGTCTTCAGCCAGTTAGTTTTTTCTTTCCTGTCCTTTGGCCCCGACTTCTTTACTAATTCAATCCATTGATCGAGCGTCTTTCCGGTATTTTTATACAGGTTGCGAACGATTGCTTCCTGCATTTCTGCGGGTGATTTCGGCATATTAAAAGTTTACTTAGGTATCTTAATTTTTTTGGGGAGTTGAATTTAGAAGTTAAATCCGGAATCACCAATGTATTTTCAGAAAAAACAGGATATAGCATGAAAGAAAAAAGGAATGGATTGGAATATTAATTTTGATGATTAATGAATTACTAAATGAAGCAGTTGTTTATTTTGTTTTTCATCTGCAAATGTAGCCTGTTACAGGCTCAGAATGTGGATGGTTATTATATGCGATATGAGGGAACCATCGGTAAAAAAAATGCCATAACGGTAGATCTTTTTTTTGCAGACACCATGGTCAAGGGTCATTATTATTATAATGGGAGCAGCACAGAGTTCTTAATCCATGGCTCGATGAAGAATTTACAACTCACTTTAAAAGAGCTTGATGATACAACTGTTACCGGTTTTTTCTCAGGAAAAGTAGCGGCGGATTTTTCCACGGTGGAAGGAACCTGGAGTGATGTTTCGAAATCAAAAAAACTTCCATTCAAATTGGATATGTTAATTACTGAAGGAAGCGTAAAAGTAAATTCAATAAAAGAAACACTGACTTATATTTGGCAGGAAACCACAGGCGGAGATCCTGTCGGTTGTACGGCGGCATATACTTACTGCTATCTTCCCGAGATGCTTCAGCATCCTGCTGTCAAAACAATCAATGAGGCTTTGCTGGATATCGATCTGGAAGGTGATGAGAATCCACTGAAACTGAAATCTCTTGCTGAAGGATCGATGGCCGATGAATTTGATTCATATATTGAATCTTATCAGGAAACATTTCCTGATTCCATTGCAGCAGAAAACAAGATGTACATTGATAAGTCACCTTACATTTATCAATGGAATTATGAGCGGACCTATGAAGTAACCAACAATGAGCATGCTCTGCTTTGTGTTAAAATATCAGGACTTTCTTATGAAGGCGGAGTGCAGGGAAACAACACGCTCCACTATCAGGTGTTTAACCTGCAAACAGGTGAATTGATAAGCCTGGAGGAGCTCTTTAACAAATCAGCGAATAAGGAACTTACTGCTATTGCAGAAAAGCAATTAAGAGCGAATAGAAAAATAGATGAGAATGGTTTCTTAACTGAAAGCGGTTTTTTTGTTAAAAGACTCGAACTAAAAGATGAGTTCTTTATCAGCCACAGTGGAATTGGTTTCACCTATAATCCATCTGAAATTGCTCCCAATATTTTTGGCCCGGTTACTATTTTCCTTAAATGGGATCAGGTGAAATCACTTATTAATCCTCAGGGACCATTAGGATGGGTGCTTCAATAAGACTGTGTTAAAAGAGAACTCGAATAATTACTCCCCTTATTTCCCAATTGCAAACGCCAGTCCGCCGCCTAATCCAAACTGATAGATAGTTGAATAAGTGCTTGCACCGGCACTAACGCCTCCCGTACCAAAGTACAATCCACCGCCCATTGCCTGTACGGCCGATAGTAATTGTATTTGAAGTTTAATGGCAACTTTTTCAGACGCCCAAATATTGGCACCACCGCGAATGCCCCAGGCGAATTTTGTAGGCGTCGAGGAATTATTAGTATCTGGATTAGTAATATTGGCAATAACCATTCCTGCCATCAAACCGCCGAATCCATCTACTTTTCCTCCGGGTTTTTGTACATGTCGAACACCGCCAAGTAACACGTAGTTGATTGCCATATCAAGGTCGCTGCGTTGTATGTTGTTATTGTAATAATATTCCGTGTTAGGTGCATGCGTGTCTTCACGATAATAAAGTAACTCAACACCATAGGCTGGGTTTACCAGGTATTCCAGTCCACCGCCCCATTGAAAGCCGTCCTGAATCTGTCCGTTATAATAATTATAGGCATCATAATAGGAGTCGAATCTATCAGGAAATACATAAGCGCTGTAAAGATTTAGCCTGATGTCTTGGGCATGGCTTAAAACGCTGAACAGGCAAATCATCAATACTGAAGAAAACAGTTTTTTCATGGTAAGTGGATTTTATGGGTATAAATAATCTGCAATGATAATACTTCCAAATGTAATTTCACTGATACCTGTCTGTACGCTACGAAGCTGTTTAAAAATAGTTTCCGGAATTATAAAAGCCGTTTGTGAAGATTCAAGCGGCGGCGGCTTCTCCATTGTTTGTGTATTCACAGCCAACTTCATTAACCACTCTCCATTGATAAAATGATTTTTAAACAGTCTCGCAGATTAATAAATTTTTCATGATTTAATTCCTGTGTGCACTTAAGTGTATTTAAAAAGAAAATGATTTCGGGGAAATTGGTTTTTTTCCGCAATAGTTGAAACAACATGATGTTCACAGTATTAAATGGAGAACATAATCCGGCAACAATCCGCTGCTTTAAAAACTAGTAATCCTTTGTGATTTATCGCCGGTTTAAAATGAGCGAATGGGTGCATTCACGTAAAAAAATTGGAACAGGTATCCGATGCGATGACTTCTTTCAACCTTGAAGATGACCATTATCATTTTTTACTACACTTTGCCTATGCAATTTTGTTCTTTAATGCAACGCTTCATTGTGTGAAGAGCATAAATGAGCAGGCGGACGTGCGCAGCATTGATTTGTCATAGGAGTTAAGGATCATTTACCTAATGACATCTGGATAATAAATGATTCAAAACAATAAAACTTAAGCCACATGAAAACAATATCAAACATGTTTTTCCTTTTAATGCTTATTTTCTTAAATGGAGTATCAGCACAAAATACTTTCGAAAAGACATACGGAACAACAGGAGATAATTTTGCGAATGATGTGCAACTCACCAGCGATGGTGGTTATATTATAGTAGGTACGGGAAAATTTTCCGGTAATAACGGTGATATTTTCCTTCTTAAAACAAATTCGTTGGGCGATACTTTGTGGACACGTTTTATTGGTGGTTCAAGTGTTGACCATGGAAACTCTGTAAAGGAAACTGCGGATGGTGGTTATATCATTGCAGGTTCAACCGTGAGTTTCGGAGCTGGTGCGTCAGATGCTTATCTGGTAAAAACAGATGCAACGGGAAATGTAACCTGGAGCAAAACATATGGAACCTCCAGCAATGATGAAGCTTATGGAATTGTGCAAACGGTTGATGGTGGTTATGTTTTTTCCGGAACTGAAAAACAATCCGGACTTAATGGATACGCACATCTTGTAAAAGTGGATGCCACAGGAAATGTATTGTGGTCGAAAACTTTTGGTAACAGTACCAGAAAGAATTTTGCTTACACTCTTTTACAAACTGCTGATCATGGCTTTGTGATTGGTGGCTGGGAAAATTTAAATCTCGGTATCAACGATGACATGTGCCTGATCAAGACAGACAGCACTGGTACTTTACAATGGTATAAATCATATGGTGATGTCGGGCACGATCAGAATTATTCGGTGCGCCTGGCTAACGATGGTGGATTTATTATTGCAGGAATTACTTTCAGTGCCTTCATTTTCGAAGTGAATGTAGTGAAGACGGATGCAGCCGGAAATCTTGAGTGGACCAGGAATATTGGAGGAAATGCGGAAGATGATGCATATGCAGTAACTTCAACAAGCGATGGAGGTTTTGTTTTCTGTGGAACAACATCAAGTTTTGGAACTACTCACGCCGGTTATATGGTGAAGCTGAATTCCGCAGGAAGTGTACTCTGGAGCAAAACAATGGGCAATAGCGGCTGGACAGGTTTTTTCGCTATTCAGGAAGCGACTGATGGCGGACTGATACTGGCAGGAGCGAAGAATGAAGTGTATGGAGCCAGCGGAAATTTATACCTCGTTAAAACAGATGCAAACGGAAACAGTGGTTGCAATACAAGTGTCATTTCGACTTCATCAACTCCTTCTATTTTGGTTGGAGTTCCTGTTGCGCATTCCACTTCCATTCAATCGGTTAACACTGTTGCTACATCAGTTTTATCCGGAACATCGGTTACTACCATCTGTTCTTCCTGCGACCCAACATCATGGTATCAGGATTTGGATGCCGATAATTATGGAAATACTGCTGTTACCCAATTATCCTGCGCTAAGCCGGCAGGATTTGTTGCAAATAACATGGATTGCAATGATGAAAATGCAGCTATTCACCCTTATGCAGATGATGTGTGCAATGGAATTGACGATAACTGTGATGGCGTGGCTGATGAAAATGCAATTACTGCTATTGTAAATCCATCAGGTAATGTTACACTGTGCAATGGATCAACCATTTCATTGGATGCAAATATTGGTAGTGGTATTATTTACCAATGGTATAAGAATAGTGTCGCAATTTCAGGAGCTACCAATTCAAGTTTTATTGTAAGTAAGAAGGGTAATTATTATGTAAGTGAAACAAACAGTTATAGTTGTTCTTCTGTTTCCGGTACGGTTAATGTTTCCGTTAGCGCTTTGCCGGCAGCGGTCATAACACCTTTGGGTAATCTTAACATCTGCATCGCCGGTTTCGTTGATTTACAGGCAACTTCCGGAACAGGATTCACCTATCAATGGATTAAAGGAAGCAGTATCCTGGTTGGCGCAACCAATCAAATATTTACTGCTACTGCCAAAGGAAATTATAAGGTGAAAGTGACGAACCCAGTGGGATGCAGCAAAACTTCATTAGCTGTAAAAGTGGTGAAAGCATGCAAGCAAGGTGATGGGGAAAATGAAAACCTGCATACGACATTCACTTGTTATCCAAATCCATCCAACGGGCAATTTACGATTGATTTGAAACTAATTGATGTAAAACAGGCAACGGCAACCATCGAAATCAGTAATACATTGAATGAAAAAGTTTTTGTCGAAGAGGTTGCAATGTCTGATGGAACATTAAATTGTGTAATCGGAACGGACCATCATTTCAGTGCAGGTATTTATTTAGTGAAAGTAATTGCAGGAAATCATGTATTTTCAGGAAGGGTTGTAGTAGTGCGATAGACTGTTTTACCGGTTTGTGGCAGGAAAAAATTCATTCCTTATTTCGGAAGAATTGTTTGACTGAAACGTTTCCTAAAACTGGCAACATCGCACTCATTAAATGAGGATATTTGAAGAGAAATGCTCCCTGATTTCTTTTGTAAAGTAAAGCGCATGTACAAAATTGCGTAACTGTTTCAATGTGCTGAATGGTGAGATGCGGCCGAAATCCATCGCGGTGATATGGGATAGGCCAAATAGTAAATCAGGTTAAATACAGCAGGATGAATTTGCATCATCAACACTTTTTAAAATTATTTTCAATGTACAGATTGATCACTTTTTTGATTCTTCTAACACTTAGCAGTGTGAGTTCAGGCGGCATTATAACAAAGTTGCAGGGAACCTATAGCAATGGCCAGGTATTTCTTACCTGGAAGAATATACCGGGTGAAGCCTATTACAAAGTGTACCGTTCAAAGGTGTCGATTACGGGTAGTACTCAACTTGCTGGCTGCGAATACCTGGGATGGACAGATAAAAATTCCGCGCAGGATAACAACCTATCCGCGCACAATGGAATTGTTTCTTATTATCATCTTGACTCTAATGACATTCCGCTGAAACCTGGCGTAGGATTGTTTGTGGCAACTACGCTCGAAGATGGAAATTATTTTTATGCTGTTACTTCCATCTTAAATGGTGTTGAAAATCTATCGGTTGTTGCGGGAAGCAATTCTATTACACAAGCTATTGCAGAAACTGTTGCCATCACACTCCCTGTATTTCAGATACATGATCAGGCGGGAAATGAATCTATAGATATTTATACAATTTTTTATTCAACGAAAAAGGCGATTGGTGAGCCCTTGCAAAACAGAGCAGGATTTATTGCGATGGATTTCGCGCTCAATCCACATTTTTCAGGCGAGGGTGTTCCTGGTCTTAAGGTGCTCTTTCATGGCGGCGGTGATGATTTCTTTTGGGGCATGCAAAAACCGCCAGGCAATATGATTGTTTTAGGCATGGAAGAATTGTTGCCGAATGATGCAAGCGATTTGGGATATGGAAGCAATGAAAATTATGATTTTTATAAGGACAACACCGACAATGAGGTTCCAACAAGCGGCATCAATTATGATTTTCAACAGGCAATTATATTCCAGGCAATAGATTGGGTGATTAATCATTTGCCTGTTGACAGCAACAGAGTATACCTAAAGGGAACGTCCATGGGTGCCGGAAGCGCATTTATGTATGCAATTGCGCATCCGGAGAGAATTGCTGCTTTGCTTTTAACAGTTCCCTGTTTCAATTACAGTTTTCAAAATGATTACAATCCTATTTGTGCACTTAACACTGGTAATCAGGCAAGAATGGATGGTGACATTAAATTTGGAAAAGTCAGTACCAATCTTTTTTCAAATGCAGGCATTCGTTTTTATGATGCTGTGAATGGGGGCTGGATGATTCATACTTACCAACAAAAAAATTTCCCGATGATTTTTGCATTGAATGGCAAGCATGATGAAATGGTGGGATGGACAGAGAAGCCTGTCTTTTATGATTCCGTGAAGGCAAATCATACCGGCGGGTACTTCTTCTGGGATGGGAGAAATCACGGTGGTAACAATTCCACCTGGAATGATGAATCATATGATTTGTTTCGCTATGCAAGCAACCGTTCCTTTCCGGCTTTTGCGAATTGTTCCAACGATGAGGATTATGGAATTGGGAATGATGTTACCGGTGCGGACTATGGAACAGTTAACGGTTCTCTGAATTGGGATGAAAGCACTATTGTTGATAGTCTGTATTTATGGCAAGTGAAGATATTTGTTCGCGATTTACTGACAAACACCGGCTTGCCGGTTAAGTATCCGGATTCCTGTACAGTGGATATCGCGCCGCGCAGGTTGCAGCAATTTGAGATTGCTCCGGGATCAACGTTCAATTGGACCGTGACACATAAGAATACTGTTATCCAATCCGGTAGTCAGGTTTACGATGGCGGTTTGATCGTGATTCCTGGAATAAAAATTTTCAAAGACAGTAGTATCATTACTCTTGTGTGGAGTAACGCTGCTCAGTTATTTTTTCGTGATATCGATAATGATGGGTATGGGAATGCACTTGAATTTATTGCTGCCACCATTCCACCGCCCGGATACGTGGTTGACAGCACCGATTGTAATGACAATAATAATTTGATTCATCCGGGAGCAACCGACTTTTGTAACGGAATTGATGATAATTGTAATGGTGCAGCGGATGAAAATTCAATTGTCGCAAATGTGAATCCTTCAGGAAATATTGAATTGTGTGAAGGGTCGTCAGTTACTCTTTCAGCAAGTATTTTTGAGGGCATCACTTTTCAGTGGTTTAAAAATGGCATCAGCATTTCGGGAGCAACCAATGCAACCTATACTGTTACTAAGAAAGGAAACTATTATGTGAGTGAAACGAACAGCTACAGTTGTTCATCTTCATCTGCTAAAGTTAAAGTTTCGATCATCGCAGCACCAACCGCCTCCATCACACCTCTTGGAAATCTTGATATCTGCTTTGCAGGATATGTTGATTTGCAGGCAAATGCAGGAATAGCGTTCACGTATCAATGGCAGAAGGGAAATGCTGTACTGACAGGAGCTACTGATCAAAACTATACAGCTACAACAAAAGGAAATTATAAAGTAATGGTGACCAATAGTGCAGGATGCAGCAAAACATCTTTAGCTGTAAAAGTGGTGAAGTCATGCAAGGAAAGTGGTGTTCATGCCAATGCCGGTATTGCTTCCATAGTTTGTTTTCCGAATCCTTCCAATGGTCGATTCACCATAAGTTTGGATTTGATCGACATTCAGGCTGCTACTGCTACTGTGGAGATAATTAATGTGTTCAATCAAATAGTTTATGTTGCAGAAGTTGTGCATAGCGGAGAAAAACTGAATACAGTAATGGGAGAACACGAGCCATTCAGCGCAGGAATATATACAGTAAGAGTGATTACAGGGGATCATGTTTTTTCAGACAGGGTAGTTGTACAACGGTAGGCTTACTTTTAATTGAATTGTATAGTTAAACAAGAATATATGTTAAAATATCTGCTATTCATTGTATTTACAACCTGCCACAGTTGTACATATATATCACGACGCTGAAACCAGGGATTTAATTTGATGACCATTATCATTTTTTGTTTCTATTTCTTACGCCAATTTTGTGTTGTGATTTCTCAGGATTATAAGTTAGTGTTCTCATGGAAACATTGTTCTGTGAGTGATCGCTGAATCATTGAATATGATTCCAAACGCTGGATTTTAACCTGTGGAAAGTCCATAAGTATTTTCTCACATTAACACATCTAAACTCTGTAACATGAAAAAGATTACAACATTGGTAATTGCAACAGCATTGCTGTTTTCATTGGCAGTTACAACAACGGCTCAGCCTACATTAGACCCTACGTTTTCAGGAACAGGATATAAACTTACAAAGGTAGCACCAGCGAGAGATGATATTGCGCGCACAGTGTTGGTACAAGAGAATGGCCGTATCCTGACAGGTGGTAATAGTTTTAATTCAATTGGTTATTCAAATATCGCCATCACAAGACTCAAACCAAACGGAGCTTATGATAATACATTTGGAACAGCAGGTATTACCACTATTACCGGAGGATTTTTTTGCGATATGGCATTAACATCCAATGGAAAAATAGTAGTAGCGGGAAGTGGTGTTGGTCCAACAAATGTTAATAATTACATCGTGTACCGGCTGAAAAAAAATGGAACGCCCGACACCACATTTGGTATAAATGGTTCTGTAGCAATCAATATTCCTAATAGCGGAATGATCTGTTATGATGTAGCTGTTCAGTCAGATGGAAAAATTGTTTTAGGTGGATACCAGGGTGGTTCAGGTGGTTATGGAAATATGTTGGTGGTAAGATTGAAGAGCAATGGTACACTGGATAATACATTTGGAACAGGCGGTATGTACACTTTGTATCTGACTAAAAAACATTCTGAATGCCACCAGTTGCTCATTCAACCGGATGGAAAAATTGTTGCAGGCGGATATATTGATACGCTGGTGATGACAGCTTTTTACCGATATGATTATGCTGCCATCAGGTTAAATGCAAATGGAACACTCGACAATACATTTGGTGCAGGAGGAATTGTGAGGGCAGATAAAGGTACAACCGATGTGGTGTACGCAACTGTACAGCTTTCCGATGGCCGTATAGTATTGGGAGGCATTTCAAATTACTACGGAATTACGCAGTTCGCCGCTTTGTGCCTGACACCTGATGGATCTATTGATACGCAGTTTGGTACCGATGGTTGGAAATTTATTAGCTTCTATGGTGGCACAACATTTTGCGAAGCAATGGCAACCGAAGCTGACGATGACATTGTGATTGCAGGAGTTGCCTACAACACTACATCATCAGGGACCAAATATTCAATTGCATTGTCGAAGATAAATTCACTGGGGGTATTAGACAACGCTTTTGGTGACGGCGGAATTGATACTTCTCTGTCTTCCATCGATTATCATACAGCCAATGATGTTGCACTTCAATCGGATGGCAAGATTGTGATTGCCGGATACTGGAATGTTAACGGCGGCAAAGGTTCCTTTCTTACCGCTCGCTATGCCAACTCTCCTGGTGCTGCAAAAGAATTTACAGTAAGTAATGAAAAACAAAACCTGCTTTTATTTCCTAATCCTGTGTCAGGAAATTCATTCAATGTAAGCTACCATTTGTCCGGGACTTCAAATGTAATGCTCACCGTTTATGATCTCAATGGAAGAATCGTGTTCACCTGTGATTTTGGGGCAATGGATCCTGGTATGTTAAACAGGAGAATAACACTACCGGATCAGATTTCGGCGGGGTTATATATTGTTCGACTTGATTTGGATTACGGCGTGATTATAGATAAGATACAATTGATCAGGTGACTGTAAAGGGAGCATCCGTATTTATTGGTTTAGTCATTTACTTCAGGTATTTACTTGCTTCACGCATGCGCGGTATCTGAAATACAGGCAGGAAAGGCGGAATCTTTTTTGGTGCTTTTAAAAGTCATTGACGGAGGTTCTTTAGAAAGATTTCATTTGAACGATTAAAGGTGATGGACAGTTGAAACATTCATCTGTTACATCGCCCCTTTTTCCCTGTTCAGTGACATTTAATTTCAGGAGACTGTTCGGTTATATAGTCTTACAATTAATTATTTAAAATTCGCTGGCAATGAGGATACCTATAACAATCAATTTGATTTTTTTGATTTTGATAAGCACCTGCTCATTTGCGCAAAATGTAGACTGGAAATTCCTCCGTAGTGCAAATACCGGCATGGGCGGCGATTTTGTGCAGACCATTGAAGTAGATCGCTTCGGAAATAAATGGACGGGCGGTTATATGCCTTTCTGGAGTGAAGGAAGCGTTGCGCGGTTTAATGATACCGTTTGGACTAACTGGAGCAATATTGAGGGATACCTTCCCGCAGATCGTGTGTATGATGTTGCATTCGATAATTACGATGGTTTGTGGGTGGCCACTAATGGCGTCGGTTATGGAATTGATCATGGTGGCATTTCCCATTATGATGGCACAACCTGGGCAACTTATACCACATCAAATTCTCCGTTACCTGCTGACGATATGCGGGGAATTTGCGTTGACAACAACAATAATGTATGGGCAACATTTCATGATGTGACGAATGGGCAAGGTGGTGTTTCTAAATTCGACGGTTCAACATGGACAATTTATACGCCTGCAAATTCAAATCTGCCTTCTTATGATGTTGACAAGATAGATGTAGATGCACAAAACAACATTTACATCGGATGCAACTTAGGTCTCATAAAATTTGACGGCTTAAACTGGATATTATTCACCACTTCAAATTCCGGAATCAGTAATAACAATGTTACTGATGTGGAATATGATGCAAGCACGGGTAAAATTTACACAGCTACAGGTGCTGCTGTAGATATTTATGATGGTACGGATTGGACGCATTTCAACAGCAGCAATTCACCACTATCCAGTTCAGGAATTTGGTCGGTTGATGCAAGAAATGATAGCATGATTGTAACGACGATAGGTGGAAGTTATCTCACTTATATTTTTGACGGCGCTAACTGGATCACACATCCTGAAATGGATCACACCTACGATTCGCGAATTGATCTTCAGGGAAATTTCTGGATCTGCGGAATTGGTTTTATTGAAAAATATGACGGCAATTCATGGACTACCTATACGAGATACAACACCGGGCTGACTTCCTATTTCATGAACAGTGTTTTTGTGGATTCGAAAGACCGCAAATGGTTTGGTGTTTCTGATAATGGTGGCATCTCCATGTTTGATTGTCCTGTTTGGGAAGATTATGGCGCATGGAACTCAGGTTTGTGGCCGGCACCCATTACAATGGCTACATCAGGAACTTCAGCAACAGAAGATACTTTTGGAAATGTCTGGATGAGTTATTATGCAGGCGGAATTGTAAAAATTCCGGAAGGCGATGTGCACAATTATCCGGCATGGGTTACCTGGCAGGCAGGTGCTGTGCCTAATGCTACCTGTAAGTTGATTGCTGCCGACAATTCAGGCGATGTATGGGCGGAAGGTGGTTGTGGTTTGGCAATTCGTTATGATCATCTTACCGGTGAGTGGATTCAATATAATTTGTATGATATGGGATTGCCTTGCGGAAGTAATAACTATATGTATTCTATTAAGCCGAATCCAAATAACAATGAAGTCTGGTTTTGTACGCAAGCTGGAATTGCAATTTATGATGCCGGTACATGGACCATTAAATCGCAGTCAAACGGCGGGTTGCCCTTTCAGGGAGAGTATTACGATGTGGCATTCGATTCACAAAACAATGCATGGGTGGCAAGTGATGATGGCTTGATAAAACTCACGGGTGCAACATGGACCATTTACAATGAATCCAACTCACCGTTAATTGCCAATCATATTAATTCGCTTACGATTGATGCAGACAATCTGCTTTACCTTTCAACGAGCAATGTTACCACCTTCCCCTATTACGGTGGCATCAATACTTTTGACGGAATGAACAACTGGCAATCTTATGCCTATGGAAGTTCACCGCTTCCTCATTATCAATTAGGGCAAGTTGCATTAGATAAACTTGGGAATCTCTGGATCAACAGCGCATCTGAAGGTGTTATCATCTTTAATTCAAATGGTGTACAAGGTTGGGAATGCATTGATACTTCATTGGAAACAGGTATTGCAACCGGTGGAGTTTCTGTAGGAAATGAATTGAGTACGATAGCAAAGTGTTATCCGAATCCATTTCTTTCTACTACTACTTTTGAATTCAATTTAGCAAAGACAGGAAATGTTTCCATCAGCATTGCTGATATAACGGGCAGAGAGGTGAAGAAAATAGTAACGCAAAATCTTCCTGCTGGAAACAATAAAGCAGTTGCAGATTTATCTGAACTGGAAAGCGGAATATATATCTGTATAATAAAAGCAGGTGAAAAAATTCAAACTATTAAACTCGTTAAAAATTAAATAAAATGAAAAAAATCATTGGCATTTCATTTCTTCTGATTGTAATTGCAACTACATCCTGCAAGAAGGACGACAACACTGCACCCATCAAAAACAACATACAGGATGGTGTATGGAAAATTACTTTGTATGAAAGCAATGGCAATGATGAAACCAATCATTACACCGACTATCAGTTTCAATTTGCTTCGAATGGAACAGTGACTGCTTCAAAAACTGGTAACACCGTGAGCGGAACCTGGTCAACCACAACAGATGATAGCCAGGAGAAACTCTTGCTCGCGTTTACCGTCAGTCCTTTTGATGAACTCAGTAATGACTGGCACATTCTTAATCAAAGCGCATCACTTGTTGAATTGGAAGATGTGAGTAATGGCAATGGTGGTACAGAACATCTTACTTTTCAAAAATTATAAGCATGAAAAAATTGTTACTGATTTTATTGATTATAAAAATAGTTTCGGTGCCTGTGCAAGGTCAAATCATTGATCCAAACTGGAAATACATTCGTTCCACCAATACAGGTTTGGGTGGCTCTTATTTCCGGAATCTTGAGTTTGATCAATGCGGAAATTTATGGACAGGAGGTTATGATCCTTTTTTCAGTGAAGGAAGTGTGGTGCGTTATAATAATTCCGTTTTCACTGACTGGAGTAATTTCGAAGGTTATATACCCAATGCACAAGTATATGGAATTGCATTCGACAACAATAATGGTGTTTGGGTTGCCTGCAATGCAAATACAAATTTTAATGAGCATGGCGGAGTTGCATATTATAACGGAGCAACGTGGACAAAATGGGATCACACTAATTCACCATTGGCAACGGATTATATGAATGCAATTGCCATTGATCACAATAACAATGTATGGGCAACATTCTCAGATTTCGGTGGGTCGCAAGGAGGTGTAGCAAAATATGATGGAACAACGTGGACCATTTATACGCCATCAAATTCAGGTATTCCTTCAACGGAGTGCACAGACATTGATGTGGATGCGCAAAACAACATCTGGATTGGAAGTAATCTTGGGTTGATAAAATTTGACGGATTAAACTGGATAACGTTTACCACTGCAAATTCCGGAATCAGTTTTAACGGGATAAGTGATGTGGAAGTAGATGAGAGTACCAATAAAATTTATGCAGCCACTACTATTTCTGTTGATATTTATGATGGATCAAATTGGACGCATATCAACACCGGCAATAGTCCTTTTCCTAATATCAATTTAACTGAAATTGATGCAAGAGGCGACACGGTTATTATTGGGTCGCTTGGTGGAGAATCAGGTGCATGGATTTATGACGGCGCGAATTGGATATCACATGTTTCACCAAGTCATGTTAAAGATGTGCGCATTGATAATGCCGGCAATTTTTGGGTGTGTGGAAATGGATTTGTCGAAAAGTATGACGGCATCAGTTGGGTAACTTATACGAGCATGAATACTGGTCTTACATCCATGTTTAACAATGATGTTTTTGTTGATAGCAAGAACCGCGCATGGTTTGCAAGTGGTGGTAATGGTGGTATCAATATGTTTGATTGCCCTGAATGGCAGGACTATGGTCCGTACAATGAAGGACTTTGGAATATTCCATTCACCTACACTGGTATCGGAGCTGGAACTACAGAAGACAGCTATGGTGATATTTGGATGTCGTATTACGGACTTGCCGGTGGTGTTGCACAGGTGACAGGTGGCGATGTAAACAATCCTGCTGCATGGCATATTTGGGACAACAACAACAGCGGAGTTTCTCTTCAATTTTTGAAAGGCATAGCAGCAGATCAATCCGGAAATGTTTGGGTTGGTTATGATGGATTCTGTTCCGTTGCAAAGTACAGTCATGCGACAAATGCATGGACAACATATAATTTATTCAGCCTTGGTCAAATCAGTTGCGGCTCAGGTTCAGGAATAAATTCCATTCGCGTAGATAATTTTAATAACGTATGGATATGTGGCCGCTCCGGACTGGCAAAATATGACCAAGCCAATTGGACATTTTATTCTTATCTGAATACACCTTTGCCGCAAGGCGATATTGCCGACGTCGCATTTGATATGTTGGGTAATGTTTGGGTTGCAACTGAAAATGGATTGTTCAAATTTGATGGAGTTACTTGGACGCTGTTTAACACTTCTAACAGTGGAATGATTGGCGATTATGTGTATACATTATTGACGGATGACAACGGACTGCTTTGGGTCTCTTGCGGTGAAGCGGTATTTCCGCCATATCCATCGGGCATTTGTTCTTTTGATGGAACAACCTGGACTCAATACACTACAGATAATTCCGGTCTTCAGGAAAAACTGGTGAAACGAATGGCGCTTGATACGCTTGGTAATGTCTGGGTAATGTCTGAAGGTAAAGGCGCAGCGATATTCAACCCCAATGGTGTAACCGGTTATGAATGTATCGACAAAAGTTTACAGTCTTGTATTGCAACCACCGTTGAGCATCCGGTTCAGGCAATGAATTCATTATCGGTTTTTCCCAACCCATTTATATTTTCGTCAACAATAACTTTTTATGTAGAGAAAGCCGGTCAGACATCCGTCAGCATTTATGATGCAACCGGAAAAAAAGTAAAATTGGTTTTTACTGGTCATCTTTCAAAAGGAAATCAGAAAATGGAAATTGATTCCAGGGGTTTATCTCAAGGAATTTATTTCTGTAAGGTTTTAACTTCTTCTTCATCTAACAGGATCAAACTGGTGATTCAATAAGCTATTCATGAAAACAAAATTAACAGCCGCACTTTTTTTTATTACAACTATTGTTGTTGCGCAGGCACCACAAAAACTCTGGGAAACATTTTTAGACGGGAATTTAACCGGAAAAGATGTTGCCAATTCTGTGGTTTCGGATGCTGTGGGAAATATTTTCGTAACAGGCACCAGTTATCAGACTGTCAGCAATGGAAACTTCACTACCGTGAAATATGATGCTGACGGCGTGCAGCAATGGGCTGATTATTACAATGGAACCGCTTCCGGTGTAACCAACCGTGGTAAAAAGATTGTATTAGACAAATGGCAAAATGTGTATGCATTGGGTACTGTCGCGCTTCATGCAGGCGATATTGCCATTGTTAAATACAATCAAAATGGCAAGTCATGGTCGCATAATTATGAGCCTTACTGGTTTGGTTCCGATGCTGATTTTGGAGTAGACATTGCCGTTGATTCTTCGGGCTACTTATATGCTTGTGGGCAGGTGACTTCACTTTCCGGGAATTTATGGGATATGTACACAATGAAATGTGATACCGCCGGCGTGAAAATTTATGAAGAGAATTTCAGTAGCGCCAGCGGAGATGATTATCCCGCAGGAGTTGCAGTAACAGCGGGTGGAAATTTTTTCGCACTTACCAGCTCCTTTGATTTTTTTGGCTCTGCCACGTATGATATTTTTACGATCAATTATCTCAGCAATTGGAATCACAACTGGGAATCGAAATACAGTGGCGAAGGAAATGGAGTTGATTATGGAACTTTCATAAAAGTGGATGATGCAAGCAATCAGTATGTGTGTGGTACTGTGGATGGCGGCCCTGACAATGACATGGTTGCTATGAAACAAAATCAATATGGTACCACCCTTTGGGATGTTATTTACAACGGAACTGCAAATGGAAACGATACGGCAGTTTCTGTAGCATGGTTGTCAAATGATTTTGTGGTGGTAACCGGAAAATGCAAGGAGATTAACAACAGTGTTACTGTCAATGCAATTGTTACGATGGTAATAGACAATGGCACTATAGTTTGGACGAATAAATTTTACGGGACGGATGGGTTAGGAGCACTGCCAACTCAAATGGTTACAGATGACGCGGGTAATATCTACATCTGTGGATATGAAAGTTTAAGTGACGGAACTAAAAACGGATGCATCGTTAGCTATGATATGAATGGAAACGTGCTTTGGAATATTTCGTATGACGGAGGAATAAATCTTGATGATAAATTCAACGCGCTTACCCTTGATATGAATAATGACCTTATTGCCACCGGTCAGACATTTACCAGCACGACAAGTGCGAATATGCTCACGGTTAAATTTGGAAACATTGCAACCGGAATAGGTGAACCAGTATCCCATTCAACACTCACCGCATATCCAAATCCTGCAAGAGATAAATTAAACATTAACCTCGTTGGTCTTCAAGGAAAAATTAAGCTCAGGATTTTCGATCTCACTGGCAAGCTCGTTTTTTCTTCCAGTGAAAATGCGAAAGCGGCGCTGCAAATTGATGTCGAAAAATTTGTAAACGGAATGTATTTGGTAAATGCTGCGGATGCATCCGGAAATATTGCTTTCGCCAAATGGGTGAAGGAATAGTAGTGAATGAGATTCTAAAAAGGAAGGTCGCTGTAGTATCTACAACGACCTTCCTTTTTAGTGCTAATGAATAAACGACAGTTATTTAAATGGCCGTAATGACATCACTTACTTATCAGTATGCTATTTAGCTTTCAAGCAAAATTCCAATTTCAGCAGCTACGTTTTCTACACCCGGCAACATTGCTTTTTCAACGCCCATGTTCATGGCTACTGCAGGCAATGGTTTAGCACCGATTTGTTTTACAGGAGCATCCAGATAGCGGAAGCAGTTATATGAAATTCTTCCTGATAAGGCCTGGCCAAATGTATTTTCAGATTGTTCCTCTGTTAATACAATGCATTTGCCATGACGCTTCACTGATTCGTATACCATTTCATTGTCGCAGGGATTCAATGTTCTCAGATCTACAATTTCTACTGATCCCGGAAACTGCTTCGATGCATTTTTCGCCCAATAAACTCCCATGCCATACGTGATCACGCAAAGTGAATTTCCATTGTCCATTTGTTCCTGTGATGCTTCCTGCACTACATTCGCTTTGCCCAATGGAATTATATAATCTTCGTCAGGTTCTATAGACTTTGCTTCTTCCGTACCCGGATTTTTACTCCAGTACAAACCTTTGTGTTCATATACAATCACAGGATTCGGATCATAGTAGGCAGCTTTCAATAGTCCTTTAAGATCTGCTGCATTAGATGGATATACTATTTTGATTCCGCGTTGTGCCAGCACGACTGATTCATGAGAGCCGCTGTGATAAGGGCCACCGCCACCGTAAGCTCCAATAGGAATTCTGATAACAGTACTCACAGGAAATTTTCCCATCGTGAGGTAACATGATTTGGAGATCTCTGTGATCAGTTGATTGATGGCAGGAAACTGGTAATCACAAAACTGAATTTCTACAATCGGCCGAACACCTGCTGCGCTGAGACCTGCCGTAGATCCAACGATGTAAGCTTCCTGAATCGCCGTATTGAAAACACGGTCATCGCCATATTTATCTGCAAGTGTAGCGGCTTCACGAAAAACACCACCCAATCTTTTTCCAACATCCTGACCAAAAAATATGGCTTCGGGATGTTTGCGGAGAATTTCATCAACAGCATGTAATGCTGCATCTACCATCACTACTTTTTGTCCACCAAAAGGAGCACGGTTTCCTTTCTCTTCTGTAACAGGTGTTGGCGCATATTCATGTTCCATCACGGTTGCAGGATCCGGTTCCGGTGCATCCACTGCACGTTGAAAGTCGCGCGCAATTTTTTCTTCTGCACGTTTTTCTATCTCATCCAGAATCTCTTCTACAATTCCATTCTCCAATAAATAATTTCTGAGCTTGGGAAATGGATCATCTGCTGTATGCAGCTCGATGTTTTCTGCTCCACGGTACATTTCTTTGCGCACACCCGAAGTATGATGGTTGAGCAATGGAACTTTTGCGTGAATAAGAATCGGCTTACGTTCTTCCCTTACAAATTGAATCGCTTCGCGAACACATTCATATGCTTCATGAAATTCACTTCCATTCACTCTCACTCTTTTCATGCCCTTGAAACCTGCCGCATATTCATAGGCATCCATCGTGCGCATTTCATCGGAAGAAGCGGAGATGCTCCAGTCATTGTCCTGCACCAGGTAAATGATCGGCAATTGTTTTAAAACGGCAAACTGCCATGCTTCTGCTACTTCACCTTCCGTAACACTTCCATCACCCATCGAACAAATCACCACCGGTGGTTCAGGTGAATCGAGCATATTTTTTTTCTCAAGGTATTGAACACCTTGCGCAAGCCCTGTGGTAGGAATGGCCTGCATCCCCGTTGCACTGGAATGATGCAGGATGGTTGCTTTGTCGGTACCTTTGTAAGAGGGGTGAGAATAATATTCACGACCTCCCGAGAACGGATCATCGCGTTTTGCGATCAATTGCAACATTAATTCATAAGGTTCGAAGCCAAGTCCAAGCAAAATACTTTCGTCACGGTAGTAAACAGCGAGGTAATCATGTGGTTGTAGCTGAAGACCCACTGCTAACTGAATGGCTTCATGTCCGCGTGAAGTTGAATGCACATATTTGCAGATCTGCCGATTTTCATCGTATGTCTTTGCCATATGCTTCACATAACACATCTTTTCAAAAGCACGCAGATATAGAGTAAGATCCAAGGGTTTTTATTTTGTAGGGCGCAAAAATAAGAAGGTAAGTGGATTGCGCAAGAAACTATCGGTAGTTAGCTTGGAGTAGTGAGTAGAGAGAAGTGAAAAAGTCGTTAGTTGGTAGGATCATTGTGTCATTTGCCATTACTTCGGCATCAGCACATCGGCACATCAAATCATCGGCACATCCAATTCCTAATTCCTAATGCTCCATTCCTAATTCCCAATTCTCTACCTTTATCGGCATCATGCAATTTCTCTACTACAAGATTTTTAAGCCGTTTGGAATGCTTTCCCAGTTTACGAAGGAAGGCGAACATGATACACTTGCTTCTTTGTTTGATTTTCAAAAAGATGTTTATCCTGTTGGAAGACTTGATCATGATACAGAAGGCCTGTTGTTGTTGACCAATGATAAATCAATTAACGCACGATTGCTGAGTCCGGAAAGAAAACATGGCCGGATGTATTGGGTGCAGGTGGAAGGACTTCCGGGGGATGCTGCGCTCAATCAATTACGGAAAGGAGTTACGATTAATCTGAAAGGCACCTTACATCAAACGCAGCCTGCCGGTGTAAGAGGCATGTCGGCACCTAGAATTCCGGAGCGAATTCCACCGGTAAATCACCTCAAGCATCCTGAAACATCATGGCTTGAACTTACCATTGCAGAAGGCAAAAACAGGCAGATAAGAAAGATGACTGCTAAAGTGGGGCATCCCACGTTGCGGCTGATCCGTTACGGAATTGAGCGTATCAATATTGATAAGATGGTTCCCGGAGATATTGTGGAAATGCCGAAGAGTGAATTTTATCAGGGGCTGCATCTGAAGCCTTAGCTGCTTGTATTCATTTATTCGTGTTGCCAATCTCAGTGCAACGATTGGACAATTGTTACATGGCTAAACGGTTAAATGGTTGCGGCTAAGCCGATTATACTCCGGCTTCGCCGCAACCATTTAGCAATTTGACCATGCAGCCATGTAACCATGTAACCATTTCGCTGATACAAGAAGTTGATGCACCACAGATCATAATGTTGAGAGAAAAAGTCACTTCACATCAAACTCCAGCACACTTTCATCTTCCACAAAACATTCAATGTGATCATTGAAAGTTACTGCCCCAACTCCAACAGGAGTACCCGTGAAAATTAAATCTCCTTTGAGCAAGGTGAAAAACCGGGAAGCGTAACTGATGATTTTTTCAAAAGGAAAAATCATGTCTTTTGTATTTCCTTTTTGTGTAAGCTCTTTATTTTTATACATGCAAAAATTTAGATCCTTCAAATTCTCAAAATG
This sequence comes from Chitinophagaceae bacterium, assembly GCA_016717285.1. Lineage (NCBI taxonomy): Bacteria > Pseudomonadati > Bacteroidota > Chitinophagia > Chitinophagales > Chitinophagaceae > Chitinophagaceae bacterium. The sequence continues at coordinate 508,094 of JADKFU010000001.1, forward strand.
TGATTTCGGGAAAAAATCCCCCACACAAGCCGAACCATCAAACCCTTTTGCAATTTCCCACGGCCAGCCTTTTTTCTTGAGTTCAGTTTGAAGGTCACGTGCCGTAAAATCGATGCCTGCTGTTACAGCATCAAAATAGCGGTCCGCGAATTTTTCAGAAATGTTTTTGCCGTTTTTGCAAATGCGCAACACGATTTCGGTTTCATAGTGCATGTCCTTTGAAAAATCAGGCAAAAAGAAAGGGAGTTTCTTGCGCTTGAAAGCAGTGTCAGGTTTTATAAAAATTACCGGCGCATCGGGAATTTCATTTTTCAATTCCTTTGCATGTTCAGCATAGTTACGTGCGATGCAGATGATTTTCATGTTTGCAGGAAATAAGGGCTATGAAAATAAAGTTGATGAATGATGTGCCGATGAGCTATTGATTCTGAACTGTCAGCGTAATTCAAATTTCTGCAAAACATGATTTATGAAAACGCTGGAATTTCACTGAGTGATTTGTAAACAGGTTTGCCTTTTGACTGCAATAATTCAAGTTCGCGGGCTGCATCAGGAGATGCTGCAATCAGCAACAATGCATCACAATCTTCAGCGATTGCGATCGAAATATCCATGATCAGTTTGTACTCATCATCCACTTCTGATTTCTCCAGTACAGGTAGCGCTGCGTTCACACCTATAATCGGAATGTGTCCCATTTCGTAAATAGCTGCGGCAGCTTCATTCATCTTATCTAAATTTTGTTGGCGCTCTTTCCCGGTAGGCGCGGAGTAGGGGCCTGTGATTGCTATCTTCATTTTATTGGTTGTTGTTGATTGTTAGTTTTGATTCTTTTATGTTTTTATGGCTGCATGGTTAAATTGCTTAATTGTTGGTCGACATCAGCAGCAATTAAACAATGCAACAATTTAACCACTCTTATCTCCTTGCTTTCCAGCTTTATTATAGAAATTCATCGTTCGCTCCAATCCAATCGTTGCAAAACTCTTTACGGCATCTGTTGCGATCCGGATTTTTTCGGGCAATAATTTTTGTTCTTCCGGTGTCCATTTTCCAAGCACGTAGTTGACTTGTTTTCCTTTTGGAAAATTTCCCTCAATACCAAAACGCATTCTTGGATATTCAATGCTTTGCAATAATTCCTGCACGGATGTCAATCCATTGTGTCCACCGTCACTTCCTTTACTACGGATGCGTAGTTCACCAAAGGGAATGGCCAGGTCATCCACAATTACGATTAGCTGCTGTTTTTCAATTTCCAGTTTATCCATCCAGTACTTTACAGCTTTTCCACTAAGGTTCATGTAGGTGGAAGGTTTGATCAGGTGTATCGATTTTCCCTTAAACCGGTAAGAGGCATGGGCGGCAAACCGTTCTGAAATAAAAGAAGCACCGGCTTCTTCGGCCAGTGCTTCCACAATCTTAAATCCTATGTTATGACGTGTTTCCATATACTCATCACCTATATTTCCGAGCCCTGCTATAAGAAACTTCACGTCTGTTTTTTTCTGTTTTTCTAACGGTACTGTTGGGCGTGTCAGATTTAGATATTCCAGATAGGAAAGAAATAATGTTAATTATTTCTTCTTCTTATCGTCTTTCTTGGCAGCGCCTTTATCAGCAGCAGGAGCAGCACCCGCGGCAGGTGTTGCACCGGCAGCAGGCGTAGCACCGGCAGCAGGTGTAGCAGCAGCGGCAACAGGTGTTTCTTCTTTCACCACACGAGGAATCAATACAGAAAGTATCGGAAAGTTGGCCGGATTAAGGAATTCGATTCCTTCTGCTTTGAGGTCACTAACCTTCACTGATTTACCTAATTCAATATGGTCAATTTTAATGGTGATGTGTGAAATCAGATCCTTTGGAAAAAGTCGCACTTTGAGTTTCTTCATGCGTTGGTTAATCTTGCCACCCGCTCTAACGCCAGCCGGAACACCTTCCAGTCTGATGGGCAAATCAACAGTCACTTTCGTATCATCTTTTAGCTCGAGAAAATCAATGTGGTTGAGCTGATCGGTTACCGGATCAAACTGCAGGTCCTGCATAATGGCAACATGCTCTTTGCCATCCAGCAAAATTTTTGCAGTCAGAAATTCAGGAGTATATACTAAATTTTTGAAGGAAGTAGCAGGCGCGTAAAAATTAAGGGTTTCTTGTCCGCCATATAGACTGCAGGGAATCTGTGCATTCTTTCTCAATTCGCGGGTTTCTCTTTTGCCTACTGACTTTCTGATTTGGCCTTCAATGGAAATGGATTGCATGATTGAAATGAAATTTAATTGTTAAGGAACAAGGAGGTAATGGACTTATGCTCATACATGTTGCGGATGGATGTTGCAAACAGCTCGGCCACACTCAACACTTTTATTTTTGGGGATGTTTGTTTCAATGGAATGGTATCACACACTACTACTTCTGTGAGCGATGATTTTTCAATATTCTCATAAGCTTTCCCGGAAAGAACAGGATGCGTGATTAGGGCGCGGACACTTTTTGCGCCTTTTTCCAACATAAGATCAGCAGCATTGGCAAGTGTGTTACCAGTATCAATGATGTCGTCGCAGATAATCACATTCCGGCCGGTTACATCACCGATAACGGTCATGGCAGAAATTTCATTTGGACGTTTTCGGTACTTATCGCAAATCACCATTTCTTTATTAAAGTGAATTGCGTAAGAACGTGCCCTGTTCACACCACCAACATCAGGTGCTGCAAAGGTGACATCGTGCAAATCGAGCGATTTGATATAAGGAATAAAGATGGTAGAACTTTCAAGGTGATCTACCGGAATATCAAAAAATCCCTGAATCTGCGGTGCATGCAGATCCATCGTCATGATACGGTTGGCACCGGCGGCTGTCAGGAGATTGGCGATCAATTTAGCTGCAATCGGAACACGCGGTTTGTCTTTTCTGTCCTGGCGCGCAAATCCAAAGTAAGGAATCACGGCAGTAATGTATTCTGCAGAAGCTCTACGGGCGGAATCAATCAATAGCAACAGTTCAAAAAGGTTATCGGTAGGTGCGATGGTTGATTGTATCAGAAAAACATAATCGCCGCGGATGGATTCAAGGATTACCGGACAGATTTCACCATCGCTGAAGCGACGTACTTCTACCTTTCCAAGATCCACGCCATAGGATTCGGCAATAGCGGAAGCCAGGTATTTGGTGTTCGTTCCGGAGAAAATTCGTACTTGGGATTCCATCGGTTTTTTTAGAGGACGGCAAAGATAGAAAAAGAATTAAGATTAGCCCAAGGAGGATCAAAAAAGAGTTGGACAAGTTTCCGTGTTTTTCGAGCTGGCCATGCAATAAATTCAGGCAAGATTTTCCACTGAATCACAGAAATGCACGGAAAGAAAGACGCTGCCATCTTCTTCTTGCACACAAACAATAGAACAGGAAGAAAAAGTAGTAAATAAATTTCCTCTGGTGTTACTCTTCAGCCAAAAGTTCAGGACTCAATTAAGAAAATTAAACCGCGCATTCACCACATTGTTGTAAGTGGAGCCGAAATTATAACTGATTCCGATTGATCCATAGTAGCTAAAGTTAGTGGATAATTCATGTTGTCGCGTCAGCACTTCTTCCGGAGTGGCACCTTCTTTTGACAGGTTTAATTGATCATGAACCAGTCCAAGATTGCCATACAGGCTGAGTTCCAGCCCTTTTACAATACGTAAGTTAAGGGAGCTTGATACGTAAAGAGAATTCTTGCTGAAGTCGTGAAAATAGTTGGAACCATAAACAGACATATTGATGGATCCCCATTTTTCAATCAAATCCAGTGAAGCGGTAAATGATTGGGAAAGGAGCAATTCTTCTGTTTTGTTGTATAATGTACTATCAGTATAGTTAGAATAGGAGGGCGTGAGTGTGTACAGCATAGTAAATAAGTGCGATGTGGATTTGCTATAAGGATAAAGGTTCCACTCAATGGCAGGTGATATGCTTGCTTTTAAGTCATAATTACTGTAGGTAGAAGAATAAACTGATGCCGCTCCGCCGGCTGACCAATGGTCTGTCAGGCTTTTTACGATCAGCAGATCAGCACTTCTGGACTGTGTTTCGCTACTATACACAAAGTCGTCATAAGCATATTTTGTATAATTGTAAGATCCGTTTACTGTAAAGTTGATCTTCCAGTCTTCGGTTGTCTTATTGGCAGTTAATCCGCCGTTTAAGTAGAAGTTTTGATAGGATTGTTCGCCGTTAAAATAGGAATTGGCATACACAGTAAAAATCCAACTGTTCCATTTATCCGTTGTATCCATCAGTAGCAGAGAACTGTCAGTTGGTGAATTAAAACTGATTTCAAATGCATCAGCTCCCGGAAGTTGTGCAACATATGACATCAATCCCATTTTCAAAATCTGAACTAGTCCTTTGCGTGTTTCTTCTTCCGTATTATTGGTGTTTGCAACATATTTCAGCGTATCATTTTTTCCCTCAAATTTTTTTTGCCCCCAATAAACCAGGGAATATTCTGTGCCGCCACTGCCAGTGTTTTGTGTAGTAATGAGCAAGTGAACATCAGCAAGATGTCTGTCGCGTACATAATCTACAAAAGTGAGTTGCTGTTTGATGTAGGCTATATATTCCGAACCATCTATAAAAAGGTCAAGGCGATTGTTTTTCATGTTTGATGAATCGTTGCCGCTTTGTGCATGCACTTTGCAGGAAAATAAAATCATCAGAACAGGAATAAGGTTCAGTATTTTCATTACAGTATTTTTTTGTGTAAGGTAACCGGAGGCAAAGAAACGGTTTCGCATTAATATTGTTTTTCAGATGATTATCAGATGAATGTACTCAAGATGGCGCAATAAATATTTATGGAATACAATTCTAAATTGGGAATATTCTTACATGCTTCAGTTCAGTTTGTCTGACAAAATAATGAAAGCAGTACGACCACTTTCGTCAATTGAAAGGTGAGTGGATCAAACTTCCGGAACGGAGGCACTCCATGCCTTTTCCACGTGCATCTCGAATCATTTCATTACAGAAATTTTTATTTTACCTTGACCGTTGAAACTGTGCTTGCTCTTATAAAATCCGGAATCAGAATTCCGTGATAAAACCGCAAATAGTTCAATGATAATGATCATGTTTTCCACTGAGGAAAGTCATGCGGTCTGAGAGTGATACATTTCAATTTAACAACCAATAAATACGCATTCAATTTAATCTTAAAGCCACTTTAGATGAAATCAGATTATGAAATTGCACAGGAAAAACCAATGCGATTTATTTCAGAGATCGCTGCGGAAATGGGCGTGCCTGCCGGAATGGTTATTCCATATGGATATTACAAAGCCAAGCTGAATATCAATCAGTTTGATGAAAAAAAAATTGCAACGTCCAAATTGATATTGGTAACTGCCATGACTCCTACCAAGGCAGGTATCGGTAAAACAACCACATCAGTCGGGTTATCAGACGGATTAAAAAGGCTGAATAAAAAAGTAGTGCTTGCTTTGCGCGAGCCTTCGTTGGGTCCTTGTTTTGGGATGAAAGGCGGAGCGGCAGGAGGAGGATATTCCCAGGTGGTTCCGATGGAAGAGATCAATCTTCATTTTACCGGCGATTTTCACGCGATCACTGCAGCGAATAATACGCTCGCTGCTTTAATGGACAACTTTCGTTTTTTCAACCGTGGTAAGCCGGAAGGCATTAAGACGGTGTTGCTGAATCGCTGTCTCGATGTAAATGACCGCGTGCTTCGTAAGATTGTGACTGCGTTAGATGTTCCGCATAATGGTATTCCTTCTGAAACAGGATTTGTAATTACTCCGGCAAGTGAACTGATGGCGGTGCTTTGCTTGTCTGAAGGTCTGGATGAGCTGCGCAAAAGAATAGATGAAATGCTGCTCGGATTTACTTTTGCCAATGAACCTTTCACGACAGGCGATCTTGGTGTTACCGGAGCAATTACTGCTTTGTTGAAAGATGCCATATTACCCAACCTTGTGCAAACGCTGGAAGGTACTCCGGCAATGGTGCATGGTGGTCCGTTTGCAAATATTGCTCATGGCTGCAATTCAATAATGGCTACAAAAACAGCCATGCAGTATGGCGACTATGTTGTTACTGAGGCAGGATTTGGAAGTGATCTCGGTGCGGAAAAGTTTTTTAATATCAAATGCAGGAAAGCAGGAATACAACCTGCCATGAGTGTATTGGTGGTTACTTCGCAAGCATTAAAGCTGAGTGGAGGGATTTCAGAAGCAAATATGATGTTGCCCGATCTTGCAGCTCTTACTGAAGGATTGCGTAACCTGGAAAGACACATTGGTATCCTGAAATCATTTGGCCAGAAAGTGCTGGTAGTTTTAAACCGTTATCATTTTGATACAAAGGAAGAGATCAATTTCATGCGTGAATGGTGCAGCACAAGATCGGATGGGTTTGCTGTTAATAATGGTTTTGCTTTGGGCGGAGAAGGTGCCCTTGAAATGGCTCAGGCAGTAGTGGATATCTGCCAAAAACCTTCACAGCAGTTGCAACATACTTATGAATTGACAGATGACATTGAAACAAAAATGAACAAGATTGTAACTACAATTTATGGCGGTCAGGGCGTGGTTTTGTATAAGAAGGCACAGGACATGATTAAGAAGATAAAAAAGCTGGGACTCGAAAACCTTCCGGTTTGCATGGCGAAAACGCAATATTCATTCACTGATGATGCAACGCAAAATGGATTGGATGGAAATTTCAAAATTGATGTAGAAGATCTGGTGATCAGCAAAGGTGCCGGCTTTATTGTAGCCGTTTGCGGGGAAATGATGCGTATGCCCGGATTACCCAAAATCCCTCAGGCAAATCACATTGACGTAGTGAATGGTAAAATTATTGGCGTTAGCTAATGTTTGCTTGGATTGAATGTGCTTGAATAGATAATATTTTTGACGCCTCGATCTCCCTTCTTTTTCGGCTGTAAGTAGAACTTCCATTTCGCGAAGTGCGGGTTTTATCAGTACGTCAGTTGAACTAAATAGCTGTCAAATTATTAGGCGGCAAATCACACGAACGAATGAAAAAAGACAGCAGGTACATACTGTGAATTGCAATAAAAAAAGCCGCTTCAATCCTTTGAAGCGGCTTAACCTGTTGACCGACTAGGGCTCGAACCTAGACTCTTCTGAACCAAAATCAGACGTGTTGCCAGTTACACCATCGGTCAGTAGAAGGACGGCAAAGGTAAGGGATGGGTTGGAATTTGCAAATAGATGATGTGCCAATTGTTTGATGTGCTGATGTTCCGATGTGCCAATGTGCTGATGATTCGATGTGCCGATTCATTAATGTATAGACGTACATTAACAATTTAGCAATTAAACCAATTAACCATTCTGCCATTCAACTATCCAACCAACCAACGATCCAAAATGTAACCTTTCCCTCCACCGCGTTACTTCAATACATGTTTTCAGACAGTGCACAACACTAAATGAAAACCCTTGCGCCTATTAACAAATAAACTATTTTTGCCCATCTTAAAAAAACCATTTCATGACGTTGTATAATAAAGTGAATAACATTGCCGGTTGGATCATATTTATTATTGCCACAGGAGTGTATTGGATGACAGCAGAACCTTCCGGCAGTTTTTGGGATTGCGGTGAGTTTATAGGTTGTGCTTACAAATTGCAGGTGGCGCATTCTCCGGGTGCGCCATTGTTTATTATGGTGGCTCACATGTTTACCTTGCTGGCAAGTGATCAGGCGCATGTTGCGCTCATGGTAAATTATATGTCCGGCATCTTCAGTGGATTAACCATCCTGTTTTTATTTTGGACAGTTACCGCTTTCGCTAAAAAGATTATTAACAAAAAGGAAAATGAAATTTTTGGAGCTGACTTAATTGCGATTATAGGTGCCGGTGTAGTAGGAGCGCTCTCCTATACATTTGCTGATTCATTCTGGTTTTCTGCTGTAGAAGGCGAAGTATACGCCATGTCTTCCTTTTTTACCGCCATCGTATTCTGGTCAATCATGAAATGGGAAAATGTTGCTGATGAACCGAATGCTGATAGGTGGATCATTTTCGGCGGATACCTGATCGGACTGTCTATTGGTGTTCACTTGCTTGGATTGCTGGCTGTTCCCGCAATGGTATTTGTGTATGCTTTCAAAAAATTCAAGCCCAACAGGTGGAACATGCTCAAAACAGGTGGTATTGCTGTTGCCATTCTTGGATTTATTCAGTATGGAATTATTCCCGGTATTCCAACGCTTGCTGCAAAATTTGACATCCTCTTTGTAAATGATTTTGGTTTGCCTTTTAACAGTGGTGTGTTGTTTCTATTTGTTTTATTGGTAGCGCTTATTGTATTCGGCCTGTGGTATGCGGTGAAGAAAAATAACCACATTCTTCATACTGCCGTCCTTACAGCACTGTATATGATAATTGGTTATTCATCTTACCTCATGGTAGTTATCCGCGCCAATGCGAATCCTTCCATTAATATGAGTGCACCAAATGATCCGATTGCATTGCTGAGTTATCTCAATCGTGAGCAGTATGGTGAAAGACCCCTTGGATATGGTCATACTTTTACTGCGGAACCTATTGCAATTGATCGTGAAAGTGGTGAAAAAAGATACTATCGTGGAAAGGACAAGTATGAATTTCTCGATAGAAAGCCTATTCTCAAATATTCACCTTCCGATGAAATTCCTTTTCCGCGTGTATGGGACAATGATGATCCGTCGCACGTAAAATTTTATAAGAACTGGCTCAACCTGCGTGATGGTCAAAAACTAACGATGGGTGATAACCTGAATTTCTTTTTTACCTATCAGGTTGGATTTATGTACATGCGATACTTTCTCTGGAATTTTTCAGGAAGACAAGATGATGTGCAGGGTGATGGTGATATTCAGCATGGAAACTGGATTACCGGATTTCCATTCATAGATAATGCGATGCTGGGTGATCAGACAACACTACCTGCTCCCATGAATGAAAATAAAGGGAAAAATAAATTTTATCTGTTGCCATTTATATTGGGATTGGCAGGTGCTGTATATCATTTCAGAAAGAGTAAATCTGATGCGTGGGTAGTGATGTTGTTATTCTTTTTCACCGGACTTGCGATTGTAATCTACCTTAACCAAACGCCGTTGCAGCCACGTGAACGGGATTATGCATACGCCGGATCATTTTATGCATTTACCATTTGGATGGGTATCGGAGTAATGGCATTGTTTGAATACATCAGAACACGCATGAATCCGCGCAATGCAGCCATCATTGCAGGCGCTACTTGTGTGCTGGTGCCTGTGCTGATGGGCGCAAAAGGGTGGGATGATCATGATCGTTCGCACCGCACTACGGCCCGTGATTTCGGAAGAGATTATCTGGAATCCTGCGCACCCAATGCCATCCTGTTTACTCAGGGTGACAATGACACGTATCCGCTCTGGTATGCTCAGGAAGTGGAAGGTATTCGTGAAGATGTAAGGATTGTAAATCTGAGTTTGCTGGGGGTGGATTGGTATATCGATAACCTCCGGAGAAAAGTGAATAAATCAGAGGCGGTGATCATCGGGGTTGACAGTCTGAAATACCGTGGTTCTAACCGTGATTACGTACGCTATTATGAAAATAAATCTATTGCACAGGGACAGGCCTATTCACTCGGTTCAGTGCTTGATTTTATGTACAGTGATGATCCAAAAAATAAACTGGACTATGGAGCAGGTGCTCCAATGAATTACCTTCCTGCGAAAAATATTTTTATTCCTGTGGATAAAAATCAGATTATCGCTGATAAAGTGGTACAGCTTTCTGACACTTCCAAAATTCTTCCGAGGCTGGAATGGAAGCTTAATAAAAGCACATTGTTGAAGAATGATATTCTTACCATGGATATTCTTAGGAATAATTTGTGGAAGCGTCCCATCTATTTTGCTATTTCCGTTTCACCTGAATCTTATCTTGGATTGAATAATTATCTGCAGCAGGAAGGTCTGACTTATCGGGTGGTGCCATATAATGTCAAAAGCAATGACGGATTGCCCGGTGGCGTTCAAGCCGACCTAATGTACGATAACATGATGAATAAATTTGCCTGGGGCGGTGTAGATAAATATCCTGTTTATCTGGATGAAAACATTCTCCGCATGGTAACTAACCTGCGCAGTAATTTCGCACGACTTGCAAGTGGCCTGATTGCAGAAGGCAAAAGGGATTCTGCTCTTAAGGTGCTTGACAAATGTGCTGAAGTTTTGCCTGAAAGCAATGTTCCGATTTCTTTTCTCAATCTTGCTTTGTCAAAAGCTTATTTTGAAGCCGGCGCACCTGACAAAGGAACTGCTATGCTTGACCGTTTGCTAACTATGTATTCTGACAAGCTAAAGTACTTTGCATCATTACCTGTTGAGAAGCGCAGGTACTTTTCTTCTGACATCAATGAAGGTGTCTATGTGCTCAATGAAATCAACGACCTTTCAGAAAAGAATAATCAAACAGAGCTCAACAAAAAAGCTACGGAATCTTTTCAACGCTACATGAATCTTTACACGCCGCCTAATAAGTAGCGAGTAGTGAGTAATGAGTAGTTAGAAAAAGTCTTTAGTCGTGAGTCTTTAGTCGTTAGTAGTGTTGTCTGTTAGTATTCGGCATTCCTAATTCCTAATTCCTAATTCTCAATTCTCAATTCCTCCATGAATAAACCTTCCGGGAACCAGGGTCCGCGCAGCCAATTTATCTACGGACTTCACCCGGTGGAAGAAGCATTATTAGCCGGTACTACAATTGAGAGAATTTTTATTCAAAAGGGAATAAGCAAAGAAGGAGTTACACAGATCCTCCGCACCGCGCAGCAGCAGGAAGTTCCTGTTCTATTTGTTCCGATAGAAAAGTTGAACAGAATGCACCGCAATCACCAGGGTGTGGCTGCAGTAGTTTCGCCGGTTCAGTTTTTCAAAATTGATGATATACTTGCGCAGGCCTACAGTAAAGGTGAATTGCCTTTGCTGATTATTGCAGACAGAATTACGGATGTGCGCAACTTCGGCGCCATTGCCCGCACAGCATTGTGCAGCGGAGTACACGCATTGATTATTCCGCAAACAGAAACTGCGGCGCTCAATTCAGATGCAGTAAAAGCGTCTGCCGGCGCACTTAATAAAATTCCTGTTTGTCGTGAGAAAAATTTATTGCAATTGCTGAAGCAATTAAAATTGAATGGCATCCAGATAGTCGCTTCGGAAATGAGTGGAGCGAAATTTATTTTTGAAGCTGACCTGAAAGTTCCTACAGCTATTATTATGGGTTCTGAAGGAGAAGGCATTGCACCTGAATTGTTGCGTATTGCAGATGAAATAGTAAAAATTCCAATGACGGGAAAATTTGAGTCACTGAATGTATCGGTTGCCGCGGGAATGATTTTGTATGAAGTGATGAAGCAGCGTATGGTTGAGAGTAGCGAGTAGCGAGTAGCGAGTAGGAAGTATTCGACATTAACAGTAATATACATAGTGTAAAGGGTATACTTACACTTACAGCTAATTTATCGTTGAAATAGTATCTTGCTTGTTTCAATCCACACAATGAGTACCGCGCATCACAAACGACTGTTAATTTTCGGAGCAGTTTATTTTTTGATCTATCTGGCAGGAGCAGTTATTTTTTACAAGGATCGTATTTTTCTCGATGGAGCTTATTATTTCTTTCATGTAGTGCAATCAGAAAATTTTTGGGTCGAGCATCAGCGGTTTATACTCATAGCTTCACAATTGCTTTTATTAACAGGAGTAAAGCTGCATCTCACGCTGCAAACCCTACTGTTGCTGAATTCGGTTAATCCGGTCTTGTACCTCTTCTTCTTTTTTTTTATTTGTGTTATAATTCTGAAAGATGAAGCGGCAGGCTGGACGTTGCTTTTTTTAGGTGCTTGCGGAGTTTACTTTCTGTACTTCGTTCCGATGTATGAAGTTTGGTATGGTGCAGTGCTGCTGGTATTTTTTTCTTCCCTCCTGCAACGACAATTTTACCGGACGCCACTTCAGATTGCAATTCTCTGCGTGGTCGTGCTTTCATTGTTATTTTCCTATCCGCTTATGATTATAGGATTTGTATTTTTTACATGCTATCATTTTTTAGCGCAAAGGAGATTGCCATGGAAGGTAGCTGTCTTGTTTATACTGATGGTGATATGTTGGCTCACCTGGAAAAGCCTTTTTATTTCGGATTATGAAAATGGAAAGGTTAGTTATCCGTTTTCAAGAATCGGAACTACCCTGCGTGAAAACTTTACTCCACTAAGCAACATTAAGTCGCTCATTTTATTTTTGTTTACTGTTTATGGTGAAGCGATGATCATGCTCCTCTTAACTGTATCGTTGCTTTTGTACAGAAGGAATTATCTAAAGACAGCGCTTATATTGGGTTTTACTATTGGATTTATTTTGATGATTAATATTACGCATAGCTTCCCTTGGAATCACTCCAATTATTTTGAAAGAATGTACCTGTTGCTGATTCCATTGTGCATGCTGCCATTTCTTCGCGAAGTCTATAATACTTCTAAACAAAAGCTGGGGCTGGAAATGGCTTTTTTATTAATCATCATTTATCGAGGCGTACAAATCGTGCAGCATTCAGCATCGTATAGTGATCGGATTGTAAGGGTGGAACAGTTTGTTGAATCTGCACAGCGGCAAGACGGGTCAAAGTTTTTTGTAAAAGGTGAGGACTATCCGGATGACCCTGCTTTGGATGAATGGAGTTTCCCGATGGAAGCATTGATTTTTTCTTCCCTTCCATCGAATCATCACACTGTTACCATATCATTGAAAAGTGACCTTGATGCGACCGGAATAAATTCTTTGCTGAACGAAAAATCATTTCATCTCAGGTTAAATGAAGTTTTTGCCGATGACTGGCTCAATCAGCATTATTTTCGGTTAAAACATGTCAGCTATACGGAGTTGAAAAGAAAGTAACGCATCGTACTTTGCAATGTGCTTCAGCTTATTTTTTCTTCTTTAGAATATTGCGGCCAATCCTGATAAACGTATACAATAAAGCAGCCTGCAGCATATTGCCACCTTTTCCACCAAGAAAATTTCCGAATTTTGAATTGCTGTCACCGACCAAATCAGTTACAGATGCATTTATCCATTTGGCACTTTTAAATAGCAGGTCGTTGGTGTTGTCATTAAAGGGCAGCAAAGTTTTCATCGCTACCTCAGGATAGTTTTCTTTGAGATATAATAATTCCTTTTCGAGCTTTACTTGTTTTATTTCGCATATGGCTTTCAGCCTTTGCTTTTCAAGTTCAAGCGTAACAAGATCGACTACTTTTATCTTTTTATGCAGACTCATTACCAGGCTCGTCGTTTTTGTATTGAACTTTAAACTTTTCGATTTCTGTTTCCGTCATGCTGTCGTTATCATCATCTTCAAATAATTCTTTGATGATTCTTATATTCAGAGGTTTCTCCAGCATGCTTTCGCGTTTCACTACCATTAAAATAAGCATGGCAATAAACAACACGCCGATTATTGAAAATCCAATGGCATTGGAACCCACGAAATCAGAGATGAGGAAACCTAGCATCAAGCCAACAAACAAAATAGTGAAACACGCCAACAGTGCAATAATCAAAAAGGACATTATGATGGCCGTTACTTTGGATATTTTTCCAAATGCCTGTGCACGTGTCAACTGGAGCTTTGCCTGAAGATACTCGGCGCCTGCATCTTTAAGTTGCCAGATGAATGATTTTTCTTCCTCCTCCATAATTAAGCCTTGTTCAGCAGCTCGTTTAATTTAAGCTTTAGATCTTCTACAATCTGTTTTCCTTTTTCAAGTTCATTTTCTAATTCATCTTTCACTTTTCCGGCAGCGTTTTTCAAATCTTCCACTATTTCTTCCTTATTGTCAGAAGCAAGATAGAAACCTGCTGCGGCACCTGCTGCTGCTCCTATGAGCAGTGCAAGTAAAAATTTTGAATGGTGGTTCATGGTCTTATTTTTCGGATGCTGTAAAGTTAATCTAACTCAGTTTAATTCAATCTGATAAAAATCAGGAAAGCAAACTTAGAATTTCGTTGGGTTTAATTTGCCATTGGATTACATTGTATGAAAGAAAGAACCAACAGGTGGTTAATGTAAATATAACCCGTCAAAATTTATTTGATAGATAGGCAGCATGCAATTTATGTTGAAATTATTGGAAGCGAAAAATAGCATGTCAACTTTCTTCTTCCCAGATCATGCAGAGGTGAACAATAGTTTCCACTGCCTTTTCCATGTCCTGAACGGAAACCCATTCCTGCTTGGAGTGAAACGCATGTTCACCGGCAAATAAATTAGGACATGGCAATCCCATAAATGACAACCTGCTGCCGTCTGTTCCGCCACGGATACTTCTTCGTTCCGGCTTCAATCCTGCGCGCGATATAGCCTCGAGCGCATACGTTGCGACCTGTGGATGCTGGTCAATTATCATTTTCATATTTCTGTATTGTTCAACTACCGTAAAATCAAAAGTAGAATTCGGATAATTGATTAGCACATTAGTCGCAATTTCCTGTAACAACTTTTCTTTTTCATGCAAACCATTATCGTTGAAATCACGAATGATCAGCTTAATGGTGGTTTGTTCCAATGATCCGGTAATACTGGTAGGGTGAATAAATCCTTCCATGTTTTCTGTTGTTTCCGGTGTCAAGGTTTTTTTGGGTAACGCATCAATAATAGCAGCCGCGATTTTAATGGCACTCTCCATTTTACCTTTTCCAAATCCCGGATGAGCGCTCACGCCATGAATAACAATGATTACCATATCAGCGGAAAATGTTTCATCTTCTAAAGTGCCTGCGGTTTCACCATCAATGGTGTAACCAAACTGTGCACCCAGTTTGTTGATGTCAACATGGTTTACGCCACGTCCAACTTCTTCATCAGGTGTAAATAAAATACGGATTGCACCGTGTTTTATTTCAGGATGGTTTACCAGGAAATTAGCAGCATCCATGATGGCAGCTACGCCTGATTTATTGTCGGCACCAAGTAAGGTGGTTCCATCCGCAGTAACAATGTCATTTCCTTTTTGGTCCGTCAAATCGGGATGATCGCTGGCGCGAATTACAATCGATTTATCGTTGGGAAGTATAATATCCTGCCCCTGGTAGTTTTTGTGCACAATCGGGCGGACATTTTCACCACTGCAATCCGGCGAAGTGTCAACGTGTGAGCAGAAACAAATAACAGGAACCGCTTTTTCTGAATTTGAAGGAATCGTTGCGTACACTATCCCGAATTCATCCAGTGCTGCATCTTTAATACCCATGGCATGCAATTCTTCTACCAGTAAGCGCGACAGATTTTTTTGCTTTTCTGTAGTGGGTGCAGCGATAGAATCAGGATCTGATTGTGTATCGATGGTTACATATTTAAGAAACCTGCTTGTAACTGTATGTTGTATGGACAATGTGGACATAAGAATTTTTTAAGAGCGTTAAAATACCGATTGATTTCTTAAGAAGTGAACGACAGCGAAAATTTAAACCGCCGGCTAATTTTTGCTCGTCTTTTAGTGGTATCTTCATTCATCCAAGAATTTGATAAATGAAGAAATTTTCGATAGTCATTTGCATATGGATGCTCTTCTCCTGTAAGCAGGAAAAGAAACATTTGCCGGATATCAGTAAACTTTTGAAGGAAGAACAGCCTGCTTCGCCTGCTCAAAAGAATGATCAGAAAAAATTCAGGGGGCTGTTTGTTGTTGGTAAGAACATTAAAAGCTTTCGCAGTTGCGGCAGTGCTGAAGATAATTATTATGTGATTGACTCCACGCACCAGATGAGCAATTTGTACAAAACCATTTTCCTGAATTCACCAGCGTTTCCTTACGAATATGTTTATGTGGAGTTCATGGGCAAGGTAGAGGAAGCTACCGAAGCAATTGCTTTACGTGGCTTTGACAGTTCGATTGTTGTATCTGATATCCTCACTTTTGAACAGAAAAATTATCGCAATACCTGTATTCCGTATGATTTCTGGGCATTAGGCAATGAACCCAACTGGTCGCTGCAGGTCTCCGCAAAAGAAGGAATTCTGGCACTTAAGGATTACAGTAATAACCAAGTATATCTCTTCGAGTATTTTGCACCTAAAGTGGTAAACGATGAAGTGTTTACCTACTATTCAAACAACTATGCTAATCAAACTGCTATCAGTGCAATTTTCAAACGGATGCCATGCAGTGATGGGATGTCTGAAAATGCTTATGAATACAACGCTAACATTGTAATTAATGGCAAGCGATATTCAGGTTGTGGTATACGGGGAACTGTTGCGAATTAACAAGTTCTGGATAATTAATATTTATGCTACACTTTGCAGAAACAGATAGCAATTCCCCGAAGAACATGCTTACACCTGCACACCTGCTACAACTTCTTCCGGATTGTTGATCGCATTGTCTCTGGGTTTCGCGTCTTGCTTACCAAGGAAATATTTCATTCCCGGCCCTGCCATTACTATAGTTACAAACGTCATGATCACCAGTCCAACGAAAAGTTTCTCATCAATAATTTTCGCCTGTAATGCAACCAAACCGAGCACTATTTCCTGGGAGCCGCGCGCATTCATGCCGAATCCTACCGCAATTGCTTTATTGGATTTGAACCCACTGAGGCGGGCACCGATATAACCACCAAGGATTTTACCTGCCACTGAAATAGCCAGCACCAATGCTACAATGGTGAAGTCGAAGTTGGTGACAAAATTTACTTTCAAACCAATAGAAACAAAGAAGAGCGGTGAAAATACATAGGTAACAATATCATGAAAAGTTTCTTTTGCTTTCTCACTGAAGTAAGGAGAATTACCTACAGATACTCCCATAAGAAAAGCACCAAAGATGGCCTTGATACCGAGCCATTCCGTAAAGATGCCGCTGAGCAGACAGAGAATCATGGCGAGTGATAATTCAGCGCCGGGTTTTGATAATTTGTTATTTGCAAAACGAAGCAATGGATCTACTACCAATGTTCTGCCAATGGTAATAAGGAATGCTGTGTATCCTGCAATAACCAATAGCACAGTTATAGCGCTGAATTTACTTTCTGACTTCAGGTCAGCAATTGTGATTACCACGGAAAACAACATCCATCCAATAATATCATCAATCATGGCAGCGGTCATCATCAGGTTGCCAAAACGCGATTTAATCATATCAATATCTATCAGGATTTTAGCCATCACTCCTAATGCTGTTATAGAAAGAGCGGTTCCCATAAAGAGGGCAGGGGCAAGTTTGTTTTGAGTCGGTTCGCTGAAGAACAAGCCATAAAATAACCAGGTAACGCCAAAGCCCAGTGCTAATGGAAAAATAATACCTGACAAGCTGATCTTAGCAGCGGCTTTTCCCCGGGTTCGTATATTTTCGAGTTTTACTTCCATGCCGGCAATAAATAAAAGCAGCATCACACTTAGTCTTGATAAACCATCAAAGGCAACAGAGGATTGTTTTGGATCAACAAAAACTGACTGAAAGAAACCGGGAAATATGGCACCAATAAATGATGGGCCTAAAAGAATGCCTCCCAATAATTCTCCGATGATGGCAGGAAGTCCCAGTTTCTTAAACAGCTCACCCATTATACGGGCTGTAGCTAATAACAATACCAGGATTATGAGAAACTCAAGCACTTCGTTTGTAGCTAATTTACCCATGATGGTCCGATTTTATAGTTGTATGTGAAAGGAAGGTTCTGATATTATTAGTTCTACTAATTTGGTCTTACTTTATTTCACTGTTTTACCTGATGATTTTATTAAAGTCTTCTCCGGTAATTGTTTCTATTATGTCTACCAATTTGGTAGAACTTTGCGAAAGGTAAAAAGATTTTCTGAAATTCGAATAAATATGCAAAAGGATAAAGTGATTGCTGGAAAAAGCAGGCTTTGGCAAGTTGTCATGCTTAAAGGCAATTGATCGGAGATAGAGATCCGATCAGATAATGACCGCTCAAAAATTAAGAGGAGATGCTCAGATATACATTGATTATGAAAACCTTATTTGCCAAGCGCTCTACTACCCGTTAAGCTATGTACTGTAAAACTCTGAAGTTGTGTTGCAGCGCATCTTCAAGTGAAGTCTGATCAAGGATGGATACCGTAGCCTCTCTCACTAGTTTCATAACTTTTCGTATTTCGCAGGTACGTTCGTCCTTACAGTCATAACAAGGCATATAAGCCTGTTCACTTACGCAGGGTAAGGGACCCATAGGGCCATCCAGTATGCGAACAATTTCTCCCATAAAAATTTTGTCCGGATGCCTTGAAAGTGAATAGCCTCCATATCTGCCCATACGGCTCTGGAGGATATTACTTTTCTTCAGTTCAAGCAGGATCTTTTCAAGGAATTTGCGCGGAATATATTCCTGCTTTGAAAGCTCAGCTACAATTACAGATGCATCTGCATCACCATAATGTTTTGCGAGGTAGATTACTGCTTTTAAGCCGTATTTAGCTTTTTTGGAAAGCATGTTACATAAGTTTGTTGAATTGATTGATTGAATAATTTATTGAGCCAGCATTGATTTCTTTACTGAATTTCTAAGAAAAGATTTGCTTGTTAATTTTTTATTTATCCCCGATAATGAATAAATAAAAAACTCAAACGAAACATCCTGGCTAAATCCAGACATGTTAACGTGCTTCAGTTGCCTCCGTTGTTGTGGTGTACTATTTAACTGTTTCATGGTTCTGGTTTTTGAAAAATCAGCTGATGACGCCTTTCACATATTCACGGGTCATTTCTTCCCGTGGATTTTCCAGCAGTTCCTGCGCAGGGCCATGTTCAACAATTTCGCCGAGGTACATAAACACGATATAGTCAGCTATTCTCCTTGCCTGACGCAGAATGTGCGTCACCATTACGATCGTGTACTGATCTTTCAGTTCAACAAATTTTTCTTCTATGCGCTGGCTGCTGATCGGGTCTAATGCAGAAGTTGGTTCATCACCAAGAATAATTTCCGGTTCCACAGCCAGTCCGCGCGCAAGACATAAACGTTGTTGCTGACCTATTGAAAGTTTGGTTGCTGGCTGATGAAGGCGGTCTTTAACTTCGTTCCATAAGCTGGCTTGCTTCAGATAGTATTCAACTTTTTCGGCAAGCAGACTTTTTTTGCGGAGACCATGGATGCGCATGCCATAGGCAATATTATCAAAGATAGACATGGGCAGTGGCATTGGTCTTTGGGATAACAATCCCATTTTTTTGCGCATGCTGGTTACCTCCACATTTTTTCCGTAGATATTTTCTCCATCCAATAATACCTCACCTTCAATTTTAATTCCGTCAGAGGATTCTATTAACCGGTTAAAAGTTTTAAGCAACGTTGTTTTTCCACAGCCTGAAGGGCCAATAATTGCCGTGATTTTCTTATCAGGAATATCTATCGATACATTCTTCAGAATTTGTGCGGTGCCATAACTGATATTCAGATTGCGGACACTGATATGAGGTTTCGCATTGTGAATGGACACAATTCTTTCTGATCCATTCGAACTTTTTTGTAACGGAGCAATCACTGAAGGCTCTATTAAAGTACTGGTTGAAGTTTGCATGGTTTCCCTATTTTATTTGATGACATTTTTATTGAATCTTCTCGAAAGTAAACGGCTGCTGATACTGATCAGGAGTATCATGATGGTTAGAATTAATGCAGATGCATAAGCTCTGTTAACAACTTCAGCAATGGGTGAACCTAATTGAAAAAAGATGGCCAGCGGGAGCGTTGCGGCGGGCTGAAGAATAGTGGTAGGAACGTTGTCAGTAAAACCTGTAGTAAAAATTACGGATGCCGCATCACCTATCGCCCGGCCGAAACCCAGGAGCATGGCGGTCAGAATGCCGGGAAATGCCTGCCGCAGAATTACCTTTGTGGCAGTTTCCCATTTTGTTGCACCTAAAGACAATGAAGCATCACCCAATTCCTTTGGAATGGTGCGGATTACTTCATCCATTGTGCGGGCCATGATCGGCAAAACCAGTAATCCCACGGTGATGATACCGGCAAGTAAAGAAACTTTCAATCCGAAATAAATCATGATGATGAAACCGAATGCTCCATAAACGATGGAAGGAATTCCATATAGGATATCAAGTGAGGTGCGGATAAATTGTGCAAACCTGGAATGTGCAGGAGCATAAATATTCATGTAAAGCACTACAGGAATGCTCAGAAACAAAGCGAAAATGCTTGCACCGAATCCAAGGTAAAGAGATCCTACTATTGCATTGAGTACGCCACCTTCTTTACCAAGGTAAAATCCACCGCTCGGAGATTTTGATACCATATCCCAGCTCATCGCAGGCAAGCCTTTCACAAGGATGGTTAACACAATAAAAAACAGACTTCCGATAATTATAATGGTGGCAATCCTGATAAGAATGTTAAAAATTCTTTCTTCTAATTTTCTCCAAAACATGGTATAAAATGGTTTATCTGAATAATTTGAACAAGTGAAAGTTTGTTAGGCCATTTTCCGCTCCACACGCATCATGATGAAACGTGCTGCAACATTGAAAAGCAGGATAACAGTAAGCAACAGCAGTGATGCAAACATCAGTGCAGAGTCATACATTGGTATTGACATCATTTCGCCATAATTATTAGCGATGAGTGCCGGTAGCGGATATCCTGAATCGAACACGGAATGCGGAATCAATGCAGTGTTTCCTACCACCATCAACACTGCCAGTGTTTCACCAAAGGCACGTGAAAACCCAAGAACGATTGCTGCAATTATACCAGGCGACGCTTTTTTCAATACCACTTTTTTTATGGTTTCCCATTTGTTGGCACCTAAAGAGAGAGAAGCTTCTCTTAATTCCACGGGTACCGTTCTCAACACTTCCAGCATGATGTGAATAACAATGGGAAACACCATGATGGCCAGTACCAGTCCGCCGGCAAGAATACTGTAACCGGTAGTGTCTTCCTGTCCAAATGCTGGCGCAAGTGTATTTGAAATGAAAGGCACGATCATGATGATTCCCCAGATACCAAAAATCACGGAAGGAAGTCCTGCAAGAATATCAACGAGTGATGTTACGAAGCTCTTTACTTTTTTATTGGCATATTCGGATAAGTACACTGAACAGAGGATACACAACGGCACTGCAATGATGATAGAAATGAGCGTGATGTAAACAGTGCTCAGGATGTACGGTAAAAATCCAAACTGATTCTTTCCCGGCTTCCAGATGGACTTAGTAAGCAAATCCATTAATGAATGAGATTCTAAAATGGGGAGGGACTTTATGTAAAGCCCTCCCACTATCAAGAACAATAACAGTCCGGTTAGCACGCTAAGGCACAAAACGGTTTTGCCGGCTATCTTGTCCTTAAGAATTCTGAATGTTAAATTCATTGATTGATCTTTAATTGGTAGTTGTTAATGAAGAGGCTTCTTTTTTCAACAGGTCAGCAGGCAGCTTAACAAATCCGGCTTCATCAAGGTATCGTTGACCATCAGCAAGTACCCATTGAAGAAAAGCTACCATTAAGGGATTGGTAGGTTTTCCTTTGGTAACCAGGTACAGCGCTCTTGCCGGAGGTGATGGATAGGCACCGCTTAAAATGGCATCATCAATTATATCAAGTGATCCATATACATTTTCTGCAGCATCAAATACGCGGTTATTGTTTAAGTCGATAGGACAAGGGAACAAGCCTGGCTGTGGTTTCCGACTCTTGTTATCATACACAAAATTGATATTGTTGAAACCCATGCCAAGTGGATCCTTGGCAACTGCTTGCGCTAAACCCGGATCGCCGAACACTCCTGTTCCCATGAGGTCTTCCTGCTTGTAAGCATTGCCTAAAAACTTTGCCCATGATTCTGCCGCTCCTGCAGCATCCGATCGTGTAAATATTTTGATGGGCTTCATGCTTTTATTTCCAAGCACTTCTCCCCACGTAGTGATTTCTCCAGTAATAAAAATTTTATAAAACTGATTACGGGTAATACCTTTTTGTTTGATTAAATCGAGGTATGGGTTGTTAGGATTGATTACCGGTATCACTGCGTCTTTGCACACTGCGATTCCATAAGCACCTTTTTTCACTTCTTCCGGTGAAATATCGCGGGACACCATTCCGAAATTCACAGTACCAGATAAAACATCCGTCATGCCTTTACCGGCACCTCCTCCCTGGATGTCGAATGTAACTCCCGGGTTTAATTTCTTGAATTCTTCTCCCCATTTAACAGCCATCGGATACAGCGCGTAGGCACCGGACATCGTGATTTTTCCTGAAAGCGCTTTTGATGAGTTTTCTGTTGTGTCTACTCCAGCTTTTTCAGGCGTTGTAAAATTTAAAAGTGTTACAAGCGGAAGCAGCGCGAGTGATAAGAGTATTTTTTTCTGATTCATGATGGATTTTTATTGACGTTAAAAAATGAAGTTTGAATTGCTTGAAGCGTCAAATGTAAAAATGTTTTTTTAAAAGTCTACTAAATCGATAGAATTAATTAGAAGCATCGAATATGTAGTGAATTAGGTTTTGAAAAAAGGCGCTTCTTTCAGCGCCTTTCCTGCTTTAAATTTTACTAAAAGAAAATCTGTGCCTGAAGGGAGAGCAGGTCATTTTTCTTTTGTGTATCAGCCCCATCTTCATGCCTTACGTCATATTGAATCTGGAACTTTGTGAATGTCGCGAAGTAATAGTTGAGCCCGAAGCTGAACACGCTGGTAGCATCTTTGTCTTTATCCATGTTTGGATCATAAGAGTCATATTTTACAAGTGCTGAGAACTTTTTTGGAATGATGTAACCTTCAAGCAACCCATAATATCCACCCTTATTGATCGTGCTGTCTTCACCTTGTAAATATTCAACGACTGCATAAATGCGTTTGCCATCTTCATAAGCCACATCAAATCCAAAACGGTTTCTATCCTTGGGTGTTTTTTTATCACCACCATAAGTTGCTTTACCACTGTAGAATGATCCTCCTATTCCAAGATTCTTAATAGGACGAACAACCACTCTTCCTGCGATGTCCTTATGCGCATCGGCATCGGAGACATTAATACCACTACCATTAAATACACCAATAGAATAATCCACCCAATTAGAATTGGTGGCTGCATTTGGAACGCCACCACTAAAAAGAATTCCGATGTCACGGCCATTGTTATTCACTGCTGTCGTGGAATTAGCTGTGGCAAGCACATCGCGTGATCGTGCAGTAAGCGCTTCAACGGCCTGCGAACGACTCATGCTGTGTATATCATAATCAGTTCTTAAGCTCTCATATGAAAGCGGAGCTTTTTGCTGACCGACTGTGATTTTGGCAAACTTGTTAAATGTATATGCTGCGGTTGCATCCATCAGCCGGACCGTTGGCGGAGCAAAGTCAGCTTGAAAATTATAAGAGAAATTTTTCAAAACGGTGCCCCTTAAAAACAGCCGCGCATTTCTGATATCAAAACCATTTGCAGGTTTACCAAGATCAGGATCGGTGAAGTTGTACTGGTACCGAACCTGGCTGTAGCCATTCAATGTCATCTTGGCTGTAATGGACGATATTGGAAACGTTACCAATTGCGGAGGTGGAGCCTGTTCCTTCTTTGGAGAATCTGTGGGCATTACTTTGTTAGCCGGCATCTCGCCTTCAGAAAATTTGTTCCATGATGCAGCAAAAAGACTGTGTTCCTGCAGTAGGATAAGGAAACAAAATGTAACGAACGCAAGGGTAATTTTTTGATTCATAAGAATGTTTTTTTTGGTTTAGAATGGACAAATGTATACATATTCTATAGAAATAGTAGAATTGTTAAAAAAAAATTTAAAAAAATAAATGGAGCATCAGGAACATTGGATATTCTCTATGTAAGGGATAATTGTAAACAGTTTAATAAACTGTTTACATCATTGAGAATATTTCGAAGGAGAAAATTTTTTAAGCACGAAGCAACCATTTATTAAGCAACCAGCTATTATTATTGGCTGTATTAATTAAGTGGAATAACTGAACTATTGGAATATGCAAAGCTTTGTGAAGCCGGCTCCACTTCTTTCAGCATTACTATAATTTATTCAGCGAAAGTTTGGCGTGCATAGCATCAGCCAAAGAAGTGCGGTCGAGAATATGAGCCGTAGCATCACGAACATGTTTCATTACTTTCCTGATCTCACAAGTGCGTTCATCTTTGCATTCCACACATCTGACGTAAGCTGACTTGCTGACGCATTGCACGGCAGCCAGCGGGCCATCGAGGATTCTTATAATTTGACCGAGATATATTTTATCCGGTGATTTGGCCAGCGAATAGCCTCCGCCTTTTCCCATCCGGCTGTAAAGGATGCCTTGCTTCTTAAGTTCTAATAAGATATGTTCAAGAAATTTTTTTGGAATATATTCAGCAGCCGCGAGATCAGAGATCAGAACAGGTCCCACCTCATAATGTCTTGCGAGGTAAAACGCTGCTTTTAATCCGTATTTTGCCTTATGTGATAACATGCTACAAGATAATTTATTTTTCTATTTGAAAGATGATTTGATCAGTAAATAGGTTGGTCCAAATCAAAATGTTTATTTCTATTTAGTCAACTACAAAATTCAATACGCGCCAATGTTAAAGCAGGTATAGTGTGAAGCAATAAAAAAATCATAAATGAATTACTTCTCCATAAGCTGCTGCTGTTGCTTCCATCAAAGCCTCACTCATGGTTGGGTGAGGATGAACACTCTTGATGATTTCATGGCCCGTTGTTTCCAACTTGCGCGCTACCACACATTCGGCGATAAGCTCTGTTACATTGGCGCCAATCATGTGCGCGCCCAGGAACTCACCATATTTTGCATCGAAAATTACTTTTACAAAACCTTCTTTTGCGCCGGCAGCGCTTGCCTTGCCTGAAGCGGAGAAAGGGAATTTGCCAATCTTCAGGTCGTAGCCGGCTTCTTTGGCAGCTTTTTCTGTTAATCCCACAGAGGCTATTTCGGGAGAACAATAAGTGCAGCCGGGCAGATTATTATAATCAAGTGGTTCCGGATTTTTGCCTGCTATTTTTTCAACACAGATTATTCCTTCGGCACTTGCAACATGGGCTAATGCAGGACCTTTCACGATATCGCCGATGGCATAATAGCCGGATACATTGGTTTTATAGAATTCATCTACCAACACTCTTCCTTTTTCTGTTTTAATTCCTGTTGCTTCTAAACCGATGTTTTCAATGTTGGTGGCAACTCCTGCTGCCGACAAGACGATATCGCACTCAATATGCTGCATGCCTTGTGGAGTTTTGATTGACACCTTGCATCCTTCACCGGAAGTGTCAACTTTTTCTACCGCTGAATTGGTCATTACTGTGATGCCTTGCTTCTTATAGCTTTTCTCCAGCTCCTTCGAAATTTCTTCGTCTTCAACAGGAACAAGAACCGGCATAAATTCCACGAGTGTCACCTTGGTACCCATTGCATTGTAGAAATAGGTAAACTCACAACCAATGGCGCCGGCACCAACTATTACCATGCTTTTCGGAAGTTGTGGAAGCACCATCGCTTCGCGGTAGCCAATAATTTTCTTGCCGTCCTGTTTCATAGTTGGCAATTCCTTCGACCTGCTTCCTGTAGCTATAATGATGTTTTTAGCTGTAACTTCAGTTGATTTTCCATCAGAAGCTAACACAGCAATTTTATTTCCCGGTTTCACAGTGGCAGTTCCCATGATCACCTCAATCTTATTTTTCTTCATCAAAAATTGAACACCGCGGCTCATGCCATTTGCCACATCACGACTTCTTTTCACGATAGTGGAAAAATCGGGTGAGCTTTCTCCGACTGTGATCCCGTAATCTTTTGCATGCTTTATATATTCAAAAACATTGGCGCTTTTTATGAGTGCCTTGGTAGGAATACATCCCCAGTTCAAACAAATTCCTCCTAATGACTCCTTTTCCACAATGGCTGTTTTAAGCCCAAGTTGGGAGGCGCGAATGGCTGCAACATAACCACCCGGACCACTTCCCACGACAATCAAATCGTAATTCATGTATGTAATTGATTTATGTTGGTGAAAAAATCGGGCGCAAGATAAGAAAAGTGGGAGAGGTTTTTTGGAAACGGCTCTGAGTGGTAAGGGAAGAATGTTATCAGGTGACCTATTCCCCCTAGTATCCCAACATGGCGCGTCCTGTGTTTTAAAGCAAATAACTCATTTCAACAAATGAAATTTCAGCTTTTTAAAAGAAGTTATACATAAGGATTATTGTCCTAAGAATAAAGCTTCTCCTTATTTTATAAGGATCATGATTAAATTCGGTACTCCTGTCTCTCCTGAAATAAAAAGCCCCATCAAACTTGACAGGGCAGTTGAATAATCAGGTCGTTTCAATAACTATCTCAGGTCAACCACTTCAATGCCGGGATATTTATTTGTATCGAAAGAAAAAAATGTGTCCGCAATTTCCGGATTGGGAATAAACTTCCTGATCTCATAGGTATAGCGGTTGCCGTTTTTATCAAACACTACCGCGCTTTGAATAGCCTTTTCCACTTTATCAATTTCGAGCCGTACTTTAAAGTAGGATTTGTTTTTATCGTTAGGGGTCAGGTCGATAATTTGTATTGTTTTACCTCCGATCAATTGCTCTTCCGTGAAAGCATACAGGAAATCTTTCTCGTAGATGGTGAAAATATCGGTAGGTGAAATGGTATTATCATCCGTTTCAAAGGAGTTGATCTGCACTTCATTGGCATCTTTCAAATAGGTCCAGACCGTTTTACTATCTGAAATAATTTCCTGATTGTTGATCTTCAGTTTGTATTTGTTGCCTTTTAAATACAAGGTGCCTGCTTGTTGATCAGTTGTTTTGCTATTTCCGCCTTCCACCTTAATAATGAAATCTGCCTGTACTGATTTGTATCCTTTATATTTAGAACTAACGCCATTGAGAATCTGCTCGGCTTTCTGATCTTTTTGCTGAGCTTTTACAGAGGATGCAATGGAAAGGCTGAAAATTATAAAGACAAAAAACTTTTTCATAACGGGAAATTTATTTTGGAGTTCAACCTCTTGCAGATAATCAGGAAAGTGAAATAAAAAGGGGAAAGTCTAAAAAATCCCACTCTTTTCTTTGAGATGTACTAAAAACCGTTCCAATTCGATTTCGTCCTTTACCAAAACATCGCGCGCTTTGCTTCCCTGATTGGGACCAACGATGCCGGTAGATTCCAACTGATCCATTAAACGGCCTGCACGGTTATAGCCTAATTTAAGTCGACGCTGTAGAAGAGAAGTAGAGCCTTGCTGGTATTGAACAATCAGGCTCGCCGCTTCTTCATACAATTCATCCCGCTCATTAGGATCGAGGAAGTCACCTCCTTCAGCTTCTTCATCCTTTACTTCAGGCAGCAGATGTGCTTCCGGATATCCTTTTTGTTCAGCAATGAAATCACACACTTTTTCAACTTCAGGCGTATCAACAAAGCCGCACTGCAACCTGATGGTTTCGCCACCGATCGATAACAACAGGTCACCACGACCAATGAGCTGATCGGCACCACCATGATCGAGGATGGTGCGTGAATCTACTTTTGAAGCTACTTTGAAGGCAATTCGCGCTGGGAAGTTTGCCTTGATAGTGCCGGTAATGATATTGACAGAGGGGCGTTGTGTTGCAATGATTAAATGAATACCAATGGCACGTGCAAGCTGTGCAAGCCGTGCAATAGGTGTTTCAATTTCCTTTCCGGCTGTCATAATAAGATCGGCAAACTCATCAATCACCAAAATAATATAGGGGAGAAAGCGGTGTCCTTTGGTAGGAAGTAGTTTACGGTGAAGAAATTTTTCATTGTATTCTTTGATGTTTCTGCATTGCGCATTTTTAAGCAAATCGTAGCGCAGATCCATTTCTATAGTCAGTGCTTTCAGTGTATTCACCACTTTTTTGGTGTCTACAATAATCGGATCTGCTTCACCGGGTAGCTTTGCCAGGAAATGTTTTTCAATATTGGAATAGAGCGAAAGCTCCACTTTTTTCGGATCAATCAGCACAAACTTTATTTGAGAAGGATGTTTCTTGTAGAGCAGCGAAACAAGTATAGAATTTACACCAACAGATTTCCCCTGACCGGTTGCGCCCGCCATCAACAGGTGCGGCATACGTGCAAGATCAGCAATATAAATCTCATTGGAAATTGTTTTTCCAAGCGCTATCGGAAGATCCATAGCAGCATTCTGAAATTTTTCAGAAGCCAGCATCGAACGCATGGAGACAGTTTCTTTGTGCATGTTCGGCACTTCAATACCAATAGTTCCTTTTCCGGGAATAGGGGCAATGATGCGGATTCCAAGTGCGGAAAGTGAAAGAGCGATATCGTCTTCCAGGTTTTTTATCTTGGAAATACGGACTCCCGGAGCAGGTACTATTTCATAAAGTGTAACAGTAGGCCCGACAGTAGCTTTGATACTTTGAATTTCTATTCCATAGTTCTGCAATGTTTTTACGATCTGATCTTTGTTACGCATCAGCTCATCGGAGTCGATACGGATTTTCTCTGAACCATAATTTTCGAGCAAATCCAAAGTCGGATATTGATATTTCGGTAAATCAATCGTAGGATCATAATTTTCCCGCACAGCGGTTTCTGCATCTACCAATTCTTCTTCTTTTGTAGCTACAATATCAAGTGCGATGT
Source organism: Chitinophagaceae bacterium (assembly GCA_016717285.1). Taxonomy (NCBI): domain Bacteria; kingdom Pseudomonadati; phylum Bacteroidota; class Chitinophagia; order Chitinophagales; family Chitinophagaceae; species Chitinophagaceae bacterium. The sequence continues at coordinate 536,799 of JADKFU010000001.1, forward strand.
CAGATTCATCTTTTGGCGGCAAGCTGCTGACGGGTGCGATTATTTCCGGTCCAGTGAAATCCAATTCTTCAATCGGTTCTTCTTCATTTTCATCGAGGGTTTCAACTACCAGCGAACCAACCGTAAATTTATTCTCCGTATCCGCTTCTTTCAATTCCATTTCATACACATCGCTTTCAGTTTCTTTTGTGGAGTTTACGATAGTTAGTTCAGGAGTGACGTTAGAAACAAGAGGAGATTCAGCAATTGGGGTTTTAGCAAGATCACCAGGTCTTTGATCAGACGATTTCTTGAAAAAGTTGAAGTGGTGAAAACTATAATTGAAAACAATTACGATATAAGACAATACCACGAACACCAGCAATGCGCCTGTTCCTATCGTTCCCATAAAAGCCACCAGCCATGTGCTCAACATATTGCCAACTGCTCCGCCGAAAGGAAAACCGCTTTGAGCAAAAAAGAAACTGAAAGCTGTTGGCAGCAACAGCAAAGCGAACAAGGAAACCTTCAGCAATTTTGAAACGGCGAAAACCTTTATGCGAAATAACAAGTTGATGCCGCCGACAAAAAGCATGGCAACAAAAAGGAAGGATGTTAATCCAAACGCATTGTACATGAAGAAATGGGAAACATAAGCACCGAGACGTCCGAGATAATTTTCCACTTCAAAAGTGCCGGTAAAAAAACTGCGCCAGGAAAATTGAAATATTTTATCCTGGTCTGTTCTCCAGGTAAACAGATACGACACCAATGCAACGAACAGGTAGAGTGAAGCAAGCAGCATTGCAAGGCCTGCAAGCTTCGGCAATCTTTCATCATTGCGCAGCGAGGTGAACCATGTTTCTGACGGCTTCTTTTTTTTCTTTTCGCGCGTTTTCTCAGGGGTTGCCTTTGGTTCAGCAACCTGCTCTTCTTTTATTTCTTTCAACTTCTCTTTTTCTGCCTTTAATTTATTTGTGGTCTCAGCCATACGATTCCCTGTAAAAATGGTTGGGTAAAGTTAGTGGTTACATAGGCGTGACTTGGGTTACTGCTGAAAAGTTTTCAACACGAAAATGGTTAAACGTCTATCTTTGCGGGCGTATTTTGCAAAAGGAGAAATTCCACAAAGAATGAATCAGGCAGAATGCAGTAACACAACTCCAACCACATTAAACTTCTATCAAATGAGCACCGGATTTTTCAATGTTCCAGCACCTGTAAATGAAACCAACCTCACCTATGCACCAGGAACGGCGGAGCGTGCTGCGTTAAAAGCAGCCATTACGAAATTCAAATCAGCATCTGCCGACCTTCCAATGTTTATCGGAGGCAAGGAAATAAGAACAGGGAAGAAGATTGAAATGCATCCTCCGCATGAGCATCATCACGTGCTTGGACATTATCATGCAGGAAGCGGTGAGCATGTGAAACAAGCCATTGACGCTGCATTGAAAGCAAAAAAGGATTGGGAGCATATGCCATGGGAACACCGTTCAGCCATTTTTCTTAAAGCTGCTGACTTGCTAGCCGGACCTTATCGGGCAAGAATAAATGCAGCCACCATGTTGTGCCAGTCGAAGAATGCATTCCAGGCAGAGATTGATGCTGCATGTGAGCTGATTGATTTTTTAAGGTTCAATGTTCAGTTCGCCACGGAAATTTATAGTCATCAACCCATTTCATCTAAAGGAATGTGGAACAGGATGGAGCAAAGAGCATTGGAAGGTTTTGTGTTTGCCATCACACCGTTCAACTTTACTGCTATTGCCGGAAATCTGCCAACCAGTGCCGCGATGATGGGTAACACTGTTGTATGGAAACCTTCTAATACACAGATATTTTCGGCTTGGGTGATTATGGATGTTTTAAGAGAAGCAGGGTTACCTGATGGTGTAATCAACCTGATTTATACACCCGGAGCTGAAACAGGAAAAATTGTTTTCGCGCATCCTGAATTCGCAGGCATTCATTTTACCGGATCAACAGGAGTGTTTCATGAATTCTGGAAAACGATTGGAAATAATATTGCTACCTATAAAACCTATCCTCGTATTGTTGGTGAAACCGGCGGAAAGGATTTTGTGCTTGCGCATGCTTCTGCGGATCCAAAAGCAGTGATCACCGCTTTGTCGAGAGGAGCCTTTGAGTACCAGGGACAAAAATGTTCCGCGGCTTCCCGTGCTTATATTCCATCGAATATCTGGAAGCAAGTGAAGGAAGGATTGGTATCGGACATCAATTCTTTTAAAATGGGAACCACGGAAGATTTCAGGAATTTCATTAATGCAGTGATCGATGAAAAATCGTTCGACCAGCTTGCAAAATATATTGACCAGGCAAAGAAAGATGCGGGAGTAGAAATTATAGCAGGCGGAAGTTATGATAAAAGTGAGGGCTACTTTATTCATCCTACGGTGATCAAAGCCAGTGATCCGATGTACACTACGATGTGCACAGAATTGTTTGGCCCTGTGCTTTCATTGTATGTGTATGATGAAAATAAATTTGAAGAGACACTTGATATTGTTGACAGCACTTCGGCGTATGCGTTGACCGGGTGTGTTTTTTCCCAGGACAGGAATATCATCAATCATGTTTCTAAACGACTGGTGAATGCGGCAGGTAATTTTTATATCAATGATAAACCAACCGGTGCGGTAGTTGGGCAGCAACCTTTTGGCGGTGCGCGCGCTTCGGGAACAAATGACAAAGCAGGTTCGATGATTAACCTGCTGCGTTGGGTTTCTCCGCGATCTATTAAAGAAACTTTTTCTCCGCCTACGGATTATAGGTATCCGTTTATGTTGGAGGCGTAATTTGTCTTGATTAAGATTTTAAGGATGGAAGGATTTTAGGATTATGTGCTGATTGCTGTAAAACTATATTCTTCAGATTTGAACAAACATTCGCTTTCATTTTTTTGATCTTTCAATATGCCTGGCTTGATGATGATTTTTAGGATGGAAAGATTTTAGGATTATGTGTTGATTGCTGTAAAACTATATTCTTCAGATTTGAACAATCATTCGCTTTCATTTTTTTGATCTTTCAATATGCCTGGCTTGATGATGATTTTTAGGATGGAATGATTTTAGGATTATGTGCTGATTGCTTTAAAACTATATTCTTCAGATTTGAACAATCATTCGCTTTCATTTTTTTGATCTTTCAATATGCCTGGCTTGATGATGATTTTTAGGATGGAAAGATTTTAGGATTATGTGTTGATTGCTGTAAAACTATATTCTTCAGATTTGAACAAACATTCGCTTTCATTTTTTTGATCTTTCAATATGCCTGGCTTGATGATGATTTTTAGGATGGAAGGATTTTAGGATTATGTGCTGATTGCTTTAAAACTATATTCTTCAGATTTGAACAAACATTCGCTTTCATTTTTTTGATCTTTCAATATGCCTGGCTTGATGATGATTTTTAGTATGGAAGGATTTTAGGATGATGCGTTGATTGTTAAGTGTGGCTTTTCTCCGGCTTTGCGCAACCATTTAACCATTTAGCAATTTAACCATTCATCAATTCATCCAGCACTGATATAAGATAACACCGTATCTACATCTGCTCCGGCACATCAATTCCCAACAACTTCATGCCTTTTTTAATTATTGCAGCAATATTTGTAGAAAGCTGCAGGCGAAACATACGTTGTTGTTCATCATCTGCATTCAATATTTGCAGCGCTGCATAGAAATGGTTGTATTCTTTCGCTAACTGATATAAATAATTGGCTAATGTGGAAGGTTCAAATTTAGTTGCTGCTTCCTGAATGATCGCAGGATATTCATTCAACAACATGATGAGTTGCCGTTCAATAGGATCAATTGAGGCAATGTTTGCTTTGCCTTCAATCAAAATATTTCTCTCTTTTGCTTTGCGCAATACAGAACAGATTCGTGCATGTGTGTATTGAATAAACGGACCAGTGAATCCATGAAAATCAATAGACTCTTCCGGATTAAAAATCATTTTCTTCCTTGGATCTACTTTAAGAATAAAAAATTTCAATGCTCCCAATCCAAGCTGGTGAAATAGCTGATGTTGCGCTTCTATTGAAAAGTGTTCAATCTTCCCGACTTCTTTTGTCTTTTGCGCTGCTGTCGCATCCATTTCATCCAGCAAATCATCTGCGTCCACCACCGTGCCTTCGCGGGTTTTCATTCTTCCGGTTGGCAAGTCTACGAGACCATAGTTAAGGTGATAAATTCCATTCGCATACGGCCGTCCCAGTTTCTGACAAACAAGTTTTAATACCTTGAAATGATAATCCTGTTCATTCGCAACAGTGTACATCATTACATCGGGTGCGTAATCTTTGTAACGTAAATCGGCAGTGCCTAAATCCTGCGTGATGTAAACGGAAGTACCATCTGCACGTAACAAAACTTTTTGATCGAGACCTTCTGCTGTAAGATCAATCCAAACGGAGCCGTCAGGTTTTTTGAAAAAGATATTTTTTTCAAGTCCTTCGGCAACAATGCTTTTACCAAGAAGGTACGTTGCAGATTCCATGTAGGCTTTATCGAAATCGTTACCGATTTTCCGATAGGTTTCTTCAAAGCCCTGGTACACCCATTGATTCAGTGTCTGCCATAAGTTTCTTACTTCAACATCACCTTGTTCCCACTTCAGCAGCATTTCTGATATTTCAATATTGAGCGGTGCTGCTTTTTTTGCTGCTTCCTCGGTAAGTCCGCTTTCAACAAGTCCTTTAATCTGCTTGCGCAATTCCTGCTCAAAACGAACATAATATTCTCCAACGAGGTGATCGCCTTTCTCACCTGTGCTTTCCGGCGTTTCATGATGACCATATTTTTGATAGGCCAGCATCGATTTACAAATGTGCACGCCACGGTCGTTGTAGATATTTACTTTGATTACGTCATTACCCTCAGCTTTTAAAATGGCCGCCATTGAATGTCCGATGAAAATATTTCTGAGGTGACCAAGGTGAAGTGGTTTGTTGGTATTAGGGCCACAGTATTCCACCATCACTTTTTTTCCGGTCGAAGGAAGTGATCCAAACACTGGAGTATTTACCTGATCACTAAAAACATTGATCCAGTAAGAATCTTTCAAACGCAAATTCAAGAATCCTTTTACCACTTCATATCGATCCAATTCTGGAATCTCATTGATCAAGTGGGTGCCAATTTCACTCGCAGTCTGGTCAGGCGTTTTTTTTGCAAGCTTTGAAAAAGCAAAAGCAACGATGGTGAAATCGAATGGAAAATCTTTTGGAGGAATATTTACCTGAACCTGATCAGGAAGCACTTCCTGCCCGTAAAGTTGCGAAACTATTTGTGCGGTTTTTTCTTTGAGCAGGGATTGCATTGGAGAAGTGAGTAGTGAGTAGTGAGTAGTGAGTAAAGAGTCTTTAGTCCTTAGTCTTTAGTCTTTAGTCTTTAGTCTTGAAGTCTTGAAGTCTTAAGTCAATAGAAATTAATCATAAAGCAACTGATTAGTAACTTTCAACAGGATTTCGAATGCATTTTCTGCCATCAGGTTTTCTTTGTCGAGGGTTGGGTTGATTTCTGTGATTTCGAAACAGCACACTTTAGGACTTTGCATGAGTCGCTGCAATAAAGAAGCAGCTTGTTTTTCAGTAATGCCATTTGGAGCAGGTGTTCCGGTGCCACGTGAAATAGTCGGGTCCATGCTGTCAACATCAAAACTTACATAGATGTAATCACAAGGTTCAACGGCAGTAAGTATTTCTCTCGCGATTTTATCGATGCCAAAGTTGTTGATTTCATCAGTCGAAAACATTTTCACTTTATTCTGGCGGATCAGGTAATCTTCCTGCGGCTCTGTATCCCGGACCGAGACAAATACAAGATTTTCGTAACGAACCTTGGGTGAAATGCTGTTCATGTTTTTACATTGCTCCCAGAACTCTCTGGTGTTTTCATCCGGAGTATTAGAACCCTGTGTCATGTTATCTTCGGCCAGTGACATTGCGAGTGGCATGCCATGCATATTTCCTGAAGGTGTTGTATAGGGAGAATGCAAATCAGCATGTGCATCAATCCAGATAACACCAATGCGTGCTTCCGGATACGCAGCTTTGAGTCCTGCTATCGTTCCGGCAGCAGATGAATGATCTCCTGCAATTACGATCGGAAAATTTCCTTCCCTTAATGTTTTCTCCACTGCCGCACTCACGCGTTCACAAACTGTGAGCACGCCTTTGCCACGACGTGCATGAGGCGAACGGGCAGGTTCCAGCAGCATCGCGTTCTCATCCTGAATTACTTCTTCGGGAAACTGTTTGAAAAAGGTGCTTCCAAAATCAAGCGCAGCTATTTTAATCGCGTCAAAACCCAGACTGGCGCCGCGCGTGCCTGCGCCAATCTCCGATTTCACTGCTATGAGCTTAATATTTTTCATGGCGCAAAAGTAATCACAAAATCGGGAGTAGAAATTGGAAAAGTCATTCCTGGCCTAAGAGCATTTCTTTTTTGGTTAGGGAAACCTTGAGCCGGATTTGTGTGTGCGGATCCTCACGTTTTGGCATTAATAAGTAAGGATTTTTGCAACCTGATATTGCGCGACATTCTTTTGCATACCTGTCTTTTCCTTCAGCATGTTCAGCTCAGCGTCAACAGAATACCAGGATAAAAACTTACTGTTTCTGCAAAAAAATAAATTTCAAAAACCTAAAAATCATGTAGTTTCGCACGTCATAAAAAAAAGTAACACCCTCTTTTCTCGCCATCAGGAAATGACCAACACCTATAAAGATCTCGTACGTCAGACATTTGATTTCCCGCAGGACGGTTTTGAAGTAATAGACAATGAACTTTATTTTAATGGCGTATCGATGATGGAAATCATCCAAAAATACGGAACGCCCTTGAAGCTTATTTATCTGCCTAAAATCAGCTCGCAGATCAACAAGGCTAAAACTTATTTTAAGAAAGCTTTTAAGGAACACAAATACGGAGGCAAGTATTTTTATTGTTATTGCACGAAGAGTTCGCACTTCAAACACATTCTGGAAGAAGTACTGAAAAATGATGTGCATATTGAAACCTCTTATGCTTACGACATCAACATCATCCGCAAGTTGTACGAGAAGAAATTGTTTGATAAAAACAAATACATCATCTGTAACGGATTTAAGACGCGCACTTATACAACAAAAATCGCAGCGCTCATCAATGATGGTTTCACCAATGTGATTCCTATTCTTGATAATAAATCAGAGATCGAAGCTTACCAGCGTACAGTAAAAGGCACTTGTAATATCGGGATCAGGATTGCGGCAGAGGAAGAGCCGACATTTGAATTTTATACTTCACGATTAGGAATCCGATGGCGCGACATTCTTGAATTTTATGTGCAGAAGATTCATAATAACAAAAAGTTCAACCTGAAGATGCTGCATTTCTTCATCAATACAGGCATCCGCGACAATGCATATTACTGGAGTGAGTTGAATAAGGCATTAAATGTTTATTGCCAGTTGCGGAAGATTTGTCCGACACTAGACTCCATCAATATTGGTGGTGGCTTTCCGATTAAAAATTCACTTGGTTTTGATTATGATTATGAATACATGATCCGTGAAGTGGTATTGCAAATCAAAACTGCCTGCAAGAAGAACAAGATTCCGGTTCCGAATATTTTCACTGAGTTTGGGAGTTTCACGGTAGGAGAGAGTGGCGCGAATTTATATAAAGTGATTGCGCAGAAGCAACAGAACGATGCTGAGTTGTGGTACATGGTTGATAGTTCTTTCATAACTACCTTACCGGATACCTGGGGAATCGGGCAACGGTTCCTGATGTTGCCGATCAATAAATGGGAAAAGGATTATCAGAAAGTGAATCTCGGCGGACTCACCTGCGACAGCCAGGATTATTATAATTCTGAAGTGCATATCAACCAGGTTTTTCTTCCGAAGAACAGCAATGGTGAACCATTGTATATCGGTTTCTTTCATACAGGCGCTTACCAGGATCAGCTTTCAGGATACGGCGGTATCAAGCATTGCCTAATACCTTCTCCCAAAGTTGTATTGATTTCAAAAGACAAGAAGGGAAATATTACGGATCGTTTGTTTGCGAAGCAGCAGACATCGGCGAGTATGTTGAAGATTCTTGGGTATAAGTAGTGAGTAGTGAGTCGTGAGTCATTAGTCTTTTGTCATTCTGACGAAGGAAGAATCTGATCTATCAACTGGTCATTAGTCGTGAGTCTTTAGTCGATAGTCGTGATTTCTGGATGGATCTAAAATAGTTTCTTGATAATTAACCAATGGTTTACTCAGCATTTTATAATTCACCTGTAGGTTGTTTGCTGTTGGAAGCTGATGAAAGTGCTGTGACGAAAGTTCATTTTATGGACGAGTCGCACGAAACGGCTTCGCCTGAATTCCCCATTTTAAAGCAATGTATAGTGGAGTTGGATGAATATTTTTCAGGTATGCGGGAAGTATTTTCCGTTCCTTTAAAAGCGATGGGCACCGGCTTTCAGGAAAAAGTTTGGGCGCAACTGTTGACGATTCCTTTTGCAAAAACAATATCGTATGCACAACTGGCTGTTCAGTTGGGTGATTTAAAATCCATTCGTGCGGCTGGAACTGCGAATGGAAAAAATCCACTGGCTATTATTATTCCTTGCCATCGGGTGATTGGAAGTGATGGATCACTAACAGGTTATGGTGGCGGATTGTGGAGGAAGAAATGGTTGTTGGATTTTGAAAGGAAGCGGAAGCAGGGAGAGTTGTTTTAATTAGGAATTAGGAATTAATTGGGGGCTTACAGGATAGGATTTTGCAACAAGACGAATGACTAATGACCAATAACTAATGACTACAGCATAAAACCGAACTGTCTGCTGATTATATTAATTCAATAGCAGTATAAAAGATGAAGTATATCGAAGCACTCATCGTAAACGCGTTTCCTAAAAACAATGCAGGTGGCAGTCCGACTGGCGTAGTGTTGAATGCTACAGGTCTCAATGATTTGCAAATGCAATCGATCGCCAAACAACTTGACACATCTCATACAGCTTTTGCTTTTGAAGAAGTTACAGATAAGACCGGTGTTTCAGTCAGGTTTTTCACCCGCAATAATGAGATTTTAAATTGTGGTCATGGAACAATCGCGATGCATTACGCAAGAGCGAAGCATCTTCAACTTGATGGAAACCTCAGTTTGAATCAGAATATAAAGGAAGGTATTCAACCCATTCAAATTATAAAGGAAGGAAATGAATTCGTGATTTATTTGCAACAAAATGAAATTCGTTTTACAACTGTAACAGAAGAGTGCATCACGAAGATTTTGAAAGCACTGAAAATTCAAGCGGATGATTTAGCAATAGAAATGCCGGTTATACTTGCTTCACCCGGATCCAACAGGTTTCTCGTTGGCGTGAAATCAAATAAAGTCCTCCGGAAGATTGAACCGGACTTTGAACAATTGACACAAGTTTGCAAGGAGCAAAACCCGATAGGTTGTTTTATATATTGTCTTGATGAGACCGATGAAAAATTTGCTGCAACAGCCAGAATGTTTGCACCTTCAATTGGCGTGAATGAAGATATTATCAATGGAAACAGCAGCGGCTGTTTGGGCGAATACTTACTTCGGATGAATGGAAATGAGCATTTGGCACTGTCTGTTTACCAGGGACAGCAATTTAACCAGGAAGGCGAAGTGAAAGTTATGGTAAGTAAAATGAATGACCGGTATCACACTGTGATTGGAGGAACAGCAGTGATTACAAAAAAACTTTTGCTGGAACTGCATACTGATTATCCATAATTTAAGAAAGCAACCAAAATAAAATTGAAGTGTAAATTTGAGTTATTACAATTCAGTGAGTACTAAGGATGTCCCAGTGCCGCGCTCTTCACTTTATAAATGGCACCGGTAACGCTGTTGCCCAAACTTCCATCAGGTGCGGTAACAGTTGCGCTCGCATGTGGTTGAAGTTCGTAAATGGTTACCGTTTGTGTGGCATAAACGGTTCCCTTTTTCAAATAAGAAAGCTTTACAGCTACCTGTTCCATCTTAAAGTCACTGCTGTTGGAGACTGTTACATTTACATTCTCAACTCCACCGATTATTTTGTCCTTGTAGGTTACATTCACTTTCAGAAACGTGGTAATATTTTTTACCGCTTCATCTACCTTAATGTCTTTTGCAATCCATTCTGCTTCGCGGTCTGATTGATTTTCCATTGCATCCCGCTGTTGTTGGAGAGTTTCTTCAAACTGCTCTTTTTCTGCAATCAGTTGCTTTTCATATTCTATCCGCTGAATGCTGAGCGCTTCCTTCAATTGAGCATCCTTATTTTTTTCGTTGGAATAAATAACCATTAATAAGGCTACGATGATCAGCAATGACAAACAGATGACCACGTAAAGTGCATTTTTTGATTTCATGGTAATACAAGATTACATTAGAATGCTGAAATGAAGAAAGTAACAATAGCGCAAATAACATGCATTAATTTTGAGCAGTCGAACATTTCTAACTTGCACGAAAACTCCGACGCTCTTTTTTATGCTACGATTTTACATACTCATTTCCTGGTTTCTTTTTTTTACGGGCAATATTTCCGGTCAGACAAACAGTGCAAGTCCCTCCGGTAACAGTGAAGTTTTTGCACTTGGCGTAGTCAACAGAATACACTCTTCTGTGCTTGCAGAAACAAGAACATTAAATATTTATCTGCCTCAGTCATACACTCAGGACGCTATTAAAAGTTACCCGGTTATTTATTTGCTTGACGGATCAGCGAATGAAGATTTTATTCATGTAGTTGGCATTGTGCAGTTTCTCACCATGATTGAAGCAATGCCGGAAGCCATTGTAGTTGGTATCGCCAATGTGGACAGGAGAAGGGATTTTACTTTTCCTACAACTATTGAAAAGGATAAAAAGGACTATCCTACAACCGGAGGTTCGATGCAATTCATGACATTTATTGAAAAGGAATTGCAGCCTTTTATTCAAAAAAACTACAGGTGTAATGATACGACAACAATCATTGGGCAATCATTGGGCGGTTTATTTGCAACCGAAGTGTTATTTAAAAATCCGGATCTTTTTGACAATTATATTATTGTGAGTCCGAGTTTGTGGTGGGACAATGAATCGCTTTTAGCATTATCACCCGGAGTTTTGAAAAGCAAAGCAGTTACTGAAATGCAGATTTATATTTCAGTAGGTGCTGAAGGCAAACAAATGGAAGACGATGCAAAGAAACTGGCAGATCTTATCGGGGAAATGAAAATGAAAAACATAAAGATCATGTATGTTCCCTTACCGGAAGAAGACCATCTGACGATACTGCACAACAGTGTTTACAAAGCATTTGAATTGCTGCATGCGAAGAAATGATTTGGGATGATTTTTATATTATCCATGTGATACAATACTGCTGAAATAAAAAATAAAGTGCCGGAGGAGAGATTCGAACTCTCATGCCCTTGCGAGCGCTGCGCCCTGAACACAGTGTGTCTACCAATTCCACCACTTCGGCAAATGAAGGGCTGCAAAGTTAACGGGAATTTGCAAAAATGAAAATGGAATGTTGAAGGTGAACTGCTCCTGCATCTTCGATCCCTTCGATAGTTTCAAGGAATAGCTTAGTGAACTTATCATTAGCCCTTCGACAGGTTCAGGGAACGCGCCATCTGCTCCCGTTCTCTGAGTGTGTCAAAGAGTGATTTAAACAATTGTAAATATCCGGTCTAATTATTAAATGATTTTTTAAACGGACACATTGAAATCTCTCAATGCCTGGTTCAAAGAAGTTTTTAAATCCGTACTGGCTTTGCGTTGGCCAATGATAAGCGCTGCGCTTACATTGTATTCACCCGCAGGAAATTTTTTAGAATAGCTTCCCGGAATTACCACACTTCGTGCGGGAATTATTCCTTTGTATTCAACCGGTTCACTGCCAGTAACATCAATAATTTTCGTGCTCGCAGTTAATACAACATTGGCTCCCAATACAGCTTCCTGCTCTACAATCACACCTTCCACCACTATACATCTGGATCCGATAAAACAATTGTCTTCAATAATTACAGGATTTGATTGCACAGGTTCGAGCACTCCACCAATTCCAACACCACCGCTGAGGTGAACATTTTTTCCAATTTGCGCACAGGAACCTACCGTTGCCCACGTATCAACCAAAGTGCCCTCATCAACATACGCCCCGATATTTACATAGGAAGGAAGCAGGATCACATTTTTTGCGAGGTAAGCACCGTATCTCGCCACACCATGAGGCACGACGCGAACACCCAATTCTTTATAATTTTTTTTTAACGGAATCCGGTCGTAGAAGTGCAGTGGACCTGCCTGCATTTCCTCCATCGGTTGTATCGCAAAGTATAAGAGAATTGCTTTTTTTACCCATTCATGAGTGACCCATTCATTTCCTTTTTTTTCAGCTACACGAATCTTTCCCTGGTCAAGCAGTTCAATCACCGTGTTGACTAATTCTTTTATTTTTTCATCCTGTAAGAGCGCGCGGTTGTTCCATGCATCTTCGATCCGGGTGTTGAGTATTTCCATGGCCTTTATTTTTTAACAACATAATGATGAAAGGATATTGAAGCGATTGAGTTAGCGTATCACAGCAGTTGCAGGAAGCAGTGCGTTTGAATTTTTAAAGTGATGGAGATTTCACGAAAGGTGATTGGATAAGTGTCGTTAAATTGACAAAACGGTAGCAAGTTTCATCAGGAAAGGACTGATCTCCTGGTTGTGCTTGGTAGCTTTCGCGAAAGGTGTATGCACAACACTGTGATGCATCACGCCAACCATTACATCTTTTTTTCCTTCCAATAATGCTTCCACCGCAGCGAGTCCGAGACGACTTGCAAGTACGCGATCCTGGCAGGTAGGATTACCGCCTCGCTGCATATGTCCAATCACCGAAACCCGTGTATCATAATGATTGAATTTTTCTTTCACCTTTCTTGCTACTTCAAATGCGCCACCTTCTTCTTCTCCTTCTGCTACCACTACGATGCCAGATGATTTTTTGCGTTTCCATCCTCTTTCCAGTTTCGATATTAACTGATCAATAGAGAGCGGACTTTCAGGAATCAGGATCGCCTCAGCCCCGGTTGCAATACCGCTTCTCATAGCAATAAATCCTGCATCGCGACCCATTACTTCTACAAAAAACAAGCGGTTGTGGGAATCAGCGGTATCGCGGATCTTATCAATAGCTTCCATTGCTGTGTTGATGGCTGAATCATAACCTATTGTGTCATCGGTGCCGTACAGGTCATTATCAATTGTGCAAGGCAGGCCAATAAAGGGAATATCAAAATGATTATTGAATTCGAGTGCGCCACGAAATGTTCCATCGCCACCAAGAGCAACAATGGCATCTATCTTATATTTTTTAATGTTTTCGTTAGCGGCAGTCATTCCTTCCATTGTCATAAACCGCTTGCTGCGTGCCGTTTTCAAAATGGTACCGCCGCGGTGAATGATATTGCTCACCGACCGGGAGTCCATTTCAATAATTTCTCCGTCAATAAGTCCTTCATAACCGCGCATGATGCCAAAAACCTTTAGTTCGTTGTAAAGACTTGTACGAACCACAGCCCGGATGGCAGCATTCATACCCGGAGCATCACCACCTGAAGTAAAAACTGCTATGTTTTTAATATTTGTTTTCATTACAAAATTATTTGCGGTGCGAAAATAGGAAATAGCTCAGAAGGTGAAGAATGGTATAATACTAAATAGTTAAATTGTTTAATTGTTAAATTGCTGTAGATCACTTTCGTGATCTAAGGAAAGAGAAACCCGTTTATGTATATTTTGTCATTCTTTCGATTGGTAATGGTATTTTGTTCTTACGAGGTCGGGACTTTGATATTCGAGCACCAATTGTTTATTACCGACGTCTTTAATTGTGTAATTGAATTTCTTTTTTGATTTGGTGTCAGTGAGTGTGATGACCGATGTTTTTTCATTTAACAACCAGCTTCCATTCCATTGTTTTCCTTCTTTCGCCATTATAAAATTTCCATCGGTTTTAAGTTCGAGGAAATCAGCTTTAGCAGTTGAATCCGGCGCACGCACTACGCCAAATTCTTCTGTTCCTGAATAGATCCATTTTTTTGCGAGTAAGTCTCTGTTGACCTGGGCAAAAGAAGCAATGCTGAAATGAGCAAGCAGGAATGCCGTTACTGAGATGAAGAGGATTTTATTTTTTGGGAACATTGGGAATTGAAAATTAGGAATTAGGAATTAAGAATTAGGAATTAGGAATTGAGGATTATGCAGCTTAGTGACCAATGACCAATGACCAATGACTCATGACCATATATACTATTCCCCGGCTTCCTTCTTTAATTTTTTTGACTCCCTGATAAACCTGATAATAACCGGACCAGTGAATACTACTACCATTCCGATAATGATGTATTCAAGATTGTCACGCACGATTGGTTGTGTTCCTAAAAGATAGCCTGCAATCACCAATGGTATCACCCAGATTATTGCACCGATTATAGTATAGAGCAGGTATTTTCCAAGATCTACTCTTATGACACCTGATAAAATTGGAGCAAATGTACGAATGACAGGAAGGAAACGGCCCAATATCAAAGCTGTAGCGCCATACTTTGCATAAAATTTATCAGCCATGATTAAATATTCATGTTTGAAAAAGATAGATTCTTTTCTCTTAAATAAAAGCGGGCCTGCCTGTCTTCCAAACCAATAACCAACGAGGTTGCCAAGTGTAGCTGCGACAATCAAGGTGGTGCAAACCACGTACACATTTCGTTGTAAGTCGCCTGTTGCAGTAAGCACGCCGGCTGTAAATACGAGTGAATCACCCGGGAAAAAAAAGCAGAAGAAAATGCCGGTTTCAGCAAACACCATTACAAACAGTAATAGCAGTCCACCATATCGGATCAGCATCTCAGGATTGAAGATAGATCCGGGATCTTTCAGTATTTCTCTGAAGAAATTTATGACGTCGAGCAAGAGCATTCTGTTGGCAAAGTAGATAAATATTTTTCGTGATAGCGGTACCCGGCAAAAAAATATTGCCAAACCTCCAAGTACAGCATTGATACTGTTGATATTTCCAAATTCTGCTTCTGCAAATAATTCCTACTTTGGTTCGCACAAATTTTTTAGCGGATGACTCTTGATCTTATTGATTGGATAATTATTGCGGTATATTTTATCATCACCACTTACATAGGTCTTAGGTTTTCGAAACAGGCGGGCAAAGACACTGCTGGCTTTTTTCTCGGAGGAAGAAATCTTCCATGGTATCTGGCTGGAACTTCCATGGTGGCCACCACTTTTGCCGCGGATACACCGCTCGCTGTTACGGAGCTGGTTTCAAAAAATGGTATTGCGGGTAATTGGTTGTGGTGGAGTTTTCTTTTTGGCGGTATGCTGACAGTGTTTTTCTTTTCGCGACTGTGGCGAAGGGCCAATATTATGACTGAAGTAGAATTGATTGAATTACGTTACAGTGGCCGGCCGGCAGCGTTTCTTCGCGGATTCAAAGGCCTGTATCTTGGACTTTTCATGAATACGCTTGTCATCGGCTGGGTGAATCTTGCGATGATTTCTATTCTTAAAGTATTCTTTGGCATCAGTTCACAGGAAGCCTTGATGTATGCTGCATTAATGATGATACTTACTGCAATCTATTCTTCTATCAGTGGATTGCTTGGCGTTGCGGTAACAGATGCTTTTCAATTTGTAGTGGCCATGACAGGTTGTATCGTGCTCGCCATATTAGTATTGCATAGCGATCGTATCGGTGGCATAACAGGGCTGAAGGAAAAACTGCCTGGCTGGTCACTTGATTTTTTTCCGGAAGTAAAAGGACATTCGTATACCGGAAATGTTGCAACAACACTCACGATCAGTATCGGTGCCTTTCTCGCATATGTTGGGGTGCAATGGTGGGCAAGCTGGTATCCCGGCGCAGAACCGGGTGGTGGAGGTTATATCGCACAGCGGATGATGAGCACAAAAAATGAAAAACATTCTATTTACGCGACGTTGTTTTTCCAGATTGCACATTATTGCCTTCGTCCCTGGCCCTGGATTATTGTTGGACTTTGTTCGATGGTATTGTACCCTGAATTGTCGATGAACGATAAGAAGGAAGGATTCGTGATGGCGATGAAGGACTTTTTACCAACCGGCATGAAAGGATTTTTGCTGGTTGCTTTTTTTGCTGCTTATATGAGCACGCTTGCCACCCAGTTAAATTGGGGTGCAAGTTATCTCTTGAACGATGTCTACAAGCGGTTTATCAGGAAGCCATCTGTTTTTAACGAAGAAAAAGCAGGTGAGCGTCATTATGTGGCAGTAAGTCGCATCATTACGATCCTGCTCATGATTGTTTCACTGGCCGTTACTACACAAATGCAGACTATTTCCGGCGTGTGGTCTTTTCTTATTGAATGTGGAGCGGGTTTGGGTCTTGTTCTCATCCTCCGCTGGTATTGGTGGCGAATCAACGCCTGGAGTGAGATTACGGCAACCATTGCTCCTTTTGCCGGCTATGCCTTTTCAAGGTATGTTTTGAAATGGGAATTTCCTGATAGTTTTTTTGTGACGGTAGGATTTACAACGGTGTGTTGGTTGGTTGCAACTTTTATCACAGCGCCTGTAGAAGAAGAAAAGCTCAAAGAATTTTACAGGCGCATTCACCCCGGAGGATGGTGGGAACCTGTTCGGGCGCTAACGGGAATGGAAAAATCTACGCAGCAAATGGGTAAACTGGTAGTGTGCTGGCTGAGTGCTGTTATAATGACTTATTCCATTTTGTTTTTAACAGGATCATTGATTTTCCAGGAATGGATCGATGCTGCAATTTATGCCGGCATTGCATTGGGAAGCTGGCTGTTATTGCGTTCATTCATTACGCGCACAAAAATTTTCATGGACTGAAGCTTTGGTGATTTGAATTTTCTGCTGATGATAAAGCTTTTCCTGCTGCTTTTGCTGATATCCTTGCAAGGAAGTAGTGTTTTTTCACAAAGCACATTCATTCCGCTCAATGATGCATCGTATCATTTCCTGCAACGCCTTGAAATAAAATCGGGAAACATTTCTGATCAGTTGCATTTTTCCGCATTGCCATTGCAACGGGAGAACGCAATTCAGTTTCTGGATACCTTTCAAAAGAATCCTACAAATACTTCATCTGTTGATTTGAAGTCCATTGATTATTTACTGACGGACAATGATGAATGGTCAGCATATGCAGGAGCCAATAGCAGAAAACCGTTTCTGAAATATATATACCGGGACAAGGGAAGTTTGTATCAGCACCGTGATCATGATTTCATGGTGAAGGTGAACCCTGTTTTTGATTTTCAGTATGGAACAGAATCAGGATCCGGAGCATCCATTTTTACGAATACACGTGGCATTGAATTGCGCGGTTGGATAGCGAAAAAAGTAGGATATTATTTTTTACTGAATGAAAACCAGGCGCGTTTTCCGCTTTATGTGCGGGAAAGAATTGATTCCTTCGGAGCAATTCCGGGAGAAGGATATTTTAAAGAATTCAAAGAAGAAGGTGTTGATTTTTTTTCCGCGAAGGGATATTTTGATTTTACCGCCGCGAAGTTTATCACGATTCAATTCGGCAACGATAAAAACTTTTTGGGAAATGGAATCCGCTCACTCGCGCTGTCAGATTTCAGCGAAGACTATTTGTTTTTGAAATTGCAAACACAAGTTTGGAAGATCAGCTACCAGAATTTATTTGTAGACATGACCGCTGATTTTATGCGCGGCGGCGATCAGCTGCTCCCGAAAAAATACGGCGCTATGCATCATCTGAGTTTGAATGCAACCCGATTCTTAAATGTGGGTATTTGGGAAAGCGTAGTGTTTCACCGAAATGATGGATATGAGTTGCAATACCTGAATCCGATTATTTTTTATCGCTCAGTTGAACAGTTGCTCGGCAGTCCGGATAATACCATGCTCGGCATTGATGCCCGTGTGAATTTCCTGCATCATTTTTCCGGTTACGGTCAATTCATGATTGACGATTTCAATATACAAACATCTAAAGGTGAAAAGGGATATTGGGGTAATAAGACCGGATTTCAACTGGGTGCAAAATATATTGATGCATTCGGATTGGATAATCTTGATCTTCAATTCGAATGGAACCACATCAGGCCTTATGTTTATACCCACAATGATACGGTAGCCAATTACACAAATTACAATCAGCCACTGGCACATCCGTTGGGAGCTAACCTGAATGAATGGATTGGGCTGGTCCGTTATCAACCCATTTTTCCGCTTACTCTTCAGTGGAGCATAACGGCAGCCCGATCAGGAAGAGATACATCCGGAAGTAACTGGGGTGCTGATATATTTATTCCCACTACTGATTCCACCATACCATCAGTATATGGAAATGAAGTGGGGCAGGGAGTAAGCAGTGATTTATTGTTGAGTGAATTATCAGTTTGTTACATGATCCGCCACAACCTTTTCATAGATGCGACATATATATATAGAAATTCAAAATCCACGCTTGCAGCTTTTTCATCTTCCACACATATTTTTCAGTTTGGTGTGCGGATGAATGTAGCGAAGAGAAAATTTCAGTTCTAGACATTTCAAACACGTATGAAACCATTTGCTGTTCGAATCCGAAACGCCTCAATTTTTCTATTGATTATTATTTAGCTGCGGCGGGCCTTCTTATACGCTTGTCCTGAGCAATTAGAAGTACTCAGAGAGCACATTCGATTAGGCTTGTGAAAACCTCTGCTAATCTCACAGCGCAGTTCTGAATTCACTCAGGGAGTAAAAAATCGGTCGCTGAGCGGAGCCGAAGCTGTCGCTGAGCGGAGCCGAAGCGCGGGAATTTTCAATCGATTAAAAGTTTAATTGTGAGGAGCCTCGACTATGCTCAGGCATCACCAGGTAATCAAGGAATACCTTCTACTTCTTTTTTATCGAGGTTCTCTTTAAGACTTACGAGGAACGAACGGATCTTCTTGAGCGATTCAATCATCGCGACGCGTTCTGTAACCTGGTCAGGATTCTGCAACAGTTTTTTGCGGGCACCTTCAATAGTATATCCTTTTTCCTTGAGGAGGTGATAGATGATCTTGAGATGCTCAATGTCTTGCTTGGTGAAGAAACGGTCACCCTTCCTGTTTTTTTTCGGGCGCAGAATTTCGAATTCCTGTTCCCAGAAACGGATATTGGAAATAGAAAGATTGAACTGCTTTGCTACTTCACCTATCGAGTAATAATATTTATCTGACTCAACTTCGTCCGACATGACCGGTATTGTTTAACGGTTAAATTTACAAGTAAGAATCGAGAAGTAAAGGAAAAATTGGAGTGGATCAGCCAACTTAATTAATAACCAGGTTTATATTTTTGCCATTGTTTAATTGTTGCAGTGAAGTCAGGAGTAATAGTGGTTATATGATTAAATGGTTGAATGGTAATCTCGAAACCGGAGTGAAATCCCCTTCCAGGTAATTCCATACAACAATTGTTTTAATGTTTGAAATCTACATTGTAGAAAGCAAGTAGGAATTTGTGGTGCTTTTTCTACACATGAAATTACTTGCAATGGTTTCTTTAGGGTAAGAGTAATAATGGCATACTATTTCATTGTTAGCTATGATGAAAAATAATCATTGTTAACCTCCAAAAACAACTATCTATGAGTAATCACAAAAACAAAAAGCAGGAAGAAGGTGATGAAAATACTTCTTCCAAAAGTAACCAGGAAGACATCAGCAAAATGGCTAAAAATGAAACGTCAACCTCGCAGGAAAATGATTCTGAAATGAAAACTGAAAATCGCAACGAAAATGAGTCCGGCGATTCAAGCAAAGGCAAATCTAACCGGCAGGATGATATGGAAAAAAACCGTTTGAGCCCTCAAATGGAAAGGGAACAAAATTCTGGTGAGCAACAGTATGAAACGGGCAGCCAGCGCTATGGTTCTCAACAGAATGAATCTTCTCAGCAAGGTGATCAAAGGAGGAACCGGCAAAACCAGGAAAATGATTACCAAGGTGGAAATGATAGAAACCAAACAAATCCATATGCTAACCAGGGCAATTCTAATATGCAAGGTGGTTATGATCAGCAAAATTATAACAGCGGATTTTCAGGCAGCTATGGCAACAACCAACAGTATAATGAGCGAGGTGGTAATCAACGTTCCTATAACCGGCAAGGAGGTTCTCAGCAATATGATGAACAAAACCGGTACAATCAAAGGCAGCAAAATAATTATCAAGGTCAGGGATTCGGTTATGAAGAAGATCCGCGTCCATATCCTATGAGTGGTTTCCGGGAAGATGAACAAAGAAGGGACAATTACAATTCTCCTTATAATCAACAGTACGGCAGAAACTGGGACCAGGAAAACCGCGACGGATATGGTGATCAGTATGGAAGAAATCAAGACCGTTATTCTAACCAGGGCCGGTATGGTGGCATGCAGGGAAATAATTCAGGCTATAACCGGAGTGGTTATTCGCAACAAAGGGAGAACGATTATTACAGCGGCGGCTATAGCAATGAAAATGATAGCCGAAATGATGACAGAAGGCGTGGTGATGATGATAACCGTTACCGTTCTAATTCATCTTACGATCAACAGGATGATCGCTACAGGAACTCACGTGATGACGAGGATCGCTATTCGTCCCGTTCGAATAATTATGATCGTTATTACCAGGATGATAACGATAACAGAAGAAACGATTATTATGGTGATGATGACAGGGGCGGTTCCAGACAAAATCGCAATAGTCGCTCCGGGAGAAATCGTTAAACTTTTTTTTGTATAAAAGGATCCCCAGCCACTGGGGATTCTTTTTATGCATGATTTGTAAAAAATTTCCTAAGGTTTTCGCAATGACAATTAACATAGCAGGTAATAATGCTTTGGAAAATCTTGATGATGATGATTGGAAAAAAATGTTATTTAAAAAAAACTAAGGAGGGAAAGTGTTTTATAAAAGCCCATGTTTCAATGAGCTTTTTTAAACCAGTACTATTAACAAACTCACAAATGATACAGAATGATAGAGCAAAGATGATCACTATTTGTTGACACATTTTTTTTAACTAGCATGAATTGTTTAACTAAAACCAGATCTCATGGCAAAATATTCAGAAAAGTCGCAGGACAAGGTTGAGAAGGTAATGCACGAATACAAGAATGGGGAACTCAAATCCGGAAAGGACGGTAAAGGAGGAAAAGTAAAAAGCCGTAAACAAGCGATTGCAATCGGTCTCAGTGAAGCACGTAAAGAAGGAGCCAGGGTACCGAAGAAAAAGGTGCTCCAAAAAAGTCCACGGCGCATAAAAAGTCAAGTAAAAAGAATTGAGTACAGAAAATAGTATATAAAAATTTTCAAAATAATATCAGAATCCCAGTTGAATGTCATTGCCAACAATGATCTACCCTGCAATTGATAATAATAAAGTGAAAATATAGCGCATTGCCTTCCACTGTAATCAGATCGTTTCATTACAATGCAGAGAGCCGGATACTCCAAGTGAGATTTAGATCCGGAGCTATTTATGAATATCTGGAAGTGCCTGAACGAATTTACCAGGATATGAAAGTTTTTTTTTCAAAAGGAAAATTCCTGAATAACTACATCAAAGAACAATTTGAATTCAGAAAAATTAGGTAAAGCATGTGCTCGCTATTCATCTTAGAACTCCATTATCCAGTGCTTCTAAGGATGTATTCCTGCCGGTAATGGTATGAACCTATGAGGCTAAAATCCCCTTGATATTTTTGGCACTATCTGTGTCAATTGCATAATCAAATTTTTTCAATTGATAATACCACAACTGATGGCAAGGGAAATAAGCACCCGGATTGGTTTTGCATTCATTTTTATAACTCTTTTTTCTGTGGAATCTTTAGCTATGAAAAACCTTATCACCGAATCAACTTTAAATAATCATCTATCGCAAATACCAGAAACGGAAATGGAAATAGCAATTAAAAGAGATAATGATGCTGTGGCTGATAGAGACCGAAAGTTTTTAATAAAGTCTGCCGATGCCAGGATGATGGATGCAGCGGAAGGAAAACTTGCGACTGAAAAAGGAACGACGAAAGAGATCAGAGATTATGGACAGCGCATGCTAACTGATCAGGGCCTTTTGCTTGCCGAGATAAATAAACTTGCCATGAAAAAAGGAGTGGAGATACCTAATTCAATCAGCGAGAAGAAGGAGCATTTTAGAAAGAAGCTGGCAGAAGAAGAGGGAAAACATTTTGATAAAAGATTTATACGAATGATCACTATCGATCATAAGCGGGATCTGCGCATGTTCAGGCGTGCTGAAAAATCTACTGATGAGGATATTGCGGGTTTTGCGAAAAAATTTCTACCAGTGATCCAATCTCATCTGGACGGTATTAAAGAAATAAAAAAATTACAGGAATCTGGAATAACGAATTGATGCAAAGCGAAAAGAATAATAAACCTGTAATTAAAATGCATCCGTATATAAATAAAAATTAATCATTTCATGTCAAACAGGGCAATTGCAAGTGAACAGATTCAAAAAAGGATTGAAATACTTGAGAAGGAAAAAAATGATGCAAGATTAAACATTGGAGCTGAGTGGCATGGACTGGAAGAAATGCTAAAGCCCGTAAATATTTTAAAATCTACTGGTTCAATGATGGTGCAAGGTTTCCTTAGCCGTGGAAAGAAAGGACTGATTCAGGTTCTGCTATCAAAACTGTTATTCAGGCGATCACATTAAAAAAGCTAGACAAACAACATTTCTTGAACACAATTAAAAATAAATTATGGAAGGATTAAAACAAAAAGGAAGCAGACTGCTCGAAGCAGTTGCAGATTATGCAGAGAGTTCCATCAAGCTCATTGCATTTAAAAGTGCTGATAAGAGTGCAAGAATCTCCTCAAATTTTCTCATGATTGTAATACTGATTATCATTTTCCTATTCACTTTTAATTTATTGAATATTGGTTTGGCGTTACTCCTCTCTATTTTGCTCGATCGGTCGTGGGCGGGCTTTATTATTCTCGGTGGATTGTATGCGATATTGGGAATATGCATTTACCTGATGAGAGACAAACTTATTTATCAGCCATTGCTTAATGCCACCCTCCAATCCATTTTGGGAACATCTCTTAAAGCGGAGGAAGGAATTGAGAAGGTGCAGGATAAGATTGAAGACAAGCTGAATTTAGAAAAGCAACCAGATTAAAAATACTTTAGACAATTAAGCATAATGAGAAGAAAGGATAAAAATGCTGAAAAAAACAAACCGCACAGAAGACGACTGGGTTTAAAGATCCTTATCGGCATTCTTATTTTATTAATTATCGTCAGGCTCATTTTGCCGTATGTAATTCTGCACTATGGCAATAAAACGCTTGCAAATGATGTGAAAGGTTATTATGGTCACATGGAAGACGTTGATCTTTCCATCTACCGTGGAGCGTATACCATCTGCGACGTTTATCTCAGCAAAGTGGATTCTGCAACCGGTAAACAATCACCTTTTGCTGATGCAAAGGAGATTGACCTTTCTATTGAATGGAAAGCTCTTCTGCATGGTTCAATAGTGGGAGAGCTCGTGGTTGAAACTCCCACCCTCAATTTTATTAAAGAAAAGGTTTCTGCGAAACAATTAGCTGAAGACACCACTGATTTCAGGATACTGTTGAAGAAATTCATGCCCATCAAGATCAACCGTTTCGAAATCAATAATGGATCCATACATTATATCGATGAAGGATCATCACCAAAGGTGGATGTGGCATTAACTGATGCACACATTGTTGCAACCAATCTTCAAAATTCGTACGACTCTGCAGAAGTGCTTCCCTCTGGTGTAACAGCGGATGCTCATGTTTATGAAGGAACGTTCAACTTGGGAATGAAATTGAACCCACTGGCTGATCAGGCAACATTTGACTTGAATGCACGACTCGAAAACACCAACCTGGTTTTACTCAATGACTTTTTTAAAGCGTATGCTAAAATAGATGTCAATAAAGGAAGATTTGGACTTTACACGGAGGTAGCTGCTAAGAATGGTAAATTCACCGGCTATGTAAAACCGATCATCAAAGACCTGGATGTGCTTGGAGCGGAGGATAAAAATGATTCTTTTCTTCGAAAATTATGGGAAGGTCTTGTAGGATTAGCAGGGCAAATATTGGAAAATCCCAAAAAGGACCAGGTAGCAACCAAGATACCTATTGAGGGAGAGATGTCAGATCCTAACATTCATGTTTTTACTGCCATAGTTGAAGTGCTGCGAAATGCATTCGTTCAGGCTTTGTTTCCTGCAATTGATCAGCAAATCAGCATCGGTTCTGTTGGTAACACCCCACAGGAAGAAAAATCGCTTCTTAAAAAGATGTTTGAAAAGGATAAGGTTGAAGATGATAAGAGTCAAACAGAAAAAGAGAAGCACGAAAAAAAGGAAAAGGATAAGAAAAAGGACAAATCATAAACCTGGGTTATGGACCCGAGGGTGGTATAACAGAAAAAGGAGGTGCACTTTTCGGTTATACAGATTTATATGGTGGATATGATGGTGGACAAGCGCAATACGTGAGAGTTCCCTATGCTGATTATGGCCCACGGAAAGTACCTGATCAATTAAGTGATGAGCAAGTGCTTTTTCTAACCGACATTTTTCCTACCGGATATGCAGGTGTCGATTGGGGTGAAGTTCATGGAGGAGAATCGGTGGCGATTTTTGGTGCAGGTCCTATTGGTATTATGGCTGCTAAAAGCGCCGCACTTCGTGATGCAGGGTTGGTATTAATTGTTGATACTTTACAATATCGTTTGGATAAAGCTAAACAAACTGCTCCCTGTGAAACGATTTTATGGGAAGGAAATGGAAAGGAAGTAATCGAACAAATCAGATCCTTTACGCAGGGAAGAGGAGCAGATGTTTGTATTGATGCGGTGGGCTTTGAACCTGATCGCAATATATTAGATCGTGCTAAAGCTGTGGTCAATTTTGAAAAGGGTTCCGCAAAGGTATTAGAAGCCTGCATGAGTGCAGTGAGACGCGGAGGCATCATTTCAGTGCTTGGAGTGTACCCGGCATTATATGATAATTTCCCGGTAGGACAATTTTTTGATAAAGGTATAATCCTTAAAGGCGGTCAGGCTCCTGCACATAAATACATTGATGAATTGCTTGGTTATGTGGCTGAAGGAAAAATTCAATTGAATGATTTTATCACGCATAGATTGCCTCTATCACGAATTGCGGATGGTTATGCCATGTTTAAAAATAAACAAGATAACTGCGTAAAGGTTGTGCTCAATCCGTGGATGGAATAAGAAATCTTATTGATGTTTTACTGACTACCTCGTCGGGGAAGTTTTTGCACATGTTTATATTCATTTTCCCCAAATGATTTTAAATTCTAACGGGCCACCAAAGAGAGTTTATCGCATGTTATATTGGTAAATTTCGGTTATTGGCCATACACTTAGGCTTGGCACTATAATTATCGTTTTCTAATTACACTAACCAATATCTTATAATGAAAAAAGCGACTGAGAAAGATAAGGAAACGATAATTTCACATCGATTGAAAGTGATATTTGAGAATTCTTTTGAGTTGAAATCTTTTTTTGAGGAGGAATTAAAAAGTATTTATTGGGTTGATACAGCAATTATGAAAATGCTGGCCAGGATGGGCGAAAATTCCATTTCTGATGAACTTTTTACGTCTATGGAAGATCATATAAACGTAAAAGAAGAACAGTTAAGAAGGTTGGAAGAAATATTTAATGCCAACGATTTTTACCCTGAACAAATTCATTGTAAAGCGTTCTCGGTGCTCATTAAGGAACTTGAACATGTTACAACCGTTACTGATTTGGGCATTGTAAGAGATTCATGGATCATTTCTGTCATGCAGAAAATCGAATTTTACGTTATTACCTCTTATGGAACCTTACGAACTTTTGCCAATTTATTGGGGCAAAATGAAGTGGCTGATCTCTTACAACAAACTTTGGATGAAGAAAAAGCCTATACGTTAGAATTAAACGCTGTTAGCGATCTCCTCTACAAAGATTTTAAGGATATTGTTGAAGTCAATAGGAATGTAAAAACAGATAAATATTTTTTTCATTCAGGCTTTGAACAATTCCAGGGTATTCATCGGCAATCTTAAGCCTGCTTTTTTTTAAATTTTATGGATCAGGAATTTGGGATCGCATAATTTATAGGGCTGATATTTTCTTTATCAAATTTTTCCGATTCCGAAGAACGAAATTTATGTTGTCGCAATAGATTTCAAATCCAAAATTTTGCCATCCGATAAAAAAAGCCGGAAGTACGATTACGCTTTAAATTTATAAGCACTTCCTCATACCTTCCAACTTTGGAGAACGCATCACTTCGAGGGAATATTCAATTCACCTGGTTATTATCTTGAAATTGAAAACCGGATTGCAAAGCTGATTTTTAAAGCTCAAAAAAATCGCGGAGCCTAAAGAAATTAAGGGATTAACCTATATTCTTTAAACTCCGCGAAAGTTGTTAAACCAACACCATCATTTGCAGATGCTGTTTACTTCATTGGAACCAGATTTCCGCTCTTATCGAACTTCATCCATTTTCCATCTACCCAAACCTGGTAATTAGTTTCGCCTGATGGAGTTTTTACCTCGTACACATTGTCGAAAGTTGCATCCGGATATTTACTCTGGAGGTATTTATTAGTACCTGCAGGGAGAGAAGAAGATTTAATCTGTTTCCCCATGTACACTGGATTTCCCTTCATGTCATAAATAACCCGTTGGTTCATGCTGGAATTATCATTGTAGCTTGCGATGTATCCGTTATTATACTTATACCAGGTAACATCGGATTGATTGGGATAAGAACTTTTGAAAGCGGAATTAATAGATGATGGTAATTCTGACGGAGGTAATGTAAGCATGTCATTATTATCCCACGTCAATGTGGTATTATTCTGCTTTTGATTGGTTACCGGATCAATGGGATGTCCGGGTTGTGGCTGTTGTGCACTAGCAAAATGCATAGTAAAGCACAGGATAGGAATTATGATTGCTCTTTTCATTTTTTTTGGATTTAAAAGTTTGAAGAATTTTGATGAACCATTAATAAAAAAAATGCCAATAATTTTAACCTTGCGTAAAAGGAAGTAATTATTGGCAACACATATGAAATAAATAACATTAATAATCCTCTCTGACATTTCTCTGACAAAATATGGATGGAAAAAGCGCTATGGTATTTGAGTGATCTGTAAGGGGATTAGTAGCTATATCAAATGAAATAAAATTTATATTCTGCTGAATAGCGGTAGTTTTTTGGATATTTAGATTCCTTGAGGATAATTACTGAAGAAGTATCGCCTTCGTTACCAGTTTTTGTCCGTTGATTATTCTCACGAATGCCATCCCAGTTATCTCTCCGGTAAGTTGAACTTGTTGTTCTATTTCTCCATCAGTATGGAACAGTTCATTCCTGTAAATGATTTTTCCTATCACGTCAATTACTTCAATGGTTACATGATCCTGAAGTCCTGTTGCATGAATGGTAAAAGATCCATGGCTTGGATTTGGAAAAATAGCCATCTCTGCAGGAATCTCAATTATCTCTCCGGTACGAAGTGGGGCAGTTGTGAAATTTTGAATCGCAGAATACGCGCTGGTGTCACCTGTACACACTGAAGCAACATGGTAATCATAAGAAGTGGAAGGAGTGAGGTTGATCAGTTTTTTTGATGTTCCGGCAGCCGCTTTAGTTTTCCATTTTGTAACACCGGTTTTACGGTATTGAACAAGATAGCTTACAGCGCCTGTTGCATTGCTCCAATTTATCTTTGCTGAAGAAGAGGTGATTTTTGTGACAGAGAAACCACTTGGTGTTGCGCATACAGGAGAAGCTTCGCAAAATTTTCCTGTAAAAGCAGGACGATCAACAAATTCCAGGTTGATATTATCGAATTCATTTCCGTTGTTGTTTAGAGATACGCCACCACCAAAAAACATACAACCATTATTTAATACATGAATATCCTGACCTGAACCGGCTGCATATTGTTTTACCGATAACACAGATCCTGCGGGATTGTACTTTGCAAGGTAGATGTATTCATTTCCCAAAGGTGGCAATGTAATAGTGTCAAACACAACGCCAGGACCGCTGTCTGCAAAACCACTTACAAAACTGTTGCCTGCAAGATCAACAGCAACCGTATATCCTCTGTCTGCATGAACACCACCACCGTGCTGCAGCCATTGAATGATGCCATTCGAATTATATTTTGCTACATACATGTCGGCATAACTCACGTTATTGCTTGTTGCAGTCAGATTATCAAATGTTGCAGTACCGGTGAAGTCACCTGTTATATAAAAGTTATTTAAGGCATCGGTTGCTACAGATTGTCCGTGATCAGTGACAAAAGAAACGTTGCCGCCACCCCGTCTCACCCAAGAGTTGGTTCCGGAAGCAGCATATTTAGCAATGAATGCGTCACCGAGCCCCAATGCAGTTACCTGGTTGGAACCAAAAGAAGCAGTGTTTTGAAATTCTCCTGTGATGGCAATATCTCCGTTTGAATCACAGGTAATTCCGTAAGCATTATCTGAACCACTACCACCTGCACGTTTTAACCAGGCAAGAGTGCCGTTACTATCATACTTCGCAATGAACACATCAAATAAACCTGAGCTTGTTATGGTGATTCCATTTACGGTCATGGTGCCACTAAAAAATCCGGTTACATATACATTGCCGTTCCCATCGAGTGCCACACTGTTGGCCTGATCACCGGCAGTGCTGCCTTCCACTTTTGCCCATATTACATTTCCATTCACGTCATATTTTGCAATGAACCAGTCATAATCACCATGTCCGTTAAATGAAAGGTTACCGAACGAAACACTTGGATGTAATGAATTTGTTTGGATATAACCTGCGATATAAGAGTTACCCTCCGCATCAGTGGCAATTTCATTTCCCTGGTCGAGCAGCTCACCGCCTGCCAGTTTCAGAGTAGTGATGGTGCCACCCTGATCGTACTTTGCAAGAAAGATATCCGCTGCATTGCAGGGAATAGAGATGTTATCGAATACAGCAGGGTTACTCACCATGCCTGTAGCATAACAATTCCCATTTGCATCGCTGCTTACGCCATTGGTGATTCCACCGGTGCCACCCTGCTTTACCCATTGTGCGGTTTGTGCATTTGCTGATAGAAATAAAAAGAAAGCCGGAAGGAAATAAATCGCGAACAGCGCGTAAAATTTAAAAATCCGGAACTGACAAGTAGTGTATAATTTGTTTTTCATGGAACAGCGTTTTGTGTTTTAGGGATGCAATATTGTTTCTGCAAAAATTATCTGCAAAGCGAAACTATTTGGATGAGGAAATAAGGATGTTCAACCCAATAAATGAAATGCTCAATGGGAATTGAGTAATTATGATAATGCAGGAATTAGCAAAGATGGAACCATTATTATATGGCATCATTTGAATTAAGGAATGTTCTGTGATGATGCAATAGTGAAGAAAGAATGTGTAATCGCTTTTTAAACAGGGAATAATTTTCTACGTGCCCGAGACTTTTTCCCTCAAATGAGATAAAGACTTGATTTCAGAATTTGTAAATGATGGTACCTGAATAACGATATGGAATGGTGCCGGAGTTTTATTTTACAAATAATATTCCGCTGATAATTATGTGATATAATCTTTAATAACATCAACAGCGTTGGGACAGGTTAATTCATAGTTTCATCTCAAAGAAGCGCTTCCTTAACGAAGACCAGGAGTAAGCAGTGTAGCAAAATTCTGATTAATGAATATTTACACCGCCGGAATCAATACAGAAATACTTTCTTCGAAATTTTCTTTACATCATTTTCAATGGTTACCAGGTAGCAACCGGCGGTTAATTGATCAGCGCCGGTTTTCCATTCAAACTGATGTGATCCTGGTTTTAACAAACCATCCTGCAAAGTCGCAATAGTTCTTCCTGTTAAGTCGTGAATTTCAATTTTAGTGTAGCCGGTGATTTTTAAGTTGATATTAAGAGAAACATCGGAGAACAGCGGCGCAGGATTGGGATAGATACTTATTTGTGACATGCCTGTTTCTTCTTCAGAAAGAATATTTGTAAGGCAACTGCCATTCAACTGTCCGTCCATCCATGCAACGCGCGCAGTAATCCAGTTTTTTAAAGTGTCAATTTCTTCTGCGTACGTTTCAGGATAATATGCATTGGGCCAGACATATATTCCGAGAATCGGATACTTTTCAAACTGACGTTCTTTCGCACTGTCCAATACTAAGGCAAATGAATCTACCAGTTGGTGCATGTGATTCAAATCGAAAACAGATGTTCGAAGTTCCTGCCATCTGCATTGTAAGTGTTGGTAATAGGCAGAATCATCAAGCAGGCGTTGCCACCAGAATGGATTCAATCCGCCGTCATATTCAAACGGACAAGGAAAATCCCATTGCCAGTTTACGGTGTAGGCACCATTATAATAATCAGCATTGCCGAAAGCAAGATTGAAATCCCAGATAGGACCCATTGTCAATTTTCCATTCTTGCTTGCTTTGTCTTTGTAAAAGAAACTGCTCCAACGATATCCGTCTACATTTTTGCTGATCTCATTCAGCAATGCAAAATCAATGAAGGAAGATTCATCGGCAAATTTTCTGAAACCTGTAACCGGATTATTAAATGTTGGTGCAATCAAAGCATTTTCAAAGGAATCCATATAAGAATGAATATAGTCTTTCTGCTGTTCTTTGATCTTTGCAGGTTGCGGATCATGATATTGGATGAAGATGGTTTGCCATACATCAGGATCAAAGCATGGAGGATATTGAGAGGTGAAACCATCTACCTGCTCTCCGTCATATTTATCAATTTTCAATATATATCCACCGGTCAATTCATCGCCTGCAATATCAATTTCTTTCAGCTCCGCGATATTCACACGAGCTGAATCCTGTTTTATTTTTTCTTCCAGCACATATACGCCCTGGTAAGCATTGTTAAGAATTACTTCACAGAATCTTGTACGTGAAGCATAGCGCCCGAGTTCATTTGACAAGCGATAAATCAGTGCATTGCGTACCATGGATTTATCATTGTACGGTGCGTACAATACCCAATCATTTTCTTCCGGCATACCAAGTAACGATACATTTAAATTTGAACCGGTGTCATCTTCTGTTTCAAAAGAATAGGACGCCTGCGGAAAGGTGATGGAGCTGCTGCCTCGTTTTTCAATGGAAATATTTCCTGAATAATTATTGGGTGTATCGGATGGATGATTGGAAAGGCCTGGTCCATTGTCAATAATTCCCATGTCGGCATCAATACGCGAAAGATCAGAGATCAACTGTCCATTGGTGTTGATGATGATCAACGGCAGATTGGAAGATGTAAGCGCTGTGGAAGGACTTGCGGCGTCTGATTCAAAACTGATGGACCAGTTGTGCAGGTCACCGAAATCGGCGTACGCATACTCATCTACAATCATTAATTGCCAGGTGCCATTCGGATCTTGTCCATTGTTGAACTCTCCAAGGTTTCCCTCAGGAATATAAATGCCTGTGAAGGGAGGACTTCCTGCTGAAATACTAATCGATGCATTCATCTGAAAGCAAGTTCCGAGATAGCCATCACCATCCCAACCATTGTGCGACGTGAGTTCGACTAATGTGTTGTCAGGCGCTTTCAACCAAATGACTAAATCATCATCCCACGTATGACTTGCATTGATACAAACAGCAACTATTCCGAAAGCCTGATTAATGGATGCAGGAAATAGACCAGTTACCTGCAAGTTGTAATAATTAATCTGGCCATCGTCTGAAATCATGCCCGTGTCACCTTCGAAAGTTTGCGCTCCCAATAACGAAATACCTGAAAAGAAAATAATGATAGTAAAGGCAGGATATAGCAAGAGTTTGAAATTGTTGATCATTAAATGGATTTAATAATTTTATAAAGTTAGAATTTTTGAAAGGCTCATTTATTATTTCCCGGCAGCAATCACCTTGTTGGCAAATATTTATTCGCATTTGCTGTATCTCCCATGAGGTAATAGGTTGCTCCCATGTTGTTGATTGCATTTTTATTGGCAGGATTTATTTCCAACACTTTTTTAAATGTGATCAAGGCATTCGGATAGTCTTTCAGCGCGCCATAACTATTGCCAAGGTTAACCAATGTCATTTCTGAATTTGGATTGATGGCCAGCGCTTTTTTGTAATATTCAATGGCGGTACTGAAATCTCCCATGTTTGCATAAGTGTTCCCCAAATTATAAGGAGGATACTCATCCTTTGGATTAAGCTGCATGGCTTTGCTGAGTAGTGCTATCGATTGCGGATAATTTTGCAACCTGGAATAAAATAAACCCATGTTGTTATATGGATCCGACGAAGTGGAGTCGAGCTGAATAGCCTTGTTCAGCATTGCAAATGATTTCTCATATTCACCTGTCTCTCCGTATGCAACTCCAGCAGCAACGTAATAGCTGAAGTTTTTTTCCGTCATGTTTTCGCCTGCGTTTTCAAAACAGGTCACAGCGCTTTTATAATCTTCCAGTTCTTTGTATCCCATTCCAAGATTAAACCAGGCTTCGCCGTAATCCGGTAAAATCTTTACAGCCTCCGTGAGTTGACGAACACCTTCCGAAAGGAAATTCTTCTTTTGGTTTTCATCTTTTTCTATCAGGCCTTTTTCCATCACCAATATGCTACCATACGCGTATCGGATGCGTGCACTGTTTGGATGTGTTTGTGAATCAATTTTGGTCAGTGTGAGATTATCTTTCCAGTCTGTATTTCGCGCAATGGTTTTTGCGGAGAACAACAGCAGTACCAATACAGAAACCGCAATAATTGCCTTGTGTTGATTTATAAGTGTTCTTATGTTCTTAGAAGTTGATGAATGTAAGTCCGCCTTGAAAAGTTGGAAAGAAATGAATGTTATACCTACGCAAAATGCAAGTGAAGGCATGAACAGAAACCGTTCACCCAATGTGGCTTCAATCAGGAAAAATAAATTGGAAGTGAGTGAGAGCGTTGCTCCGAAAAACAAAATGGACCAGGCAAGCGGACTTTTAGTTTTTAACCCGCGAATAGCTACTACCGCAAGTCCGATGATTATTGCCAGCGATAATAAGGCTTGCGGCGCACTGATTGAAACCAGCGGAATCGTGTTGTAAGAATAATCAAAACACAATGGTTGAGGAATAACAAGCAGCAGGAGATATTTGCCGATAATTGAAATTGCTGTCGCATATCGCGTAACTAAATCATTACCGGCGCCCGCCAGACTGTTATTGATAAGTTGAATTTCATTAAAGTTGGTAAGACCTTTTAATACTGAAATGCGAATGGTGAGATAAATAAAGAAAGCTACGAGAAATGGAAGGGTGCTGATCGCAATTTTACGTGCATTGGCTTGAGTGAAAAAATAAATAGTCATAGGTGCAACCACTACCATTGTAATGGCTGTTTCTTTCGAAAGCATTGCAAAAAAGACAGCGATTCCTGCAGCTATCAGCAACAGCATGCGGCCTTCCTTTGCGTATTTCATGAGGGCCCATAACGATATAAGTGAAAAAAGAAAACACAACAGTTCATCTGCACTCTTAATGTTTGCTACCACTTCAGTATGTATCGGATGCGCTACAAATAACATGGTAGCTATGAAAGGAAGCAATATGTTTTTCTTTTCGAAGAAAAGTGAAAGTGTGATGAATAGCATGATTGCTGTAATCGCGTATAGCAATACATTCACCCAATGGAAAAAGTGCGGATTGGCCGGAGCGAGCTGCCATTCAATAGCAAACAAAGCGATAGACAACGGACGATAAAGACCTTCATTCCTGTCCCAAAATCCGGCGCGATAAGGAGTGGAGAAAATTTCAGGAAGTGCTGAAATCCCTTCTTTGGTAAAACTGTTTTTTCCGATCGCTGTTTCATCATCCAGCACAAAATCGTGCATCAGTGTATTTGCATAAAGCAGAAATGCGAATAGCCCACAAATGATCAGCAGCCATCTTCTTATAGATTTCTGATCTTTTTCAGAAATAACAGTCACTGGTTTAGCAGCAGCAGGCGAGCGTTGCTTTTCTTTTTTCATCATCGCAAAATAGTGAATGCGGTTTGATTTCGAAAGGCCAGCGAATTATTATTGGGGTTGATACATTACCATGTTATTCAATCACGACTTTTTGTACCTGCGTTTCAAAACTGTTACTGATTTCAAGCAAGTAATTTCCGGCTGAAATGGAATGCAGCGGTATTTGAACCAATGAAACATCATCTGTTTCATTCAATTCACGAACAATCATTACTATTCCAAACATATTCAGCAACCTGATTTGAGAGGCACCGGCATGATTCATTGAAACAGTAAGAATATCATGAGCAGGATTCGGATAAATTAAAAATGAAATCTCATCAGTTGGTTCATTCAGAAATATTTTTTGCGGCAGCGTAGTGAATTTTTTTATTTCGGTGAATCCTGATTTTTTTATTCCATCTGCATCGCACCACGTTTGCAACCGCCAATCATATTTGGTATTTGCAGTTAAGCCTGTTAATTTTTTAGAGTCCTTGGTGCCCAGCACAGTTTTTTCAAGCCATGCTGATTCACTGTGTTTTTTATACTGAAGCAGATACGATTCCACATTGGCAACTCCGGCCCATTTGATGGTGGCAGCAGTGGATGTTACCTCTTTAGATTTTAAGGTTTTTTGTGTAGGACGCGCGCAAGGATTCCAAACATATTTATGACTGCGATAGGTAATAATATTTTTTGGAGCATTAAGTTTCAATTCCCAGACAATGGTGCCTTCCGGCGTTATTTCTGTCATGCTTGGGTTAGCGGTATTTAATCTCCAGCCCCAGTTGATGAATGTATTTCCATTTGTTAATCGCTGCACGCTTCCCATCGCAGAATAGTATAAAAACGTATTCGGATTGGTGTCCGGATGTTTGTAGCTCCAAACCAACGTGGCTGTCTTATTCACTTCATCTACTGCATATTCTTTCGCTGCACTTTCTTGTGGCACATGATAAACACCATTGTCGAACAGCGTAA
This sequence comes from Chitinophagaceae bacterium, assembly GCA_016717285.1. Lineage (NCBI taxonomy): Bacteria > Pseudomonadati > Bacteroidota > Chitinophagia > Chitinophagales > Chitinophagaceae > Chitinophagaceae bacterium. Next base: position 571,942 of record JADKFU010000001.1, read on the forward strand.
TATGCCCGTTGTCAATGCGCCGGGCATCATGCTGATAAGTAAAAGGCTGGGGTTCATTGATAAAGGTAAATTCATTCATCACACCACCCATCCGCCATATAAACTCACCGGTGTTGCGATCAATTTTAGTTACCTGATCGAGTGTGCGATGTGAAGCAATGATGTTGCCGTCGTTGTCAATTTCTATGGAGTTCGTATGTACATAATCAACGGTGGAAAAAGTAAGATTTTTATGCAAGGCCTCCGGAACTTCGATATGATCAAAGCTGCGCCATTCAAAAACGAGATGGTGAGCTGCATCAAATTCCTGAATCACGGCGCCGGTCACCGTGCAGCTTTGAGAATAGGAGGGATCATAAACCGAAAGATCCAGGACCTGGTATTCATCGGCAACAAACAAAACATGACCATCAGTCAGCACCAGAAATTCGTGTTCATCCGCCTCATAACCATTAGCCGGGTAATAGGTATCAATCACATTGAAATTGGAATCCAGCAGATCAAAGCCGTTTTTGCTGCCGTTGAAAATCCCGAAATATCCTTTTTCATTTTGATTGAAATTCGACGGTTTATTTAGCGCAGTGACTTCCCGGAAAAAGACAGAATCGCCGGAAGTCGTAATGGCCTGATAGCCTGTATAACTGTTAGGTTGAAAGTTTCCGCTGAATGAATCAAAGAAGATATCTCCTGGTGAAGGATTGATATTGGTGGTAATTTCAAACATGCCGTCTATCTCGCGATTACTTATTTCTTCGTTTGTTTCATCTGCAGAAAGCAGGGTTTCTTCATCCTGAATCTGTTCTTTCATTTCTTTAAAACGTTGCTGTTCTTCAGCCACATATGCTCTGTGCGTTTGGAATTTAAAGGTAAAGCCGTTTAAAATTTGTCCTTGTTTGGTTTTTAACCCTTTCGTAATCGTTACGGTAACCACTTCATTGAAATTGAAAGGCATTTCAGGTTGCAATAGAATCGTTTTACCATCATTTGCAAGAATCAGTTTGAAAACGTGTGAACCGCTCGATGCACCTTCAATGGAAAATTGTTCTGTCTTTACTGTTGCAGGATCAATAAGATGGCCTTCGCGGATTATTATGTTGTGTTCCGGATTGATCATAACTGAACCCGGCATTGGTGATACGTATTGAAATTGTGCAATTGATTGTTGAAGGCCAAAGGTGAGCTGCAGCAGGAGGCAGGTAGCAATTATTTTCATGAAAATGGATTTAGCATTCGCTTGAATGATAGGAATAATTATCGAAAGGGTAATCAAGTCGGAGCGTACACAAAAAAAGGAAGCTTAAAAAATGATTGTTGCTCCTGCCTGGAAGCGCAATGGCTCAGGTATTTCAGTTTGCTCTTATCAACTATAATAGAAAATTCAATTTCGATTCTTATTCAATCACCACTTTTTGCACCTGTTTTTCTAAATCATTGCTGATTTCAACTAAATAGGTTCCAGGCGAAATTGAATGCACGGGCAACTGTATCATGGAAGCATCCTCATCATTTATTTCACGAATAATCAAAACTTGCCCCAACATATTCAACAACCTGATTTGTGAAACTTCATGCGTCCCAATTGAAATGTTGATGAGGTCACGAACCGGATTCGGATATATTAAAAATGAAGTTGCATCAGTTGGTTCAGTCAGAATTGTTTTTTGCGGCAGTGTAGTGAACTTTTTTATTTCGGTGAATCCTGATTTTTTTATTCCATCTGCATCGCACCAGGTCTGCAACCGCCAGTCATATTTGGTACTTGCATCCAGGCCTGTTAGCTTTTTAGAAGTTTTGGTACCGAGCACTGTTTTTTGAAGCCAGGCTGATTCACTGTGTTTTTTATACTGAAGCAGGTAGGAATCTACATTAACAACACCGGCCCATTTAACGGTGGCAGCAGTAGCGGTTACATCTTTTGCTTTTAAGGTTTTTTGTGTAGCGCGCGGACAAGGGTTCCAGACATATTTATGACTGCGGTAAGCAATGATGTTTTTTGAAGAAGCGAGTTTCAGTTCCCAGACAATGGTGCCTGCGGAAGTAACTTCCGTCATGCTTGGGTTTGAAGTATTACCTCTCCAGCCCCAGTTAATGAATGTATTTCCATTTTCCAGTCGCTGTACACTTCCCATGGCAAAATAATAATTGAAAGATCCGGGTGATGAACCGGGATGCTTATAGCTCCAGACCAATGTAGCAGTCTTATTTATTTCATCCAGTTCATATTCTTTAGCAGCACTAACAGTAGGTGAATGATAATTGCCATTGTCGAAAAGCGTGATGTGTCCGTTGGCAATGCGTCGAACGTCATGCTGATAAGTAAAGTGTTGCGGATCGTTGGTGAAAGTAAATTCATTTTCAATACCTCCAAGACGCCAGATGAACTCACCGGTATTGCGGTCGATTTTGGTAATCTGATCAAGGTGACGATGTGATGCAAGTATGTTTCCGTCGTTGTCGATTTCTATTGCATTAGTGTGCACATAGTCAATAAAACTGAATGCAAGGTTGGAATGCAATGCCTCAGGAACTTCAACGTGATCAAAACTGCGCCATTCGAAAATGAGGTTGTGACTTGCATCAAATTCCTGAATCACGGCACCGTTTACATTGCAGTTATGTGAATAGGTTGGATTGTAAACAGAAAGATCCAGTATCTGGTATTCATCTGCAACAATAAATACGTGGCCATCAGGCAACACCTGGAATTCATGTTCATCAGCATCGTAGCCATTAGCAGGATAATAAGTGTCAATCACATTGAAATTGGAATCCATGAGGTCGTAACCGCCTTCACCTCCATTAAACACACCGAAGTATCCTTTTTTATTCTGAAGGAAATCAAAGGGAGAAATAATCTCACGCGAGAAAATGGAATCACCGTTAACGGTAACTGCATGATAGCCGGTAAAGTTATTTGATTGGAAATTACCGCTGAATGCATCAAAAAAAATGTCGCCGGGAGACGGATTGGTATTGACCGTGATGTCGAACATGCCATCTATCTGCCGCGTGTCATCCTCTTCTTCAACTGCTTCAGTCACCCATAATTTATTTTCTTCTTCCTGAACGATTTTCTTTAAATCTTTGAAATGCTGGTGCTCTTCAGCAGTATATGCTCTGTGTGTACGAAAGTTAAATGATAGGTTTTCTATTGCCTGGCCTTGCTTTGTTTTCAGACCATCTTTAATAGTTACTGTCACCACTTCATTAAAAGCAAAAGGTATTTCGGGTTGTAACAATATCGTTTTGCCATCATCAGCAAGTATCAGTTTGAAAACATGAGTGCCGCTTACTGCGCCTTCAATAGAAAATAAGTTTGCATTTAATTCAGCGGGTTCAATAACATTGCCTTCACGAATAATAATGTTGTGTTCCGGGTTGATCATGATGGAGCCTGGCTTTGGAGACAAGTATTGGAATTGTGCAAGCGATTGTTGAAGACTTACTACGGATAGTAAAAGGCATAGCGTAACAATTTTTTTCATGAAGAAGGATTTAACAGGTGAATGAATGAGCTGGAAAACTAACTAATTCTATTCAGAAATGAAACAGGTTGAAGAAAGGAAAATGTACAAATGGAAAATGTCACCAGCGGAGGAATCGAAACTTTTCTGTCGAAATAACTATTTCGTAATATCGCCGCACGAAAAGCAATAACATGACCACTGCCCAGATTGCCTTTGAACGGTTGTTAACTATCATGAATGAATTGCGCGAACAATGTCCATGGGATAAAAAGCAAACCATTGAATCGCTTCGACTGCTTACGATAGAAGAAACCTATGAGTTAGCGGATGCTATAGATGAAAAGGATATGAAATTATTGAAGGAAGAAATTGGGGATGTTTTGCTGCACATGGTTTTTTATTCAAAAATTGCATCGGAGCAGCAGGCTTTTGATATCACCGATGTAATCAATACACTTTGTGATAAACTCATCCGTCGCCATCCGCATATTTACGGTGATCCGGATAATGAAGGCAAGCTCGTGAAAGTAACTTCGGAAGCTGATGTGAAGCACAACTGGGAACAGATTAAAATGAAAGAACGAAAAAAATCTGTGTTGGAAGGTGTGCCTGCATCTTTGCCTGCTGTAGTAAAGGCTTTCCGGATTCAGGATAAAGCAAAGCAGGTTGGTTTTGAATGGGAAAATAAAGTGGATGTATGGAAAAAAGTTGAAGAAGAGCTTGATGAGTTTAGGCATTATTCAACACGCGAAAATCTTTCTTCAGCAGAAAAAGAAAGCATGGAGCAGGAGTTCGGTGATGTTTTATTTTCACTCATCAATTTTTCCCGCTTTCTCGAAATTGACCCTGAAGCGGCTCTCGAAAAAACCAATAAAAAATTTATTTCCCGCTTCCGGATGATGGAAGATACTGCCCTCGAACAAAAACGAACCTTGAAAGAAATGACGTTGGAAGAGATGGATACGTTGTGGAATAGGGCGAAGGAGGTTTTTAAGTAATGTGCCGATGGATTAGGTATTTAGGTAGTCAATAGGTCATCATTACACTAATTCCTAATTCCTAATTCTCAATTCCTAATTCACTCATACTTTCCAATCAATAGGTACCCTTCCTTCACTCCGCAGCAATTCATTCGTCTTCGAAAAATGTTTGCAGCCGAAAAATTTAGTCACTGAAAATGGAGAAGGATGTGCAGCTTTCAGAATATGATGCTTGGTGGGATCAATCAAGGCCTGCTTTTCCTGCGCAAATTTCCCCCACAATAGAAATACAATGCCGGAGCTTTTTTCAGAAACTGTCCGGATCACTGCATCGGTAAATGTTTCCCAACCCTTACCGTGGTGAGAAGCCGGAACATTGGCTCTTACAGTCAACAAGGCATTCAATAACAGGACGCCTTGTTGTGCCCATTTCGTCAGGTTACCGGATGGTGAAATGGGAATTTCCAGATCACTTTTTAATTCTTTATAAATATTAACGAGAGAAGGTGGAGGTGGAACACCATCCGCCACTGAAAAACAGAGTCCGTGTGCCTGGCCCGGACCATGATATGGATCCTGTCCGATAATGACCACTTTTACGTTTGCAAAAGGAGTGAGGTTGAAAGCATTGAATATCTGCGGGCCGGGAGGATACACCACTTGTCCGGCAGCTTTTTCTTCCTTCAAAAATTGGCGAAGTGCTGCAAAATAAGGTTGCTGAAATTCATCGTTCAGCACTTGCTTCCAGCTTTCTTCTATTTGTACGTCAATGCGACTCATTTATAAAAGGTATCTGTACAAAAGTAAGGTTCACTTTTCTTTTTATTTATCTTTGGCGCCTGATTGACAACAATACGCGCTCTTTTTAACAGCATAATTCAGTTGCTATTGATTGATCAGTTCCCCATTCAAATGGTCTCGTAGCTCAGGGGATAGAGCAACAGCCTTCTAAGCTGTGGGTCGTTGGTTCGATTCCAACCGAGATCACTTTTATTATTGAGTTCTACTGCAGCAAAACCAGGCACCTATAATCCTGTCGACTAAAATGACGCTCACAATTTTATTTTTCCATGGCGGTGAATTGATCAGGCTGACAGTAGTTTATGCTCCATCACTTGATGAAGCAAAACAGGAAGGTATGTGGGATACAGCCAACAACCGTGTTGCGCTTTCATGGCGACTTTTTAAGGAGTTTAAAAATGAGCGTGATAATGGAAAAAGGAAAAAGTTGCTGGAGTCGATACCTCGTGATTTGAAAAAGGGGATGAAGGAAATTGCATAGCAAGCCAGGTTGGTTGTGATTTAAGCGGAAGCTCCCGTTAGTTAATCCCGGCTGATTGAGCTTTAGGATTTTCAATCCATTCATAATTTCCATTACTCAAAACTATGTTAGTCCGTATTTGAAACACTGCTGATGGAATTTTTAATCACGGTTGCGTAAAAAATAAAACGTATCAATTAAATCGCAATTCATATATTACAGTGTAATTTAAACACACATTCTTAAAGTTCTATTTCTCCATTTTTTCATTTCCGGAGTATTATGAAGTGCAACTTTAATAAAATAATTATCCTTTGCCTTGCCGGATTAACCTGGCTGAATCATGCATGCGCTCAGTGGTCAGTCAGTGCTGAAAAGGATGATTCTGTATGTTTGGTATCTGGAGGCCAATTTGATCTTCAAATGATTTCTGATCTTCATGGCGGTGCTTTTATTGCCTGGCACGATTGGCGTTCAATTCTGAAACCTGAAATTTATTCCCAATGGATTGATAAGAATGGAATTCCCCGTTGGACTACGAATGGCATAAATATCACGCCCGTTTCTAATCCGGGTAATAATCAATTTGAACTGCGAAATGATTCTGCCGGCGGCCTGTTTCTTATATATACCGAATATGGCTGGACTAATTATATAGAACGGATAGACAGCAATGGGAACGTCCTTTGGAAATGTAATTTAGATGTGCTGTTGGATGTTTCATCAGTCAATTACGCTGTAGACGGATACGGAGGGATATATGTTTTATTCAATAACGACTTCTACGGTAAAGCCTATTTTACACATTTCAATTCGAATGGAATTAATGTAACCCCTGGTGGTAAAAAAGTAATTGCGGATGTGCCTCAATATGGTGAAGCAGGAAAAATTATGATGTTTGATTCTTCCACACTCATCATTGTAACCTCTACCGAGAATTCAGATGAATTAATATGCACGGTTGATACCAGCGGTAATATAATTTCATCTTCTACAACTTTCCAATCTGACTTTGTGAACTATCTTCAAAGGGGAGTTAATCATTGCGCTATCTTCGTAACAAGTGACTATTCATTATTTCCCAACCTGAAAATTTACCGAATTAATTTAGATGCTTCCATCTCAGTTTCTTTAATTGGTCAGGATAATACCAATGCCTGTGGTTACAGCACTTCGGGTTTCACAGAATTTTTTGGATTAGTGGAAAGTGATACCAATAATTTATATCTCGCCTACCGCTTTAGCTGTTATGGCAATTTTAAAACTATCAGGTTTAACGAAGCAGGAACTGATTTTCAAATTACTCCTCTTAATTCATTTTACACCCAGTGCGCGGATGGGTCCGGAGGAATTTATTCAGCTCTTGGGAACAGGATTTATCACTTTAAGAACACTGATTCAATAACCTATAGTGATACGATTACTTATAGCAATCTTGGATACATCACAGGTTTCCCCAAGATTATTTCTGACGGAAGTAATGGATGTCTTATCAGTTTTACAAAGTACCCTGATTGTAGTTATGACACTTCTGATGATGGTGTCTTCGCCAAGCGATATCCGGAAACCGGAATATCAGAGACTTCATTGCCTGTTATTAATTGTCTTTTTGCCAGCGGAGTTTGCTTTTCAGGAAATATGTCACTCACTGCGGGATGCTCTTCTACCAATGTTGAATTTTATTGGTATCATAATGGACAATTAATTGATCCATCTTCCACGAATAAATTTTATTTTACATTAACTGATTTTGATTCCATCGAATATTTTCAGTGTATCACAACTAATATATTGGGAAGTGACACCTCTTCAATTCTTTCATACCCGATGTATCCGCTTCCGGATATCACGTACCCGGATGATACCCTGTGGGCATATGAGTGGGGTGCTATTTCTTATCAATGGTACCAAAACAATTCTTCAGTCGGATTGTATAGTGCTGCTAATGCTATCAGCGGGGCAATACATGCTTACTATATTCCTGGTTCGACAGGGTATTATGGTTGCCGGGTATTTGTGCCAAATGGATGCTTTGGGTATGGATTGCCGTTTTATGTATCCTCTACCTCAGTTACCGCAATTTCACCTGGTAAAAATATCCGGGCCTACCCAATTCCTACTGATGGAAAATTAACCATTGAGTTACCGGATGAAGGGAGCAATATTCAACTAATCACCATTACCGGAAAAATACTCAGAGAGGAAACCACAAATGCAAAAACGATTACCTTCGATTTATCAGATTTTCCGGATGGCTTTTATTTCATTCGGATTATCTTCAGCAATAGTTCCGAAATTATTAAGGTAGAAAAAAAGAAATGATTTTTCTGCAATGGCAGTCCGCCTTTCATGTTAGTCCCGTTACCGCGGATTTGTAATCAGTGCCTACATCAAAGGGATGTGGTATATTTGAGGCAGTCAAAACTTCCCATTTCTTCCCTGCCATAAAGTATACCATGAGGGGATTTAAAGGTTTCTCTGAAAAAAATAATCTATGTTGAAATACTTGCAACAACTCGTTTCATCCATTACATTGCTGCTTATTGCCGGTGTCAAGATATGTGGGGCCCAGAACACTACTAAGCCAAACGTTATCGTGATATTGCTGGACGACTCCCGTTCAGATACCTATAGCTGCAATGGAGCACCTTCTTTTTTTCAAACTCCCAATATTGACCGTATTGCCAATGAAGGGGTAAACTTTAAAAACTCCTTCGTCGTTTTTTCACTTTGTAACCCCAGCAGGGCAAGCCTTTTCACCGGCCTCTATGCCAATCACCACGGGGCGGTGAATAATGTCGAGATGTTCTATGACTACCTGCCTACCATTTCCACCGTGCTCAACAGCGCCGGATACTACACTGCATTTATGGGTAAATACATGAATGCAAATGATCAGGATCCGGTACCTCAGCCCGGATGGGATTGGTGGATGGCCAGGGTTGGCCACGGACATAGTGATGCTGATTTCAATTACAATGGTGTTGTTAAAGAACTCGAGGGTCATGTAACTGATGTGCTCACAGATTCTACCATTGCCCTCATCAACAAGGTTACGGAGCCATTTTTAATTTACGTATGTTATTCAGCAACTCATTCTCCAACGAAACCCCGCGATGAAGAAGATGGAATATTTGATGATGATGTAATGCCCATTCCGGATAATTTCGAACCCTATCAGATCAACTATCCGAGTTTTCTCGGTACCGAACCTTTCTTTTCACATGATTCTGCAGGCCTTGCTGATGATTGGCGCGGTTATTTTGAAATGATGGCCGGAGTGGATGTGGGTGTTTCAAAAATTTTAGCAGCACTTGAGGCAAAACAAATTCTCGACAGCACACTGGTCATCTTTATGAGTGATAACGGGTTCCTGATGGGTGAGCATTACCTGCAGGGAAAACGCCTGCCTCATGAGCCATCCATGCGCATACCCATATTTATGCGTTACCCTGCCTGGTTTCCTGCTGGCTCCATTGTTACTGATGATATGGCACTGAATATAGACATCGCACCTACACTCTTCGACCTTGCTGGAATTCCGGATACGGTTGCTTCGGATGGTCTTTCTATGCATAAGCTGTTTGATGGATCAAAGAGCAGAACCGCTTTTTATTACCAGGCCACTACCGTAAATGAAGCAGCAGTTAATTGCCGCTCGGTAAGAAGTCTGGAGTACAAATACAACTACTACTATTGTGATGAAATAACGGAAGAATTTTTCGACCTGGTTAACGATCCCGCAGAAAATACAAATCTCATCAATGATGCTGCCCATCAATCGCTCATTGAGCAATACCGCATCCAGCTTGATAGTTTCAAGGCAGCATTGGGAGACGATATTATCGAAGACATCAGCGATTGTTATCTTGCTAATTCGATACCAGTCGGACTCAATAACGATGAGGATGAAATACGATCAGCTACCGAAATTTTCATTTATCCAAATCCTGCCAGCAATGCCTTTGAACTTCAATTGTATTCAGGCGATTTTGCCAAGCCTGCGGAGGTGATGATTTACAATATGGAAAGCATGGAGGTACTCAGGCTTACTGATGTTGTTTTCTCTCCGGGTGTTTCGCATGCTATCCCAACTTTCAATTTGCCGGATGGATTGTACAACATCTTAGTTCGTTTTGAAAGTAAGGTGATCAATAAAAAAATATTGATTGTGCATTAAATATTATTTGGGTCTGTTTAAAAAGGTTACAAAGTCTTTGTTGGTTGGTTATTACAATTCTCTTTTACATGCCGTTTAGCGCAAGCGTCCGATTGTGCCTAAATTGCAAAAGCGTCCGCTTTTTTAAACTCAACCATATCAAATAAAAAGTTTCATCAACACTAAAGTTATTTAAAAGCATTTATTAATATATAACTTATGCTTCTCAATTGTATGAGCCGAAAATATAAATTCCACGAAACAGCAAGTTGTATTTGGTAAGCTTTGATCACTATCATAGATGCGAGCTGAACTGCCCATGCTTTTATATGGAAGTCTTTCCAAATCTTCCTCATCACCCTTATTTCCCTGATCGGTTAAGTTTATTTTCTCCGGAAACAGTTGGTCGATATCTTCGAAGGTTTAAGAGATAACGGAATATATTTCTTCCATATAAAACCAAATGAAAATTCTTAATTAATAAAACTTATTAAAACCTATTACAATGAATAAACCATTTACCATTTCAATTACCGTAATTATCCTTTTAATTACTTCCTCTTTTGCTATGAATGCCCAATCCATTGAGTGGATGCGCGATGCAGGATCGACCCCTTTTGATGCCAACGAAAATGGTTATGCCGTAGATGCAGATAAAGATGGGAACGCTTATGTACTGGGCCATCTTGCCATACAAAGCACCTTCTCAGGTCTTATCGTTCCAGCTTACCAGGACGGTTGCCTTGCAAAATATAACGCAGCAGGAATCGTACAATGGGTGCATACTTTTGGCGGCTCCGGTTTCTCAGACATCCAGGAAGCAGCAGTGAAGGTTTCTGTTGCTGGCAATGCAGTGTATGTCTGCGGATCATTCATCACACAAATCGCAAACAGTACCATCACCTTCGATACCATTTCCTATACGTATGCAGGCAACAGCCGTCATGGGTTTTTAGCCAAGTATGATTTGAGTGGAAACATTCAATGGATGAAGCACGGTGGCGGCGCAGGACTTGGTGCCGGCTTTAATGATATGGACATTGACGATCAGGGTCGAATTGTTGTTGTAGGAACAGTGGACGGAACCAATGTTTTTGAAACGCAAACGCTGACTTACAATGGCGGAATTCTGCTTCGCTACTTACCTGATGGCACACTCACAGATCTGATTCAGCTCAACACTAACAGTGCTGAACACCAGGAAGCCAGAGAGGTGGAAGTGGCATCCGGTTCCGGAAACATTTATGTAGGTGGCGCGTTCTTCGGCACCATAGCGCTGAATGGTTTTACCGCAACGTCTTCATCCTTTCGCGTTTTTGAATTGAAACTGAATGCTGCGCTCAATTGTCAGTGGCTGAGTTATGGTGGAGGAACCAATGGTACCTTTATTAATGGTCTGGCCATTGATGGTAATGAGAATAGTTATCTCTGCGGACAAGCGAGTGGTACCACTATAAATTTCGGTTTACAATCCTTTAACGGATACACCCCGACTGATCATGAAGTGATTACCGTAAAGTTTAATGCTGCCGGAACATCTCAGTGGTTGCGTCATGGTGGAAGCTCTAAGAATGATGAGGCCTGGGACATCATCGCAGATAAATCGGGCAATACGGTTATTACCGGATTCCTCGGCGGCAACGCTTTGTTTGCAGATTTCGATGGTATCCAGGTACAACTTTTCACACAGAGCAAGCATTGTTTTCTTGCACGATATGATGCAAATGGCCTTGTGAAATACGCAAGAGTAATGGGAGGAGGTTCCGATGATGTTGGTTTAGGTCTCGCATTAGCGAACGACAGCACCTTCTTGCTTACCGGCGCGGCGCAAAGCTCTTCATTGTGGGATACCTGGCAATATATGCCCTGTTGCCTTGATCCTAATTTATTTGTAGCCAGGTATCATGATGTATTTAATAATAAAGGTTCCAATATTCATTCAGGTGGAACGCTGGAATATACAGTAGTTCCAAATCTCTTGAATTTCATTCCGGGAATATCTCATTATGGACTCCGGCATCCAGGCACATTCTCCACGGATGGACCGACCATTTCAAAAATTGATAATACAATAGACAATGCCGTAGTGGCAATTTACCCAAACCCGTTTTCCAACCAGGTAAACATTCAACTCAAAAATCAGGAAATGCCTGTGACGGTGATAGTATATGATGTAGTCGGCAAATTGCTATTTGATGCTCAATCGGAAGATTTGGAAACCACGCTTGATTTGTCCTGGTTAAAGAATGGAATTTACTTTGTAAAGGTGATGAAGGAGGGAAGATTTATTGGATCGGGAAAGATTGTGAAGCAATGATGGAATATATTTTTTGAAACTTTATAAAACTTCCGCCAGTGTAAATTTTTTCAATGATTCAGCCCGTCACTATTTTTTGCAACCTGTTTTGAAGTGTTTTTCCCAACGAAGAATCCCCGAAATCCGTCATAAGAAAATAAGCCTGAGATAATTCCAGTTGATCAACAGAAGACACCACCTGGTAAAAGTTTCGAGCTATGGAATTTAAATCCTGAAGGGTTCCGATTTCTAAGAGGTGAATATTCTTAGATGTGAGTATAGGAAAAATGCTTCGTGGAATTGTTTGCATAGATTCTAACGTGAGAAAGACAGCGCTGTCGGGATGATCGATAATGTCAACCACTGATGTTAAAATTTTAACAGGCGTTTTCGGAGCATAATGCGGATACTTCGCGCCTGGAATATTTTTGCCTGAATCATCCTGATCGAAAATAACTTTTACATCCCGTAAAACAGATTTTATTTCTTTTTCCCCAATTAAACCCGGTCGCAGCACAAATACTTTTTCCATTGACCTCGCATCAACAATGGTTGATTCTAATCCGACTGTCGTAGCTCCGCCATCTACAATTCCGGAAACCTTATCACCCAAATCTTTCTCCACCATCTCTGCAGTGGTCGCGGATATTCTCCCTGAAGTATTGGCACTCGGGGCTGCTACCGGAACATTTAATTTTTTTATGATGGAAAGAAAAAGCGGATGATCCGGAATACGTGCAATCATTTGCGGATTACCACAGGTTGCAAACAAGAGTGAGGAATCTTGCGGGAGATCGAGCATAACACTTAACGGTCCGGGTGCGAAGTGTTGCAGCAATCTTAGTGTGTTTTCAGGAATGGAAGTCGCGAAAGTTTTGATCTGTTCAATATCGCAAAAATGACAGATCAAAGGATTGTCCGCAGGCCTGTTTTTTATTTCAAATATCCTGGAGATGGCTTTTGCATTTGTAGCAACGGCTGCTAAACCATACACGGTTTCTGTTGGCACGGCAACAGCTTCTGCATGCTGTAATAATTCAACTGCTTTGTCAACGCTGATCAACATTTATGATAATAGTTGAAACGATGAGAAAAACCTGTTGCGGAATTCCTTATTCACTTTTCGCTTATAAGTATAGAGCAACACATAGACACGATTGTTTTTCTCAAAACATTGTACAGTGCAATTTCTGCCATCGGTTGTTTCAAGCAGGAGCTGAAATTTATTGCTGTTCAAGGTATCAGGCTTGATTTCATCGAGCACGATTTTCATTTCATAATGATGTTGCAATACCGATTTCAGCACGCTGTCCTGCCGACCATATCCAACATATAAATCATACTGGTGAACTTCTGTGGTGTAAGTGGAAGCTGTACTCGAGTAGTGACATAACTGGCTGGCAGCAATTTCTTCTTTGCTCATCTGAGGTACGGTTGGAAAATCGGCTACAAATTTATTTTTTATGGATGCTTTGCGATACCACCCATTCGGTAAATAGTTTGTGTATGCAGGCAGTACCGGCAATACGGAATATCCTTTGTCGCGAAGCAGGTTCACAAGGCCTTCCGTTTCACCTAAATGTCCTGCACCGACTGCAATAAAGGTTGACTGTTTCTTTATCATGGTATCAATCCGTTCCGCCATGCGGTGATTGCGTATGGTAATCAAACCATCATACAATGAATCCGGTAATGAAAAATCATTTTCAAACGACATCATTTTTACAAGGTCATTGTCGAGGTAATAGCGCACCATCTGATCATAACTATTCGCTTCATCAGCCGACTTGCGCACGGTTTGCATCAGTAATGCTGCCTGATCCTGATAGCTGAGCACATCAAAAACATGCATTTGTTCAGCAATGGATTCCAATCCTTTGATTTTTTTTTGCTGATTCATTGCAAGATGCTGAAAGTATTCATCCAGGAAATATTGCTGGTCATCATCTATGGAGTCCGAATGACTGTACATGAACTGCGAGAGAATGGCAGCCGTATAAACAGGCTTTAGATTTTCAAAGTTTTTAATGCTTTCACCGGTATGCTGACGGCAATACTGATCTGCCGAATCATATTGTTCTGTGGTCAGCAGTTTTTTAAGGGTATAACTGGTATCCATAAATAATCCCTTCATAATATTCAGTCGCGAAGCATCATCAATAATTATTTCCATTGCAAATGCATCGCAGGATTCGAAAGCAGTAAATACGGAATCTGCCAGCTTGAATACACGGGCATCTTTACTGTGCATGGTGCCATACACATAGGAGGTTGTTGAAAGTCCATTTCCGGTGATCTTCCATAACAGCGAATTCCCTTGTGCACATGCTGATTTGAAACAGCAAGTTAGCAGCAAAAGGCACAAAAAGGAAGTAATAGTTCTCATGGAATGGTGCAAGATACTACAACACTACACACATCGGAAACAGATTCAGGTAAAGGAGTAATGTTTTGATCATGGCAAAATATTTCTAAAACGGAATGGCTGGAAATTCTACCATAATGTCGGAATAAAAATGCATGAAGCCCCGGAGGGGCGACATTATATTCAAAGATGTGCATGGTAAGGATTTGATGTTACCTGCAAAAAAATCTGGCAAACATTAATGTTAAAAAAATGTTTTCATCAGATAAAAAAATCACCTAGAAACTCCGTTTTTCTTTTCCAGGTATGCATCCAGTACAGGATTTACTTTTTTGAACCACAGCGGAGGAAACATGGCCCAATAGAACGAACCAAAATAACCCGCAGGTAACACCGGGCTATCATCGTAATTAATTAGTTTGTAGTAAGGTTTTGAAGCGGTGATGTGGTGATCTGAATGACGGGACAGTTCGATCAATGCAAACCTGCTGATAGGTAAATCGCACTGCCAGCTATGCGTCGCATTTACTTTTTCTCTTTCTGAACGCTGTAGCCCGTAATGTTCAATATAGTTGACATATTCCAACAGGAAAAAAGCAATTACACTTTGATGCAGGTAAGCAAGCAATGCAATGTTGCCTGCGAGGTAGAAAATGATTATGCAAAGCATGATTTGTATCACCACCAATTGAACTACAAGATTTCTTATTCCACCACCGTGTTGATTTATTTTTCGCAGCCGGTCTGCTTCCAATTGAAACGCGCTCCGGAATTGTGCAGGCACTGTACGTGCAAAGAAATGATAAAATGATTCACCATAGAGTGCTGTTGCAGAATCACGTGGCGTGCCGATAAAGCGATGATGTCCTCTGATGTGTTCGATGTAAAAGTGACTGTAGTTCACCAGCAATAAATTCCAGATGCCGCCGATTCGGGCATACCATTGTTTGCGGTGGATGA
The DNA here is from genome assembly GCA_016717285.1 of Chitinophagaceae bacterium. Lineage (NCBI taxonomy): Bacteria > Pseudomonadati > Bacteroidota > Chitinophagia > Chitinophagales > Chitinophagaceae > Chitinophagaceae bacterium. Next base: position 587,430 of record JADKFU010000001.1, read on the forward strand.
GTTCGTGTGCGCTGTTGATTCCTTCAATGCCGCCACTGATGCCGGTGGAAACGGAAGCGATCCAGATGAACTTGCCAACCAGTATTCCAGCGTAAATACCATAAAGCAATGTGAAAATGGTGAGGGTGTGAAAGAGAACATGGAGCGAGAGTACAACGTTAGGAACAGTTCCATCATCAACGTCATTCACTTTTTTGTTTTCTTTCGTCAGGTATTCAATACCAATCAATAGCAACATGGTATAGATGATATTCGAGATCGACCACCATCCGCCAAGAAGATTGCCGGCGATAACAAAAGCGCCGGGCGTGAGACTTAGGAAATAACGAAGCGAGTTTTGTGCAGAATGAATTTTCATCAGAATCCAAAGCTAATGATTAAGTCAGTTTACGCAAAGCGATCGGTGAGTTTTGATTGAATGAGATGGCTATGGATTGGGTGCCAACAATACCTATCAACGCCACATTATTTTCCGACCAAATAATTTTGCTGGCAACAATGAAAATTATTTAATGTTTCTAAAAACAGTTTTTTGAAATTATATTTACACGAAACAGTGCCACATGAAAAAAGAAATACTTTACCTCTTCATATTCCTGCTTTCCTTTTCAGCAGCATTTTCGCAGCCCTGCATACCGGGCTGGACACAGCCGGGATCAGGAATTTATCCGGATACGATTGTGAATATGCCTGCTGGTCCGGCCAATGTGCCGTATGATTTTACGGTACAATTTAAAGTGCCGTTGAAAGATTCATCGATCATCACTACAGGCATTGATGTGTACCAGGTTAAATTGACCGGCATAACGGGATTAGAAAATATCCCTTCCTCTGTTGCCTTTCATTATAATTGTAATCCTTCAACTTGTGCTTTCAAGGGAGACTCTGTAGGCTGTGTCCGAATTCAGGGGACACCAACCACAGAAGGAGTTTACCCTTTAACCATTAATGCATTGGTGTATTTCACCCCGGTAGCGTCAATACCCGTAGATTTTACCGGATATCAGATAACAATCAGCAATACCATCGGAATTCCCGGTTTGCAAACAAGCCGTTTTGATGTTGGTCAGAATCAACCTAATCCTGCGACTTCTAAAACACAGATTTTTGTTAACATGATGCATGGTGGACCTATCGATATAAAGGTGTCTAACGTGATCGGAAACGAAGTGTATAAAACTTCTATCACCGGTCATGCAGGAGTTAATACTGTTTCACTCGATGTTTCAAAATATAAAGCCGGAGTATATTTTTATTCGATCAGCGACGAAAAAAATTCAATAACAAAAAGAATGGTGATTGACAAGTAATAGAAACTGATTAAACGTAGTTGTTTAATTTGTCAGAGCCCGCACAAGCATTCATTTATTTTCATCGACGGTTTGTAACCGGATCTTTTTAGAAAACATACCATCCCAACTTTATTTTCCGGCTGTATGCAACCTGAAAAAATAATTATCATCGGTGCAGGCGCAGCAGGTTTAATGTGTGCGCGTATTCTTTCTAAAGCGGGAAAAGAGGTGCTGGTATTGGAAGCACGTGACCGAACAGGAGGCCGCATTCATACATTTACTAACGATTTCTTTACTATGCCTGTGGAATCAGGAGCTGAATTTATTCATGGCTCATTGCCTGTAACCATAAATTTATTAAAGGAAGCAGACATCAGGTTTGAACCCATGAAAGGCTCCACATGGCAGGTAAGAGATGGAGCACTGCAACCCGAAACATCCTTTTTTGCAGATTGGGAATTGCTGGAGAAAAGTCTGCGTGAATTGAAAGAAGACCTGACGATTGCGGATTTTATGGCCACTTTTTTCAGTGATGAAAAACATGCGGCGCTTCGAGCTTCTATCAAAGGTTTTGCCGAAGGATACGATGCTGCCGATACATTGAAAGCAAGCACCTTTGCCTTACGTGATGAATGGTTGAGTGAAGAGGAGGGAACCAATTTTCGTGTTAAGAGTGGTTACGGTAAAATGATTGATTTCCTGGAACGCGAATGTGTTAACGGAGGAGCTGTAATAGAATTGAATACCATTGTAACGAAAGTGAAATGGGAACGCAATGCTGTAACGATAAACTGCAGCAACGAAAAGCAATTCACCGGGAATAAAATAATTATTACTGTTCCGTTAGGAATTTTACAGCAAACGGCTGCGTCTGAAAACGCTATTGCTTTTATTCCTGCCATTCCGGAAAAAGCCGCTGCAATTGAAAAAATGGGATTTGGTTCAGTAATAAAAGTGTTGATAGAATTTAAATCACCATTCTGGAAAAGTGCAGGTATTAAAAAACAATTTTCCGAAGCATCAGATTTGAGCTTCCTTATTTCCGATGCATCCATTCCAACCTGGTGGACACAATATCCGGAAGAAAATGCATTGCTTACCGGCTGGCTGGCCGGACCTTCAGCAGAAAAATGGAAAAATAAAAATGATCAATTGATCCTGGAAGATGCACTCACTTCTCTTGCTTCCATTTTTAAATGGGATGTAACGGACTTGAAGGAAAACATAAGCGCCTGGCATGTTGCCAACTGGACAAATGATCCATTCACACATGGCGCTTATGCCTATGCCACATTAGATAGCGTGCAATCAGTTACCATTCTTGAACAACCAGTAGAGGATACCTTATTCTTTGCCGGAGAAGCAATCTATTCCGGACCTGCTATGGGAACAGTTGAAGCTGCTTTAGCAAGTGCGGTGAAGGTGACGGGAATTGTGATTGGTGAATAGTGAATAGTGAATTGTGAATAGTCATTAGTCATTAGTCATTGGTCAATGTTAGTATTGAGTTGACAACAGACAACAGACAACACACAACAGACAACACACAACCCAACATTAGTCATTTAACTCAATCGGCACATCAGCACATCAAATTCATCGGCACATCAAACCATCATCTCACCAACGTTAAATTCCCTTTCCTCACTTCCTGTTTCCCGTTTTCAAATTGCAGACTGATCGAATAAACATACACACCGATTTCTGCAGGAAGGTCCTGATATGTACCGTTCCATCCATCAGCAGGAGATGTACCGTGAAAAATTAAATTTCCCCATCGATTGAAAATTTTCATGTCCATTCCAACCAGGTTGGTATTGGTTGGAAGAAACAAATCATTTAAACCGTCACCATTTGGCGTAAAGGCCGTTGGTATAAAACCTATTGTTGATGGAATGACTGTGAGGAATGATTTGGAAATCGTATCACTGCAATTTCCGGGTCCGGTTACAATAAGCGTAACAGCATAATCACCGGGAGCTATGTAACGATGCAAGGGATCTTCTTCATCACTAAAAACTTCATCAGCAAAATCCCAAAAGAAATCTGTTGCACCAATGCTTTGATTCAAAAACTGAAACTCCGCATTTATCAATTCAACAGGTTGGTAGAATGCAGGATTCACCGTAAAATCGGCAACGGGATCAGCATACACCTGTATTAACTCAGGCAGCACTAACGTTGATGTGCAACCGGCTTCGTTACTCACCGTTTCAGTAATGCTCCAGGTTCCGGGATGAAAAACATGTTCTGGATTTTGAACGGCCGCGCTTCCACCATCACCAAATAACCAACTCCATTCTGTTCCGTTTAGACTCTGATCCGTAAAACTTACCAATAGTGGATCGCAACCTTCCAATAAAGAAGGAAAGAATGCTACGTCCGGAGAAGGAACAACGTTGATTGTAATAGAATCGATGGCTGTGCAATTTCCAAGAACGCCGGTCAGCATATATTCGGTGGTATCAGATGGCGAAACACTCACCATACTGCCTGTAATTGCACCTGGCGTCCAGATATATTGCGTTGCAGTTCCCGATGCAATTAATGTCGCCTGAGTACCATTACAAATAATCGTATCTGTGGAAGTGACTGCTACAACCGGATTCGGTGCAACAGTTACTGTAACAGTTCCTTCACCGCTGCAACCATTCACATCCGTTCCTGAAATAGTATAAGTAGTGCTTCCATTAGGGCTCACGGTAATGGGTGAAATTGTTTGTCCACCCGGATTCCAGTTAAAAAGACTCAGGCCGGAAACAGAAAGTTGCGTGCTGCTTCCTTCGCAGATACTTGACGGATCAGCCACTGCGATTACAGATGGAGCATTATAAACCGTAACAACTGAAGTAGCTGTGGAACTGCAACCATTGGCATCGAAACCTGTAACAGTATAAATAGTAGTTGTGGTTGGACTGGCAAATGGATTGGAAACAGCAGGATCATTTAAATCTGTAGCAGGCGACCAACTGTAACTCACTCCTCCGTTTGCAGTGAGCAAAACAGAATCACTTTTGCAAATAGCAGTGGAAGCCGGAGCGCAGTTAATAATTGGTAAAGTATTAACAGTAACTGTAACGGTTCCTTGTCCGTTACAACCATTGGAACCACTACCGGTAACAGTGTAAATTGTTGTTACAAGTGGTGAAACAATAATAGGCGAAATAGTTTGACCACCCGGATACCAGGTAAATGAGTTCAATCCTGAAACAGATAGGTCACTGGATGCTCCCTGGCAAATGGTGGATGGGTTTGCCGCAGCTACAACCAAAGGACTTGGCTTGACTGCAACTTCAACGGTAGCAGAATTGCTGCAACCATTTGCATCAATACCTGTAACCGTATAAACAGTTGTATCCGCAGGATTGGCAACAGGATTGAAGATGGCTGTATTGCTTAATCCTGTTGACGGTGACCATGAATAAGCAGAAGCTCCTGAAGCTTGCAATACAATGTTTCCTCCCGTACAGATGCTTGCCGGATTTGGATTTACAATGATAACCGGTAATGGATTTACGGTAACGGTAACCGTATCTTGTCGCGTGCATCCGTTAGCATCATTTCCTGAAACAATATAATCTGTAGTAACCACAGGACTTACAATAGCAGGTGAAGTAGTCTGTCCGCCCGGAGACCACGAAAAAGCGGAAAGCCCCGCGACTGTCAATTGTGTGGAGGCACCTTCACAAATCACAGGTGGATTTGCCAGCGTGTTAAGTGGAATTACAGGCATCAACAAAACAGAAACAGTATCATAAGTTATGCATCCATTGATGTCGGTGATTTTACAAACGTAAATACCTGAATCAAGATTGGTGGCATTGGCTGTCGTTTGAACGGGCGTAGTGTTCCAGGAATAAGTATAAGGCGCAGAAGTTCCGCCTGTAAATAAATTGATGCTTCCATTGTTTGCGCCGGGACAGGTTTCATTGTTCACAAAGGAAAAGATATTCTGAGAAAACGGAACTCCCGATAGTGCAAGCAAAAAGCATTTGTAAATGCAGTAGTGCCATTCAGATTCTTTATGGTGATGGTCTGAAGGTTTTTTTGCTGATCATCGCACGATAAGGAAATATCAATTGGATAAAATCGTGGGTTCGAAGGCAAGCCATCAACATTGTAGGGACCGGTTGCTGTGCGGACACAACGACTGAAGCAACAATACACTGCATTCAATCCATTAAACCAATCCGACAAAGTGAAGTTGCCGTAATTGGTGGTAGTGCCATCGGTAAAGGTCAGCTTGATGTTGAGGGTGCTGTTTCCTTCAGCGGAAAAGCCCATCAGACTTATTTTTGAATAAGAACTTGTTGTAAAAAGAGTAATGCTTTGAGTCAATCCAACATCTACATAAAGTGCATTCTGCGAACTGAAAGATGCCATCTGGTAAGTTCTCGTTCCGCTGACTATCGTTCCGCTGTTTACAATTCCGGCTGGTAAACCGGCTGCTGCTGCAAATCCCTGCGAGTACATTACATGAGCGGTGAGATCGGTTGACATGGAAGTGGTAGAAAGCGAGTTGGGAGCAGTTTCGGCAATTAAATCACTATTGAAACCTGTAATGGTAACCGGTGAATAAGTTTGTGCAACAACTGCCACCGTTGTCAATAATTGAAAAATGAATAGAAAGGAAAAACGAATCATGCAGGGGCAGAATGGAAGGGGTAAAAATAGCAGATTTTGTGACTTGAAATGTAGATGGATTTAGCGTCAGACATTACTGAGGATCTGCTTTCACTTAAAAATTAACCATTGAAAATATAACGCTCAATAAAATTTTTAAATTGACTTCAAGAAATAAAAAGGGGTTGTAAAAATTGAATCTTTGTTTTGCAAAAGACGTAAACTGGAATAATTAAAACTTAACATTCTTGAACGATAACAAAATGTAAGTTGGAAAATAATTTCGCCCTGATCTGACGCAAGCTGACATTGGTCGATTAAGTTATTTTTGTTTCGAATAAATATATGATTTGCGCTAATTGACTTGAACTTGTTTTTCAAAACACTTCAATCTTTACAAATGAAAAGGATGAAACACGCATTTTTTTTTCATGGTAATAACAAGAAATCGTTCAGGCAATTTTTTGCTGTTGTTATTATTCTTTTGATAATCATTGATAATGTTTTGGCTCAGACTTCCGGCATTATTACATACTGTAATCCAATGGACATCAATTATCAATACAACTTCGAACAACTCAACAGCAAAATATCATATCGTTCAGGAGCTGATCCGGTGATCGTGAATCACAATGGCGGGTATTATTTATTTGTTACTATTTCGGGTGGCTACTGGCATTCCAACGATCTCTTGCATTGGAATTATATTACACCCACCAAATGGCCGATGGAAGATATTTGTGCTCCTGCAGCTCTTTCAGTTCGTGATACCCTTTATCTATTTCAATCAACATTTGAACAGCGTCCCATATTTTTTACCACCACTCCTGAAAACGGAAGATTATATTTCTACAACAGGTGGCTGCCACAGTTGCCGAAAGAAGTTGGTCCATGGGATCCTGCAATATTTTACGATGAAGCAAAGGACAAGTGGTATATGTATTGGGGTTCATCCAATGTTTATCCCATTTACGGTGCAGAACTGGATAAAAACAAACAACTTACTTACAAGTCGGATTACAAAGGTCTGATCAGCTTACATCCTGATCAGCATGGTTGGGAACGTTTCGGAAGGAATCACCGCGATACGATCAAGCCATATATTGAAGGTGCATGGATGACAAAATACCACGATAAATATTTTCTTCAGTATGGAGCGCCCGGCACTGAGTTTAATGTGTATGCAAACGGTACATACGTGTCTGATAATCCGTTGGGCCCATTTGAGTATGCTCCTTACAATCCTGTTTCTTATAAGCCCGGCGGGTTTATGACCGGTGCAGGCCATGGCAATACTTTTCAGGATACGTATGGAAATTACTGGAATACCGGAACGCCGTGGATTGCCATCAACTGGAATTTTGAACGTCGAATCTCTATGTTTCCGGCAGGCTTTGATGAAGATGATCAAATGTATTCCAACACGCGGTTCGGTGATTTTCCACAGTATTTACCTACCGGGAAATGGAATGACCGTAACGACTTGTTTACAGGTTGGATGTTGTTATCGTATCAAAAACCATGTAGGGCATCTTCAGTGATGGATACATTCGTTGCAAATAAAACAACCGATGAAGATCCACGCACTTTTTGGGTTGCGGACAATAATAGCGCAGGTGAGTGGATTACAATTGATTTGCTGCAACCCTGTGAAGTAAGGGCAGTACAGGTAAATTTTGTAGATTATAAATCGGATATTTTTTACAGTGATTCCACAGTATATACGCAATTCAGATTGTATGCATCAATGGACGGAAAGCAATGGAATAAAATTGCTGACCTCACCAATGAAAAACGTGATCGCCCAAATGCCTACATTGAATTGACGAAGCCTGAACAGGCACGCTATATAAAGTATGATCATGTTTATGTTGCTGCTCCCAATCTTGCCATCAGCGACATAAGGGTTTTTGGAAAAGGAAAAGGAAATCTTCCTGCTATACCGGCTAAACCTGAAGTTGTCCGTGATTCGGATGCGCGAAATGCCATGATAAAATGGAATGGTGTAAAAGGAGCAGTCGGCTATAATATTTTGTGGGGAATAGCGAAAGATAAACTGTATCAGACCTACCAGGTATTTCAAGATGATGGAAACAGTCTTGAACTACGCGCGCTCAACGTTGGTCAGTCTTATTATTTTGCTATCGAAGTATTTAATGAAGTGGGCGTATCCGGCCAAAGCCCTGTCGTTTTTATTAAGTAGTAACTCTCATCGCAATCAAAGAACATTTAGTTTTCCCTGAATGCAATTTTTAATATTCAGTTTACTAAGTATGTTAAAGTGATTAGAAATACCCATCAAATCATTTGATTCTTCACTGTTGAAATCAATTTGAAAGGAATTTATTGTCCTTCCCAATATCAATTATATTTGCGCTTCCCCAAAAAAAATTCCCATGACTATCAGAATGCTACAACAGCTTTTTTTTGCCGCAATCGGTGTGCTTTGTCTCCAACCGGCTTTCGGGCAATTTCAATATATCTCACCAATGCCAGGCACAAAATTGCATCATACCGAAACCAATATTATTCTCCGCAATGGAAATCTTATTGATGTATCAACACTGAAGCAGAACCTGTTTGCTGTAACAGGTTCAGAAAGCGGAAAGCATGATGTTTCCATTAAACTATCAGATGATGGAAAAACAATACTTCTTCAACCAACTACAGCCTTCAGTTATAATGAAGAAATTACCATCGCGGTAACGGATGGTCTTCATACTGCTGATGGAAAAAAAATAAACGGAACTGTTTTTACTTTTCAAACGATGCCTTTGCCTTCAGAGAAAACATCGCAACGAATGAACGATGCCCGCCGTCATATTTTTGAAGAGGAATTTGGCACGGCTGCAGATCCGGAGAGCAGCGATACGCGCGACCTTTCTGATTGGTCAGGTGGCCTGCCTCCGCTTACTATTTGGACCAATAATAATCCGGCTCCCGGAAAAGTGTTTTTTCACAATTTTGATTTCAGTTATCAGGCAACAGCGCACTATTGCATCATGGGCAATAATGCGGACTCAGTGTATGGAAAATTTGATCAAACCAAAGGAACAGGATTCACCATTAACCAGAATGGATACCTGACGTTGTTCAACGACAATTTCAACCGGTTCGAAATGCTGGATTCAAATTATAAGGTAATTGACAAATTTTATTCTGGCAACGGATATGTAACTGATGTGCATGAATTCATTGTGCTGCCGAATGGACATTCTTATCTTTTAGCGTATGACCCGCAAGTTGTTGACATGACAATTTATAATCCGAATTATAATCCGAATGCTATTGTGGTCGGCGCAATTATTCAGGAGTTGGATGCGGAAAAAAATGTAGTCTTTCAGTGGAGAAGCTGGGATCATTTTGAAATCACAGATGCTACGCATACGCCATTGTCAACCAGTGAAATTGATTATGTGCACGCAAATTCCATTCATCTTGAAGCGGACGGAGTAAGTTTCCTGCTCTCCTCGCGGCATATGGATGAGGTGACAAAGATCAGTTTCACTACCGGTGATATTATCTGGCGCCTGGGAGGGTTGCACAACCAGTTTGCTTTTATCGGAGATGCGCAGCAATTTTCTTATCAGCATGATGTGCGAAGGATTGCCAATGGGCACCTGACACTTTTTGACAATGGCAATTACCACTTCCCGGCAAAAAGTGCAGCGAAGGAATATATTTTGAATGAAGTGGATAAAACAGCAAAACTTACCTGGAAGTATGAACGTAATGTTACCGGCAGCAGCTCGGCTATGGGAAGCGTTCAGCGATTGCCAAATGGTAATACTTTCATTTGCTGGGGTTTGGTGTACAGCACTGTGTTTCCAAGTGTAACCGAGGTTACTCCGGAAGGTAACATTGTCTGGGAGATGCGATTGGATCCGGAATTTAATGATGGCATTTATCGCTCCCATCGTTTTGAGTGGACTCCCTGCGCGCGACCCTCAGCTTCCGGCATGAAGTCATTAAATGTCACCACTGTTTCTGCAAAATTGAAATGGCTAAATGCAACCAATGCGCTTTCTTATGTAGTGCAATATAAACCTGCTTCCACAGGAACATGGATTACCAAGCCCTGCAACAATAAATCCGTAACCATCTCGGGCTTAACTCCCAACACAACATATGACTGGCAGGTGCGGTCTGTTTGTGCAGCACCTAATCCACTTTCATCCGTTTATTCAGTAAAGAAAAAGTTTACCACGCTGCCTCAAAAGTTATCCGATGAAAATGTTGATATGAAAATTGAAGTGTTTCCTAATCCTTCCAGTGATTATGTGAATATTGAATTGGAGCTTCAGCAGAGTGGAACATTGCTAATCAATGTTTTTAATATGATGGGACAACAAGAACTTACCCGGCAATGGGAAACCACAGCAGGTAATAATAGCCTTGTGATGGATGTCAGCGAATGGCCACGTGGAATTTACTTTGTTGAAGCTACGATTGGAGATGAAAAGAAAGTGAGCAAAATTACCGTAGAGTGAGGCAAGGAAGGATTTGAAATGTTAGAAGGGTTTAGAGAGTTTAGATGGTATGCCAATCAACTTTAGCGCGTAAATGCCGGTACCATCTAAACCCGCTCAACAATATAAACAACATAAACCCTTCAAACCCTTCCGTTCCTTTGTGAACAAAAGTTACTTTTGCACTGCAGAAAACCGATATGAAAAAGACAACACCAATAGTGCAAAAGGCTTCGGAATATGTTTTCAATCTATTGCGCGAGAAGTTGCCGGCTAATCATATCTATCACAATTTCATTCATACATCGGAAGTAGTGGAAGCCGCTACTGAGATTGCAGAAGGGATTGAAATTCCAAAAGAAGAAGCTGAAATAATATTATTGGCGGCCTGGTTTCACGATACCGGCTTCACGGAAATATATGCAGGTCATGAAGAGAAGAGCAAAGAAATAGCGGTGCGATTTCTCACGGAGAATTTATATGCTGCTGAAAAAATTGAAAAAATTAAAGGCTGTATTGATGCCACCAGGTACCCGCAAAAACCGACTAACCTGTTGGAGTATGTTTTGTGTGATGCGGACCTTTCGGGAATAGCAAGTAAAAAATATTTTGAGAGCGCAAATTTTCTCCGGCAGGAACAGGAACTGGTGTTGAATAAAAAATACACGGATCTGGAATGGATTAAGCTGGAGATAGAATTTCTTACACATCATCAATTCCACACGCCCTATTGTTATCTATCATTTGAAAAAAGGAAAATCAATCATATCCTCGAGTTAAAAAAGATGATGGAGGAGTTGGAGGACACTGAAGCGAAGCAGAAAACCAAAACGAGCAAGAGAGAAGAAGAAAAAGCGGCCAAAGAAAATCGACCTGAAAGAGGCATTGAAACTGTTTTCCGGTTAACGTTAAATAATCACATGAATCTCTGGAAAACCGCGGATGATAAGGCTAATTTCTTACTGGCGATCAATAGTATTATGCTGGTCTTTGCATTGGTTAACGTAATAGTTGTACCGGAATTAACTATCAGCTTTTTGATGCTTGTGCCTGTAGGCATACTGTTACTGTTTTGTTTGCTTTCAATTATTTTTACGATTCTTTCCATGCAGCCAAAGCATTATTCTGGAAATACAACGGTAGAAGATATTGAGAAGAAAAGCGCTAACCTGATGTTTTTTGGCAACTTTCAGAAAATGAAGCCGGAAGAATTTAACTGGGGTTTTAAGGAGATGATGAAGGACAGCGAATTTCTATATGGAAGCATGATTCGCGAACTTTATTGTCTGGGAAAAATTTTAAGTGCAAAAAATTCCCTGTTGAGAACTGCTTATGCATTATTCATGTGGGGAATTATTATTACAGTAATAACCTATGTAGCCGTCTACAGCTATGTTTTTCTGAATTTCTTCAATTGGTAGCATAAGTTTAAGTCATCATGAAGAATTTAATATTGGTGCGACATGCGAAATCAAGCTGGAAGGATACGCTTCTTAACGACCATGATCGCACATTAAATAAGCGTGGCGAACGGGATGCGCCGTTTATGGCTAAGGTTTTAAAGAAAAGAAAGGTTACACCTGATCTGATAGTAACCAGCACTGCAACAAGAGCGCTTTCAACTGCAAAAATATTTGCCGCGGAACTGGAATATAAAAAGCAACTTATAGAACAGAGCAAGCACTTATATCTTGCTGACCTGGATGCACTGATGGAATTTGTAACATTGTTGCCTGATGAGAAAAGTACTGTGGCAATCTTCGGTCACAATCCGGGAATTACATGGCTTGTTAATTTTTTCTCCGTAACAGTTATCGAAAATATGCCAACCTGTGGCATCTGCAGTCTACGTTTTTCCGTCAATAACTGGAAAGAGGTGAGCGCTAAAGAAGGCCAGCTTCTGTTTTTTGAATTCCCAAAATTGTATTTTAAAGATTCTGACGATTAGGCACTATGAATTTCCTTGTTAAAATATTAATCAGTGGTTTGGCAGTTCTTATTACGGCCTATTTGCTTCCAGGGGTGGATGTAGACGGAATGCTCGGAGCTGTGATAGTAGCTGCAGTGCTGGCTGTGCTCGATGCAATTATCAAACCGCTGATGATCATTCTTACGCTGCCTGTAACCATCGTTACACTCGGATTATTTTTGCTCGTAATTAATGCTTTTGTCATCCTGCTTGCCAGC